>CAITZM010000132.1 GCA_903896925.1 uncultured Lentisphaerota bacterium | reverse complement strand
TTCGAGATCGAGGTGGAGGCCGGCAAGGTGCGCAAGACCTACGAGGTGGGCGTCGCGCCGTTCGGCGTGGTGGCGGTGGGGTCCAAGCTCTACGTCTCGAACTGGGGCGGACGGCGGCCGGGTGTGGACGACCTGACCGGGCCGGCGGGGAAGGGGACGGTGGTCCGGGTGGACGCGGAACGGTTTATCGCCAGCGAGGGCAGCGTCACGATCCTTGACCTGCCGACGGGCCGGCAGAGCGAGCTCCTCACCGGCCTGCACGCGAGCGCGCTGGCGGTTTCGCCGGATGGCCGGTATGTGGTGTGCGCGAACGCGATGAGCGACAACCTGAGCGTCATCGCCACCGCGACCGACACGCTCGCCGAGACGATCTGGGCCAAGCCGCGGCCGAACGACCTGCTGGGCGCCTCGCCGAACGCGCTGGCCTTCGCGCCGGACGGCCGCACGCTCTACGTGGCCAACGGCACGCAGAACGCCGTCGCCGTGATCCGCTTTGAGCCGGCCGACAAGGAGTCGAAATTGCTCGGGCTGATCCCGGTCGGTTGGTATCCCGGCGCGGTGTGCTTCGATGCGGTTCGCAAACAGCTCTGCGTGGCGAACCTCAAGAGTATCGCCGAGGCACCCAAACCGGAGGGCTTCAACTCCCGGCAATTCCAAGGCACGGTCTCGCTCGTGCCGCTGCCGGCGCCGGCCGAACTGCCGCGCCTCTCGCAGACCGTCTGGGACAACCTGCGCGCGCCGCGCATCGCCGCCGCGCTGCTGCCGCCGCGGCCCGGCCAGCCGCCGCGCGCCATCCCGGAGCGCATCGGCGAGCCGAGCCTGATCAAGCACGTCGTCTACATCATCAAGGAAAACCGCACCTACGACCAGATCCTCGGCGATGTGGCCGAGGGCAATGGCAACGCGCAGCTCTGCACCTTTGGCGAGCGGATTACCCCGAACCAGCACAAGCTGGTCCGCGAGTTCGCGCTGCTCGACAACACCTGCTGCGCCGGCATCCTCAGCGCCGACGGCCACCAGTGGAGCATGACCGCCTTCGGCTCCGACTACCTGGAGAAATCCTTCTGCGGCTGGCCGCGTTCCTACCCGGACGGCTGCACGCTCAAGGATACCGATGCGTTGGCCTACGCGCCCAGCGGCTTCATCTGGGACAATGCCCTGCGACACCACCTCAGCTTCCGCAACTACGGCGAGTTTATGAGCGCGAATGTCGAGTGGCGCGATGCCACCCAGAAGCGCAAGCCCAGCGCCCGCGACTGCTATGAGGTCTGGCGCACCCGGAGCGACGCCATCGCCTTCACCTGCACTCCCGGCATCGAAACCCTGCGCGCCGTTTCGCCGACCAACACGGTCGGCTGGACGATGGATGTGCCCGACCAGTTTCGCGCCGATTTTTTCCTGAGCGAACTGAAGGAGTTCGAGGCGCGCGGTGAGTTCCCGCAACTTGTCATCCTCTACCTGCCACGCGATCACACCAGCGGGACGAAAGGGAGCGGTCCGTCGCCTGCCGCCATGGTCGCCGATAACGACCTGGCCGTCGGCCGCGTGATCGAGGGCCTGAGCCACTCGCGCTTCTGGCCGGAGACCGCGGTCTTCGCGATCGAGGATGACCCGCAGAATGGCTACGACCACGTCACCGGTTATCGCACCACCGCCTACGTAGCTGGCCCTCACGTCAGGCGCCACGCCGTCATCAGCACGCAGTACAACACGACCAGCCTCCTGCGCACGATGGAACAGATCCTCGGTCTGCCCCCGATGAACCAGTTCGACGCCAGCGCCGTGCCCATGAGCGACTGCTTTACCGACACGCCCGACCTCACGCCGTTCGTTGCCGTGCCGAACCAGGTGCCGCTGGACCAGGTGAACGGCAGCACCAAGGCCGAGTTGGGTCCGCAGCGCTACCGCGACATGCTCGCCTCGGCGCGGATGGATTTCTCCGCTCCCGACCGGGCCCCCGAGGATGCTCTCAATCGCATCCTCTGGCGCGCCATGCGCGGCGATGCGCCCTATCCCGAGTGGGCGATCACCGCCACCCGCGACGAAGACTGAGGATGAAACAGGGCTTCTTCTCCCTTGACCCGCAAGCGCTGGCAACCTAACCTGCGCGGCACGTATATGAATAAAGATGCCATGAAAACTTCGCTGGGTTTGTGCGGGTTGCCGCTGTTGGCCGCGGGGCTGCTTGCGGTGGCGTGGCTGCCGGGTTGCGGCGGGGCCGCGGACGATCCTTCGAACCAATTGGACGGCAGTTTTTCCGGGAGCTATGCGAATCCGCTGGGTGGCGCCATGGTGAGCACCAACAGCGGCACCCCGGTGACGCTGTTCAAGATCACGCAATCGCGCGACGTGCTGGAAGCGGTGGACAACGCTGGCAACGTTTTCAGGGGCACGTTCAGCATCGCCTATGCCTATGGCGGCATGATCCAACTGGATGGGACGACGGGCGCGGGCACGCCGGTGCACATCGCGGGCTATATGGAGTCCTCGGATGCCACGGCGTGGATCAACGCCTCTTGGATCGAGCCGGGCTTCAAGGCATCGATGTATGGCACCGCCCAGATCACACCGTTTTCGCCGACCAATCCTGCGGTGTGGACGCGCTGACGGCTGCGTATCAACGTGGCGTTCTACTGTCCCGTTCTTCACGCACAACGCCGCGGACAACAACGTGGGGATTCTGGTGCTGTCCTACAGCAAAGGACTGGCGGCGCGCTCCTCGGCGCACTGGCGCGAGCCCGCCCGCCCTGCGGATACCTGCGCGCAGGCCGCTTGGGCCAAGGAAATGAAGGACGAGCTGAACCGAAGCTGGGCGGAAGCATGACCAAGCAGACGTTGTCTTCGCTGATGGAGTGGTTGCGGCCCGCCGGCATCGGCGTGGTTGTTTTTTGCGCCTATTATTTTGGCCAGGACGCAGCCGCGCGCTTTCACCTCATGGGCCCTTGGGTGGTCGTATTGATGTCTGGTACTGTCGCCGTGGAGTCTTTGCTGCTGGGCGCTGCGGCCTCCGCGAAGATCGGCTATGCGCCTGACCGGGCATATCAAATTCAATCGGGCCTGGCCAATGCGGCCACGGCCCTGACGGCGTTGCTGGTTTACCTGCTGAATTGGGGCCGCTATGCCGACGCCACCATCGTCACGGCGATGCTGCTGTTCTTCACCCTCTCGGCGGCCAACCACCTGGCCGCAGCTCTCAGGGCCGGCAACTTGAAACCCGTCAATCTGATCCGCCCGGCGGTGGCGCTGCTGTTGCTCGGTTGTTTGCTGCCGCCCCTGCTCAAGGCGCTGGCACAGTAACCCGGCGCTGAAAGTGTACTCGCCCGATCCCGGCAACCCGCTTCAATCCAGCAACATCTTGGCCGGATCCTCGATGCTCTGCTTGACCGTCACCAGGAACTGCACCGCCTCGCGGCCATCGATGATGCGATGGTCGTAGGTGAGCGCCGCATACATCATCGGACGGATGACCACCTGGCCGTTTTCGGCGACGGGGCGATCTTCGACCCGGTGCATGCCCAGGATGGCGCTCTGCGGCGGGTTCACGATCGGCGTGGAGAACAGCGAGCCGAACACGCCGCCGTTGGAAATGGTGAAGGTGCCGCCCTGCAAATCTTCCAGCCGGAGCGCGCCCGTTTCCGCCCGTTTGGCCACATCGCCGATGGCCACTTCGATCTGCGCGAGGGTCATCGTGTCGACATTCCGCAGAACGGGGACCACCAGCCCGCGCGCCGTGCCGACGGCCACGCCGATGTTGAAATACCCGTGATGCACGATGTCGTCGCCATCCACGGAGGCGTTCAGGATGGGAAACTTCTTCAAGCCCTCCAGGCAGGCTTTGACGAAGAACGAGACGTAGCCCAGCTTGACGCCATGCTGCTTTTCGAAGCTGTCCTTGTATTTGGCCCGCAGCTCCTTGACGGCCTGCATGTTGATCTCGTTGAAGGTGGTCAGCAAGGCGGCATTGTGCTGGGCTTCCACCAGGCGCTTGGCAATGCGGGTCCGCAGCGGCGTCATCGGCGTCCGTTGTTCCGGTTGCCGGGCGGGCGGCACGGTGCGCGATGCAGCGGGCACGAGTTCCGGCGCCGCATCACCCAGCTTGAGGGCCGCCTTCGGCGAATTCTCCAGATAGCGCAGCACGTCCGGCGGGGTAAGCCGTCCGCCGGGCCCGGTACCGATGATCGCGGCCGGGTTCAGCTGATGCTCGGCCAGCAGGCTGCGGACCGAGGGGGGCAGGCCAGGGGTGACGGGGGAGGGGACCGGGGGCACCGGGGCCGCAACCGGTGCCGGCGCTGCTGTCGGTACGGGCGGGCGCTCCACCGGTTTCAGGGGTGCCACCAGCGCCGCCGGTTGGGTGGCGGGCGGGGGCGGACGGTCCGCCCGGGTGGCGCACTCCAGATGGCCGAGCACCTCGCCGCCCTTCACGGCTTCGCCCGCGTGGTGCAGCACGGCGGAGAGGACGCCGTCCGCGGGGGCGGTGACTTCCAGGACAATCTTGTCGGTTTCCAAATCGAGCAGGACTTCCCCGGCTGTGACGGCGTCGCCCGTCTTCTTGCGCCAGGCCATGATGACGCCTTCCTGGACGGATTCGGGTAGTGCGGGAACCACAACAGCTTTGATCATGATGCGTATACTCCTGCGGTGGCGACCAACTGCGGCTGCAAGGTCAGGGTTGTTTCTCCGGCAAAGGCGGGCACGCTGAGCGCATCGTCCACCAGCTTCTTCTGGGAGGCGACATGCTGATTATGCGACCCTTCAGAGGGCGCGGCCATGGGCATCCGGCCGGCGAAGTTGAACAGGGCGTTGCCCGGGAGGCAGGTGCGGATGGCGTGTTGGATGATGTACCACGCGCCCTGGTTCTGCGGCTCCTCCTGGCACCAGACGAAATCGCGAACGTGACGGTAGGGCTGCAAGGCGGCGCTCAACGCCGCGGACGGGAAGGGGTACATCTGCTCGATGCGCAGGATGGCAATGTCTTCCAGCTTGCGTTCGCGGCGGGCTTCCAGCAGGTCGTAATAGACCTTGCCTGAACACAGGACGACGCGCCGGGTCTGTTCCGGCCGCAGGGGATCCACCTCCCCAATGACCTCCTGGAATTTCCCGTCGGTGATCTCGGCGAGAGGGGAGAACGAAATTTTTTGCCGCAGCATGCTTTTCGGGGTCATGACCACCAGCGGTTTGCGATAGGGCCGCAGCATCTGCCGCCGGAGCATGTGGAAGATTTGCGAGGGCGTGGAGGGGTAACACACCTGGATGTTCTCCTGCGCACAGAGCTGGAGAAAGCGCTCCAGCCTGCCGGAGGTGTGCTCCGGGCCTTGCCCCTCCCAGCCGTGCGGCAGCAGGAGCGTCAGCCCGGTCAGCAGGCCCCATTTCTGCTCGGCGGCCGCGATGAACTGGTCGATGACGACCTGGGCACCGTTGACGAAATCGCCGAACTGGCCCTCCCAGATGGTCAGGATGTGGGGTGACGCCGCGCTGTACCCATATTCAAAGCCCAGCGCCGCTTCCTCGGATAAAATGGAATTGATGACGGCGAAGCGTGCCTGGCCGGGGGAGAGGTGTTGCAGCGGTATGTATTCATCACCGGTGCCTTGGTCATGAAACACCGCATGGCGGTGGAAGAAGGTGCCGCGCCCGCTGTCCTGGCCGGTGATCCGGATGGCGAACCCGTTTTCGAGCAGGGAGCCGTACGCGATCGTTTCCGCAAAGCCCCAGTCGATGGGCAGCGCCCCGGCGGCCATGAGCTTGCGGTCCTCCACGATCTTGGCGACGCGGGGATGCAGCTCAAAGCCCTCGGGGATGGTCGTGGCGAGCGTGCCGAGCCGGAGCACCTCGGGTGCGGACAGCGCGGTGGCGGTCTCTTCGTCCCACCGGGCCGCGCGGTAGCGCTTCCAGTCCACGCGGAAGATATTTTCCAGTTCGCACACGGGGCCGACGGCCACCTGGCGGCCCGCCTCCAGCGCCTTGTGGTAATCCTGGACCATGGCTTCGTCGTCGCCGGCCGAGAGGACGCCCTGCCGGACGAGCGCCTCCGCATACATGTGGCGCGTGGTCGGATGCTGGCGGATTTTCCGGTACATCATGGGCTGGGTCGCCGCCGGCTCGTCCGCCTCGTTGTGGCCGTGCCTCCGGTAACAGACCACATCGACGATCACATCGCGCTTGAAGGTATGGCGGAAATCCACGGCGAGTTGGGTGGTGAAGGCCACGGCCTCGGGATCGTCGCCATTGACGTGGAAAATGGGAGCCTGAATCACCTTGCCCACGTCCGTGCAGTACAGGGTTGAGGACACGTCCAGCGGGTGGCTGGTGGTGAAGCCGATGCGGTTGTTCACGACGAGATGGAGGGTGCCGCCCGTGCCATAGCCGCGGGTTTGGGAGAGGTTCAGGGTTTCGTACACCACCCCCTGGCCGGCAAAGGAGGAATCCCCATGCACCAGGATGGCCATCACCTGCTTGCGTTCCTGGTCGCCCCGCCGGTCCTGCCGGGCGCGCACGGAGCCGCAGGTGACGGGGTCGATGATCTCCAGGTGGGACGGGTTGAAGCCCAGTGCGAGGTGGACGATGCCGCCGGGGGTGGCGATGTCGGAGGAGAAGCCCTGATGGTACTTCACGTCCCCGGTCGCATTGCCGCGGCGCTCCTGCTTGCCTTCAAATTCAAGGAAGAGATCGGCGGCCGCCTTGCCCAGGACATTGACCAGCACATTCAGGCGGCCCCGGTGGGCCATGCCGATCACAATTTCGCGCACATCCTGTTCGCCCGCCCGCTGGATGGCCTGATCCAGCGCCGTGATGAGGGTCTCGCCACCCTCAAGCGAAAAACGTTTTTGCCCCACGTACTTGCTGTGCAGGTAAACTTCCAGCCCTTCGGCCGCGGTGATGCGTTCGAGCAGGCGGAGCTTGGCCTCGGCGCTGAACGCCGGATGGCCCTGCGCCTGCTCGATGCGCTGCTGCAGCCAGCGGTTTTCTTCCAGGTTCGAGATGTGCATGAACTCGAAGCCCATCGGGCCCGTGTAGGTGGCCCTGAGCAGCGCGACGATATCGCGCAGCTTCATCTCCGTCATGCCGCCCAGACCGCCGGTGTTGAAGACCGTATCCAGATCGCTGCTGTCCAGCCCGTGGAACTCGGGGTCGAGATCGGGGACGGTAGGTTTGGCACGCAGGTTGATGGGGTCCACCTCGGCACGGTGGTGGCCCAGAAGGCGATAGGCATGGATCAGGCGGAGGACAGCGGATTGTTTGCGTCCGACCTGCAGGCAGGTTTCCCCGCCGCAGTTGGACCCGCTGGTGGCGCAGGTGCGGGCGCGTTCGCGGTAAAACTGCATGATCGCCTCGCGGCTGACATGCTCGGGAACGGCCTGGTTGACCGGGAAGGTGGCGAAGTAATCGCGCCACTCCTGGCTTACGCTGGCCGGGTTGGCGAGATAGGAGTCATACAGAGACTCCAGAATTTGGAAATTGCCCGCATACAACTGCGCCGATTTCTGCTCATCCATGGTTCAACCTGTTGTCTGTTAGCCCCTGAACAAAGTGGGGCAACCTACACCAGCTGAACTATTGTGCAACTTTATCGACGGGAATTATGGCGTACACGCCACGTGGAAGCGACCGCCAGGAACTTTCCCGGTATTGCGGAGGGCAGCCATAGGACGCGCGGAAACGCGCTGCAGGAACGTGTCGTGTCGGAGTCGACTTAGCGGCTCTTGAGGGCCTGGGTCAACGCGGGAACGATCGCGAAGAGATCGCCGACGATGCCGATATCGGCGATGTCGAAGATCGGCGCGGCGGCGTCCTTGTTGATCGCGATGATGAAGTCGGAGGCGCCCATGCCGGCGAGGTGCTGGATCGCGCCGCTGATGCCGCAGGCGATGTAGAGCTTCGGCTTGACGGTCTTGCCGGTCTGGCCGACCTGATGGAACGCCGAAATCCAGCCGGCATCCACGGCGGCACGCGAGGCGCCGACCGCGCCCTTGAACTCCGCGGCCAGGTCCTGGATGAAGCCGAACTGGGCCGGTCCGCCTATGCCGCGGCCGCCGGCGACGATGACGTCGGCATCGGCGAGGCTGACCTGGTTGCTCGCGTCGCGGACGGTTTCGAGAATCTGGATCCGGACCTCGCCGACGGCGGCGGGGACTTCGACCAGCTCGCCGGTCCGGCCGGAGGTGGGGGCGCCCTTCTTGAACGCCGCGGCACGGACGGAGGCCATCTGCGGACGGTGTTCGGGGCAGACGATGGTCGCGAGGACATTGCCGGCGTAGGCCGGCCGGACGGCCTGCAAGACGCCGGCGGCGTCCACGTCGAGGCCGACGCAGTCGGAGGCGAGGCCGGTGTCCACGCGGACGGCGACGCGCGGGAAGAAGGAACGGACGGCGATGGTGCTGCCGCCGAGCAGGATCTCCGGCTTGTACTGCTGCACGAGCGCGGCGAGCTGTGTGGTGTAGGCGTCGCTGTTGAAGGTCGCGAGCGCGGGGGCGTCGGCATAATAAACCACGTCAGCGCCGTGCGCGAAGAGGTCGGCGCATTGGTCCTTGAGGCCCTGCCCGAAGAGGACGGCGGCGAGTTTTGCGCCACGCTTGTCGGCCAGCTCGCGGCCCTTGGCCAGCAGTTCAAAGGTCACGCCCTGGAGCGCGCCGTTGCGTTGCTCGGCAAAGATCCAGACACCGGAACAGCTTGCTTTGTCAATCATTGATGCCTCGCACTCTTTGGTTCAATTGATGATTTAAGATTTACGATTGAAGATTTGCGGAATGGGAACCGACTCAGACCAGCTTCATCTCGCGGAGTTTTTCAACGACGAGCTTGGCCGCGGCGGCGGCGTCGGCGCCGTCCACCTTGATGCCGCCGGTCTTGCGCGGCACGGGTGCCATCTTGGCGAGCCGCGTACGGGCGCTCTGCGCGCCGATGGCCTCGGGCGCGAGGCCGAGCGCGGCGGCGGTGACGGGCGCGAGCTGGGCCTTCTTCGCCGCCATGCGGCCCTTGAGCGAGGCCATGCGCGGGGTGTTGATTTCCTTGCCGACCGTCAGGACGGCGGGCAGGGGGAGGGCGATTTTCTCGTAGCCTTCCTCGAACATGCGCTCGAGCTGCAGGGTGGCGCCTTCCAGCGTGATCTTTCGGACGAAGGCGACGCAGGACCAGCCGAGAAACTCGGCCAGGCCGGGCCCGACCTGCGCCGTATCGCCATCGAAGGTCTGCTTGCCGCAGAGGACGAGGTCCACGCCGCCGAGCTGCTGGATGGCGGTGGCGAGGATCTTGCTCGTCGCCCACGCATCGCAGCCCGCGAAGGCCGGGTCGCTGATGAGCTGCGCGGCGTCGGCGCCGCGGCCGAGCGTTTCGCGCAGCGCATCGGCGGCCTGCGCGGAGCCGACCGTCAGGACGGTCACCTTGGCGCCGGCGCTGTCCTTGAGCGCAAGCGCGGCTTCGAGCGCGTGCTCGTCGAAGGGGTTGATCAGGAACTCGCTGCCCGTGCAGGTCAGCGCCTGGGTCGCCGGGTCGATTTTCACCGCGATGCTGCTCGGGACCTGCTTGATGCAAACAACGATGTGCATGGACACCTCGGAGTGATGGTTGAGGGAAGATGGTGGACGTTTAATGGGGAACGGTTAAGGGCGAATGAAACCATACACCATCAACCATCCTCCATGCTTCATTTCATCGAGGCATACTCTTTGATCAGGGCGGCGCCGATGACGTTGCGCTGGATCTGGTTGGTGCCTTCGTAAATCTGGAGGATCTTCGCGTCGCGCATCATCTTCTCGACGGGATATTCGCGCATGTAGCCATAGCCGCCGAGGATCTGGACGGCGTCGGTGGTCACTTCCATGGCCACGTCGGTGGCGAAGAGCTTGCACATGGCGGAGATCTTGGAGACATCCTTTTCGTCGGAATCGATCGTGCGGGCGGCGGCATAGGTCAGCGTGCGCGCGGCCTCGGTCTTGGTGGCCATGTTGGCCAGCATGTGCTGGATCGCCTGGTTGGCGATGATCGGCTTGCCGAACTGCTCGCGGGTGCGGGCATAGCTCACCGCTTCGTCGAGCGCGCCCTGCGCCAGGCCGACGCCCTGCGCGGCGATGCCGGGCCGCGAGGTGTCGAGCGTCTTCATGGCGACGATGAAGCCCATGCCTTCGCGGCCGAGGATGTTCTCCTTGGGCACTTCGCAGTCCTGGAAGACCAGTTCGCGCGTCGAGCTGCAGCGGATGCCGAGCTTCTTTTCCTTCTTGCCGAAGCTGAAGCCCTGGTAGCCCTTTTCGACGATGAATGCTGACGCGCCGCGCGCGCCCTTGTTCTTGTCGGTCATGGCGATGACGGTATAGGTGTCGGCTTCACCGCCGTTGGTGATCCACTGCTTGGTGCCGTTAAGGATGTACTTGTCGCCCTTGAGGACGGCGGTGGTCTGGATGCCGCCGGCGTCGGAGCCGGCATTGGCCTCCGTCAGGCCGAACGCGCAATACTTCTCGCCCTTGGCGATCGGGGGCATGTACTTCTTGAGCTGGGCGTCGGTCCCGAACAGGAGGATCGGGTAGCTGCCGAGCGCGTTGGCGGCGTAGGATACGCTGACGCCGATGCAGATGCGGCTCAGCTCCTCGATGGCGAGACAGAAGTCCAGCGAGCCGCCGCCGAAGCCGCTGAGTTCCGACGGGATGTAGAGGCCCATCATGTCCATCTTGCCGAGTTCCTGCAGCAAGGCGTGGGGGAATTCCTCTTTTTCGTCGAGTTCGGCACGGGCAGGAATGACGCGTTCCTTTGAAAACTCCCGCATCACATTGCGGATTTCGATCTGCTGTTCGCTCAAGCCGTAATTGATGCCCATGGTTCCTGCTCCTGTGGTTTTGAGGCGCGCACAATAGCGGCCGGCCCCCTCCGCGTCAAGTGTGCAGCGCAGATTTTCCGAAGGACCCGGTCAGGGGGCTGAACGTGGCGCGGGGGGCGAGGCGACCCCGCCGCCGCCGGAGGGCAACCGGGCGGGACAGGGGCCCAACGAATCCGTGCTGGAAAACCTTGATTAGTGCTATCCCCAAGGCTTGCGAAAAGCACTGTAGAAAGGGTTGACGCGACCGGCACTTTTCGCTAACTTCCGCGCGCCGCGACCGCTGAAAGGGTCGGGCTTTACGCCACAAACTTCTAAGAAAGGAAATAAACATGGCGATCAAGGTTGGCATTAATGGTTTCGGCCGCATCGGGCGCTTGGTGTTCCGCGCGGCGTCTGAGAACCCGAACATCGAGATTGTGGGCATCAACGATCTCTTCGACTCCGCCCAGCTCGCGTACATGCTGAAGTTCGACAGCGTGCACGGCGCGTTCAAGGGCACCGTCGAGGCCGGCAACGGCTGCCTCGTGGTCAACGGCAAGAACATCCGCCTGACCGCCGAGAAGGATCCGGCGAACCTCAAGTGGGGCGATGTCGGCGCCGAGTACATCTGCGAATCCACCGGCTTCTTCCTCGAGAAGGCCCGCGCGGAAGGTCACATCAAGGCCGGCGCCAAGCGCGTCGTCTTCTCCGCCCCCTCCAAGGACGACACCCCGATGTTCGTCATGGGCGTCAATCACCAGACCTACAAGGGCGAGCAGTACGTCTCCAACGCCTCCTGCACGACCAATTGCCTGGCGCCCATCGCCAAGGTGATCAACGACAACTGGGGCATCGCCGAAGGTCTGATGACCACCGTGCATGCGACCACCGCGACCCAGAAGACCGTTGACGGTCCGGGTGGCAAGAAGGATTACCGGGGCGGCCGCGCCGCTGCGGGCAACATCATCCCGTCCTCCACCGGCGCCGCCAAGGCCGTCGGCGTGGTCATTCCCGAGCTCAAGGGCAAGCTGACCGGCATGGCCTTCCGCGTCCCGACGCTCAACGTCTCGGTCGTGGATCTGACCGTCCGCTTGGGCAAGCCGGCCGGTGTCGACACCGCCAGCGCCTACGCGGCGATCAAGGCCGCCATGAAGGCCGCTTCCGAAGGCGCGCTCAAGGGCGTCCTGGGCTACACCGAAGAGGAAGTCGTCTCGACGGACTTCAACCATGACAAGCGCACGTCGATCTTCGACGCGGGCGCCGGCATCATGCTGAACCCGAGCTTCGCCAAGCTCGTGTCGTGGTACGACAACGAGTGGGGCTACTCCAACAAGCTCATCGACCTCATCTGCCACATGGACACGGTCAAGTAAGTCCGCGCCGCAAGTGATGTGAGTCGACGGCGGCCCGGCTATCCGGGCCGCCGTTTTTATATCGGACGTCGCCGGGTCAGGTGATCCGGCCTGCAGGAAAGATTGGGTTGTAGGCCGCGTGATCTCACGCTGTTTTATTAAGGAAAAGAAATCCAGATGAATAAGAAAACCATTCGCGATGTGAGTTTCAAGGGTCGCCGCGTCATCATGCGCGTGGACTTCAACGTGCCGCAGGACAAGGTCACCGGCGCGATCACCAACACCAAGCGTATCGAAGCCGCGCTGCCGAGCATCAAGTACGTGCTCGAGCAGGGCGCCGCGTCCGTCGTGCTGATGAGCCACCTCGGCCGTCCGGACGGAAAAGTCATCGCCAAGTATTCGCTCAAGCCCGTCGCCGACGCGCTCCCGCAACTGCTCGGCAAGCCGGTGACGTTCCTTCCGGACTGCGTCGGCCCGCAGGTCGAGGCCGCCTGCGCCGCGGGCACGGTCAAGCCCGGCGAGGTCATTCTGCTCGAGAACCTCCGCTTCCACATCGAGGAAGAGGGCAAGATCAAGAACGAGGACGGCACCTCCACGAAGGCCGACCCGAAAGCCGTCGAGGCGTTCCGCGCCAGCCTGAGCAAGCTCGGCGACATCTACGTCAACGACGCCTTCGGCACCGCGCACCGCGCGCACTCCTCGATGGTCGGCGTCAACCTGCCCGAGAAGGTCGCCGGCTTCCTGATGGAGGCGGAACTCAACGCCTTCACCGCCGTGCTCGACAACCCGAAGCGCCCGCTGCTCGCCATCCTCGGCGGCGCGAAGATCGCCGACAAGATCCCGCTGATCAACAACCTGCTCGACAAGGCGGACGAGATCCTCATCGGCGGCGGCATGGTCTTCACCTTCAAGAAGGTGCTCAACAACATGGAAATCGGCGCGAGCCTCTTCGATCCCGAAGGCGCGAAGATGATCAAGGACATCATGGTCAAGGCCGAAGCCAAGGGCGTGAAGATCACCCTGCCGGTGGACTATATCTGCGGCGACAAGTTCCCCAAGAACGCCGATGACAAGGTTGCAGTCCAGGCGGCGGACGACAGCACCGGCATCCCGGTCGGCTGGCTCGGCCTCGACGTGGGCCCGAAGACCAACGAGATCTTCTGCGCTTCGATTGCGCGCTCGAAGACGATCGTCTGGAACGGCCCGGCGGGCGTGTTTGAGGACGAGCGCTTCGCGGCCGGCACCAAGGCGATGGCCGCGGCCATCGCCCAGGCCACCGCGAGCGGCGCGACCACCGTCGTCGGCGGCGGCGATACCGCCACCGCGGCCAAGAAGTTCAAGGTCGTGGACAAGGTGACGCACTGCTCCACCGGCGGCGGCGCAAGCCTCGAGTTCCTCGAAGGCAAGCAGCTCCCCGGCGTCGTCGCGCTGAGCGACAAGAAATAAGCAGAGGTCAGAAGTCAGCGATCAGAGGTCAGCTAGAAATTCCGACCACGAAGCAGCGGATGGGAAACCATCCGCTGCTTTCTTTTCGGTAGGGCGCTCGCGCCGCGAGCGCCGCAGGACATCATCCAACGCTTGTCTTGTTTGCGCGGCGGGCGACGGCGCACCCGCCCTACCACAGTTGACGGGTATATGGGTATCGTATACATTCCGGTCGTGACCGACGCCACCACAATGCCTGTGTTTGAAGGCTTCGACTGGAGCGGCGGTAACGACCGGAAGAACTGGGACCGGCACCGCGTTACGCCGCTGGAGGCGGAGCAGGTGTTCTTCAACACGCCGCTCGTCGTCGGGGCCGACGAAGAACACTCGCAGCACGAAAATCGCTGCTACGCGCTGGGGCAGACGGATGCGGGTCGTGAGTTGTTCGTTGTGTTCACGCTGCGTGGCAAACAAGTGCGCGTGGTGTCGGCCCGCGATATGAGCCGGAGGGAACGAAAGGTCTATAGACCATGAACAAGAAACCGTTGCCAAGCTTCAAGAACGAAGACGAAGAGCGCGCGTTCTGGGCGCAGCATGACTCCACGGAGTTCGTGGACTGGGCGCAGGCCAAGCAGACCATCTTCCCCAAGCTGAAGCCCTCGACCAAAACCATCTCGCTGCGCCTGCCGGAGTCCGTCATCGCCGCACTGAAGGTGCTGGCGAACAAGCGGGACGTGCCCTATCAATCCCTGCTCAAGATTTTCCTCGCCGAAAAAATCGCCGAGGAATCCCGCCACGCCCACGCCAAGCCCGCCTAAACCCAAGCCAGCACCTCCCCGGCGTCGTCGCGCTGAGCGACAAGCAGTAAGCTGACAGAGGCCAGAAGACAGAGATCACAAGTCAGCGGTCAGACAGACGTGCTGACGTGCGAAGAAGCGGATGGCAACCCCATCCGCTTCTTTCTTTCGGTAGCGGCGCCCTTCACTCGAAGGACGCCCGTTCGTTCCGCTTGCGCCACATAGTGGGCGCAGCAAGCTGCGCCCCTACGAAAGCGTTGCAGGATGAAGGGGGGGGGCATAACGAAAGCTGGAAAGGCGAAGCTTTTCTCCGTCTGCGGCTTTGCTTTACTCCTTCCAAGTGAGCCTACCGGGAAACGCTCCTCTGGGCCGAGGATCTGGCGGAACACAGCTTTGACCTTATAGGTCTGCGCACAGCGGCGTAAAGTGAACGGGTGCCTGCCGGGCACGACCAGAAACGGGGCATGGGTATGACGGCCGGCTCAATGCCTGCGCTTGGGCGCGGGCCAATGGCCGGTTTTGCCGATGGTCAGCATGACGAAGCCCACGAGCAGGCCGCTGACCACGCCGACCCAGTTGCTTTTGCCTCCGGGTTGAAAGACGACGAACACGCCCGCCGCAAGGAAGCAAAGTATACCCACGTAAAACGCCAGCCTTCTAAACGTCAGCCGCGCTGGCGTTCTCTGACCATGGTTTGTCATGCTGCCCTCTCCTGTTGCCGCAGATCATCTCCTGCGAAAACTTAGGGGATTGTAGGCTCCGATGGTAGGATGGCGATGTTATTCCAAAGATGTCCGTTGTCAGTTGTCCTTGGTCAGTGGTCACGGTGGATGAGCCCCCGCCACAAGCCGACTGCGCTGCCCTCATCTGGTGTCGTTCTATCCGTGACCGTCCGTGAAGGTCCGTGGCTGCTGCTCCGCCTCTGCGTCCGCGTCACAGGTCCTTGATGCGTTTCGCCGGTACGCCGCCGTACAGCCCGTTCGGTTCGCAGGACTTGGTGACCACGGCGCCGGCCGCGATGATACAGCCTTCGCCGATGGTGCACCCGGGCAGGATCACGGCGCAGGCGCCGATCCAGACGCCATCCTTCACCGTGATGGGACCATGCTTCATGGTGCCGGCGCGGCGTTCCGGCGGGCCCACCTCATGCGAGCTGGTGACCAGCGTCACGCCCATCGCGATCCCCACGTTTTTTCCGATCGTGACGTCCGCCTCGGCGCAATCGATGTAGGAACCGTGATTGATCCAGCTCCAGTCGCCGATGGCGCAGCGCGCGCCCGTGAAACCGACGCCCGGCCAGATATCGGCCTGGCCGATCCGCATCCCCACCCGGCGATAGAGCGCATGGCGCCATCGTTTCGGACAGAGCGGACTCTTGGCCACGACATTTACCAGCAGACTGGCCATTTTTTTCATGTATGCGTTTCCTCGGCAAACCGGAGGTCCTGCGCGGACGCCGGGCGCCCGCGTCTGCGGGAACCGTTATGACGAAGCGCCTGCATGCTTGGACTCTAGCTGTTCCGGCCCCGAAGTGCGAGTGCGTCGGCGCTGTGAAAATAGCAACGGATGCTCCGCCACCTTCACAGGGGCGAGACGCCGCTGCTGTGCTGGGGCCACGGACGGAGGGCAGGGGAAGTCATCTGTGGCTTCCAGGCATTTACCGATGGCTCTTCATTTTCCTGCCACGGCTTTTTGATAGCGCTCCAGCAGCACGGGGTCTTCAATGGAGCCATGATGATGGACTTGGCGCCAGCCCTGGTCTGTCTTGCGGAAGATCCGGCTGGTGCGGATGGCGAGCTCGAGCGCCTGATCATCTTTCACGAAGCGCCCGCGCTCGCGACCCACAGCGTAGAATATGTCGCCATGCACGTGCAGGGTGTAGTCGAAAAACTCGACATAGACCGTGGCCGGCCCATTGAAGATCCGGTCATAGACCGCTTTGATCTCGGGCCAGCCCCGCTTGATACCGCCCAACGGATTATCCATCGCAATGTCGGCTGAGTTCTCCCAGTTCTGCGCCATCTCCGCGAGGTCGCGAGCGTTGAAGGCGCGATAGAACTGCACCAAGGCGGCGAGTGGAGTGTCGGTCTGTGCAACCGATTCGCCACCCGTGATCGGAGTCTGTATGGGTTGAAGCATGGTTTATTCTACTTTAATTGTTGTCGTTCTTATCCGTGACCATCCGTGCCTGTCCGTGGCTTCCGCTCCGCCTTTTCTTTGCGTCTTCCCTGCCCTGAGCCTGTCGAAGGGTGCCGACCTTGGCGTCTTTGCGTTAACTTCCGCTCCACCTCTGTGACCTCATCCGACCTCTGCGTCCTCCGTGGTGAAATCGCTGTGTGGGCGGCGGCTCAGCTCGCGCGCAGGCGGGCGAGGCGTTCGCCGACGGCGCGCAAGGTCTCTTCGCGCTTGGCAAAGTGGAAACGGATCAGGTGCCTCACCGGCTCGCGGAAGAAGCTGGAGCCCGGCACCGCGGCCACGCCGATCTCCCTCGCGAGCCACTCGCAAAACGCCACGTCGTCGCCGCGCTGGAACGCGGACACATCCACCATCACGTAGTAGGCACCCTGCGGGTGGGTATAGGTGAGGCCGGCGGCGTCGAGCGCGCCGAGGAAAACGTCACGCTTGTGGGTATAGGTGGCCTGCAGGTCGCGGTAGTAGGCGTCCGGCATCTCGAGGCCTGCGATGGCGGCTTCCTGCAAGGGCGCGGCGGCGCCGACGGTCAGGAAGTCGTGGACCTTGCGGACACCTGCCAGGAGGCGCTCCGGGCCGCTCACATAGCCGAGCCGCCAGCCGGTGATGGAGTAGGTCTTGGAGAGCGAACTGCACGAAAGGGTCCGCTCGAACATCCCCGGCAAGGTGGCGAAATAGGTGTGCTGGTGCGGGGCGTAGACGATGTGCTCGTAGACTTCGTCGGTGATGACAAAGGTGTCGAATTCCTCCGCGAGCGCGGCGATGCAGAGCAGTTCGGCGCGGGTGAAGACCTTGCCGCTGGGGTTCGCCGGATTGCAGAGGATCAAAGCCTTGGGCCGCTGTTCGAACGCGTGACGCAACTCGGCGGGATCGAAGGCGAAGTCCGGCGGGCGCAGCGGCACATAGATCGGCTCGGCGCCGGAGAGGATCGCATCCGCCCCATAGTTCTCGTAGAAGGGCGAGAAGATGATGACGCGGTCGCCGGGATCGCAGACCGTGAGCATCGCGGCCATCATGGCCTCGGTACTGCCGCAGGTCACCACGAGGTGACGCTCGGGGTCGAGCGCCAGTCCGGTGAAGTGCGTCTGCTTGCGCGCGAGCGCGGCGCGGAAACGCGGCGCGCCCCAGGTGACGGCGTACTGGTGCGGCCCGGCGCGGCCGGCGCGCTCCAGCGCCAGTTGCAGTTCCGGCGGCGGATCGAAGTCCGGGAAGCCCTGCGAGAGGTTGATGGCGCCACACTCATTGGCCACCCGCGTCATGCGGCGGATGACCGACTCCGTGAACAGGCTGACCCGATGACTGGTTTGAGGCATGGCGTTATTTCCGTTTATTATCTATGACGAAAGCTTCTGCTTTACCGCAGCTTGTCGCTGACAGGCTGGAGTCGATCGATCACGGGTGCGGTGCGTGTCTTGACGGGCACGGGGAAGCGGTTGGCGACCTGCGGCGGGGGATCGGGGATCTGCCGGACCTCCTCGTCGCCGCGGTAGACGCAGTTGCAATCCACCCAGGCGATCAGGCGCTGCAGGTCCTCGCCTTCGACCTTCACCTGATGATGCTTGCCGTTCGTCACCAGGTCGATCAGGCGGCTGGTTGCGGAGAGCATGCTCAGCGGCTTGAGCGGGCCGTATTGATGATGCACTTCCACGTTGAGGCAGCCCGCGAGGCCGAGGGCCGCGCCGTGTCCTTCGGGCGTAGGGCCAGCCCATGCGCCGGCACCGACGAGGGTCAGATAGGGCTCCTTGAACGGCCAGAGCTTGGGATCGTCAATGCCCTTTTCCTCCACGCCGCCGCGCAGGGTCAGGTCGAGCTTGGCGCGGGCCTTGCCGTTGCCCTGATGGCATTGGCCGCAATGCCGGTCGAGGACCGGCTGGCAGAAGCGCTCATAGCTGACGCTGGTTCCGGCGCCCCACGGCGGCGGCGTGAGGTCGGCGGGCGCTCCGCGTAACGCCAGGGCGCCGCGGTGTACATCCGGGGTTGCCGTGTGCAGGGCGTGGCAGCCGAGGCAACCGCGGGTCTCGCCGGGCATGACGCCGGTGAAGGAACGCATGATCTGGATGCAGCGCTGCCGCTCATCCAGCAACTGGAAGTGCAGCGCCTTGCCGGCGGGCACCTTGAAGGCGACGGAGCCATCGGGCTGGATGGGCACGGTGCCGAGGATGCGCTTGACGCCGTCTTCCTGGATGACCGAGATCGCGGGGCCGGAGTGTCGCCAGGATTTGATGCCCATGCTGTAGGTCTTGGCGTCCATTTCAATCACGCGGAGAAATTTGGCCGTGCCGGGCGGCAGGCCTTCGACGCCGGCGTAGACGTTCGGGCTGAACAGGACGCCGTTCTGCGCCAGATCGCCGGCGGCGGGCCAGGTGACGCGGTTGGGGATCGCCGGCGGCGGCGTGCGCGGGCGGAGCGGCTGCGCATACCAGACCGTGTCCCGGCCGGTGTAGAGCAGTTCCCGGTTGCCATGGATGTCCATCAGGAAGAGCGCAAAATTACTGCCGGGCGTGCGCGCGGCGGAGACCAGGAAATCCTCCGGCCCGAGCGGGTAGGGGCTGCGCACGGACCAGAGCCCGCCGCTGGTGTGATAGCGTGGCGAGGCGATGGGGCTGCCGTCCGCCGGCTCGCCGACTTCCGGCCAGGGGATTTCCTTGGTGATCTTCTTGATGCCATCGGGCCATTGCAGGCCGTGCCCGACATCAATCAAGCCGAGGCAGCCGGTGATGACGTTGTGATGCCCGACGCCGACGAACATCACCTGTGAACTGCCGGGCACCGGCCGCGCTTCCCAGAGCATGTCAGGATAGGCGCTGCCGTTGCCCCAGTAGACCGCCTCGCCGGTGCCGTCGGGATTCATCGTCCAGAGTTTCTGCAGACGCCAGAGCGGGCGCTCCGTGTATTCCCAGCGCGTGTAGAGGATGCGGCCGTCGGGGAGCAGCGTGGGGGTGTAGTCGGGCTCGTTGTTGCGGGAGAGCATGACGATGTTGCGGCCATCGGCGTCGCAGCGCGCGAGCACGGTCGAGGCCGACGGCGGCAGGCAGCGGACATAGGAATTGCCGCGCGATGTGGAAAAAACGATGTGGCCGTCGGGCAGATAGATCGGATCCATGTCGTCATAGCTGCTGCGGGTGAGCTGGTGCCGGTTCGTGCCCTCGATGCCGATTTCGTAGAGGTGGAAGCTGTCATCGGCCTTGGGCTTGAGGCTGAACACGACCTTCGTGGCATCGAAGGACAGGTCCATGCGCATGATGTAGCCCTCGGCGCCCGGCACCAGCTCGCGCTCGACGCCGTCCGGGCGCAGCCCGTCCAGGACCAGCAGGCGGCTGCCCGCGAGCTGGTGCCCATAGTGATAGCCGTTGCGGTGCGCCGACTCGTGTTTGCCTGCGTACTGGGGACCATCCACGAGTAAAAGGCGGTCGAAGTTCAGCAGCGGATTGCGGAGCATCAGGGTGCGCTTGATGCGGCGGACGGCCAGGTACAGCTCGCGGGTGGTGTCGTCGTCCTGCGCCGGGGGGAGGGCGCGCAGTCGGGTCGCGAGCGCGTCGAGCGACTTCAATTCCACCGCAGCGTCGGGTGCGCCCGCCTGGGTGGCCAGCCGCGCCGCCAGTTCGCGCGCCCAGCCGATTTCCTGAAGCGCCAATTGGGCCGTGGTGGTGTCGTTGGCCTGGAAGAGCCAGTCCTCCTCGATCATCGCCTGGGCCTGCGCGGAGGTGACCGGTTTCTCGTTGCGCTGCAGCGTCGCGGTCATCATCGGTATGTTGGCGTAGTGCAGCTTTCCGCCCCACGGCGCTGTGCTCACGGGCCCGAGCACCATCGCCGCCGGCCAAGCGGTGTCATCGAAGTTGGGCCGCTCCCAGCCCCGCACCAGCTTGTCCGAAGCCTTCCAGGTGCCATCGGTCACCGCCAGCACGCGCTTTTCCTTGCCGGTGCGGATCGTGAGCCAGCCGATCATGCCGGCGGCCGAGCCGGAATTGTGCACCTCCATGGCCAGCACATTGCGGCCGGGATGCAGCAAGCGCGTCACGTCGTAACTCTCGAATTCCGGCCAGCCTCCGGCTTTCTGCTCCAGCCGGGTGCCGTTGATCAGCGGCGTGCCGGTGTCATCGGCGTTGACGATGAACTGGGCGCAGGTGAACGTCGTGTTCGTGGGGAGTGTGACCGTGGCGCGGAAGTAACGGATGCCCGCCGGGGCGCTCCGGGCCGGCTGGCCTTCCGGGAACCAGATCCAGCGCAGTTGTGCGGGGTACTGGCTGGCTTCGTCGCCCGGTGACAGCCGCGGAAGCAGCAGCGCAGCAACGGCGACCAGAAGAGTGACGCGTAGAAGTTTCATCGCCATGCACCAAAGCAGGCGCGGCGAGGCGTGTCAAGGGAAAGACGACAGCCGTCAGCGCCGGCACTTGAAGAGGCCGACGCCTGCGGCCCAGAGCTCGTGCGTGTCGGCGTTATAGCGCAGGAGCATGGGCTTGCGGTACGGCAGCTGGCCGGTGATTTCCTGCCACGTCGCGCCCGCATCGCAGGTTTCGTAGACGCCACCCTCGGGGCTGTTGCCCCAATTGGTGGCGGCGAACCACACCCGCTTGGCGTCGGCCGGATCGTTCTCGACGGCCACGATGATGCGCGAGGTGTAGGGGAACTTGGTCAGCTGCTTCCAGCTTTTGCCGTGGTCCGTACTGCGCCACAGGTTGTTGCCGGGGCAGTAGACCGTGCCGTCGCCCGTCACGTGGACATTGAAACACCACGATTCGTTTTTGAACACATGCTGCCAGGAGGCGCCGCCATCCTCGCTGCGGTAGAGACCTCCGCCCGTGCCGCAGGCGGCCCAGTAGAGGCGCTTGGAGTCGGTCGGGTCCACCGCGAGCCCGAAGAACATGCGGCGGCTACCCGGCTGTGCGGGCAGCGCGGCCCAGGTCTTGCCGCCATCCTCCGACTTGAAGACCCCGCCGCCGCTCCGGCCCGTGGAGGGCTCGCCGTCGATACCCAGATAGAGCGTCAGCGGGCTCTTCGGGTCGGCCGCCATGGCGCGCGGCGCGCCGGTGCCCCACATCGTGTTCTGATGCGGCACGGTCGTCGGCAGGCCGTTGGTGCTGCTGGTGAATGTCTTGCCGCCGTCTTCACTGAGGACCACGCGGCCGGGGTAATACCCGTTCCATGGGGTGCAGGTGCTGACGATGCGATCCACGCCATTGTTGTCGGAGATCGCGAGCCGCCAGTAGTGGCCGCCAATCACGGGTTCATATTTGAGCGGCCAGAGCGCGCGCCAGCAGCCACCGTTGTCCGCGCTGACGAATACGCCCTCGTCCATGGCCGCGGCATAGGTGCGGCCCTTGAAGAAGCGGAGGTCGTATACACAGGAGATGTCCGCGCCGTGCGCGCGTTCGGCCCAGGTGCGCCCGCCGTCCGTGCTCAGGCACGGGCGCCAGTTGGCGGCGATGAACAGTTCCTGGGGATTCAGCGGGTTGATGGTCAGGTTGCGCGGTGCGCTCAGGCTGGCCGGCTTGGGATCGTTCGGGAGCGTCGGGTCGGCGGGGAAGTCGGGCGTCAGCTTCGAGACATTCGTCCAGGTCTGCCCGCCATCGTTGGAGTAGAAGAAGCGGCCGTTCCAGTCGGCCGCGGCGATGAGGTAGACGTCGAGCGGGTTGACGGGGCTGATCGCCACCTCGTGGGTGGCCAGATTCTTGGGCAGGCCTTGCGAGAGGTCTTTCCACGTCTGGCCCTTGTCCGTCGACTTCCAGACGCCGTCCTTGAAGAAGGTGGCAAAGATGATGTTCGGATCGGTCTCGGCCACGGCCACGCTCGAGGCCTTTTTCGGCGTCGGCAGTTCGCGCCAGCTCTGGCCCGCATCGCGGCTGAGCACGAGGCCCGCGTCGTCCGTCGCCGCGAGCACCAGCGCCGGCTCCTTCGCCGCCACGGCCACGCTGTACACCGTGCCGCCCTGCAGCGGCCCGATGCGGAGGTTGCCATAGGCCTGCAGCTTCTTGTCCTTGGAGAACTCCCGGACGATGCGTTGGCCGGGCGCCGCGCCCGCGACGGAGAAGAAGAACCGTGTGAACTTGCCCACGGGCGCCTCGTTCATCAGCGGGCCGACGCACGAGAAGTCCATGCGCGTGACCGCCGCCCAGTCGGGCGTGCCGGCGTAGGCCTTGGCTTGGTCGGGATGGCTCTTCGCGTAATCGGGATCGAGGACGAAATCCTTGGCGCCGAGCACGACGTCGCCCCACTGCTTCTGCTGAAAGATCTCCCGCAGATTCCGGCTGCGATAGGCCGCGCCGGTTGCGGTCTTGAGCGAGAGGTAACACTCCCGAGGCAGAGTACCATCGCCTTTAAAGTTGAAGCCGAAGCCCGCGCAAGCGGCGCTGCTGACACCCTGCGGGAAGGCCACCGGGAGCCAGAAGCCGCCGAACCAGTTGTCGTTGACCTTGCCGAACTGGACGCGCAGCGCCTCGGCCAATTCCGGCTGGTCCGTCTTTTGATAGACCGCCAGCCAGGTCTCGCCGCCATCGGTGCTCTTGAACACCGCGCCCGCGGGGCTGGCCGCATAGACGATCTTGCCGTTGGTGGGGTCCACCGCGATGCAGCGGATGCTGCGCATGCGCTCGCCGGTGATCCGCAGGTCCTTGCGCCCGACATGGGGCAGCAACCGCCACTGCGCGCCGCCATCGGTGCTCTTGCACAGCCCGCCCTCGGTGGCGGCGTAGACCGTGTCCGGGGCGGTGCGGTCCACGGCGAGCGAATAGATCGCGTAATCGGCCAGGCCGTTGTTGATCAGCCGCCAGTGGCGGCCGTGGTCCTCGCTCTTGTAGACGCCGGTGACATCGCCGCCCATGTAGAGCACGCCGTCCTTCGCCGGGTGGAACACCGCCGAGAAGAAGAACCCGCCGCCGCCCCAGCCGGCCCATTCCCAGGCGGGTGCGTTCGGCGCGACCGTTGGCGCGAAGGGGGCCGCTGTCTGCGCTTGGCCCCCCACGGCCACCCACAAACCCACCGCAAGACAAACTGATTTCTTCATGAGTTTCCCTTCCGCGAAACGCGTCGCGCCAAATTGCACCAAATCGTGCCGCAGGGCAACCGCAAAGCCGGACAGAAGCTTAACCTCCGAGGCGCCAAGACCAAGGCGAGAGGATAAGCAAAGAGGGTATCCACAGATTACTCAGATTTCACAGATTTCCGGACGGAGGAATAATGAGAGGGCGGGACGTGACGCCGAAACACGGGGAGAAATGCCCTGTGCTCATCCGCGCGGTGGGTGTCCGTGGGGCACGCGTCTCGCGTGCCGGTGCGGGCGGCGTCTCGCCACCTGTTGGGCGAGGGTGAGCCGGGTGGGACACCCGGCTCAGCGGCAGGTGGGACACCTGCCGCCACAAGGAAAAAAAGGAACGGAGTGACTGCTATTCTTTTCCTGACTTCCTGATTTCCTCATTGAATCTGCTTCGGTTACGGCTGTGCCGGGCTATGCTCTTTGGGTTCTTTCGTGGCAAATCCTCTGCCGTTTAATCTGTGTAATCTGAGAAATCTGTGGATGAATCTCTTCGGTGGCGTGGTGGATACTGGCGGCTAAATCTCAGCATCGGAAAAGGCTGGCAAGCCCCGGCGCCGTTCCTATACTCCGCCCCATGCGCGACGCAAGAAAGGTCCTCATGATCAGGCAGCACGTGGCTAAGGTGGCGGCGCTGGCTGCCTGGATGATGATGACACCGGCGTTGCCGGCCGATCTCGTGACGGTGTATCCCGAGGCGCCGCTGCCGCGTGCCGCCGAGTTTACCGTCAGGGCGAACGGGCAGGACATCGCCGTGTATAACGCCGGGACCTTCCGGTGTGCGCCCTTCGCATTTTCCGGCACGGTGAAAGTGGAAGTCACCTACCAACGCGGCCCGGTCACCTCCTATCAGATTAATCCGCTGTCCAAGGGCGTCCGTGCCCAACAGCAGGGGCAGACGCTGACCTTCACGCTCGTTAAGCCGCAGAACCTGGAAGTGCAAATCAACGGCGCGACCAGCCAGGTTGTCGATGGCGACAAGCTGCTCTATCTCTTTGCCGATGCGCCGGAGGCGAATCCGCCCAAGCCCGCCGACAAGGACGTCCTCTATTTCGGGCCCGGTACGCATGCGCCGACCGGCGGCGTGCTGCGGATTGGCGATAGCGACCCGCATTCTGCGCTCTATGTGGCGCCGGGCGCGCTCCTCAACGCCGCCTTGATCATCAAACGCACAAAGCCGTTCAAGGTCTATGGCCGCGGCTTCATCCAGAACCCCTTCACCGCCAAGCCGCCCAAGGGCACCGGCCAGTTCGCCGTCAAGCTCGAGGGCTGCGTGGGGCTGGTGATGGAGGACGTGATTTTCTACAACTCCATCTGGCATGGCATCAAATTCTTCAGCGGCCGCGACAACGTCGTGCGGAACGTCAAGGCGCTCCATTACATCGTCAACTCCGACGGCATTTCGCTGCACGGCGCGGCGACGCGCAACCGGGTGGAGAACTGTTTCATTGTCGGCAACGACAACCTGATCGTCATCGGCGGCGCGCGCGAGCAGCAGGGGATGAGCAGCAACCTGATCCACGGCTGCACGTTCATCAAATCCAGCTATGCGGGGAACTGGGGCTTTCCGCAGGGCGATGGCCCTATCGGCCCCGGCAACGTGGTGGACGATTGCGACGTGGTCCGCTGCAACGGCCAGGTCGGCCTGGTCCGGATGTTCTGGGCCAAGCCGACGACGGTGGACAACCTCGTGTTCCAGAACATCCGGGTCCAGTCCCTCGCCGGCTACCAGCCGAACCCCAAGAAGTCCAACCTGAACCGTTTCCTTTCCCTCGAATCCGACGGTCCGGAATTTGCGCGGACGATGACCTTCAAAAATATCCAGCTCCCCTCGGCGCAGACCAGTTTCATCGCGCCTGGAAAGTGGACGGTTATTTTCGATCATGTCTATATCAATGGCAAGGCTGCCACCAGCGACGCCGACCTGCAGTTGACCAAAGGCGCGGGTGCGGTCACCAAATACCTGTATTGAGCCAGGCAGGCGTCCCACACGGGCGGAACAAAATCTCACCACAGAGGTTTTTGGGTGTCGCCTTCTCGGCAGGGGAGAGGAGCGCCGGAAAGCATTTCACCGCCAAGGCGCCAAGGACGCCAAGCTTGGAGAGCAGTGGAAACCACCGAGGCCAGACAAGGGGCAGCTTGGCTGGAAACCGCGTGATCCGCGATGAATTTATTTTTTCGAAATGATCTCAAAGGACGCAGGATTTTCCACTTTGCGACCTGTGCATTGCTACCGGAAAATTTTATTTTCTCAGCATGATTTACTCGGATTTCAATAGAACCATTGACGGCTGAATCATTAGGCGGCGGAGGATAGATTGGGCTGCTTTGGTCGCCACCGAGAGTTGTGCTCACACCTTCTTAAAATGGTTCTGCTATCCATGATTCTGTCGTCTCTTACGCTTCGGACGGCGGCTTCGGTATGATGGTCTTCCATCTTCACCTGAGGCGGACAAGTCCTCGTGCGGTTTGGTTGCGGCGTAGCCACGCCAGGTTCTTTCGTGGCCATTCCTCTGCGTTTTCAATCTGCGAAATCGGTGGATGGACTGCTGCCTTGGCGTGCTTGGCGTCTTGGCGGTTCACGGCCTCTTTGCCTGCCCAAAATTTGCCTGGTACGCGGTTCAAATCAGCGGCGCGGCTTGGTGGGCGCACCCGGTTTGTCCTGTCGAGCCAGGGCTTGGATGGGGGCGTAGCGGAAGCAGTCGGTGAAATGGTCGTTGACCATGCCGACGGCTTGCATGAAGGCGTAGCAGATGGTGGAGCCGACGAAGTTGAAACCGAGCCTCTTGAGGTCCTTGCTCATCGCGTCCGATTGTTCCGTCCGCGCCGGGATTTGGCCCATGCCCTGCCACGCGTTCTGGTGGGGCGTGCCGCCCACATAGCGCCAGAGGAAGGTATCGAGCGAGCCGTGCTGCTTCTGGAGCGCCAGCACGCCGCGCGCGTTCTGGATCGTCGCGGCGATCTTCAGGCGGTTGCGGACAATTCCCGGATCCGCCAGCAGGCGCTGCACCTCGCGCGGCCCATACGCCGCCACCTTCACCGGGTCAAAACCATCAAAGGCCAGGCGGTAGTTCGCGCGCTTCTTCAGGATGGTCAGCCAGCTCAGCCCCGCCTGCGCGCCCTCCAAAATAAGCATCTCGAACAACCGCCGGTCATCGTGCACCGGCACGCCCCACTCGTCATCGTGATAGGCCACATACGCAGGATCGTCACCGCACCAACCGCATCTGTGTTGCATAGCAAGCTCCCCACAAAACCGTACGCTGAAGCGGATCGCCATCCGCCGAAAGCATCCGGGCACACGCCCGCGAGCCGCACGTATCCTAATCGGTAATTGCGGCAGCGCAAGCGGCGCGGCCCGGCGGGCTGGCGCCTCCGGAGCGGCGGCACTCCTGCCGC
>CAITZM010000131.1 GCA_903896925.1 uncultured Lentisphaerota bacterium | reverse complement strand
CTCATTATTCGACGCTGACCTTGACCAAGCAGGCCCTGCCGGTGACCAACTATCCGAGCACTTGGACCATTCCGATCTCCAAGGGCGAGCAGTTTGTCAGCGGCGATTATTGGCTGCGCTTGGAATACGGCCAGCCCAGCTTCGATGTGTGGGGTCCCGGCAGTTTCAATGCGCCGACGAATCTGGACGCCCATTGGCATCATGTGGTTGGACGCTTTACGCGTGGGGCCAATGCCTGGGGGCCGCACACCTCCGAGATTCTGGTCGATGGTGTGGTGGTGGGCTCGCGCACGGCCACCGGCGTACCGCAGCCCTCGACGGCTGCGCTCATGCTGGGCTGCTATCTTGGCAACAGCTATTTCTACGCCGGCCTGATGGACGAAGTCCGCTGCTCCCACGTGGCGCGGAGCGATGCATGGCTGCACACCACGTATGAGCAGCAGCAACATGCTGACGCTTTCCTGGCCTTCGGTTCTGAGGAAGCCAGCGCCGTGCCCGGGTATGCCCATCGCCGTCAGGTGACGATCAACGGCGCCATGGTGGCCGGCCCGCTGACCAACTTCCCCGTGCTCGTCAGCACCATCCAGAGCTTCTTGCGCACGGGCGTAACCTCCGCCAGCGGCGCCGACATTGTCTTCTCCAGCGTCGGTGGCCAATTGCTCGCACATGAGATCGAATTGTTCCGCCAGCCGGCCGGTCGCCTGGTTTCGTGGGTCAAGATGCCCACCTTGGCCGCGGGCGTTTCGACACATTTCTATATCAACTATGGCAACCCGGCTGCGGGAGCGCCGCCTTATCCGGGTACGGCGGTATGGGATGCCGACTTCGCCATGGTCCAGCATCTGGCGGGCGGCGCCGGTACGGCGCTGGATTCCACCAGCAACGCCAATGTGGGCATCGTCCATGGCGCCACCGCGTCCGTCTATGGCTCGGCGGATGGCGCCTTCGAGTTCAACGGCGTGAACCAATATATCGAGATTCCGAACAGCACCAGCTTGCAGCTCAACACCAGCGACTTCACGGTCGAAGGCTGGTTCTGCCGCAAGTCGGTTGATGCCGATGCGATCTTCAATGTGACCATCGCCAATGCCGGCCCCGATACGGCCTTGAACCTGTCCCTCCTTGATCAACTCGCCCCGAACTTCGCCTTGATCGCGTCCGAAGCTTCGCAAGGCATTTATACGGCTGCCAGCGGCATCTGGCAGGTCGGCGATCTGCTGGCCGGCGGTTCGGCCTCGCTACGGCTCGTGGTGGACCTGATCAATGGCACCGGCCCCTTGACCAACACGGTCACGGTGGCCTCCTCCGATTCCTTGGATCCGGATGGCATTCATTATGCCGGATATAATTTGGAGGCTTCCGCGTGGGCCAGCATCACCACCAATGGCCCCACGCCGGTTCCTCCTGTAGTCGTCGAGATTCCTGATTTTGCCGTCACGACGATCGCGACCGTGCCCGCCACGCTGACTGCTGGCAGTGCGTTCACGGCGACCGTGACCGTGGTCAACCAGGGCCTCGCGGCCGGTAACGCGGGCAAGTTGCGGCTCTGGCTGAACAAGCTGGCCGCCGCCTCGGTCGGTGAGGCGGGCGATGCCATTGTGACGCTCGGCCCTCTCGCTGTCGGTGGCAGCACCAACGTGACCTTCACGGGCTTGACCGCAGCGGCCGTGGCCGGAACCTATAACCTCCGCGCCTTCGTGGATGCGGATGGCGGTACGGTGGAGCAGAGCGAGGGCAACAACCAGAAGACGCTCACGTATTCGCTCTCGTCCTCCGGACCGGGCGGTGTGGAGAAGCCGGACTTCGTGGTGACGGCGCTCGCCATGACGCCTGCCTCCGGCCTGACGAATGGCGGCAGTTTCTCGGCGACGGTGACGGTGCTGAACCAAGGGCTGGCGGCGGGTAACGCCG
>CAITZM010000130.1 GCA_903896925.1 uncultured Lentisphaerota bacterium | reverse complement strand
GCAGGTCGCGCAGCGGATGCTCCAGCAGCAGCAGGGCCGGCGCGCCGACCAGTGCGCGGAGCCAGGCGGCGCGCCGCAGCTCGCCCGGCCGCAGCAGCGCGGGCCGCACGCGCGGCAGATCCTCGAAGCCAAATTGCTTGGCGAGCGCGAGCGCCTCGGCCTCGAGCTCGGCGACCGGCCGCGTGGTGTGGTGGCGCTGGGCCAGCGTGATGTTCTCGTCCACGTCGAGGTTGCTGATCCACCCGCGCTTGTCAAAGATCCGGCCGATGTTGCCGCGGGCGGACGCGGCGGCGTCGGGATGACGGTCCAGCCAGTCCTCGTCCAGGAACCGCACCAAACCCTCATCGGGGGCGACCAGGCCGGACGCGAGGTCCGCGAGGGGCAGGCCCTCGGTGTGGACGCCCGTGAGCACGAGGCCCAGTTCTCCTGCATTCAACTCCAGCGACACGTCGGCCAGGTCCAGCGCGTAGGGCGGCTGTGCCGCCAGGCTCACGTTCTCGAAGCGCAGGATGGAGGTGGTGGCCATGATTCAGATATAGGTGGCGAGCGACACGAGGGCCGAGATGACGAACAGCGTGGCCGTGGAGCGGACCACGGCGCGCGTCGCGGCCTGCGGCACCTCGGTGCTGGCCGTTGTGACGCTCAGGCCCTCGGCGCAGCAGATGACGCCGGTCATCGCGCCGCAGACCAGGGTCTTGATGAGCACATTGAGCACGTCGGCCTGCTGCAGGGCTCCGAAGATGCTGTTCACGAAGCGCATGGGGTGGCCCGGTTGTGCGCCGGTGAGCACGCCGCAGAGATAGCCGCTGAAGAAGGCGACCACGATGAAGACGATTGTCAGGCAGAAGATCGAGACCGCCGCGCCCGCGACGCGCGGCAGGACCAGGTAGGTGAACGGGTCCAACCCCTGCGCGTCGAGCGCGCGCACCTCGCCGGCGATCTGCATGTTGCCCATCTCGATCGCCATCGCCGTGCCGCTGCGCCCGATGATGATGAAATTGACCAGCAGCGGGCCCAGTTCGCGCACGACCACCATCACCAGGATCGGGCCGAGATGCTCCGCCTGCCCGAGCTTGGTCAGCCAGACCTGGGATTGCACCACGATCGACAGCCCGACCATGCAGGCGATCAGCGCGATGAACTTCCACGCCTCGACGCCGGTGAACAGCACCTGGCGCGCGAAGACATTGCGCGTCGTGCGCGGCCAGTAGCGCGGCTGGACGGCGACGCGCGCCACGCTCCACAGCATGGCGAAGTAGTGCCGCCACGTGCGGCCCTTGTCGACCCAGCCTGCGCCGATATTGCCTAGAATGCTCATGAGGCCGCGACCTCCGCGGCGCCCCAAGTATAGCGCGCCGCCGTGGTGGCGTCCATTTTCCTAAGAGGAGGGACGGGCGCCAAGACGCCAGGAACGCCCAGTCGGAGGATTGGTGGCGGCCGCAAAGCGGGCGGATTCGCGTGGCGCGCGGTTGACGCTGCGGCGATCTGGTGCTAACAGAGGCCCCATGAAACCCATTTTCCAGATGACCTCGCACGCGGCCTGCGGCGCTCTGCTGCTGCTGTTCGTGGGCTGCAACGAGAGCGGCTCGTGGCAGGACAGCCGCGATGAGCACGACCCGCTGCTGCTGCGCGCCCGCGCCGCCAAGAACGCGCAGGACCTCCCCGGCGCCATCGCGCTCTATTCCGAGACGCTCGACCACAAGCCCCGGCTCGCCACGGCGCACCTCGAGCTGGGCATGCTTTTCGAGAAGAAAGAGGACTATCTCCGCGCGATCTACCACCTCCAGCGCTACCTCGAACTGCGCCCCGGCGCCCAGAAGAACAAGCTCATCGAGGATATGGTCCGCGTGGACAAGGTCTGCTATGCGGCGTCGCTGCCGAACCCGCCGCCGGGTGCGATCGAGGAGATCGCCCTGCTGAAGCGGGAGGCTGCCAGCCTGCGCACGCAGCTCCGGAAGTATGCCCCGCCCGGCACCGTCCCGCCCGAGGTCAACGCCGGGGGCTCCGCCACCAACGCGCCCAAGCTGCTCGCCCCGCCGCAGCCGGTCGCGGCGCAGCCCGCCGTGCGCACCTATATTGTGCAGTCCGGCGACACCCTCGCCGGCATCGCGCACAAGGAATACAAGGACAAGACCAAGGCGAAGAAAATTTTCGAGGCCAACCGCGACACCCTCGCCTCGCCCCAGAGCATCAAGGCCGGCCAGACGCTGATCATTCCCTGAGCAGGTAAGCCTGTTGCTGTAGCGGCGGCCTGCCGGCTTCGTCGAAGTACTTCGTTGGGAACGAGCTGGCCGCCGTCCGCAATTCTACCGTAGCGAGATCACTGTTATAGGCGCGGCCCGGCGGGCCGCAGGAAGGTAGCCGGTGGCGTCAGCCACCGGGGGTTGGGACTCTATAATTTTCTCTGCCCCGGCAGGGGCGGTGGAAATCCGGCGCCCCGCTGGGGCGCATACTTGGGATGAGGCGAGGTGTGCTCCGGTGGCTTGCGCCACCGGCTACCGTGCATCGGCCCTGCCGGGCCTTACTGCGCACAGACCGCAACGCATGGCATGGTCGCCCGCGCCCCTTGTCGCCACGTTTGACAGAATGCGCTCTCGCCGCCCCTTCCACTAGGAGCCTTGTTGCCAGAGTCAGGTCGGGTTCCGCGCGCTGGCCCGCCGCTCACTTGGCCGCTTCCACGCTGACGGCGCCGGCAGGGACATCCTCGGCCTTGACCACGGCTTGTTTGGCAGCGCTCAGGTCGTTGCCGCTGAACTTGATCTGCGCGGATGCGGCGCCGGCTATGCGGACGAACGCCTCGACGGCGGCGGACAGCCGGCAGCCGTGCAGCAGCGCGCCGCGGACGTTGATGAGCCGCAGCAGTTCTGCGGCGCCCGGAGCGCCCTGCGCCCGCAGCGCAAACAGGTCGAGGTCGCTGACGTCGTCGGCGATCAGCGCGGGCCGCGCGTCGGCCTTTTCGAACGCGAGCTCGAGGTTGTGCAACTGCAGGCCGCTGACGTGGCGGGCATACAAGCCGTAGGCGGGCAGCGCGCCGAACATTTCTCCCTTGGGATAAGCATGCTCCAGCTCCGGCACAACCCGTGCGGCATCGTGCGGCTTGCCGCCACCGGCGAAGCTGATGCGGATGTTGCTCAGCGAGACGTGTTCAACCGGGTGACCGGGCAGCCCGGTGATGGAGCAGCCCGTGCTGCCTGCCGCGGTGGCCTGGACGTCTGTGATCGTGATGTCGCGCATCCGGCCCATGCCCGGTTTGGGCCGGCCGGGGATGGGCGTGGCGCGGTTGCCGAGCCGGACGAAGATGGGCACCTTGACGTTCCGCATGGAGATGTTGGACACCCGGACCCGCTCGCAGGTGCCGCCATCCACCTCCTCGATGGAGACGCCGTCGCGCGAGTCGTACACCTCGCAGTGGTCAAACGTGATGTCCGTATACCCGCCCTGCGACTCGGTGCCGAGCTTGAGCGCCGACGCGGTGCTCGACAACGTGCAGTTGGTGACCGCCACGTTCCGGCAGGGCTGGCCCGTCGTGGCCTTCAAAACAATGGAGTCGTCGCCGGTGTAGATGTCGCAGTTGGCGATCTTCACGCCGTTGCAGCTGTCGATGTCCATGCCATCGCGGTTTTCGCGGATGCGGCTGCGGATGGTGACGCCTTCGATGTTGACGTCCTCGCAGGCGAGGTAGTGCGAGAGCCAGCGGGCCGCGTCGCGCAGGGTCAGACCGCTCACCCGCACCTGGCGGCATTCGCTGAAGCGGATCAGGTAGGGCCGGCCGCCGTCGTCGCCCTTCTGGGCGGTGAACAGCTGGCCCTGCCCATCGATGGTGCCGCCGCCAGTGAGCGCGATGTCCTCCTGCCGCTCGGCGTAGAGCAGGCTCTTGGTGAAGCGCGCGCGGTAGAGGTAGTCGATCTGCGGCGTGATGCTGTCATAGTCGGCGATGTTTGCGCTGCCGCGCAGCGTGGCGCCGGTGGCGACGCAGAGCGTGACGTGGCTGCGAAGGCGCAGCGTGCCGGAGAGGAAGACGCCGTTGGTGAGCTGCACCGTGCCGCCGCCGGCCGCCGCGCAGGCATCGATCGCGGACTGGATGGCCTTCGTGTCGAGCGTCAGGCCGTCGCCCTTTGCGCCGTGGTCGCGCGCATCCCGGACGCCGGCGCCCGGCGCACCGACGGCAAGCGTGCAGCAGACCAGCAGCAGAACCAGACCGTGCAACAGCTGTTTCATGGGTGTCGTCCTTCGCCAACCCTAACGCGCGGAACCCATAATTATTTCAGCGCCGGCCGGCCCGCGGCGCACTTCGGCTTGCGCCCGCCCTTGCGCAGGGTGTAGTTATTGCACCCCCAATTTTGGCCATGCGCGGGTGCGCCGTCACGGGTTTTGCGAGGACAAGCTGATGAAAAACAAGGTGGCAGTGCTGGTGCTGTGGCTCGGCGGTCTGGCGGCGGTGCTGCCGGCGCCGGGTGCGACAGAAACCCCGGACATCAAAACGCGGCCGTCGCATCCGCGGCTCCTGCTGGACCAGAAGGATCTGCAGGCCCTCAAGCTGCGCATCGCCCAGCCGGCCTGGTCTGACCGGTGGGCCAAATACAAGAGCGACGTGGACAAGGCCCTCGCGCGGCCCGTAGAGCTGCCGCCGCGCGGGGGCAACTGGAGCCACAACTATGTCTGCCCGGACCACGGCGCACGGCTCAAACAGGGCAAACAGATCGGGCCGTGGCAATGGGAGCACATCTGCCCGATCGGGAAGCACGTCCTGCGCGGCGACCCGGCCCAGGCGCACCTCGACTTCGATGGCAACGGCATCAGCGCGGCCCACGGCCGCTTGGCGCGGCTGCTCATCGATGCCGGCGTGGTCTATCAGGTGACCGGGGATCGCCGCTACGCCGACCAGTCGCGCGAAATACTGCTGGCCTACACGGCGAAATATCTGACGTATCCACGCCATGACAACAAGGGTCGCGCCAAGGGTGGGGGCCATATTGCCTCGCAGTCGCTCACCGAGGCGTCGTGGCTCATCGACATGGCGCAGGGCACCGACCTGGCTTGGGACGCGCTGACCGAGGAGCAGCGCCGCGCCGCGCAGGAGAAAATGTTCCTGCCCGCGCTGGAGCAGATCATCATCCGGAGCAAACTCGGCATCCACAACATCCAGTGCCGGCACAACGCGGCGATCGGGCTGGTGGGGTTCCTCTATGGCGATGACCGCCTGATCCGCCTGGCCATTGACGATCCTCAACGCGGCTTCCGCCAGCAGATCCTGCAGGGCGTGCGCGACGACGGCATGTGGTGCGAGGGCGCCAGCGGCTACCACTTCTTCACCATCGACGGCCTCTGGCCGCTGGCCGAGGCCGCGCGCCACGCCGAGCTCAACCTCTACGACGCGCGCTTCAAGAGCATGTTCGACGGCCCGCTGGCGCTGGCCACGCCCAGCCTGACACTGCCGAACTTCAACGACAGCGGCACGGTCTCGCTCGTGGGCAACGCCGACCTCTACGAGCTGGCCTATGCGCGTTGGCACGATCCGCGCTATCTGCCGCTGGTGAATGCCGGCCGGCGCAAGGGCGACCTCGCGCTCTGGTATGGCGTGGCGCAGCGGCCCGCCGGCACGGCTGCCGCCGGGCTGGGCTCGCGCAACAGCCCCGCCTCCGGCTACGCCATCCTCGAGTGCGGCACGGGCAGCGCGGCCACCTGGCTTTGCCTCAAATATGGCCCGCACGGCGGCGGACATGGGCACTACGACAAAAACCATTTCATCCTGCAGGCGCGCGGCCTCACGCTGATGCCCGACGGCGGTACACACGCCTACGGCTCGCCCCTTCATGGCAGCTGGGACCAGACTTCGCTGGCGCACAACACGCTCGTCGTGGACGAAAAGACGCAGGCCCGGGCCGAGGGCCGCAGCCTCGCCTTCGGCGCGACGCCCGCGGCGGATTTCTCGGTGACCGAGGCGGGCGCCATCTATCCCGGGGTGCGCTTCGTCCGGACAGTGGCGCTGTTGAATGAAAAGCTCATCGTCGTCGTGGACCAGGTGCGCTCCGAACAGGAACATGTCTTCGATATCGCCTGCCACCTCACCGGTGCCTGGAAGACGCTGCCGGCCGGGGCGCCGTGGACTCCGCCGGCAGTGACCGGTTACCGGCACATCGCCGGCGCGACGTTGCGGGCGAGCCCGGCGAGCCAGTTGTTTTCCACGGTGCCCGAACAGGGCGCTGAGACCGCGCTCACGGTGGCGGGCGGCGAGCCGACGCAATTCATCGCTGGCACCGGTATCGGCGCGAGCACGGAAGACCACGTGCCGGTGTTGTTGTTGCGGCGCAAGGCGCAGTCGACGGCGTTCGTCTGGGCCCTCGCCCTCGACGGCCAGCCGGTGACGCTGGAGACGCTGCCCGTGCAAGCGGCCGACGGCAAACCCCTGGCCACAGCGGTCGCCACCGCGGTGCAGGTGCGTGCCGGAGATAAGCAATGGAAGTTGTTGGTCAACCCGGAGAAACAGGCCGTCCTGGTCAATCTGCCGGGTGACGGCTGGCGCAGCAGCGAACCGTTCGCTGTGGAAACGCGCTGAGCCTCCGGCATTTCAACCCAACGCCGCGCGCTGAGTCTGGCGTTTATTGAGCGCACAGAACGCCGCTGTCTTGGTGATTCTACAGGCAACAGGAAGGTGCGAGGTGGGTGAGCGGGCGGTTGCCTTGCTGTAGCGGCGGCCTGTGGCCGCCGCCAGGTGCCCGCCCGCCGAGCCGCCGTTGACGACCAGCTGCTGCGGATAGGTCATATTGGGGCGGGGTTCTCGTCCAGGGTTTGAGGTCAGCTTCCCAGCTTGGAAAATCCGACGCGAGGCGGTATGCTGTGCACATGTTTTTCATGGACAGGATCGTTCTCTGTGCGTTGTTGCTGGTGCCGCTCGCGGGTCGGGCGGCGGACGAGTGCGGCGATGCGGCGAGCCTGCGCGCCGCCGTCGCGGGGCTCTCGGCGCAATACGGAGCGCGCTATGCCCGCGGCGCGGAGTTCCTCCGCAAGCTCGACACGCTCCCGCCAAACGATGCCCCGCAGCTCGCGGCGCTGCGGCGCGAGGCCCTCGCGGCGCATCCGCTGCTGGCGGAACATCCGCTGCTCTTCGTCGTGCGCCCGCCCTACCGCTCGGACCATCACAACACGGAGACGATGTTTCAGACGGGCGAGATCAACACGCGCAGCTATCAGCCCGGCGGGCCGCTGAAACTGCTCGACCTGCGCACCGGCGCGGTCCGGGTGCTGGTGGACCCGGGCACCAACGGGCTGGTGCGCGACCCGGATGTGTGCTTCGACGGCCGGCGTGTCGTGTTCTCCCTGCGCAAAAACATCGGCGACAACTATCACCTCTATGAAGTCGCCGCGACCGGCAGCGCGCCGCGGCAGCTGACGAGCGCGGAGGGGGTGTTCGATATCGATCCCTTCTATCTGCCGGATGGGCGCATCGCCTTCACGTCCTCGCGCGAGCCGAAGTATTGCGGGTGCAACGTCCATATCATGGGCAACCTGTTCCGCATGGAGAGCGACGGCGCGAACATCGTGCAGCTCGGCCGCAACAACCTGTTCGAGGGTCACGGCTCGCTGCTGGACGACGGGCGGATCATCTACGACCGCTGGGAATATGTGGACCGCAACTTCGGCGATGCTCAGGGGCTGTGGACGGTCAATCCGGACGGCACGGCGCACGCGACCTGGTACGGCAACAACACGCCGTCGCCCGGCGGCGTGATCGAGGCGCGGCAGATCCCCGGCACGCCACTGGTGCTGTGCATCCTGGGCTCGTGCCACGACCGGCCGTGGGGCGCGCTGGCGATTCTCGACCGGCGGCGCGGCGTCGATGGCAAGGCGCCGGTGGTGCGGACCTGGCCGGCGACGGCGGCGGCGCTCGTGCGCGAGCCGGGCGCCAGCAACAACGCGTGGGACAATTTCAAGCCGGTGCGTCCGCGCTATGCCGACCCGTTCCCGCTCGACGCGCAGTTCTTCCTCTGCACGCGCCAGACCGGCAAGGGCGAGGAGATGGGCGTCTATCTCGTGGACACCTTCGGCAACGAGGCCTGCCTCCATGCCGAGGCGCCGGGCTGCGCCGATCCGATGCCGCTGATGCCGCGCCCGCGCCCGCCGGTGCTGCCGGAGCGCCGCAACTATGCCGACCGCAACGGCTCGTTCTATGTGGCCGACGTCTATGCGGGCACGCACATGGCCGGCGTGGAGCGCGGCAGCGTGAAGAGCCTGCGCGTGATCGAGGCGCCGGAGAAGCGCTTCTGGACGCACCCGGCGTGGAACGGGCAGGGCGTACACCGCCCGGCGATCAACTGGTCGAGCTTCGAGAACAAGCGCATCCTCGGCACGGTGCCGGTCGAAGCCGATGGCTCCGCCTACTTTGAGGCGCCCGCGGAACGGTTTGTCTACTTCCAGTTGCTGGACAAGGATGGAATGATGATCCAGTCCATGCGCAGCGGGACGCTGGTGCAGCCGGGCGAGCGGGCGAGCTGCGTAGGCTGTCACGAGGACCGGTTGGCCCCGCCCCCGCCGGCCGCGGAAGCGTCGCTCGCGCTCCGGCGTCCGCCGAGCCCCCTCACCGGTTGGCACGGCCAGCCGCGTTTATTCAACTTCCGCACCGAGGTGCAGCCGGTGTTCGACAAGCGTTGCATCCAGTGCCACGACTACGGCAAGCCCGCCGGCGCCAAGCTGCTGCTCGTCGGCGACCGCACGGCGGCGTTCAGCGTTTCGTATGTGGATCTCTATCTGAAGAAAATGCTCAAGGTGGTCGGCGGCGGTCCGGCGGAAATCCAGCTGGCGAACTCCTGGGGCGCGCGGGCCAGCAAGCTCGTGCAGAACATGGTTAAGAATCGCGGGCGGTACAAGCTCACCGACGAGGAGCTTGATCGCGTCATTACGTGGGTCGACCTGAACGCCCCGTATTATCCGAGTTATGCCACCGCCTGGCCCGACGGGCTCTACGGGCGCTGCCCGCTGACCAGCGCCGAGTCCACGCGGCTCAAGCAGCTCGGCATCGACCTGAACGACCGGCCCACCATGACGCGTGTGAGCTTTGACCGCCCGGACGCCAGCCCGGCGCTCGCCAAGCTCGGCGAGGCGGAGCGGAAGGAAGCGCTGGAACTGCTGCGCAACGGCGCGGCGCGCCTCGCCGCGCAGCCGAACCCCGACGCGCCGCAGTTCGTCGCCTGCGAAACCGACCGGCAGCGCGAGGCCAAGTATGAACAGCGCGAGGCGATCGAGGTGGCCAACCGCGAGGCCCTCCGCCTGGGCACGCGGCGCTACGACCACTCGCCCGCGCCCGCCGCCGGCGCCAGCATCAAGGGGCCGGCATGGTGAAAAAACGGAAGCGAACATCGAACACCGAACATTCAACCCGGCTTCGCCAAGCGGCTCCGCCGGGGCAAGCATCGAACATCGAAGTGAAGAAGGGTCGGTCAGCCACGGAGGGAGCGTGGCCGGCGCCACAAAATCGAAAAGGAGTAATATGAAAACAAGTCTGTTGATGGTCCTGCTGCTGCTCGCGCTGCCGTTGCGCGCGGCGGAGAATCATGTGTTTGCCTGTGCGGATTACAGCGGCGGGAAAGTTTTTCTCGTCGGCGCGGATGGCGCGGTGACGTGGGAGCATCCCGCATCGCACTGCAACGATTTCTGGGTGCTGGCCAACGGCAACCTGCTGTTCACCACCGGGCACGGCGTGCTGGAAGTGACGCGCGAAAAGAAAGCCGTCTTCAAGTATGAATCGAAGAGCGAAATCTACGCGTGCCAGCGGCTGCCCAACGGCAACACGTTCGTCGGCGAATGCAACGCGGGGCGGCTGCTGGAAGTCAGCCCCGCCGGCAAGGTGGTGCGCGAAATCCGGCTGCTGCCCGAGGGCAAGGATGGCGGCCATGGCTTCATGCGCAATGCCCGCGAATTGCCGAACGGGAGCTTCCTGGTGACGCACTACGGCGAACAGGTCGTGAAGGAATACGATGCCCACGGGAAGCTGGTCCGCGAGTTCAAGGCGCCCGGCATGCCGCACAGCGCCGTGCGCCTGCCGAACGGCAACACGCTGATCACGCTGGCGGACAAGCTCAAGGATCCGGGCCTGCTCGAATACGATGCGGCGGGGAAAGTGGTCTGGCAGCTGTCGAACAAGGATCTGCCGGGCGCGCCGCTCAAGTTCGTCGCCGGCGTGCACCGGCTGGCGAACGGCAACACGGTGCTCTGCAACTGGGTCGGCCACGGTTTCTTCGGCAAGGCGCCCCACCTGCTGGAAGTGACCCCGGAGAAGCGCGTGGTCTGGTCCTATGCGAACCACAAGGACATGAAGACCATCGCCTCGGTGATCATGCTCGACGCGCCGGCCGACCCGCTCAAGGGCGAAGTGCTGCACTGACCGGTCGTAGCTCGAGAAACGAACCGCAGCTTCGCGAACGGGAAGATCGAATGTCGAAACGTGGCACATGCTTTTCTGTAGCCGGGGTCGTTGACTCCGGCAGCTTCAGCTTGTGCGTGGTGTGTGTCGCGACCGCCGGGAGCGCCGCTCCCGGCTACAGCCGTAACGCGGCATCATGCCCGCTGTAGGCCGGGTCACCGGCCCGGCGCAGCCACGCTGAACATCGATCATTTAACACCGAACATCGAACATCCAGTCCGGCTTCGCCAGGAGGCTACGCCGGGCAAATATCGAATGTCGAAATGAAGACGGCGCGCGCCGCCGACACTACAACCGATTGCCTTGCGTTATTGAACCCATGAAACACTTGTCCAACCCTTGCCAGCCCGTGGCGTTTTCCAAGCCTCGGAAAAACCGCCCAGCGTTCCGTCCAGGCCTTGGAAAAGCTTTGCTGGTGGCGCTGCTGCTGGCGGGGGTGGGGGAGGCGAAGGAGAAGCGCGCCAGGCCGCACACCGGTGACTCGGCCTATCGGTTCGTGGCGGCCCCGGCGCACTACGTGAAAGGCGATACGTGGGCCGCGACGATGCTGGCCACGCGCGCGGCGCTGCTGCAGACCAACGCACCGCGCGAGGCCGCGGTGGCCGTCTGGGAGAAGCTCGATCGCGATTTCCCCCTGGAGTCCGACTGGATGCTTCAGGATCTGGGCGACCATCGCCCCGAATGGTTCGGGCTGGAAGGCGCGCGGATCATCGAACAGGAGCTGTTCAAGAACGCCCGCGGCGAACCCGGCCTGGCACCGGCGCTGCGCAAGGAAGTCGATGACCTGTTTGCCAGGAATCCGCCGCGCCATGACCCGCGCTGGCTGGAACTTTATGCCCAGGTGTGCGAACAGCGCCGGGCCCAGCGGCTCAAGACCGTCGTTGTCCAGGCACCGCGCATCGTCTTTGTGAAACACTTCAACATGGGCGGCTCGCATTACGCCTATACCGAGGGCCAGAGCGATGCGCAGGCGGAGCGCAATTTCTTCCCGGGCACGGAGCTGTGCCTACTGGAGTTCAAGGCCGGGCGTGCGGTGGTGACAACCCTGCTCGATGACGATGATGGCGTCATCCGCGACCCGAACATCTCGTGGGACGGCACGAAGATCCTGTTCGCGTGGAAGAAGTCGAACCGGCTCGACGATTACCACCTCTACGAGATGGACGTGGCGACGCGCGTGGTGCGTCAGCTTACATTCGGCCTCGGCTGTGCGGATTACGAGGGGGCCTACCTGCCGGACGGCGACATCGTTTTCAACTCGACGCGCCCGGTGCAGACCGTGGACTGCTTCACCACCGAGGTCAGCAACCTCTACACCTGCGACGCGAACGGCCGCTGCCTGCGGCGGCTGGGCTTCGACCAGGTGCACGTGAATTATCCGCAGGTGCTCGACGATGGCCGTGTGACCTACACGCGCTGGGAATATCAGGACCGCGGCCAGGTCTTCGTGCAGGGGCTGTTCCAGATGAATCCCGACGGCACCGCGCAGACGGAATTCTACGGCAACAACTCCTGGTTCCCGACCAGCCTGCTGCATGCGCGCGGCATCCCCGGCACGCGCAAGGTCGCGGCGATTGCCTCGGGTCACCACAGCTCGCAGGCGGGCAAGCTGGTCATCGTGGACCCGGACAAGGGCCGGCAGGAAAACACCGGCGTGCAGCTCATCGCGCCGGTGCGCGAGACGCCCGCGGTCAAGGTGGACGCGTTTGGCCAGAGCGGCCCGCTCTGGATGTATCCCTATCCGCTGAGCGAACAGGAGTTGCTCGTCACCTTCGCGCCGCTGGGGCGGCCGCAGCCTAACGAGCGTTTCGACGGACACTTCGGTCTGTATTGGATGGACGCCGACGGCCGCCGCGAACTGCTCACCGCCGATCCCGGCATCTCGTGCTGCCAGTCCGTGCCGCTCGTGGCGCGCACGCCGCCGCGCCTGCGGCCTAGCCTGGTGGACTACCGCAAGAGCACCGGCACCTACTACATGCAGAACGTTTATGAAGGCCCCGGCTTGCAGGATGTGCCACACGGCGCGGCCAAGGCGCTGCGCGTCGTGGCGATCGACTACCGCGCCGCGATCATCGGTGCGAACCACAGCGGCGGCGCGGCCGGCAGTGCGATGAGCGCCACGCCACCCGCCATCGGCAACGGCGCGTGGGATCCCAAGCGCGTGCTCGGCACCGTGCCGATCCAGCCCGACGGTTCCGCGATGTTCACGGTGCCCGCGCGCACGCCGGTCTATTTCCAGGTGCTCGACGCCAGCAACTGCGTCATCCAGACCATGCGCTCGTGGTCCACGCTCCAGCCCGGCGAGACGTTCGCGTGCGTCGGTTGCCACGAGCAGAAGAACGCCGCGCCGCCAGCCGTCTGGTCCAAGTCCGCCGCCTATGCCGCCGGCGCGCAACCGCTGGCCAGTTTCCAAGGTCTGGAAGCGCGCGGGTTCAGCTACCCCAAGGACGTGCAGCCGATCCTCGATGCGCACTGCGTCAAGTGCCACGACGGCGGCGCGACGGAGCGCGGAAAGAAGCTGCCCGACCTGACCGGCACACCGGTCGTGGATACCGCCGCCAAGCGGACCTGGAGCGCGTCCTATCTGACGCTGACCGGCGCAAAACTCGAACAGCGCGAGGGGAAAAGCCATCCGCCCTATCGCGGCAACACGAACGCGCTGGTCAATTGGGTCCATGCGCAGTCCACGCCGCCGCTCCAGCCGCCCTACGCCTGCGGCGCGGCGCGCAGCGGTCTGATCGCCAAGCTCGCCGGCGGGCATGGCGAGCCGAAACTCGACCGCGCCGAACTCGATCGCATCGCCTGCTGGATTGACCTCGCCGTGCCTTTCTGCGGCGACTACACAGAGGGCAACGCCTGGAACGATGTGGAGAAGGAACGGTACGCCCACTTCCTCAGCAAACGTCATGCGCTCGAAACCGTGGACGCGCGTAACGTCGGCGACTTCCTCGCCGCGAAGAACACGTCTTCGTGGGCGGGCGCGAAACCAACCGCACATAGCGCGGGGCTGGAAGCCCCGTCCACTTGCTCCATTACCTTGCTGGACGCCGCGGGCAAAGTCCTCGCAGCGCAGACCGGCCCCGCCGCACCGCGCCAACCGCTCGTGCTGGACTTCAAACGCGAGTTCCAGCCTGGCGACCGCGTCAGGATTACCGCCGGCGCACAGGCCACGCTTTTTGCGGTGAACCTCGATCCTGCACTGGGCGAAGTGTTCCTCTGCGCGACCAACGGTGTCTTTGAGTTCGCCATGCCCGACCCGAAGCAGCGCGTTTATCCGCCCGCCGCGTTTGCCGGCAGTCCACATAAAATTGCTGTGCGGCCGCTCGCCCCGGCGGAACTCGATGGCTATCGCAACCTCGCGCGCAATCCCTACGACGTGCGCGGTGCGGCCAGCGCCTTCCCGCATGCGGCCTCCACCAACGAATGCCGCAACCTGCCCGTCTTTGCGGCGCGGTGCGCGATCGATGGCTTCATGGAAAACAAGCGCCACGGCGCCTGGCCCAACCAGTCGTGGGGGCCGGAGAAGACCGGCGAACTAACCTGGCAGGTGCATTTCGGCCGCAAGGTGCAGGTGGACAAGGTCGTCATCCATCTGCGCGCCGATTTTCCGCACGACAAGGTGTGGACCAGCGGTGTGCTGGTCTTCGGCGATCAGCGGAAACTGAAGGTGCATTTCGAGCACACTGCCGAGCCGCAGGTCTTCCATCTTGACCATCCGGTGGAGATCGACAGCATCCGTCTGGAGCAGCTCAAACAGGACGCACCCCTGGCCTGGTGCGCGCTCACCGAACTCGAAGTCTGGGGCCGCGACCCGCTCCCGATCCCCGCCGGCGCCGCCGGATTGTGACGCGTCTGTCCGCTTCGGGGGGGGGCTCTGGCTCTGTGTAGCCGCGTTGGTCAAAACGAGGCCGCGCTCGCAACTGCTTCACGGCTTGGGTCCACGCGCTCGTGCGAATGCAGAGCCTGGGTGAGGCTTTGAATCTGGACTTGCCCGGCATCAGTGCGGGTGCGCCGCATTCTCACGAATGCGGCTACGAGCCGCGTGCGGCGCACGTTTCGCCAAGCTTGACTGGGACCGAACCAGCTCTAAGCTCTGTGGACAAAATGACCGTCTATCTGCAATCGCCTCTGCATGAGCTTTTCCGCGGGCCTCGGCCGCTGCTTTTGCAGCAGCTGAAGATCCCACCCGTACTGCGCGTGGCCGTGCTCGCGCCGCACCCGGACGATTTCGACGCCATCGCCGTCACGCTGCGCCACTTCCGCGACAACGGCAATCCCATCAGCCTGGCGGTGGCCACCGGCGCCGCGAGCGGGGTGGAGGATGGCTTTCGCGGTGCGGCGGATGATATCGCGAAGGCCCGGTTGCGCGAAGAGGAGCAGCGCGCGAGTTGCCGGCTGTTCGGGTTGCCGGATGAGCGCTTGCGGTTCATGCGGCTCCTGGAAGGCGCCGATGGACATCCGACCGATACCCCCGAAAACTTGGCCCGCGTCCGCGACTGGCTTGTGGCGCAGCGACCCGACCTCGTCTTCCTGCCGCATGGCAACGACACGAACGCAGGTCATCGCCGCATCTACGCTTTCCTCCGCCGCAGCGTCGAGGCTGAAAAGCTGACGTTCGTCGCCTGTTTGAACCGCGATCCCAAGACCATCGCCATGCGCGACGACCTCATCACGGAGTTTGGCGCTGAGGGGGCCGCGTGGAAGGGCGGCCTGTTGCGCTGTCATCGGTCGCAGCATGAGCGCAACCTGCACACGCGCGGCCACGGGTTTGACGAGCGCATCCTGAACGTCAACCGCCAGTTTGCCGCCGCGCTGGGCTGCAAGGCGGAATACGCTGAAGCCTTTGAATTGGAGTGGTGAATTCCGGGCTTGCCGCCGGCGGCGGCGCGGCCCTACTGTTGCTGCGCAATGAGGCTGCCATGAAAAAATGGATAGTGATGTTGATGCTGCTGGTGGCGTGTGCGGCCCGCGCGGACGATGAGGCCACGCGGCAGGCGATCTTCGCCGAAACGACCCGCGAAGTGGACCTCGGCGGGCAGGTGCTGCTGTTCTGCAACACCGATGAGCTGTGCCAGAACGCGATGGCACGCCTCCAGACGTTCACCCAGTCCCTCCTCGCCGGAACGCCGGGCACCACGAATGCGGTACAGATTGAAGAATCGCTCGGGCGCGTGGATGGGTTTCTCGACAACCTCGGTTTGCGGGCTGTGCGGGGCGTGGCCTACAGCGCCGTGCCGCGCGCCGATGGGCTCAACAACCTCAAGCTCTTCGTCAACCGCACCCCGGCGACCGGCGCGCTCTGGCGCGTGGTCGGCCTCGTGCCGCGGCCGCTCAAGGGTTTGGGCTTGCTGCCGCGCGACACCGTGCTCGCCAACGTCCAGAACGTGGATCTGCCTGCCGCCTGGCAGCTGGTCCGCAGCGGCGTCCGGCAGATCGGCGGCCTGCCGGCACTGGCGGCCATGGACCAGCAACTGGAGGCTGTCAAAACCAACAGCGGCGTGAATGTGGCCGCGCTGCTCGGAGCGCTGGGCGACGAACTGCTGGTGTCGATCCAGTTCTCGTCGGTCTCGAACGTGATGGTTACCGCTGGCGGGCAGCTGCAGGTTTATCCGCGGCCTTCCGCCTTGATCGGTCTGGCCCTGCGTGATGCCGCGACGGTGCGGCAGCAGTGCGCGGTGCTGGCGCAAAGCGGCCTGCTGCGTCCGCTGCCGCCGGTGGGGGGCGCGCCCGCCTACGCCATGGCGCAGCTGGCCTCGCAGAACGCCCCGTTCCCGCTCGCGCCGGTCTTCGTGGTCCGCGATGACTATCTGCTGCTCGCGACGCAGCCGGATGTGGTCAGCGCCGCCTGCGCGGCGGCGCTGACCGGCCATGGTCTGACGGCGACGCCGGCCTTTCAACAGGCGTTCGCCGGGCTCCCGACGGCGGCGCTCAACGGCCTGATCTATCTGCACCCGAACTTCGGCAAGACGTTGCAACAGTTTCAGGCCAGCGTCGTCGGCGCCGCGCAGGGCGCTCCTCAGGGCAATGCGGCGCCGCGCGCCCTGATGGAATTGTTTCCGGCGGGCCAGTTGGCGCTGGTACGGGTCGCCAAGCCGAACGGCATGGCCTTGCAGGCGGTGGCCAGTTTTGGCGGGCGCGATACGCTGGCGAGCATGGCGGTGATGCCGGTGGCCGTGATGGCCGCCGTCGCTCTGCCGGCCTTCACCCAGGCACGCCAGACGGCGACGCGCGCCGCCTGCCTGAACAATGTGCGGCAGATGGATATGGCGAAGGAACAGTGGGCGATTGACAAGGACAAGCATACCGGCGACGTGCCCACGGCGAACGATCTGGCGCCCTACCTGAAGAATCCGCTGGTTTGTCCGCTGGGCGGACGCTATACCATCGGTCCCGTCGGCCGGCCGCCGCGGTGCAGCCTCCCGGAGCACACGCCTGCGCCGCCGGCGGTGCAGAAGCGCAAAACACCGAGCACGGAGTAATGACATGTCGAGCAGCTTTGGGACCATTTTTCGGGTGACGACGTTTGGCGAAAGCCACGGCGGTGCGGTTGGCGCGGTCGTGGATGGCTGTCCGCCGCTCCTGGCTCTGACCGAGGCCGATGTCCAGCCGCAGCTCGACCGGCGCCGCCCCGGCCAGAGCGCGCTGACCACGCCGCGCGGCGAAGCCGACGCGGTCCGCATTCTTTCCGGCACGGAAAACGGCCTCACGCTCGGCACGCCCATCGCGCTCGTCGTCGCCAACCGCGACACGAAGCCCGGCGACTATGCCGAGATGTCGAACGTGCCGCGGCCCTCGCACGCGGACTTCACCTACCAGATGAAATACGGCGTCCGTGCCAACAGCGGCGGCGGACGCTCCAGCGCCCGCGAGACCATCGGCCGGGTCGCCGCCGGGGCGATTGCTGAGAAGTGGCTGCGCCTCAAGGCCGGCATCGACATTGTCGCCTGGGTCAGCAGCGTTGGCGTGGTGGAAGCGCCGGACCTGATCGGAGCCGGCCTGACGCGCGCCGCCGTGGACGTGAACGCGGTGCGCTGCCCTGATGCGGCGGCGGCGAAGCTGATGGAAACGGAAATCCTGGCCGCCCGTGACGCCAAGGATTCGGTCGGCGGCATCATCACCTGCGTCTGCCGCGGCGTCATGCCGGGGTGGGGCGAGCCGGTCTTCCACAAGCTGGAGGCGATGCTCGCGCAGGCGATGCTCTCGCTCCCGGCAACGAAGGGGTTCGAACTCGGTTCCGGCTTTGCCGGCACGCGGCTGCGCGGCAGTGTGCACAACGACCCGTTCGTGCAGAAGAGCAACGGGCTGGGGACGAAGACCAATTATAGCGGCGGCATCCAGGGCGGCATCAGCAACGGCGAGCCGATCGTGTTCCGCGTCGCCTTCAAGCCGCCCGCGACCATCAGTCAGCCGCAGCAGACCGCCGATTTCGACGGCCAGCCGACCACGCTCGAGGCCAAGGGCCGCCACGACCCATGTGTCGTGCCGCGCGCCGTGCCGATCGTCGAGGCCATGGCCGCTCTCGTCCTCGCCGACGCCGCGCTCCTGCAGCAGGCGCGGAGCTGAGGCAGCGCAGTGCCACCGGGCGGGAAGTGGCGAACGTCGCGGGACGAGCCGCAGAGAAACCGGTCAGCAGCCACGGACGAACGCGGACTTCACGGATGATAAGGCGTGCTATCCCAGCGTGTCACGAAACGGTGGCGAGACCGTCCACATAGAAGGGCGAGCGTACTCGCGAGCCGCAGCCCCGCACCCAAACACAATGGGCGTCGGCAAGCGACGCCCCTACAAGTTGTTCCTTGTGGGCGGGGCTGTCCTGCCCCGCGAAACCAGCAGGAAACAACGCGTTGCGCATCATGAGCGGGCATCCACTCGATGGGTCCGATAAGTATTGGCGGTGTTGGCTCGAATGATTTTCATCCGCGTACTCACCAGCCACGCCTGATGGTTGGGGCAACAGCCGGGGAAAGAAAGCTCAACGCGCGTCATTGACCATTGCAAACCCGTTGGCGCCCCGTTGAACGTCAACACCAACCTGCTGGCGTCCGGCCGGCTGGGTCTGGCGCTGTCGTCCGGCAACACGTTTGCAGCCGGCAGCCTCGTCAACCTCACGGCGACGCCGCCGACCAGCGTCCTGTCTATTTCACGCCACCTGCGCGGTGCGATGGGTGGAAGGCCCCTGCGCCTCCATCCCGCTGCTTCAGGCGCATCTTCGCGGTGTGCGGGGCGCCACAGAAACAGGGCGCGGGTCCCGTCGGTGCCGACGGGTAACGCCTTCCAGGGCAAGGGGATGCTTTTTAATATTATGCGTAGAGAATATATTTGATTATTTTGGTGGATAGGGTAAAGTCCTACCACATTTAAGGTATGCGTCGAGGGAAAGGTTTGCACCATGAAGACATTAGCTTGGTTTAGCAAAGTTGTTTGCGGGATAACGCGATGGCATCTGCCGGCCTTGGCCACGGTCCTGGTACTGGGGCTGACGGGCACCGCCCGGGCCGGGCTCGAGGTGCAGAAGTCGATCCACGGCGGGCTGACCCAGGTGGAGTCGGGCCAGCAGTTCTCCTACACGCTGGCCTACCGGGCGGCCAGCACGACAACGGATTTTACGGGCGCCTATCTCTCCGACACCATTCCTCCGCAGTTGGAATACATCTCGACGGTGGGCACTCCGCATACCGCCAGCATCACCTATACTGCAGGCACCCGCGAACTGCGCATCCAGTTCATTGACCCGCTGCCGGCCGGCTCCACGGGCGAGATCTCGGTCAATGTGCGCTTCCCGCCCGGCACCACCACCAACGGCACGGTCGCCATCAACTCCGCGACCGCCGCCGCCGACAACTCGGCGCCGGTGGCTTCGGCGCCGGTCTCCATCACGGCCATTGCCACCGACAAGGCGTATGCCGACAAGACCTTGGTCGGCGGCAGCGTGCCGCTCGATCAGGATGTCACCTTCTCCGTGTCGCTGCGCAACCCGTCGGGGCAGGGCGCGTTGAACATCACCAACGTCATCATGACCGACGTGCTGCCCGCCGGCGCGGTGTTTGTGGCGGCCTCGGGCGGGGGCGTATATGATGCGAGCAACGGGCTGGTGACCTGGTCGATGCCCGACGTATCCGCCGGCAGTTCGGCCAGCCGCTTCGTGACCTTGCGGTTCACTGCGCCGGAGTTCCAACTGGGCAACCACGTGGCCAACACGGTGCTGATTTCCGGCACGGCCATCGGCCGGCCGGCGACCAATTACAACCACGCCGTCACCAACGTGGTCGCGCCGCCCACGGCCACCGTCAGTTTTTCCAAATCCGTGGATGCCAATTTTGTGTACGAAGGCAAGCCGATCAACAAGACCTACAGCTTCCACCTCCAGAACACGGGCAACACCCCCTTGAGCGATGCGACCGTGATCGATCAGATACCGCAGGATTTGAACGTCACCCGGATCAACACCGGCAACTTCAGCGGCACGCCGGCTGGCATGGGCGGGCCGGTCAATGTGTATTATCAGTCCACAAATTCCGCCGGGTGGGTGGCCGCTCCGGGCAATGCCTACACCAACGGCGCCAATACGGCGATCGATGTGAGCGACCTGGGCCTGGCGCCGGGCGACTACATCACCGCCTTGAAATGGGACTACGGCACGCTGCCGGTCAATTACCGGGTCAACAACCTGTCGTTCCAGGCCGACGTGTTGACGGTGGACCGCAGCGGCAGCGCGGTGCTCGCGGATCACGTGGTCGGCAACACGGCGAGTTTGACCTGCACGGGGTTCGACGGGCCCAAGACGAACAGCAGCACCGCGAGCCTGACGGTCAAGACTGACCGCCCGGTGGTGGATGTCCAAAAGAGCATGCTGAACTCCAGTCCGGTGAACGATGGGGCCACGCTGACCTTCAAGGTGGTCTTGAACAACCTCTCGCTGGCCGCCCAGACGCTGGACAACCCGGTGGTCGCCGACCTGCTGGATCCGTTCCTGACCTATGTGGACGGCAGCGCCATCGTGCAGGCCGCGCCGCCCGGCGCGCCGGTGCCCACGCTGGACACGGTGACCAATTACAACGGCACGGGCAAGACCCTCTTGCGCTGGACCTGGCCCGGTTACTCGATGCCGATCAACTCCAGCATCGAGGTGCGCTTCCAGGCCAAGCTGGCGCCGGGTACGCTCTATGGCGCGCACGGCAATCAGGCGTCTTTGGTTGGGTGGGGCAATACCAACATCGATAATTACTACGGCACGTCGCCTGTCGTGGATACGAACGATCTCAGCGGCACCGGCAGCACCAACGTGTTCAGCAAGACCTATAATTATACGATCAATGGCGTGGCGGCCATGGACTCCGTCAAATGGGTCAAAGGGCAACTGGATGCCGATTGGAGCAAATACCCCGCCAGCGGCAACACGGTGCCGGGCGGCCTGGCTGATTATAAGCTCATCGTGAAGAATATCGGCAACGTGCCGATGTCCCACGTGCAGTTCGTGGACATCCTGCCGTTTGTGGGCGATACCGGTGTGATCGATCTGTCCGGCCGCGATTCCACCTGGCGGCCGAATCTGGCCGGCCCGGTGGCCGTGCCCGCCGGCGTCACGGTCTATTACAGCACCGAGGGCAATCCCACGCGGACCGATTACGTGCCCGGCGGCCCTGCGGGCTCGACCAATCCTGTCTGGTCCATCACTCCGCCGGCGAACATCACCGAGGTGCGGTCGCTCAAGCTGGACTTCGGCAACCTCATTCTGCAGCCCAATCAAGAGCTGGAGATGATCTGGCCGATGCGTGCGCCGGTGGGTGCGCCTGAGGCCGGAGAAATCTGCTGGAACTCGTTTGGTTATTACGGCATCCGGACCGACGCCAACACGGCGCTGCTGGCTTCGGAACCGATCAAGGTCGGGGTCAAGATTCTGCCCGATACGAACGCCGTCTATGGCGACTATGTCTGGTTCGATGCCGATCGCAATGGCCTGCAAGGGACCAATGAATCTGGCATCAATGGCATCAAGGTGCTGCTCTACCAGGATAGCGGCCCGGGCTTGGTGTCGGATGGTGTCCGTGATCCCGCTACGGACCGGCTCATCGGGTTCACCATCACGGGTGACGACTACAGCGGAAAACCGGGGTATTACCTGTTCCCGAACCTGGACCGCGGCGATTATTATGCCGTATTCCAAGTCCCGCCCGGCTTCGTCGTCTCCACGAACAATGTGGGCGCCGACCGGAACCTGGATTCCGATGTCACTGCGGTCAGCGTGGGCGGCACCAATGTATGGATGACGCCGATCACGCATCTCGACCAGGCGCAGCACGACCTGTCGTGGGATATGGGCCTGTGGACCGAGCCCTATGGCGTCACGCTCGTCAAGACTGCGGGCAGCGCCGCCGATGGCACGGTGCTCTGGTCATTGTATGGGCAACCCGTGACCTACACCTACACCGTGACCAATACAGGCACGCTGGACCTGGTCACGCTCAAGGTCACCGATGACAAACTGGGCTACATCGGCACGATCGCGCGTCTGGCCGCAGGCGCCAGCGCCACCGTGACGAGTGCTCCCGTGGTACTCGCTTTGGACACGACCAACATGGGCACGGTGGTCGGGCACCCGGCGGTCCCGGGTGGCGGTCCCGAACTGCCGGGCCTGCCGCCTGCGGTCAGCTCGGATGACGCCGTCGTGAAACTGCTGGCGCAGATCGGCGACCGGGTCTGGTTCGATTACGACGGCGATGGCAGGCAGGACGCGGGCGAAGCCTCCGGGATCCCGAACCTGCGGGTGCTGCTGCTGAACGCCCTCGGCGTGCCTGTGGCGACCAATCTCACGGACGCCGCCGGGCATTATCTCTTCACGGTGCAGCCGGGCACGTATGAAGTGAAGTTCGATCTCAGCACGCTGGGCACCAACTATGTGGTCAGCCCGCATAGGGCCGCGGGCGTGAATGCCGCCTTGGATAGCAATGCGGATCCCCTCACAGGCCGCACGGGTCCCATCACGGTCGGACCGGGACAGACGGACCTGACCTGGGATATGGGTGTCTGGGCGCCTTCTTCCCTGGGCGACTATGTGTGGTTCGACATCGATCACGACGGGCTGGAAAATGAGCCCGCCAGTTATGGCGAAGCGAGCATCCGCGTCTTCCTGCTGAACGGCGCCGGGCAGATCATCGCCACGAACATCACGGACGCTTCCGGCTACTATCTGTTCGACAATCTCAAGCCGGGCACCTATACGGTCCAATTCGACCTGACTTCGCTGCCCACGGGCTTTGTAGCCACCGTTTCGTCGGGGGCTGTGCTCGATCCGTTCAACAGCGATGGCAATCCCACCAATGGCATGACGGCGCCGATTGTTTTGGCGCCCGGCACGCATGACGGACAGATCGATTTCGGCATCTGGACCGACGGGCAGATTGGCGACCGCGTCTGGTTCGATGTGAATTGTAACGGACTCCAGGATGCGGGCGAGCCCGGCGTGCCCGGCATCACCGTCTATCTGAACAAGAATGGCGTGCGCTCGGCGACGAACGTCACGGATGCCACCGGGCATTACTTGTTCGCGAATCAACAGCCCGGCACCTACGTGGTCACGTTCGATCTGAGTACCATCCCGTATGGCTATAAAGTGACGGCGCGTGGTCCGTTGGGCGTCAAGGATCTCGCGGACAGCGATGCCGACCTGACCACCGGCGCCACGGAAGCCATCACGCTCAACGCCGGCGAGCACGATCTTTCGTGGGACCTGGGTCTGGTCCATTATCGCGCGGGATTGACGCTTACCAAGCAGGCGTTGCCGGTGACCACCTATCCGAGCACGTGGACCATTCCCATCTCCAAGGGCGAGCAGTTTGTCAGCGGCGATTATTGGTTGCGCCTCGAGTACGGCCAGCCCAGCTTCGACGTCTGGGGGCCAGGCAACCTCAACGCCAGTACGACGCTGGACACCAAGTGGCATCATGTGGTCGGTCGGTTTACGCGCGGGGTCAACACATGGGGCCCGCACACCTCCGAGATCCTGGTTGACGGGGTGGTGGTGGCCACGCGCCTGGCTACGGGCATACCGCAACCGTCGACGGCTTCCTTGATGTTGGGGGCCTATCTCGGCAACAGCTATTACTATGCCGGTCTGATGGATGAGGTGCGGCTTTCCCATGTGGCACGTAACGATGCCTGGCTGCGTACCACTCATGCACAGCAGCAGAACCCGGCCGCCTTCCTGACCTTTGGGGCCGAGGAAGCCAGCGCAGTGCCCGGTTATGCCCATCGTCGACCGGTGACGATCAACGGGGCGCTGGTCGCGGGAGCACTGACCGACTTCCCTGTGCTCGTGAGCACCATCCAGGACTTCCTGCGCACGGGCGTCACCTCCGCGAGCGGGGCCGACATCGTCTTCTCCAGCAGCGGCGGCCAGTTGCTGGCGCATGAGATCGAATTGTTCCGTCAGCCGGCCGGCCGCCTGGTTTCGTGGGTCAAGGTGCCCAGCCTGGCCGCGGGCGTCTCCACCCAGTTCTACATCAATTATGGCAACCCGGCCGCGGGCGCGCCGCCTTATCCGCCCGCGGCGGTGTGGGATGCCGGCTTCGCGATGGTCCAGCATCTGGCGGCCAGTTCCGGTGTGGTGTTGGATTCCACCAGCAATGCCAATACCGGCACGCTGCATGGCGCCAGCGCGTCCATCTACGGCTCGGCGGATGGCGCTTTTGAGTTCAACGGTGTGAACCAATACATCGAGGTGCCCAACAGCCCCAGCGTGCAACTCAACACCACGGACTTCACGGTCGAAGGCTGGTTCTGCCGTAAATCGGTTGACGCCGACGCGCTCTTCGAGGTGACCATCGCCAACGCCGGCCCCGACACGGCCCTAAACCTCTCCCTGAGCGATGTGTTGACCCCGAGCTTCTCGCTGCTCCTGCCGGAAGCCTCGCGCGGCATTTACACGGCCTCCAATGGCATCTGGCAGATTGGCGATCTGCTGGTCGGCGATGCGGCCACGCTGCGGCTGGTGGTGGATTTCAACGGCCCCGCCCCCTTGACCAACACGGTCACGGTGGCCACCTGCGATTCGATCGCTCCTGACCTGTCGCATGGCATTCATGCTGCCGGCTATGGCCTGCAAGCCTCGGCGGTAGCGGGTGCGGCCGTCATCCCGGTGCCCCCCGCGGGTCAGAGCCCGGACTTCGTCGTCACGACCATCACGACAGCGCCCGCCGCGCTGACCCCGGGCTGCGCCTTCACGGCGACCGTGACCGTGGTCAACCAAGGCCTCGCGGTCGGAAACGCGGGCAAGCTGCGGCTCTGGCTGAACAAGTTGACCGCCGCCGCAGCAGGCGAGGCGGGCGATGCGGTCCGGACGCTCGGCCCTCTCGCTGTCGGTGGCAGCACCAACGTGACCTTCACGGGCTTGACCGCGGCGGCCGCAGCCGGAACCTATACGCTCCGCGCCTTCGTGGATGCGGATGGCGGCACGGTGGAGCAGAGCGAGGGCAACAACCAGAAGACGCTGACCTATTCGCTCTCGGCCTCCGGACCGGGCGGTGTGGAGAAGCCGGACTTCGTGGTGACGGCGCTCGCCATGACGCCTGCCTCCGGCCTGACGAATGGCGGCAGTTTCTCGGCGACGGTGACGGTGCTGAACCAAGGGCTGGCGGCGGGTAACGCCG
>CAITZM010000129.1 GCA_903896925.1 uncultured Lentisphaerota bacterium | reverse complement strand
TGGAAGCGGCCTCCGGCCGCATTCTCTGGGGTAATGCGGCTGTGGTCTGCCCGTGAAGCGCCTGGGCGAAACGGGGTTTAGCATCTACGCGGCGGCGAAGCTTCACCGTTTTTGGAAGCGCTCGAGTGGCCCGGCAGCGGGTGCAGCAGTGGAAACAGGCCCATGTGGCGGGCGGTTCGCGCTCGCAACCGCTACCGCTCAGCACATCGCCACAGCCCGCGCGGCGGGGCCGGTGCCCGTCGGCTGCTCCAGCCTGCGCTGCACCTGATCCACCAATACATCCAGCGCGCAGGGCTTGAACACATGTCCGCACAAGCCGGTCGCGAGCAAACGGTTGAGGGCGTCGCTGGAACAGTCGCCGGTGTAGATGATGAACGGCAGGTCGGGCTGCAGCTGGTGCAGGGCGGCAAAGGTCTGCTCGCCGTCCATCACCGGCATCGTCATGTCCAGGAGCACCAGGGCGATGTTGGTGCTGTGCTTTTGCAGGCAGCCGATCGCTTCGAGGCCGCTGGCGGCGGGGAGCGCTTCGAGGCCGCAATGCGTGAAGTAGCGCACGACGAGGGTCCGCACCGTGTTGTCGTCATCCACCACCAGGATTTTCCGTGCGGTCGTTTCCATGTCGCACACCTTCGCACAACCGCGCTCGCTCGCGCCATAGGGGGAAACACTATTAACGCCCAGGGAACCCGTCCGATGACCACCGGCGGAGAAAACGAACCCCGCTTGCTGCCGGCCAAGAACGGCACAGAGCGGTGCAGGCCCCGGTCCGCCGCCGCCTGCCCAGCGCATCGGCTGGCTCAATAGAGCTGGCCAGCAAGCCCAACCCGCCTATACTCACTAGTGTTCGGGACGGTGGTCGGCGTACCCATGACGCTGCGTGGTGTCAGGTCGTCGCGGTTTGGCTTAGGATGATAGCCTGAAAGCTCTTGTCATATTCAATCCTGTGGCGGGGGATAAAGAGCGGCAGCTCTTGAGCGCTGCGCTGACCCGTCATTTTGCGTCCGTCAGCATCGAATACGAGATCTATGAGACGCGCCAGGAGGATCGGCCCGCGGAGATCGTGCGGCGGCGACTGTGCGAAGGTTTTGATCTTGTCGTGGCCGCGGGAGGGGATGGCACGGTCTCCGCCGTCTGCGACGGTCTGGTGGGCAGCTTGATCCCGCTAGGCATCATCCCCACCGGGACCGGGAACCTGATCGCACGCGAACTCGATATCCCCGGCGCGGCCGAGGCGGCGGTCGCGCTCCTGGCCGGCGCGCCCCGCCCAAGAAAAATTGATGCCATGCGCATTGACAAGCGGACCTACGTGCTCAACGCCAGTGTCGGCATCAGCGCCTCCATTATCGGCGAAACTTCGCGCACCAGTAAGAGCCGGTTTGGGCGCATTGCCTATGTCGGGATGGCCCTGCTCAAGATGCTCTCGTCCAGACCCCGCTATCTCGTGGTCGAGGTCGACGGCAAGGCGCACCCGTATCGTGCTGTCGAGGTGTCGATCATGAACTGCGGACTGCTCGGCAAAATGTTCTATCCCAAAGGGCCGGACATCCGGATCGATGACGGGCATCTCGGCGTCTGGATCTTGAGCCTGCAGTCGGTGGGGGATTATATCCGCTACCTGCTAGGCGTCGTCGCAGGCTGGCCCTTGCAGCGCGAGGCGCATTTCATCCGGGCCGAGAAGACCGTCAGCATTCGGAGCAACATCCCCTTGCCGGTCCAGGCCGACGGCGACATCATCGGGATGACGCCGGTCGCGGTGGAAGTGCTGCCGGGCATGCTCACGGTGCTGGTGTCAGAAAAGCCAGAGAACGTGCTCTGATAAGGTGGGTGCTCATATCCCAGTAGGGTTACACCCCATAGCGCCACAAGGTCTGCCTGCTTATTTTCTAAGCATGAAAGGCCATCCAAGCTTGCCAGCGTGCGGCGTATATATGCCATCACTAAAGAAGCCGGGTCACCACCTGCTGGTGGTGACCGGCGTCTGCGCCCTCGTCATGCTCCTGCCGACGAGGAGTGTGGCCAGCGAGTCCGGCGCCACCAACGCGCCCGCCCTGAAGTCCTCCGAGGCCACGCCCGGCCCCCGCCCCACGACCTACGAGGGGCCCGGCCCGCAGCCCAAGGTGGGGTCGTCCGAAAAAACCGCAACGGGGGAGACGTGGGGCGAGCGCAGCTACGTCATTCCGCTGGTCGAAGTGGTCACGTTTGCAGCCCTGCTGAATTTGTACGACCGGAACTATACAGAGCCCAGAGATATCTACCGCACCTCGGGCAACACGTTCGAACACAATGTCCAGACCGTGCCGAAGGTCGATTCCGATTTGTTCCAGATCAATCAGCTCTATCATCCGTACCAGGGTGCGATGTATTTCGGCTTCGCACGCTCGGCGGGCCTCAGCTATTGGCAATCCTTGCTCTACAGCCTCGGCGGCAGCGAACTCTGGGAGACGGCGGGCGAGACCGATCCGCCGTCCTTCAACGACCATGTCGCCAGCGGCCTCGGCGGCAGTTTTCTGGGCGAGCCGCTGTTCCGCATGGCCAGCCTGGTGCTGGAAGGCGGCGGCAAGCAGCCCGGCTTCTTGCGGGAGCTGGCGGCCACGTGCGTCTCGCCGCCCACCGGTATCAATCGCCTTGCGTTCGGCGACCGGTTCGATGCCGTCTTTCCCAGCCACAACCCGCCGACCTTTACGCGGTTGCGGCTCGGGTTGAGCACGCAGGCCCGCGAGGCGGACAATGGCCCCCTGAAAACGTATGACCGGCAGCAGGCGTCCGTCGATTTCGCGCTGGCCTACGGGCTCCCGGGCAAGGCGAGCTACACCTATGACCGTCCGTTCGACTACTTCAACTTTGAAGCTGCGGCCGGCTCCGGCAAGGACACCTTTCAGAATATCATGTGCCGTGGCCTGCTGCTGGGGACCGATTATGACGTGGGCGATTCCTATCGCGGCCTGTGGGGCCTCTACGGGAGTTACGACTACCTCTCTCCGCACACCTTCCGTGTCTCCAGCACCGCCCTTTCGCTCGGTACCACGGCGCAATGGTTGCTGCTGCCGGGGGTGGCCCTGCAGTACACCGCCCTTGGGGGCATCGGCTATGCCGCGGCGGGCACGATCAGCGGGCCCGGAGAACGCAACTATCGCTATGGCACCACGCCGCAGGGCCTCCTCGCGGCCCATCTGGTCATCGCGGACCGGGTGCTGCTGGATATGACCGCACGCGAGTACTACGTCACCGATTGGACCGGAGCTGTGGTCGACGGCCACGAGCAGATTTCGAGGGTGAACGCCGGCCTGACCGTGCGCGTGTATGGCCAACACGCCCTCGGCATCCAATTCGTAGCGACGACCCGGGATGCGTCGGCCGTCGGCGCCGCCGACCGGCAGCAGAAGGAACAAATCATCAGCGTGGTCTACAACCTGCTGGGCGACGACGGCTTCGGCGTGGTCGGCTGGTAGTCACGGTGCCCAGTCAGGTTAGCCAGAGCTGACTGGACGTATGGGCGCAATCGGAGAATGGCGGGTTGTGTTTGAAAACAGCTATGGATGAGAGAGCGGCCCCTATGATTCAGCCGCCAAAACCGGACGAAGCGCAAGGCAGGCGCGCGAGCGTGCTCAACGTGCCCAATGCCTTATCCGTCTATCGCATCGCGACCGCGCCCGTCATTCTCTACAGCCTGTTCGCCGACCACCGCCTGTTGTTTGCCTGGCTGATCATCATCAACCTCGCCACCGACGCCCTCGACGGTTATATCGCCAGACGTTGGAAGCAGGAGACCTCGCTGGGGGCCAAGCTCGACTCGATCGGCGACCTGATGACCGACTTTCTTGCCCTGCTCGGGCTGGCCGTCCTTGAGCAGTCCTTTGTGCGGAGCCACCTCCTGTCGATCGGCCTGCTCTTCGGCTGCTTTCTGGCGGCCCAGGCTCTTTCGCTCCTGCGCTTCCGCCGGCTGGTCTCCCTGCACCTCTACTCCAGCAAGCTCACGAACATCCTGCTGGCGGTGTTCTTCACCACCTATTTCCTGGTCGCCTATGTCCCGGTGCTGTTTTACGCCGTGATCGTCGTCGGCATCCTTGACGGCCTCGAAGAGCTGGTCGTGCTCTGCCTGCTCAAGCAGCACCGCGAGAATGCGCGCGGCCTGTACTGGGTGCTCAAAGAGATGAAGACAACGCGTTGGGCCGACAGCCGCGGCTCACGCGGGCCAGGCCCTTAGCGGTTCCGGTATGGCTTGAAGGTGGTTGAGCGGGCAGTGGCAGACCGTGAAAAGTGAATGGACGGCTCCCTTTTCCAAGGCTTGGAAAAGAATCGAGACACGTTTCCAATCCTTGGAAATTTCCTGTGCATGGCGTCTCGCTAGCGGCTGAGGGGAGGGCGGTGCCGCGGCAACAGCGGCGGACTGCTGGCGACGCGGCCGGACGGCAGGGTCTGGCAGATGCTGAATGCCCCGCATGCCAGCGCCGGGATAGTGCGGGGCCTGCCGCCGTGGGTGATACCTCGAAGTTAGAGGCATCCGTTGTCAAGGGTTTGCGCAATTCTGCGATTGAAATTCTGGGATAACAGCGGTGGTGAAGACGCACCCTGCACCACGCCGCTGTTGGGCTGCGCCAGGTTGGCTGCAGGGCTTGGCTGGCGGCATGTGCGCTGTCACGCCTGGGCGGAAGTGCGGCGGCAAGAGTGCCGCCGCTCCGGCGGAGGGGCGACACTCCTGTCGCCCTTTTAGGCCCGCACTGGTGTCAGGGGGCCGCGGGGTTGCTTGACTTTGTGGTGTGTCGCGGGAAAATGCGCCCATGATTCCTCCACTCAAGCTCGGGGCCGTGGTGCTGCTGGCGGCCATGGTCGTTTCGGCGGCGCCCGGCTACCTGACCCCGGACCAGGCGGGGTTCCACCACTGCGCGCTCATCTATGACAGTCCCGCCCGGGGCGTGCACGAGCTGACGCCGTACGTCATCCGCACGCAGCCGGATGGCACGGTCCGTCCGGGCGAGTGGCTCTTCGACGCCTACCTCTTTCTGATCTTCACCACGCCGGGCGGACTGCGCACCGACGGCGGCGCCACCCACATGGCCGACTGGCAATACTGCCTCGACCGGTGGTTTGCGCCGGACCGGGACCTGGCCGCGCTCGACCAGGCCATCGAGGCAGCGGCCCGTGTGTCCGGACAGGCGCCGCCGCCGCGGAACGTGATGCTGACGATCCCGTACCTCAACCGCGCGGTGCACGACTTCGGCGCCGTGGGCAAGGACGGCCGCACCGCCGACCTCGCCACGGTGGAGGGCCGGCAGGCGGTCATCGTCTGGTATCGGGATGAGGCCATCCGGCGCTTCAACGCCGCGCACTACCGGCATCTGCGACTGTGGGGCTTCTACTGTATGGCCGAGGGGGTGGGGGACAAGGACATCCCGGTTGTCCGCGCCGTGGCCGATGCCATCCATGACAAGGGCCTGCGTTTCCTCTGGATCCCCTGGTTCTGCGCGCCCGGCTGGGAGCGCTGGAAGGAGATGGGTTTCGATGCGGCCATCATGCAGCCCAACTACGCCTTCAAGTCCAACACGCACAAGGGGCGTGTCCGCCGGAACCGGCTCGACATAAACGCCGCCAAGGCGCGCGAGGCGGGGTTGGGCGTCGAGATGGAGGCCGGCGCGATCCTCTCGACCCGCTCGGACTGGCAGCCGTTCCTGCACTATCTCGTCGATGGCGCGGCGGACCGGCTCGGTTACCAGCAGGCCGCCATGGCCTACTACCTGGAAACCCATATTGTGGAGCAGACCTGCTACGCGACCAACGCGGAGCACCGGGTATGGTATGACCGGATCGCCGACTTCGTGAGCGGGCAGCCGGTCCGCGACCGGCAAGCCCCGCTGATCACCGGCGTCCGCGCGGAGACCGGCGCGCTGACCCTGACCGGCCGCTGCCCAGCGCCGCGCGCGCTCGGCGGCATGGACGTGCGGATCGACGAACCGCCCGGAGTCAGCCCATGGACCGGCACCGCGGAGGTGCGGGTGCGGGGTGAACGGCAGGTGCCGTGGGTGGCGGGCGGTTGGGCGATCCGGACCGAGGCCAGTGCCAAGGACGGGCGCTGGCAAATCTTGACCGTTCCGCTCGATGCGGTTGTGTCGGAATTTGAAATCGTCCTGAAGCCCGCTGCGGGTTCCAGTCTGCCCGCCGCGGAACGAGTGCAGGCGGACCCGATCGATCAGGACGAACTCGTGCGGCATGCCGCGCTCGGCGCGCTCTACACCGTGGCTCCTCAGCCCGAAGCCACCTATGGAGATACGCCCGCGCGACTGCTCACCGACGGAGTCGTTCCGGCGCAGGGGTGGGGCAAGGGTCGGACGGTGGGTTGGATGGGTTCAAAGGTTCAGGCCACGGCGGTCCTCGACCTGGGGCGGGAGTACACCATCGAGCGCGTGGAGGTGCACGGTCCCGGAGGCGGGTCCGGCTCCGTGAACTTCCCCTCCCGGACCATGGTACTGCTCGGTTGCAGCCGGCCGGCACCCTTGGCGGGGGCCGGCCTTGGAGCCTTGACAGGTGAATTTGTGACGGGCGCTTGCGGGGCGCTGGCGATCGACCGACGCCGTGCGGCCAATGACGCCGATGGACACGTGCCGGTCACCTTCCCGCCGGGCGCCCGGGGACGTTACGTCACCGTGTTGCAGCAGGGGCCGGGCGCGTGGCTCATGCTCTCCGAGATCCGCGTGTTCGCCGGCGGCAAGAACGTGGCCCAGGGGACGCCCTATACACTGTCCCCGCCGCCTACGCCCGTGACGCTGGAGAACGCCCGGTCCAAGGAAGAAAACCTCCGCTACCCGGACGACGGGATCCGCCTGACGGACGGCATCGTGGCGCAGGGATTCATCCGCGGTCAGGTCACCGGCTGGCGTGGCGCGGGGGCGCATACGATCACGATCCATCTCGACGGCGAGCGCCCGGTGCGCCGGGTCCGTATCTGGGCTTTGCGCGGCGGCAAGAACGGCATCCTCGCACCCGGTGCGGCCAACATCGCGCTGTCGTCCGACGGGACCACATGGTCCGCCGCGGTGCCCGCGCGTGCGCCGGCCGGCCCGCCCGAGGATGGTGCGCAGTGCGCGGCCGTCGCCCTCGAAGCCGCGTTCCCCGCCGGCACGCGGGCGTGCCAGGTGCGGGTCGACCTGCCTCCGGGCCGCGGCTGGACCATGCTCAGCGAAATCGAAGTCCGGTCCGCCGCGCCGGGGGAGTGCAAGTGAGCGAAAACATGAGTTGCTGCAGCCGCAGGCAAACTGATCGACGATGCGGAAGGACGAGGTTCGTGTTCCGCTTGAAGGCGCGAGGCGCGTCTTCCGGCAGCAGATCCTCGCCGCCATGGCGGTAGTGCAGCGCATAGAGCGCCAGCACCTCGTCACCCGCCAGCGGCGGCAGCAGTTTTTTCAGCGCCGCGTAGCGGGCATTGAAGCTGATTCTGTCCTCCTGACCCAGGAAGGTGCCGAGCCGCAGCGGAATGGAGTCGAACTGAGGCTTGGCAATGGTGCGCATGACGGAACTTGCGGCAGCGACGGTCGGCAGTTTAGGCGGCAGTACTTTTGCCGATTTCGGCGTATGGCTGGTAGAGTCCTGGCGAAGCGCGTGGAAGAGCGCTGCCCCCAGTGGCATGGAGACAACAAACGCTATGGGCCAACGAAACTTAATCGGATCACCCGCATTGAAACGTCACCGGCGCACGATCAACAGTCGTTTCCCCCATATTACAACCGTCAGGACACTTTAGGACCAAGCCTTGGGAGAACCTATCGCCTATGTTTGCGATGCATCATTCACTTTTCAAGGTCTGACCCTGCCGCCTGCCCATCCTTAACTGGACCTTGCTTGGACGCTCTTAAGATTGCACGCTTGATGCCGCTTATCTCTATCACAATTGCGATAGAAAAACATGCTACAACATGCTCAATAGTTCCTTTATTCCATATTTCATATGGGACCACTAGTATGGCCATCGTAATCAATATTAATTTAGAGATAAGTAAAGCGATCAATATCTCACGTAATTCAACTCGTTCTTGTTTTTTCATATTATATTACCATTACCAGAAGCCATCGTGAAAACGCTCAGTCATCAGAGGACGCACCCAAGTCCGGAACCATCATGCCCCTAAACGGGGTAATCTTTTCCCCTAGCAAGTTACTAAACATTTCATAAATGAAGCCGGCCGCATTATGTCCAAGACGAGCGCGCCGATAGTCAACCTCGCCGACAATACGGTTGTTCATCGTTTCAATAAGCTGGATCCTTACGTAGCTAAACGATGAGAATATCAGTTCGTGATGTCTGCCCATTTCCGGCAAAGACCAGCCATATCGATATTTGCATTCTATTTTCAAGTCACTAGTATCATCCTGAACAGAACGGGCAATACCCAGAGAGCGAACAACATTGATTATCGCATCATCAAGAAAAGCTCGCCCAAGCTTTTCGGCCAAATCAACTCCTCCACTAGAGTCAACAGCCTGAACTTTAATATAAGCGGCTGTATAAGCATGAATATCAACTTTATCATGTTTAGCTATTATTATATCATGACTGGTGCATCCGGAGACTGAAGCCGTGAATATCAATATGGAGAAAAGCATAGCTGTATATATAACATTCATGGGATCATCACGTTTTGCAGTTAAAATGTGAATAAATGATCACTTGACCACTTTCCCCCGCAATTAATACTAAAGAGGGAAGGTTTACGAATCCAACCAAGGTAATGAGGCGGTTCTCGGCGTCCCAGGCGTAGGCCCAGACGCCGTTGGTGGTCATGTTGCCGTCCAGGTTCATAGGCCGGATTCGACGAATCGGAAGGATTGGCAATGACCGTGTACTGGTTCAGGTTGTTGGCCGTGTAGGTCGATACCAGGCCGTTCGACGCGGCGGTCTGGCGGTTGCCGATCGCGTCGTACTGATAACTGTAGGTGTTCCCTCCCATAACCGCACCTGTCAATCAACTACCGGTAGTGTAGCCGAAGACGCGGGAGTGGAAAGCGAAATTCATGCTGGCTCTTTACCTTATAACCCGTCGGGCGCCGAAAGCCGCCGGCACGCGGCCTCCGCGGCCTGGCGCAGGCGCATGTCCGGGTCGCGGGCGAGGGGAGCGAGGAGGGCGAGATCGGCGGCGTCGCCGAGTCGGCCGAGGGCGCCGAGGGCGGAGACGCGCAGGATGGTCGGCGTTTCCGCCTGTGCCAGCCGGCGCGTCGGCGGCAGGGCGCGGCGCTCGTCCAGCAGCACGCAGACCTGCAGCGCCGTGGCGCGCGGCTCGGGCGCGTAAGCTTCGTCTTGCGCGATGGAGAGGGCCCGGGCGGCGAGGCGCTCGCGCGGGATCTCCGCCTGTCGGACGTTGCGTTCCAGGGCGAGCAGGGCGGTGCCGGCGTGGGTGCCGTCCTTCTGTCCGGTGGCTTTCCAGAGCAGATTGGCGATGGCACGACGTACGGTTAGATCGGCGCGCTGATAGAGTGCGCCGAGGTGCTGGAGACAGTAGTCGCGCCAGACCTCGCCCTGCCGCTCGTCGGCGTATTGCTGGAGCAGATGACGTGGCAATTCCTCCAGCAGCGGCTGTTGCCGGAGCAGTGCGTTGGCCACCTCGTTCTTGAAAGCGTGGAGGTCGTCTTCCGGCAGCGGATCCTCACCCCGATGGCGGTAGAGCTGTGCATAGAGCGCCTGTACCTCGTCGCCCGCCAGCGGTGGCTGGAGCTGCTTCAGCGCCGCATAGCGGGCATTGAAGCTGACGCCGTCCTCCTGGCCCAGGACGACGACGAGCCGCGGCGGGATCGCATCAAGCTGCGGCTTGGGAAGCGCATGAACGCCAGACGCTGCACCGGCGCCAGCTGGCAGGGAGGGAGGCCCAGGCCTGGCCTGCGGCGCTGTCGGACGGGTCGTTGACGGGCGCATGTTCAAGAAGAACACAGCCGCCATCACGAGGCCAACACCTAGGGCAATGGACCTGACAATATTCATCGCATCACTTCAAAGTTGATGTTTCAATGGCTAAGCTGTTTTCAGGGCGTTGAGGCCGAGATGGCCCTGCCAGCGCCACGTAAACGGTCAGCAGCACCCAGACTGCGGTGTCGAGCCAGCCCAGCATGGAAATGGCGTCCTTTTCAAAATACCAATTACCATAGATGCCGATCCATGGCGTGCAATATCTGAGAATAAAGCATCTGCTCGACTGGCATAAGAAGGCACACTCCCATCCGAGGGTGTTCCACTTGAGGCCGATGACGGTTACAATAACCGCCTGGCAAAATAGAGCTAGGTAGCCGTTCACCCCTAATCCAAGTGGAGCTATGGAGCGCATAATTGCTTCATTTATTACAGTCTGGCATGATTCTAAATCTGGACTTTTTTACATTTTATTTCAGTCGACTCCAACTGCGAGTCCTTCACCATAATAATCAAGGGTTCTGTGAGCGAGAAGCCTGTAGCATGCTCACGTGCGATTAATTCATCACTGAGGCGCGTTACTCATTAGCATCTGAATCATATTCATCTCAAGGTCGTTGGGTGGTAATGCAGTCCACGGCCGCCGGTATTCGACTTCACTGAGAACATGATCATGTTTTGCATCAATTAGCTTAAGATTCAAAACCCCTAGATACTTCAAGTGCAGATAAGAATTACGACCTATACGTGGTAGCCCCATTGATTTTGTTAAATCAACTGCAAGAAAGACATTGTTTTCCGAATATGTGACGTTATAGCCTAGTTTTTTCAGGGCAATCCTAACCTCCGACCTCACGCCAACGGTATCATTATTGCGCTTTTCAGTAATGGCATTATCTGCCGATCGTATGATTCCGACATAAATAGGCTCGTTACTAGATATATCACTCACCAGTCGCTTAATAACTTTGATGTCTCCTTCTGTTGTAGAGTCGTTAGTAGTGCTACAGCTAGAGCTTATCAAAAATACCAATATAATAAGAGATATGGTAAATATATTTTTCATTACTTACAGGCCTCACAATGACACTTACTCCACCACTCCGGCAATATTTTGTCGAACTCATAAAGAGTAAATAATATAGCCCCATCGCGCCTCGGTTTAGTGTCAGGAGCACGAAAGGCAGGATCATCGTACCAGTTTCCAGTCAACCCCCCGAAGAGTCCACCATGTTCGCCTGTTGACCACCACCAGTTATCCCAACTAGATGGCTTTACGCCTGTATCAAGTTCATCTGGCGCGCCCGTAATTTTCCCAATATCAGTCCACCCGTCACTATTCATTGCTATAGCGTGCGCATAATAATCTTGCCAAGCATGAGACAACCAACCCAGGTGGTTCAAAGCGTCATCACAGTTGTTTTTACTTGGCGATTCCATCAAGGCAATCATTTCCTTCCAATTATCTTGCAGAAGTTCCGTGTAACGCTTGATAGCGCATTCAGCGCATTCACCGGTGTTTCTATTAAAGTGCCAATGATTATCGTTCCATTTATCTTCGCTATCTACGCTTTTGTTGGCTGCGATTAGTTTTTTCAGGATGGTATTGGGGCATTTGCTGTTAAAGCTTTCAGGCATGAACTTTAGAGCTAGTTTCCATGCAATTATCGTTAAAACATCGTGATCTTTCCATTTGCCAAGATAATCCCAGTGATCGAGTGATTCATTTGCACAATAGACATAAAGTGGAATTCCTCCGGCCTCGCCCATTGGGTCTCTAGAAAGCCATCGGCCGCAATTGGGGGCATAGAATCTATATCCGCAATAGTGATAACCTGATTCTATATCTAGATACTTATTCGAGAATTGGAAATGGTTCTTGGTGGCCCAGTCGCCAATTTTAGCTTTGATGCTGCCGAAGGTGTCATATTCATAGTGAGCGGCGATTGCTCCATAACTGTCAGCGAGGTCGGTAACGTTGCCGTTGGCATCGTAGCAGAAGAAGTGTGCTGCGGCGGGATTTCCAGCGTGAGTGACGGTGAGCAGGCCGCCGACGCCGCCGGCGCCTTGGAGGGTGCCGCTCAAATCCAAACCCCAGACGTAAGCTGAAACTTGCGATGTGAAGCCTGAAAAGAGAGTTTCAATAATGAGATTCCAGCCGTCGTACGCAAAGGCGTTGGTTGCGGCGCTGGTGAACTTGGCGATGCGGCGGGATTGATGGTCGTAGAGGTTCTGGACCACGGTCAGGTTGTTGGAGGCGACGGCGATGAGGCGGTTTTCGGCGTCCCAGGCGTAGGCCCAGACGCCGTTGGTGGTCATGTTGCCGTCCAGGTCATAGGTCGGATTGGACAAATCCGACGGATGGGCAATGACCGTGTACTGGTTCAGGTTGTTGGCCGTGTAGGTCGAGACCAAGCCGTTCGACGTGGCGGTCTGGCGGTTGCCGATCGCGTCGTACTGATAACTGTAGTTGTTCCCGCCCATAACCGCGCTCGTCACTTCACTACGGATATTGTAGCCGAAGACGTTGGTGAGGGAAGCAGAATCAATGCGCTGTGTCCGGCGGCCGAGGGCGTCGTTGGCGTAGTCGAAGCGCGAGATCGGTTTGCCTCCGAACGTGTTGTCCACGGAGGTGATCAGATCGCGGTGGGATTCGTAGCCACGAACAGTCTTTTGTCCTTTGTCATTGGTCATTTGTGCCAGAAGGTCAGAACCCGCGACATAAGAATATGAAGCCACGGATGACAGGGATTGCACAGAAGAAGCGACGGAAGAGAAGCGGCCGAAGGTGTCGTAGCCATAGGTGACGGAGTAATCAGGCCCGAACGAAATACCGGCAGGACGACCGAGCGCGTCATACGAGCGATCCAAAACCTGAGACCTGAAACCTGAAACTTGAGACTCGTAGGTCAGGGATAGCGTGGCGGCGTCATAGGCGAAGGTATTGGTGCTGATCCCGGCGGTGATGGCCTGGGTCTGCCGGCCGAGGCGGTCGTAAGCGAAGGAGACGGCCGGCGTGGCGTCGGAGTAACGCACGGCCGTCAACTGGCCGAGCGTGTCATAGGTGTAGTCGGTCGTCAGGGGCCTGTTATCGGCGGTCTTCCGCGCCCAGACCCGTTGGGTGAGCCGGCCTTGGGCATCATAAGCATAGGTCGGGCCGTTGCCGTCGGCGTAGAGCTTGCGCAGCAGCAGGCCTGTCGCCGGGTCATAAATCCACATCGTCACATCCGGAGCACCGCCTTCCTGTCGGTAGGTCTTCAGCACCGTCATGCGCCCGAAGGCATCGTACTCGTAGGCCACCGGATAGGTCGCGCCCCACACGCGCGTGGGACGGCCCAGCACGTTGTACTCCGTGTTCACCGTCTGTCCGAGGGCGTCTTTGACGGCGAGTTGGCGGCCGGTCGCTTCGTCATGGAGAAACTCCGATTTGTTGCCGGCGGCGTCGGTCTCAGCATCGACCCAACCACGGGCGTCATACTGTGTCCGCGTGCCGACCGAGCGGGCACCTCCAGCAGAAACCTGCATCTGCGCCGTTTGTCGGCCGAGCGAGTCGCTGGTGTAACTCACCGTCACGCCGGTCTTGCTGGTGCGGCTGACCAACAATCCGTTGTAGCGCACATCGGTCGCGCTGACTGTGGAGTCGGGATATTTCACGATGCGCCGTTCCAACTTCAGGCCCGGCGTGATGTCCACCGTGCTGCGCGTCTCCTTGCCGAATACGTCACGCTCCACCACCTCCTGCGCCGCGCAGCCGCAGCCGGAGCCACCCACATCGGACCGGCGCCGGCTCACCGTGACGCCGTTGCCCGAGCCGTTGACCGGATAAACCACTTGGGTGGTCTCCTGCCACCACTTGTCATCCGCCTGTACATAGCGGGTGGCGCTGCCGGTCACGCGGTCCGTGCCGCCGACATCCAGGGCGCCACTGCCATCCGCGTCCAGCCCGGAAAGCATTACGTTGCCCACCTCGTCATAGACATACCGCGCAGCCGGCATGGGCGCGGTCTGGGTGGCGACCAATTCGCCCTTCGCGTTGTACGTGTTCAGGGTCGTCAACGTGCCACCACCGAAGGCCGGCTTCTCGCTCTTGAGCATGCGACCGAACGCGTCCGTGGTGGTCCTTTCCCACACCGGCGAGTTGGCGCCCGCCGGTCCGGAATATACGCAGGTCCACTGCGTCCCGTCGCCGTTGACGCCGCTATCGTAGAAACTGGCGATGACTCCGGTGCCGCCGATGCTGCGGGTTCGGCCATCGAGATAGTTATCCGTGACCACGGTGGCGCCGCCCGGTCGCACCACGGCCACCGTGCGCCCGTTGTTGGCGTAGGTCGTGGTCGTGACCAAGCCGGCGGCATCCGTCGCCCTCGTCACGCGTCCTGCGCCATCGAGTGCGCGGCTTGTGCCCTGCATCAAGCCACCTGCTGCGACCGTTTCCGCGAGCGTCTGGCCGACGGCATCCAGCGTCACCGTGGTCGTCACATCGTCCTGCATCGCGTAGCCGCCGTAGGCGGGCGCGCCCTTCTTGGTCCGCGCCACCACACGGCCCAGGGCATCATAGCCGTAGTCGGTTTGGATGCCGCGAGTATCCACCTCGGAGAGTTTCGTGCTCCCCGCCCACCGCGCGGATACTTGCGTGCCATTGGAGAAAAGTTTCCTGATCAGGTTGCCGGTCTCGTCGTAGCACTGCATGGTCCAGCCCATCCGTGCATAGCCCCCGCCAGTGCACACGGAGGTTTCCTTGAGAACGGTGTTGCCCTGTGGATCCTTGATGACCACGTCCTTGGTTGTCAGGTTGGCGATGCCCTGAGGACTGGTCACCGTACCGTGGACCACCGTTTCCCGGGTGAAACTGCCTGCGCCGGCCGCGAAGACGCCGGGACTGGTCGTGCCACCGGAATAGAAGCCGGGCTCATAATCGCAGGTGTCCTGCCGGCCATCGGAATATTGCGCCGTCGCCAGCAGGCCGGCGCGGAAGCTGTCGTTGCCCGGGTAGAAGGTGCGCGTCACGCGCTGGTTGCCCGCCGCGCCGAAGCCCGCGCCAGGGGCCGCGCGTTCCTCGACCTCCACGGTTTGGCCTCCGACCGTTTTATAGACATGAAATGTTTGCCCCACCGCCGTGCCGGCGATGCTCTCCGACTCGGTACGGGGCCGCAGGTCGTTGAACCCCAGGACGTCCGCAGGATCGAGCGGTGTGTAGTCCAGCGTCCGCGCCCGCGCATTCGCCGCCGAGGCGGACGAGAGCGAGACGTCCTTCCAGGAGCTCAACTCGAGCGTTTGGCGACCCTGTGCGTCGTAGTCATATTTCGCCCACGAGCCGTCGGAGTTGACGACGGTCGCCACTTTGCCATAGCGGCCCACATCAGCAGCGGTGTTGAAAAAGGTCTTGGCGGTCAACAGGGCGGCGCCATCCGGATCCACGACATTGGTAACCAGCCCTTCGCCCCAACCGAAGGTTTGCCAGACCTCGACGGTTTTATGTGTCTGGGGATCGCCTGTGCCCCGGGTTTCTTTGGTGTTCATACGCACGATATGCTTGTCATCCCACAGCGTGTTTTTCGTCACCCGTTTCAGGCCGCCGCCGGCCACCAGGGACCAGCATTTGGTGTAATCGCTATAGGTGTAATCATAGATCCTCAAACAACCCGCATCCTGCTTGGTCACACGCACCTTGTCGTTGCTGGAGGCGTCCGGTTTTTCGACCTTCCAAGTACAGACCGGCGCGCCGGAAACGGTGTAGGCCCCATTGCTCTTGCTGCCGAGCTGGCCCGGTACATACAAACGAATTTCGTAACCCGGTTGGTTGGTGTAGGCGACGATATCCGCGAAATATTGAGGTGTGCGCACCTGCCGCAAAACGCCATTGCCGCTGGTCACCACGTCAATGCCGCTCGCCGCCAGCGTGTTGACACGGCCACGCGTGGTGAAGGACCCCACCAATTGGCCCTTATTGGGGCCGGAGGCGACCACGCGATCCTTGCTGCCGTCGGAATTAATCACGTCAAAATAGGCCGGGCTTTTCACGACCGCCAGGCCGTTGGAGTCCACCATTTGCACTCGCAGTTTCCATGTGGCATATCTGCCGGTCGGCACACCGAGGGCGCTGTTGGTGGCAAAGGCGAACTCGATGGCTGCCTGGGCGCTGTAGATAATCGTCACAGTGCTCGGCCCGCCGGAGGCATTGGTGGCCGAGGATGCCGTGGCCAGTTTGGAACCTTGGGAATAGGACAAGCCGGCGGGGGAGAAGATCGTCGCATCGGGCTGTTCGCGATGGATGAACAGCTTCCCGGGATTGAGCTGGCCGGAACGCAGCATCTGTCCGAGACCGATGCGGATATAGAGGCTTTGATTGTCGCTCTCGCCTTCGTCGCAATCGCAGCAATCCTCGCACTCCTTATCACCCCGGCACTCCTTGAAGCAGGAAGTGCCGTCCTGCGCTCCGTAGTTATTCTCGCCCCAGACCGTTGGCCCGCCCAATCCCAGGGTGACCAGTGCCACGGTCCACCATCCCTGTTTCAAACTCGGCTGCATATTGACCTCCTTCCCCGACGCTCACGGCCTCCTCGTACGCTTCCTCCGAACAAGTCAGCTCCCGACTGCATCCGCAATCACTTTTCCTGGCAACACGGACCGCGCCTCACTGATCGATCGCCACATTGCCGTCGAAAATCGCCGTGGTATGGCAGACGGATTCCTTGCGCGCGTTGATGCCTTTGATATAGCGCAGGCGATATTCGTTGCTGTTGGCGAAATCTGCCGCCGTCAACGTCTTGTCCACCGTGCCATCCTCGAACGTCACGCCGCCCAAGGAGATGTGGAACTTGAGTTTCAGGCCCGGCGGGACGCTGGTAACCACGATGCGCTGCTCGAGCACTTCGCTGCCGTCGGCGAACGTGGCCACGATCGCCACGCGCTCGGCTGCGACCAGATCGATGTCGAAGCCGTTGACCGAGCCGGTGGCCAGCACCGGGCCGGTCGCGCCGAGCCGCGCGAGCACGCGCAATGGACGCGGGGCCATGGTCGCGAGTTGGAAATCCAACCCGCCGCCGGTGCGCGGTGCTGCCGTGAGTTGCAGGGCGGCATCGTGTTCGATCACGGCCTCCGACGGTATGCCCGGACAGCTCCAGGGGCGCACGTGGCCGACCATGCAGGCCGGACTGCCGTTGAAGGCCGCTTCGACCACTTTCACCTGCAACGTCGCATTGCTCAGGAGTGCGCCGTCATAGAAGAGCTGGACCGTATACGTTCCGGCCAGCGTGAACGGGAGCGGTTGCTTTGCGCCGGCGCGTAACGGGAAGTTCGTCACACCCGGAACGGCCACTGTGAACTGCTCCGCGCCGGCGTTGACCAGTCCCGCCGCCAGCAACAGGGCGTCACCCTTGCGGAGCGTCAGCGCATTCGTCGTCGCGTTGAGCAGGTCCCACGCCTGCCAGACGATGGTGTTGGTCGTCTGCTGGAGGGTGTTGGAGTCCGTGGTGATGATCCAGGTCGGCAGGTCGGCCGCGAGCGCGACATTGGCGAACCAGTGCGCATCCACGCCCGCTTGGACCGGCGTATCAGCGGCCGTCGCGGAACTCGCCACGCGTACCAGCTTGGGGAACAGGGCCGAGCCTTCGAGGCAGAGCGGGGAGGTGAAACTGGTGGCGCCGGTCTGCGCCACCTGGAACAGCGCCTGTTCCGGAGCCAGCAGCCAGTCCGGCACGCCATCGCCGTCGCCATCCGGCCCGGTGACGCTGAACAGGCGCAGCTGGTCAAGCTGGAACAGGGCGTTGTCGAGGTCGGAGTTGATCCACTGCACACGCACGGTGTGCGCGCCTGCCGCGAGTCGCGGCAGGAAGAAGAGTCCGCGACAGGAGTTTTGCGGGCCGGAGCAGAACAGCGGCTGCATTCCTGCAGGGGCACCGTCCACGCTGACGGCGATGTTGAAGGTCTTGAAGCGACTCAGGGGATTGCGATCGCGCGCAGCCACCTCAAGCACATAGCGGCCCTCGCTGGGGAAGTTGAGGGTGTATTCGACCCAGCCCTGGCCTTCCAGTGCGTAGAGGGCGTTGATATCGCTCTGCCACAAGCCATGCGTGGCGACCGCGCTGGCACCGCCGAGTGTGAGCAGGATGGTGCTCACGGTGTTGGCGTCGGCGGTAAAGGGATCGGTGCCCGCGAGATACTCCTGCAGGTTGTTGAGGCCGTCGCCATCGTTGTCCAGCAAGGCGTCGTAGCCGGTCTCGGGATCGAAGCCGTGCGCGCGTTCCCAGCTGTCGGGGAGGCCATCTTCATCGCGATCGCTCATGTCGCGGAGATACGCATCGAAGCACATGCCGGGGATGATTTCCTTCTGCGATCTGTCCGGCCGCTGCCAGGCGACTTCGACATGGTTATCGCCGCCACCGTCCTTGTGCAGCACCTCGAAGTAATAGCGCCGGCCGGCCTCCAGCACGCTGGCGGCCGAGGCCTGCTCGCCGGCGGCTGTCCAGTTGTAGCGGCTGGTACAACTGCGGAGGCAGGCGATGAGCTGGCGGCTGCCGCGCTGTTCGCCCGTTCCGAGCCACAGTTCGCTGTTGTCATCGGAGGCGATCCAGAACCGGTAGAGGCCGGACACCGGCGGCTTGAGCCAGCCGCGGAGGCGCGCGCCGAAGACCGCGCCGATGTTGTTGGTGAACTCGGCCGCGGGCAGGTAGGCGATCTGGTCGGGGTGCTGATAAAACTTCGGGCTGGCCAGCAGGTCGGCCACCGCGTTCCCGGCGATGCCATTCCAGCGTTCGTAGGTCAGGCTGTTGACCGGTGCCTCGGGGACCAAAGGATTGCGGCCGAGCGCGACCTCCGTGCCGTTATTCAGACCATCATAATCGTAGTCCAGCAGGGCATCGCTTTCGTTGTGCGGATTAAACCCATGAGCCAGCTCCCAGGCGTCGGACAGACCGTCGCCGTCGAGGTCGTCGGGATTGCGAGCGAAGCTTGTGAAGTTGGCGCCGGGTATCAGTTCCAAGGCAGCACGGTCAGGGCGCAGCCACGCCACGTCGGCAAAATCCGAGCCAACGTTTTCCTTGAAGCGCACCTCGAAATAATAACTTTGGCCCGCCGTCAGGCTGATGAAGGCCGAGGCTTGGCTGGCCTGCTGCATCCACACATTCCGCCCGACGCAGGAGTTCTGATAGGCGATACGCTGGCGGGTGCCGAAACCGGGGCCAGTGCCCAGCCAGAGTTCGCCCGTGTCATCACAGGCGAGATAGAAACGGTAGGCGCCGGTGACCGGTGCGATCAAGGTGCCGCGCAGGCGGGCGCCGTAGTTGTCGGCCACATTGGCTGGCGCCGCCGCATTTGTCAGCAGTTGCACCACGTCGGGCAAGGTATAGAACCGCGGGCTGGCCGTGAAGTTGGTCAGCGCGGCGCCCGGCAGGTTGTTCCATCGCTCGTAGAACACCGTGCCCGCAGTGCTTTCTGCGACGGAAGGATCGCGGCCCAGCACATATTCCGCGTAGTTGGAAATGCCATCGCGGTCGTTATCATTGAAGCCGTCATTCTCGTCGGCCGGGTTCAGCCCGTGTGCTAATTCCCACGCATCGGACAGGCCGTCGCCATCGGCATCGCCGGGGCTGCGCGCATAGCTTGCGAAGTTGGCGCCGGGGATGATTTCGCGCGCGGCAGCGTCGGGTCGCAGCCAGGCCACATCCACAAAGTCCGAACCGGTGCCTTCCTTGAGGCGCGCCTCGAAGTAATAACGGCAGCCGGCCTCCAGATGGATAAGCGCCGAGGCCTGGCTGGTCTGCTGCGTCCAGACGTTTCGCCCGACGCAGGAGTTCAGGTACGCGATCCGGCGGCGAGTGCAGGGGTTGGCATCGGTGCCGAGCCACAACTCGCTGGCATCGTCGGAACTGAGATAGAACCGGTAGTCGCCGCTGACCGGTGCGGTCAAGGTGCTGCGCAGGCGGGCCCCGTAGTTGTCGCCCACGTTGGCCGGCGCGGATGCGTTGGTCAGCAGTTGCACCACGTTCGGCGGCGCATAGAAGCGCGGGCTGCCGGTGAAGTTGGTCAGTGCGGAGCCGGGGAGGTTGTTCCAACGTTCATAGAGCAACGTGCCTGCTGAGCTTTCCGCCGTGAAAGGATCGCGCCCCAACGCGTATTCCACATTGTTCGGCACACCATCGCCGTCGCTATCCCACCAGCCGTCGCGCGCATCGTTCGGATTCAAGCCGTGCGCATTTTCCAGCGTATCCGGCAGGCCGTCGTCATCAGTGTCCTCGGGCATACGGGCATAGGAGCAGAAGTTGGCGCCGGGAATGACGGCGCAAGTGCTGGCCCCCAGGGGCTTCCAGCCCAGCTCGGCATGGTCGCCGCCGACGCCTTCCTTGAACCGGAGTTCGACATAGCAGCGTTGGTTTGTGCTCAAGGTCAGGGGGGCTGACAGTTGGGCGGCATTATTGGTGAAGTTGCGTACGCCTCCATACGACGGTACGCGCGCCGCCAGCATCCGGCAGGCCGGCCAGCCGTTGGTACTGATCCAGAGTTCCGCCGTATCGTCAGCGGCGATGGCGAGTTGATAGACGCCGTTGCTCGGCGGCAAAAGCCAGGCGCGCAACCGCGCGCCATAATTATCGGCGACGTTGGCCGGCGCCTCGGGCGTGCTGAGCAGTTTCACCACGTCCGGAGGATCCAGCAGAAAATGCAGGTTGGTGGACAGGTTGATGACCGCGCTGCCAGCGATGTTGTGCCATCGTTCATACAGCACTTTGCCCGCGATGCTGTCGGGTACGTTGGCACTGGTGCCGCGCAGGTGCTCCTCGGCCGCGGTCGCCCCGTCGCGGTCGTAGTCGCTGTTTTTATCGGCAGGATCCAGCGGGTTGAGACCGTTGAGCACTTCCCACAGGTCGGGCAAGCCATCGCTGTCGGTGTCGGCCTTGAGATCCGACGTGCCCAACAGGTCCTCCTGCTCAGCGTCGAGACCATCACCGTCCTGATCCACATACAGGGTGGCTTTGGAAATCAACACCGTGCCGGTACCCCGCCAGAGTGCAATGCTGACGGCTTCGGGGTGGACCGCGAGAGGGATGGTATACAGGCGGGTGACCGGGCCATTGGAACTGGTGAGCAGGTTGCCATAGAGGTTGCGGACCAGCACGACATCGTGGTTGTCGAGCAGATCCGTGAAGAGGGAGGCGCCCGCGGAGCCGTAGAGGTCGAGCCGCAGGCGCAAGTCGTTGGTCAGGTTGGCGCGATCCAGATCGAGGAACAGCACTCCTGTATCGGCGGCGGCTGTACCGGGCACCTGCCAGCCGTTGCATGTCCACAGTCCGCCGGCCTGTTCGGCGCCCAGAAACCACGTGGGCGCGGGCGTGATGAACCAGGCGTTGGTCACCTGGGTCAGATCGCCCAGGCGCAAGACCGCCCGGGTGGGCAGGTTGTGGCTGTCCGGCCAGCCCTCCTCATAGGCGGTGAAGGATACGGCCCACACACAGAGCGCGCCCAGCAGGGCGACTGCGACCGGATATGCGACCAGAAAGGTCCGCGACATACCTGTCTTCATATGCGCCTCCGATCCCTGCGCGAAGCAAGCTAGAAGACCAACCGACCTCCTTGTCCAACGGCGAACTACACCCGCGATATCCTCAAGGACTTCTCCTCCCGATCGCGCCAGCCTGCGGCCGACTGCGAAACCGACGGCCACTGCGTGACCGCCTAGATAAGCCGGCGAGGATGAGGTCCCTGAAGCCACGGGTCGCTGGTCCTTGAAGCCAGCAGAGTTTCCCGAGAACCCCGGCGCGGTGAGCCCATGCCTTGATCGGCAGTCTGGCCTTTCAATCCGTCCGGGTTCATTTCCAACCTCCTACTCCTTGCACTTACCGAACTTTTCAAATTTCCAACGCTTAATAAAACACAAAAACGAAAGCTGTCAAAAAATATTTTCTCGGCCTGGTGCAGCCCGCGCGCCGCCCTGTGGGCAGCGTCTGGTCCACGGCCAGGAAAAGCAAGGAGGGTGCACCCTGCAGGGAAAGAGAGTACAGCTCCGCCAGCGATATGTTTTGCAGCGGAACGACCGTGAAAGTAAAAATCCGCGAACCCATAAGGTTTCGACGATATATGCAAATTCCTTCGAGTGCAGACTCGAAGCCTGAACGGCTGGCTGGGGTCACATCCTTGCTGGAGGTCAATCCGCGCCAGCTGCGCTAAGCGCCTCGCGCCGATCTCTCATCGAGCGGGTCGTGCGTAATTCAGCCCGGGGTGGGGCGGGGATGCAGGGAGGCGTGCCACAGGACTTCCTCCTGCAGCACCGCCAGGGCGCAGGGCTTGCCCAGGTAGACGGCATGGCCCGTCTCGACCATGCGCTGCACCGCGTCGGGATCGCCGCCGGCCGTGAACAGCAGAAAATGCAGGTCGGGCTGCAGGCGGAGCAGCGCGCCGAACGACGCCTCGCCCTCCATGTCCGGCAGATTCAACTCGAGCAGCACCAGGGAGAGGCCCGCGCCGTGGACGCGGACCTGCTCCAGCGCCTCGGCAGCGCTGGCCGCGGTCACCACCGCGAAGCCCGCCTGCCGCAGGCCGAGGCAGCAGATGTCGCGCGTGTGGTCCTCGCCGTCGACCACCAGAATTTTCGGAGCCTGCGGCTCGTTCATAAACAGCCTTTCAGAGGACACAACAGGACGTGACTTTTCCCGCCCTCCGCAGCCGGGCGCCGGTGTTTCGTCCCGCCCCGCCGCCGCCGCGGGACTCAGGCGGCCGGCGGCCGGCGCGGATGGCGGGCCACCAGGGCGTTGACTTTGGCCAGGAGCACCGCCAGCGCGCAGGGCTTGTTCAAAAAGCTGCAGCCGCCGGTAGCCAGCAGCCGCTGCAAGGTCGCCTGCTCGCAGCCGCCGGAGAAAATCAGCACATGCAGATCGGCTTGGAGGTCGCGGACGGCGGCGTAGGTCTGGGCGCCATCCATGCCCGGCATCGTCATGTCGAGCACCACCAGGGCCAGCTCCGCCCCGCGGGTGCGGACGAACTCGAGCGCGGCGGCCCCGCTGGCGGCCGTCGCCACCGCGTAGCCGTTCTGGCCCAGGAAGCGCGCGATCAGGGACCGCGGCGCGTCCTCGTCATCGACCACGAGAATCAAGTTGGGCGTTGTGGCACTCATACACCTATACTCTGCGCGTTTAGTTCCCACATTCCCCTGCGGGGCACAAGCGAAATCCGTGCGCCGGGCCGCCGCTTCGGCTTTGACGCGGAGGCGCCCGGCGCGTTAAGCTGTCTGGCGAGGAACAAAACCATGCCGGATTCAGCCATGCTCCCTTGGACCGCGCTCGACCTGGGCAAGCTCGGGGTGCTCGAAACCCTCAACGCTCTGGCCGACGGGGTGTACGTGACCGATACCGAACGCCGCATCCTGTTCTGGAACGAGGCCGCGGAGCGGATCACGGGCTGGCCCGCCGCGGAGGTGGTCGGGCGCACGTGCCGCGACAACCTGCTCGTCCATGCGGACAAGGATGGACACCTGCTCTGCGGCAAGGAATTCTGCCCCCTGCATCGCAGCATGGTCACCGGGCAGCGGAGCGCGGAGGCGCTGCTGCTCTTTGCGCAGAAGAAAAACGGGGAGCGGGTGCCGGTGGAGGTGACCGTGGCGCCGATCCGCGACGCACAGGGGCAGGTGGTGGCGGGGATCGAACTCTTTCGCGACCTGACCCTGCAGGTGGATGACCTGATGCGGGCGCGCCAGATCCAGGAGGCCATGCTGCTCTGTCCGCTGCCCCCCGACGAGCGGTTGGAGCTCGAGATCCGGTACACGCCCAGCGAGATCGTGGGGGGCGACTTCTACCGGATGGAGCGGATCGGGCCCGACCTCTACACCGTGATGGTCGCCGACGTGATGGGCCACGGCATGGCCTCGGCCCTCTACACGATGCAACTGCGCTCGCTCTGGGAGGACTGGCGGGAGGAGCTGAGCTATCCGGCGGCCTTTATGGGGCGCATCAATAATTGCCTGCAGGTGCTGGCACGCGAGGCCGGCTATTTTGCCACGGCAGCCTGCGTGAGCTACAACGCGGCCACGGGCGAGCTGCGCTACGTGCTGGCGGGGCACCCGCCGCCGCTGCTGCTGCATCCGGACCAGCGCATCGACGTGCTGGCCAACCAGCAGCCGGCCCTGGGCATGCTGCCCGACCTGCACTACACGGAAGCCGTCCAGCAGTTGGAACCGGGCGCGGCGCTGCTCCTGTTGACCGATGGTGCGCTGGAGGTGAACAACGAGGCCGGCGCGGAACTGGGTTCGGATGGCTTGCAGCAGCTGTTGCGGACGGCGGCGCAGGGGGCCCCGGTGAGCACGCTCAACCTGGCGCAGATGGAAGAACAGATCCTGAGGTTCGGCAACCAGATCCATTTGCAGGATGACCTGACGCTGATGAAGCTCAGCCGCCGGTAGGCCGGCCCTGGCGTCAAGACCCGGCGGCGCGCGGATGCAGGTCCACCATCTCCTGCACCTTGTCGACCAGCGCGACCATCGAACTCGGCTTGGGATGGAAAGAGCAGCGGCCCGACTGGAGCATCCTGGCGAGCGCCTTGTCCTCGCAAAAACTGGTGAAGACGATGCAGGGCAGATCGGGTTGCAGTTCGCGGAGGGCTTGCAAGGTCAGTTCGCCGTCCATGTCCGGCATGTTCATCTCCAACAGGACCAGGGCCAGGGCGGCGCCGTGCTTTTCGACCTTCTTGACGGCGGTCCGCCCGTTGGTGGCGGTCACTACGCTGTAGCCGCTACGCTCCAGAATCAGCCGCGTGATGTCACGCACGACGGCGAAATCGTCCACCACCAAAATAGTCTGCACCGGTTCCGGTTTCATACCCCAAACCCCAGCCACGCAGCAGAAGGTGCGCTGTGTTCCCACATTCCGGGTTGCTGTGCAAGAAGAAATATAGATTTATTTTTATCCAGCTTCCAGGCCTGGCGCCTGCACCAAGAATGGGCGGCGTGGCTGCCCGGCTGGCTGGGTGGGGCGGTGTCCGCGCCGCACGCATAGCGGGGGTGCCCGTGCCGTGGCTACAGAACCATGTGCAACGTCCACGTATGGCGTACGGCAGGCTGGGGCTCAGCGCGGATACTGAACCAGCATCCAAAGAATTTTATCCATCAAGGTCGTTACCGTGAAGGGTTTGGCAAGTTTCGCGCAATATCCCGATAAAAGCAGCCGATGGACGGTTTCGTTCTCGTCGCCGCCGGTAATGATGAGGAAGGGCAGTTTGGGCTGCAAGTAGTGGATCGCCAAAAAAGTTTCTTCGCCGCCCAGCTCCGGCATGATGATGTCGAGGGTCACCAGGTCGATGGTGGCGCCATGGGCGCTCACCAGCTCGATGGCGGCTGCGCCGCTGGCGGCGACCAGCACTTCGAAGTCGTTTTGTTTCAAAATCCGGCTGATGAGATCTCGCGGGGTCGCTTCATCATCCACCACCAAAATGGTTTTCCGGTTGGGCAAGGCGCACATGGGGCCATCCTTTGTAAAAGGGGGCGATTTGTTCTCAAATTATCCCGTGGAGCTCAAGCGCAAAGTGCGGGTCCAGACCTCGATGCAGCTTCAGGTGTGGGCGTGGACGCGGCCGGAGGCCTCGACGAGCATCCGCGAGGTCAGGCTGGCGGTCTTGCGGTTGATGCGGTTGGAGAGGCCCCACTCGAACAGGGCGAGGAGGAACGCCAGCCACAGGCAGTGTTCGGCGAGCGGGTTGCCGACGCGGTGCTCCTTGACGACCTTGGCGAGGTCGTCCTTGCCCTGGACGATATAGGCGTCCGGCAGGCCGAGGCGGCCGCGGATCTCGTCGGGCTTGAGCATGGCGAGGTCGGACTCGGCGCGCGGGACGTTGACGGCGAGCAGGGGCCGGGTCTCGGCGCCGGGCTTGGCGAGGCGGTAGATGCCGGGCTCGCCGAGGTTCTCGACGTGCAGGGTGGTCACGCCGTTGTTGATGAACCGGCGCAGCGGGAGCGTGGCGCGGTCGGGGCCGAGCAGGCTGGTGCCCTCCGGCGCCTCGGAGAGGAACGGGCCGAGCTCGAGGTCGCGGCTGATCCACGTCGAGAGCGGCGGCTCGCCCTGGCCGGCGCCGGCGAGGACCATCTGGTGCATCAGCGGCAGGAAGAGCGCCGAGAGCGGCAGCGTGCTCCAGGCGCGGTCGGCGCTGACGGTCAGCAGCAGGACGCGGCCGCGGCCGAAGTTGCGGCTGTAGAGGAACGGCAGGTCGGCGTCGGCGGAGACGAGGACCTCCGTGAGCTTGTCCACCGGCTCGCACCGCAGCGCGCGCTGGATGGCGATGGCGGGAACGGCGCCGGACTGGAGCTTGAGCGAGCTGAAGATCGGGTCGCGCGGCTTGACGAGCCGCAGGGTCTTGCGCTGCTCCTTGGTGGCGAAGTCGACGACCTTGACCGGCTTGGCGGGCAGGCTGATGATGTTCGCATAGTCGGCGGGCTGGCCGCGGTCGCCGGGGATGACGATGAGCAGCCCGCCGTCGCGGACGTAGCGCTCAAGCTGCAGCAGCGCCTGGCCGGGCAGGGGGACGCAGTTGCAGAGGAAGACGGCGGAGAAGTCGTCGAGCTTCTCCAGCAGCAGGCCGTCGGAGGTGACGGAGCGGGTCTCCAGCGAGGCCGTGCGGCCGCCGGGGTTGAGCGCGCGGTCGAGGAAGAACAGGTCCTGCGGCGTGCCCACCGAGAGCACGCGGAATTTTTCCTTCACGCGGAGCAGGAAGTGGAACGTGTCGTCGAGCGGCAGCCCGTCGCGCGGCGTCTCGATGCGCGCGAAGTGGGTGCCCACGGACTGCGGCGGCAGCGCGATGGCGGTCTCCTCGATGCGGTTGTTGCCGAGCTTGATGTTCTGCCGGCCGACCTCCTTGTCGTCCACGTAGAGGACGACGGAGCTGTCGCGCGCGGGGCCGCTGGCGACGACGCGCACCCAGACCTGGCCCGGGATGTCGGAGCGCAGCAGCGCGGGGTAGACGTCCACCTGGACCGGCGCGGCGTTTTCCGGCGCGGCGACGCCGACGAGCGCGAGGTAGACGGGGATCTGCTTGTCGAGCAGTTCGGGCGGCGGCCAGTCCTTGGAAGCGGCGGGCGCGTTGGTCACCGCGGTCTTGCCGGCGGCGCCCTTGGCGGCGGCGTTGGTCGCGCTCCCGCCGGGGACCAGGCCCAGTCGGTTCCACGGCACGGCCTGGCCGTCGGTGACGATGATCAGTTCCTTCTCGCGGGTGCCGGACTCGCGCAGCGACTCGATGGCCTTGAGGATCGCGGGCTGCAGGGAGGACCCGCCCCGGCCGGGCCGGCGGTTCTTGACGAGGGTGGCGATCTTGTCGAGCTCGGCGGAGGGCTTGGCGATCAGCGCAAACGGCTCCTCGCCGGCGATGATCAGGCTGGCGCGGTCGCCCTTCTCCAGGGCGATGTCCTGCTTGTCCTTCTTGACCAGCAGGTCGAGGATGGCCAGGCGCGACTCCTCCCAGACGTTGGCGCGGCTGGACTCGTAGCCCATGCTGAACGACTCGTCCCAGACGATGGCGACATCGCGCGCGCTGCCGGTGAACAGCGAGCCGCGCACGGCGCTCTTGATGGTGGGCATCGCGAAGGCGAAGGCGATCGTCAGGATGAGCAGGGTGCGCAGCAGCCAGAGCAGGAAGTTCTCGAGGCGGATGCGGCGCGACGACTGCTTCTGGGCCAGCTTGAGGAAGCGGAGCGTGCTGAAATAGATGCGGACCGTCTTGCGCTTGCTCAGCAGGTGCAGCAGCAGCGGGACGACGGCGGCGCCGGTGGCCCAGAGGAATTGGGGGGCTACGAACATCGCTTGCGCTCCTCGAGGAAGGCCTTGAGAAACGTCTCCGGCTCCTGCTTGGTGTTGACCAGCCGGTAGTCAATCTTCATCTGGTTGCAGGCGCTCTGGTACTTGGCGAGGAACTCCTTCATCGTCTCGCGGTAGCTCGGCGCGATGCCGCGCGGGTCCACCAGCAGCTTCTCGTTCGTCTCCAGGTCGATGAACTCCGCCGGGCGGTTGAAGGAGAGGTCCAACTCGGTCTGGTCGAGGATGTGGAAGAGGATCACGTCATGGCGCATCTTGCGGAAATGCGCCAGCGCCTTGAGGATGCCGTCGGGATCGTCAAAGAGGTCGGACATCAGGATGACGAGCGCGCGCTTCTGGATGGACTCGGCGATCTGGTGGAGGGCCAGCGCCGTGTTGGTCGTGTTGGCCGGCTTGTGCTGGCCGAGCACCCGCAGCACGGTGTTCAGGTGCTGGGTGGAATTGCGCGCGCCCATCTGCACGTCGATCTTGTCGGAGTAGAGGTAGAGCCCGACCGAGTCGCGCACCTTGACCACGACGAAGCCGACCGCGGCGGCCATGCGACACGCATACTCGTACTTGCTGATGTTGATCGGCGCGTAGCCCATCGAGGCGCTGCGGTCCATGATCAGGTAGACGCGCAGGTTGGTCTCGTCCTCGTAGCGGCGGATGAAGTAGCGGTCGGTGCGGCCGAGCACCTTCCAGTCGAGGCGCTTGGGGTCGTCGCCGGGCATGTAGGCGCGGTGGTCCGCGAACTCGGTGCTCGCGCCGCGCAGCGGGCTGCGGTGCCGGCCGGAGAGGTTGCCCTCGACGACGTAGCGCGATTGCAGCGTCAGCCCCGAGAGCTTCTGCAGCGCCTTCGGCAACAAAAATTTTTGCAGTCCTTCTTTCATGTTTCATTCCGGCGCGCCGGGCCCGGCCGGCTCAGCGCGCGAACAACCACCAGTAGTCGCCATCGGTGATGATGACCATGCTGTCGCGCCCCTGCGGGTCCGGGCGCGCATACACCAGCGTGACGCCCGACTGCTTGGCGCCTTCCGAGAGCACCATCTTCTCGGCATTGCGCGCGAACTCGACGTTGGCCGCCCCGCCCGCCTCGCCGCCGATGAACCGCGTGGTCCGCCAAAGCATCAGCCCGGCGCCGTACGGCCGGCGCAGCATCGCGCCGAGGTCGGAGTCGTCGCCCAGGCCCAGCGTGGGGCTCGACAGGTTGTAGCGCTGCGCGCGCAGCTTGGCGAGGCGCTTCATCGCCGCCAGCTCATATTTCCACTCGCGGCCGAACCGGTCGGTCGTCGGCGGCCGGTTGGTCACCGCGAGCTCGGCGAGGGCGCTCAGCGCGGGCGGGTATTCGACATGGCGGCGGTAATAGAGTTGCAGGCCGGTGCGGACCCGCTCGCGGTCGAGGCGGGTCAGCCACCGCTGCGCGAAGACGCGCGCCTCGACGCCGATGGGGTCGGCGCGGTCGGCCAGCAGCGGCGTCAGGAACTGGAGGGCGGTGTTGGTCTGGCCGGCGTTGAAGGCGTGCCAGGCGCCGAGGCCGCGCGCGACGGAGAGCAGCGGGCTGTCCGCCTGTTGTGCCGCCATCTGCTGCACCGCCAGGATCAGCGGCGCGTGCTCGGCCGGCGCGCGCACGTGCTGCTGCCAGATCTTGGCCAGCGCGCGCTTGGCGTCGGTCTCGGTCTGCGCGTCCGCGGACGTTGCGCAGGCGAAACAGATGGCGAGGGCGGCGAAGAGCAGTCTGGGGAGGGATGGCATGTTGTTCACTTGGGCTTCGACGAGTCGGCTGCGGTGGGATCCACTTCCGTCCGCAATTCCAGGCCGATCTTCGGCGCCAGCTTGTCCTTGAACTGCACGACCGTCTGCCCGAGCTCGAGGACCGGCGGGCGACCCTTGCTGACTTTTTCCAGCCGCCCGTTGATGGCGATGGCGTCGTTGGTGCTCAGGCTCTGGACGATGCCATACGAAACCTTGGCGCCGCGGCTGATGAGGAAGGTCACCGTGGCGTCGGAACTGGGCTCGATGGTCTTGAGCCGGATCGTGCCGGTCTCGGGGTCGGGCTCCGACTTGTCCGTGATCTTCAGGAAGCGGAACGTGTGGATCATGTTCATGCGCGTCTTGACGAGGTCGGCGCGCTTTTCGTCGTTGAGGCGGGTGAGGTTGAGGGCGAGTTCGTTGCCATTGCGGACGGAGTCCGCCGCCGCCGGCCGTTCCAGGCCGACGAACGCCAGCAACGCCACTGCGATGACGCGTGCGAGTTTCATGGTGACGGCCCAGCCTTTCGTTGGTGTACCTGGCAGGAGTTGAACCTGCAACCCTCAGATTCGTAGTCTGATGCTCTATCCAATTGAGCTACAGGTACGCCGATTGCGAAATGCGGGTTGCCTTGTAGCGGCTCGCTTGTCACAATTCAAGCATGAAAAGCAATTCAGGCCCATTTATTCGCGGCGCCCTCCTGCCGCTCCTGCCGAAAGGCGCCCGAAAACCGCTCGACGCCTTCTGGGTTCCCGGCCGCCGCCGGCACCCGACCCTGCTCGTCATCGTCCACGGCATGGGCGGCAACTTCTACCGCTCCGCGCTCAAGAAAGCCTGGCTGACGGAGTGCGGCCGCTACGGCTGCGACGCGCTCACCTTCAACAACCGCGGCAGCGACCGCGATGTCGCCTGCGAGCGCTTCATCGATTGCGTTGCCGACATCGACGCCGCGCTCGCCGCCGGCCGCGCGCTGGGCTACCGCCGCTTTGTCCTGTTGGGCCACAGCACCGGCTGCCAGAAGATCACGCTCTACCAGGCGCGCCGGCAGAACCCCGCGGTATGCGCGCTGGTCCTCGCCGCGCCCGCCGACGACCTCGCCATCTGCCGCCGCGACCTCGGCGCCAAATACGGCTACTGGCTCCGCCGCGCGCGGGAGCTGGTGCGGCAGGGCCGGGGCGAGACGTTGCTGCCGATGCTCTACGAAAAGTTTTCCGCGCAGCGCTTCCTGAGCATCGCCGATCCGCACAGCGTCGAGGCGCAGCTCCTCGACTACAACGGGGCCATGCGGCACTTCCGTTCGATCCGGTGCCCGGTCCTCGCGTTCCTCGGCACACAGGAACAGTTCGCCTGCCTGCCCGTGCCGCGGATGGGTGCGATCCTCCGCGAGAAAACGCGCTCGGAAAAGTTCCACTTCTTCGCCGTGCCCGGCGGCGACCACGGCTTCCACGGCCACGAGCTCGCCACCGCCCGCCGCGCCCTGCGCTGGGTGCGGGAGCTGTGAGGGATGATTTACGATGTATGATTATAGATTTAAAATTTAAGAGTGAAGCCAACGGCGCCTAGACGATTGCAGACTGAAGACACCATCGTAGTGCGGGGTGTAGGGCAACGAGAAGCCGGAGGTGAAGAGGTTTCGCTTTCGTAGGGGCGCAGCTTGCTGCGCCCGCCACCGAACTCAACCTACACGGTTTTTTTTGGGCGGGGTTTCCAACCCCGCGAGCCTGCCTAAACGGAGCCTGCGCCTCCGCCACGCTGACGCAACTGCAGGGACAAGTCGTCCCGCTACGCAGATCCAACGCCTTGGATAAGCGGCGAGCCTGTCCCGTGAAGCGCTTTGGCGAAACGGGAACGCCGCTTCCACAAACGCGCAACGGACGTCACGTTGTCGAGGGAGTACATGCTCTACCTGCGTACAGGAAGCTCTCCCGCCCATCCTTGCAGCAGAAGGTTGGCGCGCAGACAGGGCATCCACCACCGATAGCGCGGCCCGGATTCCAAGGCTTGGAAAAACCTCGGGTTTCCCTTCCAAGCCTTGGACCAACCGGCGCGGGTCAGAAGTTGACCAGTTCGTGCATCTTGAAAATCGGGAGGAACATGCAGAGCACGATGCCGCCGATGATCACGCCGAGGAAGACCATCAGCAGCGGCTCGATCATGGAGGTCAGGCCGGCGAGCTGCGTGGACACCTCGTCGTCGTAGAAGTCGGCGATGCGCTTCATCATCTCGTCCATCTTGCCTGTGCGTTCGCCGGCGGAGAGCATGTGGACGAGGACAGGCGGAAATTCATGGCTGTTGCGCAGGGCGTTGGACAGGGGTTCGCCGCGCTCGACGACGGCGCGCGAGTCGAGCAGGACCTTGCCCAGCACAAGGTTGCCGGTGGCGGCGGCGACAATTTCCAGCGCGCGCAGGATCGGCACGCCGGAGCGGATCAGCTGGGCGAAGGTCGAGGCGAAGCGGCCGACGGCGATCTTGCGGGCGAGGACGCCGGTGATGGGGAAGTTGAGGCAAAACCGGTCCCACTGGAAGGCGCCGGCCGCGGTCTTGCGGTAGCGCTGGAAGGCCACGATCAGCACGGAGAGGACGACGATGACGATGATGCCGTTGCTGCGCAGCAGGTCGCTGATGGCCATCAGGAACCGCGTCGGGCCGGGCAGCTGCCCGCCGAAGTCCTTGTAGATGCCGGCGAAGACCGGGACGATGAAGGTGATCATGCCCGTGGCGAGGATGGTGGCCATGATCAGGATGATGATCGGGTACATCATGGCGGACTTGACCTTGCGCCGCAGCTTGGCGGAGGATTCCAGGAAGGTGGCGATCTGCTCGGCGGTCTCGGTGAGGATGCCGCCGCTTTCGCCGGCGCGGATGAGGCCGATGTACAGGTCGTTGAAGACGGCGGGGTAGTGGGTCAGCGACTCGGAGAACATCGCGCCGCCCTCGATGGAGCCGCGCAGCCCGGCGATGACCTGTTTGAAGGTCTTGTCGCTGGTCTGGTCCTCGAGGGCGGAGAGCACCTGCACCAGCGGCATGCCGGCGTTGAGCATCGCGCCGAGCTGGCGGGTGAACGGGGCCAGCTCCTTGAGTACGATCTTGCGGGCGCCGGGGACCTTGCGGACGCCGGGGCCGGTGCGCAGGTCGAACGACGTGGCGGCCGTGCGGGGTGCGGTGGTGGTGGTGGACAGGATAGCCATGGTGTTTCCTTACTCCCCTCCGGTGCTGCGCAGGATTTCCTCGAACGTGCTCGTCCCTTCGGCCACGCGCTGCAGCCCGATGGAGCGCATGGACAACATGCCATCCTCGATGGCCTTCGCGCGGATGGGCACGGCGTTGGCATTTTTCAGGATCAGGTCGCGGATGCCATCGTTGATCATCAGGATTTCCATGAGCGCCGCGCGGCCCTTGTAGCCGGTGTTGTTGCACTTGGGGCAGCCGCGCGCCTGGTAGGTGGTCACGTCGCGGTAGGGCGCGGCGTCGATGTGGTTGGCCAGCAGCAGGTCTTCCGGGATCTTCTGCGCCTGCTTGCAAGCGGGGCAGAGCTTCCGGTAGAGGCGCTGGGCCTGCGTCATCAGCAGAGAGGAGGCGAGCAGGAATGGCTCGATCCCCATGTAGGCGAGGCGCGAGATGGCGCCGGCGGCGTCGTTGGTGTGCAGCGAGCTGAGCACGAGATGCCCGGTCAACGCCGCCTGCACGGCGATGGAGGCGGTCTCGCCGTCGCGGATTTCGCCGATCAGCACGATGTCCGGGTCCTGGCGCAGGATCGAGCGCAGGCCGGTCGCGAACGAGAGGCCGATTTCCGCGTGCGTCTGCACCTGGTTGATGCCGAAGAGCTGGTACTCGACCGGGTCCTCCACCGTGATGATGTTGACGTCCGGCTGGTTGAGCTCCTGGAGCGCGGAATACAGCGTGGTCGTCTTGCCGCTGCCGGTGGGGCCGGTGACAAGGATCATGCCGTGCGGCTGGGCGAGGGCGAAGCGCAGGTTGGCCAGCGCCTTGGGGTCGAGGTGGAGCGCGTCGAGGTTCGCCGCGAGCGTCGACTTGTCCAGGATGCGCATGACGATCTTTTCGCCGTGGATCGTGGGCAGGAGGCTCACGCGCACATCGACTTCCTTGCCGAGCGCGCGGATCTTGAAGCGGCCGTCCTGAGGGACGCGGCGCTCGGCGATGTTCAGGTTGGACATGATCTTGATGCGTGAGGCGATCGCCGCCTGCAAATGCTTCGGCGGGCTGGGGCTCTCGTAGAGCATGCCGTCGATGCGGTAGCGCAGCCGCACGTTCTTCTCCATCGGCTCGATGTGGATGTCGCTCGCGCGCTTGCGCAGCGCCTCGACCATGATCGAGTTGACGATGCGGATGACCGGCGCCTCCTCGGCGCTTTCGAGCATCTCTTCCAGGCTGACGTCGTCGCGGGTCGCGGTGCCGACCTCGACCTCGTTCTCCGCCACATCGCGCAGGATGTCCTCAAGGTGTTGCGTAGGCTCGCGCGTAAAGCGCTGCAGCAGGTCGGCGATCTCGCGGTCCGGCGCCACCACCGGCACGATATCCAGGCCCGTGTGGTCGTGGAGGCTGACCATGCCGATGATGTCGAACGGGTCGCCCATCGCCACGGTCAGCAGCGAGCCGCAGCGGCAGAGCGGCAGCAGGCGGTGGCGGTGCAACATCTCGCGCGGCACCAGGTCCATCAGCAGCGGGTCGGGGGTGAAGTGCTGCAGTTCGATCGGGGGGATGTTCAGGTATTCGGCCAGCGCGAGCACCATGTCGGTGCCGGAAATGAGATTCTTATCGATCAGAATCTTCTCAAACCGCCCGCCGGTGCGCTCCGCCTCCGCGCGCGCCTCGAGCAGCGCTTCCGGCTTGGCCGCGCGGCGCCGCAGGCAGATTTCGTAGAGCTTGCTGCTGGATGCTTCCTTTTCCATGATGTGCCGTAAAAGTAGCACGAATGATGCCAGCCGACAATCCTGACGACCTTGGCTTGCGATTTGCTATAATCAGCCCCGGCGACCGCGTCACGGCCGCCGGTGAGAATATGCATGAATACCGATAACACGCAGCCGGGAACGCCGCACGACGAGTGGGCCGACGCCACCACCGCCTTCCGCAAGTTGTTGGAAGTGATGCCGGAGGACATGTTGGCCCTCGAAGCGCTCTTTGAGGCGTATCTCAACCTGGGCGACCTGGAGCGGGCCACCCAGTACCTCGAACGCCTCATCCGCGTGCTGCTCAAGGAAGACGAGCGCGGCATTGCCGCGGCACTGCACGACAAACTGGCCACCCATGTCGCGGACCTCCCTGCTCTGGTCCCTTATGCCGAGATGCTCAAACCCCTGCTGGGCCCCGGGGTGAGTGTCACCGTGAGCGCCGAAGTCGCCCCGCTGCCCATCGCCCGCGGCAAGGCCGATATCCAGGCCGAACTCGTCCTCGCCTGGCGCCTCTTCCAGGCCGGCGAGTTGGCCCAGGAGGATTACGCCCGCGTCGTCCAGGACCTCACCGACGTCTCCGCGCGCAAATCCGATGTGCCCGTCACCGTGCTGCACGCCCTGCACGACCGGAGCTTCAAGACCATCGAGAAGGTGATGGCCCGCCTTTCCAAGGATTCCGGCCTGCCGATCATTTCGCTTTCCAGTTTTGAGATCCCGCACAGCGTCCATGCGCTGCTGCCGCTCGAACTCATGAGCCACTGGGGCGCCATCGTGTTCGACGTGCTCGGGTCCGACCTGCTGATCGCCGTGCTCAATCCTTTCGACCAGATTTTGCAGAGCGAAGTCGCCACGCTGACCGGCCGCGCCTGCCACTTCTACCTCGTCAGCGCGCCCGAGTACGACAAGGCCCTCGCGCACATCCGCAAGACCCTCTCCGAGGCCGCGCAGGCCGGCTGAGGCCGCCAGTAAAATAATGCAACCAAACAGTTCCGGCAGCGCGCGCGCAGGATGGTCCGACAGGCCTGCCTGACAAACAGAAATTCACCGTATGATCGCATCACCCTATGAACTCGATTAGATACCCGCTTGCGCTGCTCGCTCTGGCGCTCCTCATCCTGCCGCTACCCGGCGGAGCCGCAGCACCTGCGACCCCCAGCCATCCGATACGCGTGGCCTGCGTTGGCGACAGCATAACGCTGGGAGTCGGCACACATAAGCCCCAGGAGGAAAGCTATCCCGCGCGCTTACAGACGTTGCTTGGGAAGCGCTGGGACGTGCGCAATTTTGGTGTCGGGGGCCGCACCCTGTTGCGCAAGGCGGACGCCTTTGACTACAGCAGTGCCTTGGACTGCAAACCCGACGTGGTGATCATTGCGCTGGGCACCAACGACGCCAAGACAGAGGTCTGGCGGGCGCATCAGCGTGAATTCACCGACGACTATGTGGCGATGATCAAAGCTTTTCAGGCCCTGCCGAACCACCCGCGCGTGTGGGCGTGCCTGCCGCCGCCAGCCTTCCCGGGCAATTTCGGAATTACCGAGGACGTGATCCGCGACGGCGTCATGCCGGGCATCAAAAAAGCCGCACAGCTGACGGGCATTAAGCTGATCGACTTTCACGCGCCTCTGCTCGGAAAAAGCAGCTGGTTTCCCGATGCCATTCATCCCAACGAAGCTGGCGCCAAACGCATCGCCGAACTGGTGGCCGCAGAGCTTGTGCGGCACTAAAGCGCACCGCACAGGCCGGTGTTTTTCTTTTGTAGCTGCGTTCGTGAGAACGCGGCCGGCGCAACTGCGGAAAGATGACTGCGAAAGCAGGAAAGCGGGAACGGCTAGTTTTCTTTACTGCTTTCCGGCTTTCCTCATTCAACTTCTGCACCTTTTGGCTTGGGCTCGCGGGGCTGGAAGCCCCGCCCGCAAAGAGGCGGGCCGGGGTGCGGGAATCTTCCGCTTTCTTGACCAGCGTCAAGAATCTGCCGCGCGGGTGGGGTAGAGTGCTCCCGGCAAGCAACGGGCCTGCGGGTCCACGGAGACCTATGAAACGTAAAATCATCACGATCGACGAAGACAAGTGCAACGGCTGCGGCGAGTGCGTCATCGCCTGCGCCGAAAGCGCCATCCAGATCATTGACGGCAAGGCCCGGCTCGTGAAGGAGCAGTATTGCGACGGCATGGGCGACTGTCTCGGCGAGTGTCCGACAGGCGCGATCCAGATCGAGGAGCGCGAGGTGCCCGACTTCGACCTCGCGGCGACCCGCGCGCACGTCGCCCAGACCGGCGGCGCAACGGCTGTGAAAAAATTTGACGAAGCCGCCATCCGGCATGGCCTCGCGCCTGCTGCAGCCGGCGTCGGCACCCCCCGCCAGCCTGTCGCTGTAGCCGGGGTCGGTGACCCCGGCAAACCCACTCCGCACGCCCACCACCACCACGGCGGCGGCGGTTGTCCCGGTCTGAAGATGCGCACGCTGCAACCCGGCACGCCGGCCGCAGCGCCGACGTCCGGCGGCAGCGGCCTGCCGCCCAAGCTCAACCCCTCCGAACTGGCCCAGTGGCCGGTGCAGATCCATCTGGTTTCGCCGCAGGCGCCTTATTTTAAGGGCAAGGAACTCGTGATCATGAACACCTGCGGCGGCCTGGCCAGCGCCGACATCCACTGGCGCTTCCTGCGCGGCCGGTCCGTCGTGGTCGGCTGCCCGAAGTTGGACCGCACCGAGGGCTACGCCGAAAAGATCGGCGCGATCCTCGCCGAGCCCTCCATCCCGAAGGCGCTCGTCGTGCGGATGGAAGTGCCCTGCTGCGGCGGGCTGACCGCCATCGCGCAGGAGGCGGTGCGCCTGAGCGGACGGACCGACTTGATACTCGAAGAAGTGACCCTCGCCCTCAGCGGCGAAGTGCTTTCCCAGGAAGAGGTGACCCCATGAGCGACGAACCGAAAAAGACCGAGCGCAAGGGCGTCGTCGCGCCGGTGGCGCAAGCCATCGGCCTGGCCGGACATGTGAACTACGGCGACGACTCCGTCGTCAGCCGGACGCTGATCGACAAGCAGGCCGGCACGCTGACGCTGTTTGCGTTCGACGCCGGCCAGGGCCTCAGCGAACACACCGCGCCGTATGACGCGACCGTACAGGTGCTGGATGGCGAAGGCGAATTCGTCATCGCCGGCCAGTCGGTGCTGGCCAAGACCGGCGAACTGGTGATCATGCCCGCCGGCATCCCGCACAGCGTCCGCGCCAACCAGCGCTTCAAGATGCTGCTGATCATGATCCGGCAATAATAGCTTGGCAAGGTTCCTGCTAATAGGGTGTCAAGGTCACCTATGAAAGCGGAACGCCAAAGCACAACAATCTTGGTGGTGGATGGATACGAAATCCTGCGCGCGCTCTATCGCAGGATCTTGAGAAATTACCACTATAGCGTAGTCACGGCCGGCAGCGGCGCCGCGACCCTCCGGCTCGTCCAAAAGCAGGGAGCCAAGCTCGACCTGGTGCTGATGGATGTGCAGTTGCACGACCGGGAGGGCGAAGAGATCGTGCAGGAAATCCGCCGGTTGCAGCCCGATCTGCCATGCCTGATCATCGCCGATTATTGCGAGGATGCGGCCCGCGCCCGGATCTTGGGCCTGGGGCGTTGTGCCATCATGACCAAGCCGCCTGCGCTGCACGTGTTGACAGATAAGGTCAAGGCCTTCCTGGCGGCCTATCCGCGGGCGCTGCCTGCGCGCCGTGTCGCCGCCTAGCGTGGTCCGCGCTCAGCCGGACGGTGGCGTATTGGTGGACCAGTTGCGTGCCGCCTTGGTGCGCGTCTGCATCTTGGATGAATTGCTGCCGATCTGCGCGGTGTGAAATAGGAGCCGCGACGAAAAAGGTCGCTGCCTCTTCATCGAGTCCTCTATCAGCTCCTGCACGGACACCCGGTTTTGCACGGCTACTGCCCGGCATGCGCCACAAAGGTTATGGCCGAGAGGTAACAGGGTCCGCATCGAGCGGGTCAAGTTCGGGCACGAATCGGCCCGTCAGCCAGGCCGTGCCATTCAAGCGATCCACAGCCGTGGCCCAGCCGTTGGGTTCACATCCACCGTTCAGATGTTGGTTCCAGCAAACATACTGCCAGATAAGGCCCGCCCCATGGAACATGCTCTCGGCCGTGACGCGCATCCGCCGCCACGTGCCAGGCTGCGTCGCCGCGGATCTGCCCCAACCATCCAAGGGTTCCGCCGTGTAGATGTAAAAGGCTGCCTGGCTGTTGGCCGGATCGCCTTTGTAACCCATCAGCGCATTGAAATGACCGCCGTGCTCGATGCCCAGCACGAGCGGGATGCCATGGTCCACGAATCCCTTTACGATCCGCTTGAACGCCGTGACCTGTTGGGGCGTGGCCGAGCAGGCGGTCAGGGGGCACGCATCGCGGCAACCCAGCCCCCAGCGGCTGGCGAAGTAATAATTCATGACGCCCGGCAGTCCGCTGCAACTATTGCTGTCGTTGCCCGTGCCCACGCCCTTGCCATACCACCGCCACGAAACAGTCGCCCGGTTTGCGAGTCCATTCGTATTTAAGAGACCGGCCGTGGTCATGAACCGTGGGTCGCCGCCATTCCAATGCTGATGGCCCTCCGCTCTCCGGTAGCGGTGGTAGCCAAGCCACATGAGGTGTTCCATCGAACCGAAAAAGTTAACCTCACAGCGTGCCGCGCTCCCGGCCGGTTCATCAACATCGCAAGGCATGCTGACAGGGACGGTTGGCTGGGTATAGCCCAGCGTCTTTAGCACCATGGTCAGGGTCGCGGGGCCACACACCGCGGGATACTGGTGGTATTCCGCCCGTACGTAGCCTTGGCCGGGATACTTCAGCAGCACAGCTCCGCCGCCGACCTCGGCGTCCAGGTCCGCGACGCTGCTCGTGGTGTCCCACGGTATGGCGTTCGTAGCATAATAGAGGGTTTTCCAGTGGGCTGCGGAGGACTCCATGTTGATAACAAGCAGCGCCATGAGGCCCTGGCAAACGAAGGGGGAGAAGTGGACCCCATAATTCGGACCAGTAGCTAAGTTAGACTTTTCAGGTCCTGCCGGGTATGAGAGAAAGGCGGGACTATGAGCAAAACAAAACGGAAACGGTATACGGGGGCTCTCAAGGCCAAGGTAGGACTGGAAGC
>CAITZM010000128.1 GCA_903896925.1 uncultured Lentisphaerota bacterium | reverse complement strand
TTTCCCCTTCCCCTCGGGGAAGGGGAAAACTTGCCCGCCACCCGCTAGCCCTTGACGCCCTCAGCTGTTTGCAGTATCAATCCGCCACGGGTGCTACACTATTGGACCGCCACCCGCTGCACTATTCGGCCGCCGTTTACATGCGCACGGGTTTCGGCAACCGCCGCACCACGGTGGGCACCGCGAGGATCTGGTCGCCTTTGGCCAGCTGGGGCTGCTTGACCAGATCGATCACGGTGATGCGATAGCGCCCTTGGAGGTGGCTTTCGCACAGCTGTTTCAGGTTTGCGAACGCGGCCAGCGACTTGGGCGACCGGCCCATCACATACAGGCGCAGTTGCCACACCTGGGCGGCCCGGCGTGTGACCGTCTTGGTTTTCATCAAGTCTTCCTCTCCGGCCGGGGTTTGCCGCGCGTTCCGGCAGCCACCTTGGCGTCCGCCTGGCGCAGGATGCCGGAGGCGGCGCGCTCGGTGCCCAGCACGACCGAACGCGTGCCGACCTGCTCTGCGATGCGCCGCAGTTCCGCGGCCTCGGTTTCGTAATCGGCGCGCAGGTCGCTGATCTGGCGTTCGAGCGCGGCGCGCTTGCGCTCCACCTCGCGCTTGAGCTGGGCCGCTTCCTGCTGGCCGGCCAGCACGGCGGCTTTTTCGAGGGCGCCCTGCGCCGCCCGGGCCGAGCCGGTCAGCACACCGCTGGCCCCGATGTAGGCGTCCACGACGTCGATGCCCCGGCTCGAGATCAGGAACTCGCGGATCTGGTTCGAGTGGGCCATGCCGCGCGCCTTGAGCACGTAGAGCACGCGGTTGCGCTCGCCGTTGCCTTCGAAGTCCTGCAGCAGCACCCAGGCGTCCATGAGCGAGGACATGGCGGCTTCGCTCTGCTGCAGCGCGTGGCCGCCCTGCGTCAGGCTGGTGAAGAGCGAGGTGACCTGCCCGGCCTTCAGGTAATCGATCAGCCGTGTCACCATCCCCTTGCCTTCGGAGGCGGTGCCGGCGTCCATCAGGCTGGTGATCGGGTCCATGATGACGACCTGCGGTTGGAACGCGACGATCTCCTTGAACATCGTGGCCAGATGCATTTCCAAGCCGTAGAGCGAGGGGCGTGCCGAGTGGAACCGCAGCAGGCCGCGCTTGACCAGCGGCTCCAGGCGCAGCCCGATGGAAAGCGTGTTGCGGATGATCTGGTTGGGCGATTCCTCGAACGAGAAGAACAGCACGCGCTCCCCGCGCCGGGCGGCGGCCTGGGCAAAGTTGGCCGAGACGATGGTCTTGCCGGTGCCGGGCGTACCTGTGAGCAGGATGCTGCTGCCTCGGAAGAAACCCCGTCCGCCCAGCATCGCATCGAGCCGCGGGATGCCGGTGGCAATCCGCTCGCTCGATACCGTATGGTTCAGCCCCAGCGAGGTGATGGGCAGCACGCTGAGCCCCGCGTCGCCGATGAGGAACGGAAATTCGTTGGTGCCGTGCAACGCGCCGCGGTACTTCACCACCCGCAGGTTGCGCGTGGCAATCTGGTCATTGACCCGGTGGTCGAGCAGGATGACGCAGTCCGACACGTACTCCTCCAGCCCGTGGCGCGTCAGCTGCTCGCGCCCGCGCTCGGCGGTGATGACGGCGGTGACGCCCTTGTCCTTGAGCCAGCGGAAGAGCCGGCGCAGTTCGGCGCGCAGGATGGCCTCGTTGGGCAGGCTGGCGAACAACGCCTCCAGCGAGTCGAGCACCACCCGCTTGGCACCGATGGTATCGATCGCGTGGTTCAGGCGGACGAACAGTCCTTCCAAGTCGTACTCGCCGCTTTCCTGGACTTCGCTGCGTTCGATGTGGACGTAGTCGAGCAGGATCTGCTTGCGCCGGACGAGGCCCTCCAGATCGAAACCGAGCGAGGCGACGTTGGCCTTCAGCTCCGCTTCCGTCTCCTCGAAGGCCATGAACACGCCCGGCTCGCCGAAGTGCGCCGCGCCGCGCACGAGGAATTCCGCGGCCAGCAGCGTCTTGCCGCACCCGGCGCCGCCGCACACGAGCGTCGGCCGACCCCGCGGCAGCCCGCCGCCGGTGATTTCGTCAAGGCCTTGGATGCCCGTGGGGCACTTGGGCAGCCGGGCCGCCGGCTTCGAGGGTTTGGTTCTGCTGATTTTCATGCGGGCTTCTTTCTGGAGGACGGTGAGCTGTTTCATGGACCCTCGACTCCGTTGCCGTCGATGAGCGGAATCTGCGCGAAAACGGTCGTGCCCCGGCCGGGGGCGGATTCAATGGAGAACTGGCCGTTGACCATGGCCACCCGCTCGCGCATGCCGAGCACGCCGAGATGGCTGTACTTCTTGGCGCGCAGCACGCGCGTCACCTCGAAGGCCTTGCCGTTGTCCTGGATGGTCAGGCTGAGCGCGCCCGGCAGTTTCCGGAGGCTGATTTCCACCGCGCAGGCCTGCGCATGGCGGGCCACGTTGGTCAGCGCTTCCTGGGCGATGCGATAGAGGATCGTGCGCCGGGTGTTGTCCAGTCCGGCAATCCGGCCGGACGTGAACGTCGCGAAGCGGATGCGGATGCCCGTCCGTTTCGTGAAATCTTTCATAAAGGCATGCAGGGTGGCGATCAGGCCCAGGTCGTCCAGGGATGTCGGGCGCAGCTCGCGGGCGAACTGGTGCACGATGTTCACCGCTTTCTCCACCAGCCGCTGCGTGCGGGCGATCTGCCGGCGGAAGCTCGCGGGGTTGAGCGTGGTGGCCCGGGTCAGCGTTTCCAGCTGGACGTTGATGCCTACCAAGGTCTGGGTGATGTCGTCATGCAATTCGCGACTGATGCGTTTGCGCTCTTCTTCCTGGGCCTGCAGCAGCTGGTGCGACAGGTGCCGCAGCTGGGCCTGCATGTGGCGCGCCTCATCCAACCGCTGGCTGAGCTCGCGTTCGCTGCCCTTGAGGGCTTTTTCCGCCGCGCACCTCTGGACGATTTCCCGGCGCAGCACCTGATTCGAGGCTGCCAGGTCGTCCAGGCGCTGTTGCGCATCCTCCGCCTGCTTGAGGGAGGTGATGTCGGCCACCGCGACCCGGCAGCATTTTTGCGCCGAGCTGCCGAAAGTGGCGGCGGTGCCGTGGAAATTGGCCCAGAAGATCGTACCATCGGCCCTCCGCAGCGTCGCCTCACAGACCCGCCGGCCGGGCTGGGCGCAGACCTGGGACAGGAAGGCTGAAAACACCGACCGGCAGTCCGGGGTCACGAACCGCGGCAGGGCTTGCCGGAGGAGCAGGGCGCGGGTAACTCCGAGCAGGGTGGCGCCCGTCAGGTTCACCTCCAGGATCCGGCCCTGTGCATCGAGGGAGAAATAGCCGACCGGGGCGAAATCGTAGAGGTCCGTGTAGTTCTCCAGCAGCGCCTCGGTCTCCGCATGAGCGCCCTGCAGTTCCACGTTCTGCATCTCCAGCTCGACCTGGTGGACCTGCAGCTCGTGGAGCAGCCGTTGCGCGTCGGCGTTGGACTTCCGGTCGCCGCGCCCGGCCCGCTGCTTGGTGCGCTGCTGCTGCCGCAGCTGGGCTTCGGCACGGCGGCGCAACTTGGCAGTGGCGGTGGTGATGGGTTGTTTATTCATGGCAACAGCGCACCTCGCTCACAGCTTGGGTTTCCTTGTTTTCGGCGTCGCCTTCGGTGGCAGCGGCCGGCCCGCGACCTTTTTTTCCAGGCCCGCCTGCGTCGCCCGCAGCTGCGCCTCCAGCGTCTTGGCCGCGGTAATGTCCGCAAAGGTGATGACGACGCCGTCGATCCGTTCGTCGGCCGTGCGGTAGGGCATGACGCGCACCATGTACCAGCGGCCGGCGCGCGCGCCGATCGGTTTTTCCGTCAAGGCCAGGGTCCGCAGCACCTCCCGCGCATCCGTGGCCAGTTCCGGGTAGCTCAGTTCCGAGGTCAGGTCGGTGATGGGCCGGCCCACGTCGGCCGGGAGCAGCTTGATGATCTTCGTCGCCTGCGGGGTGAAGCGCCGCACGTTGAGTTCCTTGTCCAGGAAGAGCGTGGCGATGTCCGTGCTGTCGAGCAGGTTCTTCATGTCGTTGGTCGTCCGCGACAGCTCATCCACCTTGGTTTGCAGCTCCGCGTTGACCGTCTGTAGCTCCTCGTTCAGCGATTGCATCTCCTCCTTCGAGGTGGTGAGCTCCTCGTTGGTGGACTGCAGTTCTTCATTCGTGGATTGCAGCTCCTCGTTGGCCGAGCGCGACTCCTCCTGCGAGGTTTGCATCTCCTCGTGGGTGGCGTGCGCTTCGGCGCGGATCCGGAGGATTTCCTGCTCCAGCTCCGCCAGCTGTGCATGGTGGGCGTGCTGCTGCCGCGGTCGCCGCCCCGACTGGGTCGGCGCAGGCGCGGGCGCCTCGGTGAAGACGATCATCACCAGCCCTTGCAAAGGGCCCGGCTCCGCGAGCTGCTGGACGGTGATGTCCACGCACGGCTCCCCGCTGCCGGTCCCGGCCTTCAGCCCGTGGAGCGCCACGGTTGCCTTTTGCCGGAGCGCTTTCTGGAACGCGGCCGAGAGCTCGTAGCGCAGCCCTTCGCGGGCCATGACGAAGATGTTCCAGTTGGCTTTGCCGGCGGCCGGCTCCAAGTATTTGCCGGTCCGGCCGCTGACGTACAGGATGTCGCCCTTGTCATTGACGAGCACCGCCGATGGCGCGAAGCGTTGCAGCACCAGCTGATCCGCCAGGGATTGGAGACTGGCCGGCGGCTTGGCGACCGGTTGGACCTCAGGCGTCTTGGGTGGGGTGGTGCTGAACGACGAGGGGAACTCGACCCGCTCCGCGCGCAGCGCGGACTCCGTCCGGCGGTAGATGCGCCACTTGGCGCTGACCGGCTCAAAGAGGTCGGTGTTGCCGCCGATGGTCTCCGCGCTGCCGAGGAACAGGACGCCGCCGGGCGCGAGGCTGTAATGGAAGAGCGGGATCAGTTTCTTCTGCACATCCGCGGTCAGGTAAATCAGCAGGTTGCGGCAGCTCAGCAGGTCGAGCTTGGTGAAGGGCGGGTCCATGATGAGATTCTGCGGGGCAAAGATCACCATCTCGCGGATCTGCCGGTGCACCCGGTAGCCGTGTTCTTCCTTGGCGAAAAACCGCTTCAGCCGCTCTTCCGACACGTCGGCGAGGATGTTGGCTGGGAAGACGCCCTGCCGGGCCTTGTCGATCGCGTCGCGGTCAAGGTCGGTGGCGAAGATCTGGATGGAAAACAGGCTCTTGGGCTTGAGCGTCTCGACCGCCTCCTTGAGCGCGATGGCCAGGGAATAGGCCTCCTCCCCGGTGGAGCAGCCGGGGACCCACGCCCGCAGGGGCTGGCCGGGCTGCCGGCTCGCCAGGAGCGCCGGGAGCGCCTGCGTGCACAGCTGCTCCCAAGCGACGGGGTCGCGGAAGAAATTTGTCACCCCGATCAGCAGCTCCTTGAAGAGCAGGTCCAGCTCCTGCGAGTTCTCCTGCAAGTAGCGTACGTAGGCCGCCATCTTGTGGATCTGGTGGATGCCCATGCGGCGCTCGATCCGGCGGTAGAGCGTCGTTTGCTTGTAGTGCGAAAAGTCGTGGCCGGTATGCTCCCGCAGCAGGATGACCGCCTTCTCCAGGGCGCTTTGCGACTTGTCTTCCGCGGCCGCGGCGGTCCGGGCGATGAGCGGCGTGCGCTGCAGCCAGGCGAGGATCTTCCCGGGCAGCTCGTCCGCCGGGGCCACTATATCCGCCAGCCCGGCATCCATCGCGCTGCGCGGCATGGCGTCGAACTTGGCGGTGGCCGGGTCCTGCACCAGCACCACGCCGGCCTGCTCCTTGATGGCGCGCAGGCCCAGCGTGCCATCGGAACCCATGCCGGAGAGCAGCACGCCGATGCTGTGCTCCCGCCGATCCAGCGCCAGGGAGCGGAAAAAGAAATCGATCGCCAGCCGCAGCCCCCGCGGGGCCGACGGCGGGAACAGGTGCAGCACCCCGTGCAGGATGGACATGTCCTTGTTCGGCGGGATCACGTAGACGCAGTCCGGCTCAACTTTCGTGCGATCCTTGACCTGCCGGACCTGCATGCCCGTGACCCGCTGCAGCAGCTCCGACATGATCCCCTTGTGCGTCGGGTCGAGGTGCTGGACGATGACAAACGCCATGCCGGCGCCCGCCGGCACATGCCCCAAAAATTGTTCCAAGGCCTCCAGCCCTCCGGCGGAGGCGCCGATGCCGACAATGGGGAAACCGCTCCGGTCCGGCAGGGTGGCCGGCTTGGAGCGGAGCGCCGGGGCTTGGTGGTGCCGGCACCGTGGCGCTGCCACTTTTGCGGCCTTACTCGCTGTCTTGGAGGGGTGGTAGCTCATTACTAGACAATATGTGCCAATGTCAGAGCGGGCTCAATCACAATCCATCCAGTCGGTGCGATTGGCCTGACCTGGGGCGGTGGCAGGGCTCAGACCACCCGCCGGCCCGAAATCAGCCGCAGCAGCACCATGACGATGGCGACCACCAGCAGGATGTGAATGAACCCACCCATCGTGTAATCGCTCACCAGCCCCAGCGCCCACAGCACCAGCAGAACCATTGAAATCGTCCACAACATAGGCCGCTCCTTTCGAAAGCCGCGCGTCGCCTGTTTATCCGGTTTGTTGGCATGTTTCCCCGGAAGCAGTGTACGCGCGGGCCCGGCTGTTGGTATGGGGTATAACCCTACCTCCAGCCGCTTTCCCCTGCGCAAGCGCTGGCAGGTGAGTTGCTGCTGCGGCCCCCTGTTTTTTGGGGACCGTCCAAGGCTTGGAAAAAACGGCCCGGGCTTTTCCAAGGTCAGGAAACATGCTATGCCTCGCCGCATGAAAGCAAAATGGTTGGCAGGATTTCTGGCGGGCGCGGCGCTGGCGGCGGGCGCGGCGGAGGAGGGGACCCTGCTCGCGCCGGGCGCGCAGGTCGAAAAGCTCGCGGGCGGTTTCAAGTTCACCGAGGGCCCGGCGAGCGATGCGGCCGGCAATGTCTTCTTCACCGACCAGCCCAACGACCGCATCCTGAAATGGGATCTGGCGGGCCAGCTCACCACGTTCCTCCAGCCGTGCGGCCGCGCGAACGGGCTGTGCTTCGACGCGCAGGGCCAGCTCTGGGCCTGCGCCGATGCGAGCAACGAGCTGTGGCGTATCGCGCCCGACGGCCGCGCGACGGTCGTCATCAAGGCGCACAACGGCAAGCTGCTCAACGGCCCGAACGATCTCTGGATCCGCCCGGACGGCGGCCTCTATCTGACCGATCCGTTCTACAAGCGTCCTTACTGGAACCGCGGGCCCAAGGAGCAGGACGGCGAAAAAGTTTTCTATCTGCCGCCCGGCGGCACGAACCTGATCCTCGTAGCCGGCGACCTGCAGCAGCCCAACGGCATCATCGGCACGCCGGACGGCAAGACGCTGTATGTGGCCGACATCCGGGCCAAGCAGACGTTCGCTTACGACATCCAGCCCGACGGCGCGCTGGCCAACAAGCGGCTGTTCTGCCCCCTGGGCTCCGACGGCATGACGCTCGACGACGCGGGCAATGTCTATCTCACCGGCAAGGGCGTGACGGTGTTCGACAAGACCGGGAAACAGATCGCGCAGATCCCGGTGCCGGAGCCGTGGACGGCGAACGTCTGCTTCGGCGGCAAGGACCGGCATACGTTGTTTATCACCGCGAGCACGCAGCTCTACGCGGTCCGGCTGCGCACCGCCGGCGCCGGCAGCCAGTGAGCGCACGCTGTGAAATAATTCCGGCCGTCCGCCGTTGGGCATAGAGACGGGGTGGGGCGGAGCGCCGCCAGAGGAACCGGGAAGGAAACGTTCATGAACCTATTTCTGCACAGCACGGTGTGGTTGGCGGGTGCCCTGCTCGCGGTGGGCGCGGCCGAGTTGCCGGCGCAGAACCCCCTCGACCGCGCTGGTTCGACCCCTCGACTGGGCTCGGGGCAGGCTCCGCTGACCGGCGCTCGGGGCAAGCCCAACATCGTCTTCATCTTCTCCGACGATCATGCGATCCAGACCATTGGCGCATATAATTCGCGGCTCTCGGAGTTCTGCCGGCAGCAGGGTGTCACGCCGCACATCGACCGGCTGGCGTCGGCGGGCGCGCTGTTCCCAAACAGCTTTTGCGGCAACTCGCTCTGCTCGCCGAGCCGCGCCTCGGTCCTGACGGGCCTGCACAGCGGCGCCAACGGTGTGACCAACCTGGGCCAACCGGTGAAGCAGGGCGTGTGGATGTATCCGGCGGCGATCCGCGCGGCCGGCTATCAGACGGCTGCGCTCGGCAAGTGGCACCTGGGCGACACGCCGGCCAACACCGACTACTGGCGGCTGTTCCCGGGGCAGGGGCAATATTGGAATCCCTCCGTGCTCGGTCCGAGCGGTGAGGAAAAGCTCACCGGCTACGCCACCGACCTGCTCACCGACCTCGGCCTCGACTGGCTCAAGCAGCGCGACAAGTCGAAGCCCTTCCTGCTGCTGCTGCACCACAAGGCGCCGCACCGTCCCTGGGAGCCGCCGACCCGCTACTACCATTGGCTCGAGAACGTGACGATTCCGGAGCCGCCGACGCTGTTCGACGACTATGCCGGGCGTGGCACGCCGGCCCGCACGCAGAAGATGGAGATCGGCCGCGATATGGTGCTGGGCAGCGACCTGAAGGTGCGGCAGCCCGCCAAGGGCGAGCCCGTGGCCGAGTTCCAGGCGGCCTACGGCCCGCGCAATGCGGCGTTCGAAAAGGCGCATCTCGAAGGCAAGGCGCTGACGCAGTGGAAATATCAGGAGTACATGAAGGACTATCTCCGCTGCGTGAAGGCGGTGGACGACAGCGTCGGCCGCGTGGTCGACTATCTCAAGGCGGAGGGGCTGGAGGAGAACACCATCGTCATCTATGCCGCCGACCAGGGCTTCTACAATGGCGAGCACGGCTGGTTCGACAAGCGGTGGATCTACGAGGAGTCGATCCACATGCCGCTGATCGTCAAGTGGCCCGGCGTGGTCAAGCCCGGGAGCCGCCCGGCGCAGCTCGTGCAGAACATCGACTACGCCCCGACGTTCGTGGACATCGCCGGCGGCAAACTGCCCGACGGGCTGCATGGCCGCTCGCTCGTCCCCATCCTGCGCGGCGAGACGCCGGCTGACTGGCGCAAGAGCATCTACTATCATTACTACGATCCCGGGCACGGCGTGACCAAGCACTACGGCGTCCGCACGGACCGCTTCACGCTGGCGGATTTCTACCCGGTCAAGGAGTGGGAACTGTACGATCTCGAGAAGGACCCGCGGCAGATGCGCAGCGTCTATGCCGACCCGGCCTATGCGCAGACGGTGACCGAACTGACCGCCGAGCTGGAGCGGCTCCGGAAACAATATGAGCCCGGCTTCGATCCGCAGGTGGGCGATGCGCCGCTGAAGGGGCGCAAGGGAAGAAATAAAAAATGATGTTGCGCGTTTGTTTCCAGGGCTCCGGGAAACCGCAGTTGGACGTAGCCTTTCGACCGCGAAGACGTTGATGCTTGCCTCATGGTGCGACGGGCACTATTTCGTATGTAGCGCGAAGCGGCAGGACTGGCCCGGAGCGGCGGCACTCTTGCCGCCGTAGCCAGAGCGTCGAGCGTGGCGCTGTGTGCGCAAGGGCGTGACGGGTTGTGGCTGTTTCGGCGGCAGGAGTGCCGCCGCTCCGAAGCAAGCCAGCCAACAGCCCGCCTGCGATTTGCAGAAGGTTTGGAAACGTTCAACTTTGACAGGATGAAAGCCATGAACAAATTAAACTATGCGGTTATCGGCTGTCTGCTCGCTGCGGGCTGGCCGGCGTTGGCCGGGGCCGGGCAGCTGGTCGAGGCGGAAGCGTTCGCCGATAAAGGCGGCTGGTCGGTGGATCAGCAGTTTGTGGAGCAGATGGGCTCGCCCTATCTGCTCGCCCACGGACTCGGCCAGCCGGTGAAAAATGCCTCCACCCGCCTCCAGATCGCGACGGCCGGTTCCTATCGGGTGTGGGTGCGCACGAAGAACTGGGTGCCCGGCGACTGGACGGCACCCGGCCGTTTCAAGGTGCTGGTCAACGGGCGTGCGCTGGTGCCCGAGTTCGGCACGCAGCCCGGCTGGCAATGGCAGGATGGCGGCACCGTGCCGCTGCCGGCGGGCGAGACGCGCCTCGAACTGGAAGACCTGACCGGCTTCGACGGGCGCTGCGATGCGCTTTACCTGACCACGGACCAGACGGAGACTCCGCCCAACGACTTGAAGGCCATGCGCGCTTGGCGCGACCGGTTGTCCGGCCTGCCCGCCGTCCCGCCCTCCGCCGGCCAGTTCGATGTGGTTGTGGTCGGCGGCGGCATCGCCGGCTGCGCCGCCGCGCTGGCGGCCGCGGAACAGGGCCTCTCCGTGGCCCTCGTCCATGACCGTCCGGTCCTGGGCGGCAATGCCAGCGGCGAAGTGCGTGTCCACACCATCGGCATCACCGGCTATGCCGACCGGCTGCTGAAAGGCATCAATTCCGAGCACTGGCCGAACGGCTCGGAGCGGTCGCTGGCCGATGACCGCAAACGCCAGGCCTCGATGGATGCCGCCAAGAACGTGCACCAGTTCCTCGGTTGGCGGGCCTACGGCGTGGCCACCAACGGCGACCGGATCGCCCACGTGAACGCCCGGCACATCGAAACCGGGGAGGCGCGCGCGTTCGCCGCGCCGGTGTTCATCGATGGCACCGGTGACGGGTGGGTCGGCTATTGGGCGGGGGCCGAACTCCGCCAAGGACGCGAACCGCGCGCCGAGTTCGACGAGGGCTGGGACAAGTATGGCGACCTGTGGTCGCCCACCAACGCCGACAACCGCGTGATGGGCACTTCGCTGCTGTGGAATTCGATCGCGACCGCCAAGCCGCAGTCGTTCCCTGCGGTGCCGTGGGCCGCGCCGGTCGCCAAGACGAACCCCGCGATCAAGGGCGAATGGTTCTGGGAATATTCGCGCAACGATCTCGACCAGATCGCCGACGCCGAGGAAATCCGCGATCACGTGCTGCGGGCGATCTACGGCTCGTTCGCCAACGCCAAGCAGAACCCGAAATATGTCTTCCACGCGCTCCGGTTCGTCGGCTTTATCGGCGGCAAGCGCGAGTCCCGTCGGCTCATGGGCGACTATATCTACACGTTCAAGGACATGACCGAGGGCCGGACCTTCGCCGACGCGGTCGTCACCGAAACCCGCGAAGTGGATGTGCACTACCAGCAGGACTACAAAGACCCCCAACGCCCGCAGGACTTTCTCTCCACGGCGCTCTTCAAGAAAGTGCCGCGCTATTACATCCCGTTCCGCAGCCTTTACTCGAAAAACATCGCCAACCTGATGATGGCCGGGCGCTGCTTCAGCTGCTCCCACATCGGGCTGGGCGGCCCGCGCGTCATGAACACCTGCGGCCAGATGGGCGCGGCCACCGGCTACGCGGCGGCGCTGATGAAGAAGCACAACACCACGCCGCGCGGCATCTATCGGGAGCATCTCGACGAACTCCTCAAGCTCGCGCGCACGTGCCCGGAGACCGGGCCCGAAAACGAGAAGGGCAAAAAACGCAGCCCCGAGATTCTGGTCCATGGCCCGGGCGACGAGCTGCAGCGCGTCCGTCAGCAGTACAATCTGGTTTCCGTCCCGCCCGCGGTGCGCGAGGCCACCTGCCTGATCCCGCCGCGCGGCAACGCCGCCAAGCCCGGCGTGGGCTGCCGGTTCACCGTCAACGCGCCGGTCGAGGTTTGGATCGCCGTCCACCAGCGCGGCCAGCCTGCGTTGCCGGCCGCATGGCAGGTGACCAAGGACACGCTCCTGTGGGGTGAAGACGGTGTGGATGTGCTCTATCACCGCAGCTTCCCCGCCGGCCTCGTCACCGTGCCCGGCCATTCGGGCAAGGTGGGGAGCAGCTACGGTTTTCCCCACCTGACCTTTGTCCGCCCCTCCGGTGATACACCGGCGGGTGGCTTTCAAGTTACCGACCCGTTGATCGATGATCCTGCCCCGGCCAAATAGATGGCCAGGCCCTACAATTAGGGAAGAGCTGCCGCGTTGTACGATTGTGGGATGAAGCCGGCAGGGAGGAGTGACTGCGCTCCGGTGCCGGAAAAAAAGTGCGATCAAGCGGCAAAGGAAAAGTGCGATGAAGAAACTGACCCTGCTCGTGATGGGATTATGTGCGTGCGCCTTATTGGCGCCCGCGGCGCTGGCGAAGGGCAAGAAGAATGCGGGTCCGACCACGGCCCCGTCGGACACCTACGCCAAGTATGACAAGAACTATAACGGCACCCTCGACGCCGATGAGAAGGCAGCCCTGACGAAGGACTTCGAGGCCGACAAGACCGGCCCCATGAAGGCCTTCGACACCAACAGCGATGGCAAGTTGAGCGACGAAGAGATCGCCGCCATCCCGGCGACGAAGCCCGTCGAAGCTCCCGCGAAGAAGAAAAAGAAAAAAAAGGATCAGTAACGGATCCCGTGCGGTACCGATCGGCGTCAGCAGGCTTTTGTCATGCTGACGCCGACTCGGTTTGTAGGCGGACTGCCGGCTGGCTTGCCTCGGCCTGTTCGCGACAATAATCCTTTGTAAAAGCGCTTAATCAAGAAGGGTTGAACCCATGAATCGTATTCTCGTTGTGACTCTTGCTTTGGCTGCGCTCATGCCGGCCGCACCGCTCCGCGCGGAACCCGCCTCCAAGCCCAACATCGTCTTCATCCTTGCCGATGATTTCGGCCTCGATGGCGTCAGTTGCTATGGCTCGGACCGCTTCAAGGGCAAGACGCCCAACCTCGACAAGCTGGCCGAGACGGGCGTGCGCTTCACGCATTGCTATGCGATGCCGCTGTGCGGTCCGTCGCGTTGCACGATCAACACGGGCCGCTATACCTTCCGCTCCGGCGGAACCTCGAACCAGAACGCCGGGCAGCCGTCGTCCAGAAACGAGCCCTCGCTGGCGCGCACGCTCAAGCAGGCCGGCTATGCGACCGGCATGGCGGGCAAGTGGCGGCAGATGGGCGACACACCCGGCGACTGGGGCTTCGACGAATGGCTCACCGACCCGACGGCGGGTGGCTGGTACTGGAAGACGAGCTGCACGAAGAATGGCCAGCTTGTGGAAACCAAGCAGGATGTCTATTGTCCTGACGCCTGCTTCAACTTTGCCGCGGACTTCTTCCAACGCCACCGCGAGCAGCCCTTCTATTTTTACTATCCGACGCATCTCATCCACGGCCCGATCCTGAAAACCCCGGACAGCAAGGAGGGCACGCAGGATTATTACGAGGACAACGTCGCCTACCTCGACAAGCAGATCGGGCAGCTCGTAGCGGAGCTCGAAAAGCTTGGGCTGCGCGAGAAGACGCTGATCGTTTTCACCGGCGATAACGGCACCGCGCGCTTCGGCTCCGACCGCTCCACCCTCAACGGGCGCAAGATCAACGGCATGAAAGGCACGCTGTTGGAAGGCGGCAGCCGCGTCCCGCTGCTGGCAAATTGGAAAGGCACGCTGTCGGGAGGCAAGGTGGCGAATGACCTCGTGGACTTCAGCGATTTCTTCGCCACGTTCGCCGAGGTGGCGGGCGCGAAGATGCCGGAAGGCGTGACCTTCGACAGCCGCAGCTTTGCTCCGCAACTGCGCGGCGAAACAGGCACGCCACGCGAGTGGATCTATGTCCAGCTCGGCGCGAACTGGTACGTCCGCAACCAGGGCTTCAAGCTCACGCAGAATGGCGCGCTGTTCGACATGAGCGAGGCGCCGTTCGTGGAGAAGGCGGTGGCCGCCGATGCGAAGGACGAAGCCGCCCTCGCTGCACGCGCGAAACTGCAGGTCGTCCTTGACCAGCTCAATCCTGCAGCCGGGAAAAATTCCGCCGGTGGCGAAATGAAAAAGGGCAAGGCCGGCAAAAAGAAAAAGAAGAACCGGTGAAGGCCGCGCGGCGTCACCCGCCGCAGGGTTGTGCAGGAGCAACCGGCTGCCCGGGGCGCAGCTGATCGGGCCTGCCCAATCGGCCGGAGGGCTTTATGAGAAACCAGACGAACCTACGACGGCGCGACTTCTTGAAGCAGGCCGGCCTGGGCGTGGCCGCGCTGGGATTGCTAAAGCCTGGAAGCCGTGCTGCGCCGGATCCTCAGGCCTTGGAGCAGGCCACGCCGCGGCGGCCCAACTTTGTTTTCTTCCTCACCGATGACCAGCCGTACAACGGGATGAGCTGCACGGGCAACACGGTGCTGAAGACGCCGCACATGGACCAGCTGGCCAAGGACGGCGTGTTGTTCGAGCAGGCCTTTGTGACCACTGCGATCTGCTGCTGCAGCCGCGCGAGCATCTACACCGGCCAGCACATGCGGCGGCACGGCATCGAGGATTTTGAAAAGCCGCTCACCGCCGCGCAGTGGCAGCAGACGTTCCCGGCCCTGCTGCGGCAGGCGGGCTATCGCACGGCCTTCCTCGGCAAATATGCCATCGGCTCGGCGAAGGGCGGCAAAGACATGGCGTTGCCGGCGGACAAGTTCAACCTGTGGTACGGGTTCCCGCAGGGCATCGCGTTCAAGCAGATGGAGAACGGCAAGCCGCGCTACCTGACCACCGTGATGACCGAGAAGGCGGTGGACTTCCTGAAGACGACGAAGGCGGACCAACCGTTCTGCCTCATCGTGGCGCTCAAGGAACCGCACGGTCCGCTGGACTATTTCGATCCGGAATTCCCGGACCGCTATGCGAACGCCACGATCCCCGCGCCGGCGAACATGACGCGCAAGTCCTTCGATGCCTTGCCGGAAGCGGTGCGCAAAAGTCTCGGCGCCAGTCCCAAGAACGTCGAGGATGCGGAGAGCTATCAGGCGGGGATGCGCAAGGTCTACGCGTACCTCAGTCGCGCCGACAAGGCCATCGGTCAGATCCGGGAAGCCCTGGCGAAGCAGGGCCTCGACCAGAACACGGTCGTCATCCACCTGTCGGACAACGGTTCGATGGAGGGTGCGCACGGCCTCGCCGGCAAATGGCTCATGTACGAGGAATCCATCCACGTCCCGCTGATCGTCCGCGACCCTCGTCTGCCGGAAGCCACGCGCGGGCGGCGGCAGCAGATGGCGCTGAACATTGATCTCGCGCCGACGATCCTGGCGATGGCCGGCGTGCCGGTGCCCGCCGCGATGCAGGGCGCGGACCTGCAGCCGCTCCTGCGCGATGCCCAGGCAAAGGGGCGCGAGGACTGGTACTACGAGCACGTCTACACCACGCCGCCCAGCCGCCGGCCGATTCCCAAATCCGAAGGCGTGCGCACCACCCGCTGGAAATACATCCGCTACACCGAGCCGCAGCCGCCGCTGGAGCAACTTTTCGACTTGGCCGCCGATCCCTGCGAGGAAAAAGACCTGGCGCACGATGCCGCCCACGCCCAGACCCTCGCCCGCCTCCGCGCCCGCTGCGATGAATATCGCACCACGCTGAAATGAAAAGAGCATGAGCAAACACCGGCTGCTTTCCGTCGCGTTGCTGCTGATGCCGCTGGCCGCGCTGCATGCAGGTGGCACTGCGCCTGGAGTTCCAAGGTTTGGGAAACTCTGTGTCGGCTTCTTCCAGGCGTTGGCGGCCAAGGGTTGCCCGTCTCGCAAAGCTCGGCTGGGAAAAAGCAGTGCGCTGGTTTTCAATGCCTGGAACTGACGAATCAAATGAAAACCATACAAACCACCCTGTTCTCCGTTCTGCTCGCCACCAGCCCGCTCTGCGCCGAGCCGCTCTACACGCAAGAGGGCACCGATCCGTCATTCGCCGCCGTTCAGGCGAGCAGTGGCGGCAAACCCGGCGAGAAATTCAACCGCGGCGGCGCCCCCGGCTCCCGCATCCACGTGAACCAGGAGCTGCTGGAAAAGCAGGTCGGCAAACCCGGTCCCATTCCCAAGGACCTCGGCCTCCACACCGAGTTCAGCGGTGGCATCAACCGCAAGGATTTCGCCCAATGGACCCGCTGGTATCAAGAGGACGGCAACGTCCAGATATTCCGCCTGTTCAAGGGCGAACAAAACATCCGCGGAGGCGCCGACACGAATGGTTCGCCGGGACGCGTCGAAATCTTCACGCGCAACCTCCCCGCCGCTCCCGGCACCTGGCGCGAGTGGGAAGGAACCTACACCATCATCCAGCCGGCCCGCGCGTGCATTTTCCAATTGTTCCACGAAGGCAGTCTGTGGCCCTTTCATCTCGAGCTGTCTGACAAAGGCGACATCTATTTTCTCCGCCGCAGGCCCGTGCCCGGCATGGAGCGGGAAATCGTCATGGCTCCCAACATGGTGGGCAAATCCCTCGGCGTCAAGGTCCGTGCGAACGGGGAGAATTACGAGGTCTATCAGAAAGCGCCGCTCGAGGCCGGTCCCTGGAAGCTCGTGACCCAAGGCGCCTTCACCAAGGCGAAAGACAACAAGATCAGCTTCCGCTGGGGGATGTATTGCGGCTCGAAAAAAGGCCAGACTGTCCCCAACGATGCCCTGCTTTTCGTCACAGGCGCCACGATTCGCTGATGAAGACAGGAACAAATAAGCTGGAAGGACAACAACCGTGAAACACGCGTTCTTCACCTCCATCACACTTCTCACCGCCCAGCTGCTGGCGCCGCTGGTTGCAGTTGCGGCTGACGCACCGCCGCTACCCACGCCGACGCTGGCCGATGTCGCCTACGGGCCGCACCCCAAACAGGTGCTGGATTTTTGGAAAGCGAAATCGGCCAAGCCGACGCCGCTGCTGTTCTACATCCACGGCGGCGGTTGGACGTTTGGCAAACGCGCTTTCGTCGGCAGCCAGGTTGAGCCCATGCTCAAGCGCGGCATCTCGGTCGTCTCGATTGAATACCGGTTCATCGCAGAGGCCACCGCCGACCATCTGGTGCCGCCGGTCAAGGGACCGCTGCTCGATGCGGCCTACGCCTTGCAATTTGTGCGCAGCAAGGCCGTGGAGTGGAATCTCGACAAGTTACGCATCGCCGCTTCCGGCAATTCCGCCGGCGCCTGTTCCAGTCTCTGGCTGGCATTCCATCCCGATCTGGCCGACCCGAACAGTGTCGATCCGGTGGCGCGGGAATCGACCCGGCTCCGTTGTGTCGCTGTCAGTGCAGCCCAAACGACGCTCGATCCGCAACAGATGAAGGAGTGGACGCCCAACAGCACGTATGGCGGCCATGCCTTCGGGTGCAAATCGTTCGCCGAGTTTCTGGCCAACCGCGAAAATATTTTGCTGTGGATCAACGAATATTCGCCGTATGCCTTGGTGAGCGCCGACGATCCGCCGGTCTATCTGGGTTATGGGGCTCCACCCGCACTTGGACAGCCGCAGAAGGATCCCACGCACACGTCGAACTTCGGACTCAAGCTTCAGGAGAAGTGCAAGGCTGCGGGAGTGTCGTGCGAACTGGTGTATCCCGGCGCGCCTGATGTTCAGCATCGCGGATTGATGGAGTTCCTATTCGACCAGCTTAAATAGTAAAATTGAAAGGAAATCAGAGACAATGCAACACACATTCATTCTTTTCACCGCCCTGCTGCTGTCGCCGCTGGTCACGTTGCACGCTGCCGATGATGCTGCCCCAACGAAGCCGAACATCATCTACATGCTCGTTGATGACCTGGGCTATGGTGACTTGAGTTGTTACCCGAATCACGCCGGGGCCGGCACTCCCAACATTGACCGCCTGGCGGCTTCCGGTGTGCGCATGATGCAGGCCTATGCCAGCCCCGTGTGCTCACCGACGCGCACGGCGCTGCTCACCGGTCGCTTCGCGGAGCGCTCCGGCGTGTATGGGAACCACGACGGCGGCATACCGGGACTCGGGCCGCAGCGCGCCTCGTTTGTGCCGCGTTTGCAGCAGGCGGGTTATCGCACGGCGTGGTTCGGAAAATGGCATCAGGGTTGGGACGTGGCCAATCATCCGGCGAACAATGGCTTCGATATCACGTTCGGTTTTCTCGGCGGCATGCACGATTACTTCAGCCCCTGCGTCGGGGATCATCACATCGGCGGCCCGTATGCGCCACACGCCTATGTCTTCGCCGGTTTCAGGCCGGTGACGCACATGGACTATCTCACCGATGAACTGACGCGCCGGGCCATCGCGTTCATCGGCCAGCAGCCAAGCGGCCCCTTCTTTATCTATCTGGCCTACAGCGCGCCGCACAGCCCCATGCAGGCGCCGGATGAAAGCATCCGCAAGCATCTCAAGTCCGGAGTTGATCCCAAAGAAGCGGTGCGCCGTGCCATGATCGAGGTGCTCGACACAAATGTTGGTCGCTTGATGGCGGCGCTGAACAAAAACGGGCTGGAGAAGAAAACGCTGGTTATTTTCCAAAGCGACAACGGCGCGGAATCCGAACGCCATAACGGCGGGCTGCGCGGCACCAAGATGACGCCTTGGGAAGGTGGACTTCGTGTGCCTCTCATCGCCTCGTGGCCGGGGACGATACCGGCCGGCCGAACCTCGCAGGCCATGTGTGCGCTCCCGGATATGGCCGCGACCTTCCTTCATCTCGCCGGTGCCGACGCCGCTTCCGCCGCTTGCGATGGCGTGGACCTGCTGCCCTTCTTTACCGGGCAGCGCGCGGGCAATGCCCATCACGACCTCGTCTGGGCACTCACGCCTGTTGGACCGCCGGGCACGAAACCAACGCCCGACAACGTCGAACTGCTCGCCATACGTCAGGGGCCGTGGAAGCTCGTGCGCGATACGAAGCGGAAGATAGAGGCCCTCTACAACCTCACGGATGATCTTGCGGAATCGAAAGATCTCTCCGCCGATCAGCCGCAGCAAAAAACAAAAATGTTGGCCTATGCGGCGGACTACTTGAAGACCTGTCCGCCAAGCTGCGGCCGGCTGGCCATTCGCGACACTCGCGAGACCGGCGACATCAAAGCCATGGAGGAACTCCGCGCCCATTGTCAAGAGTTGCTGGATGATGAAGGAGCGGCCAAACCGGCGAAACCGCAAACCGGGCGATCAACCAACCAACAATGAAGAAAACGACGGGAAACAGTCCTGCGGTGAAGTTTCCAACACTGCTGGCCTTGTTCGAGAAATGAAACGAACACACATGAAACCCATCCTCACCCTCCTCACCGTCCTGCTACCGCTGGCGCTGGCTGGCGCGGAGCTTGATCTGCGTCCGCAGTGGGACGCCACCATCCCCCTGGCCAATCCGCACAAGGGCTGGTATCACCACTTCTTCGACAACACGGTCGAGAAATACCTCCTCGAAAGCGATGACGAGTTGACGAAGTTTCCGGGGATGGACCACCTCTATCTGCGGCTCGCGTGGTCCTATCTGGAGCCGGCGGAAGGGCGCTTCAACTGGAGCGTGGTGGATGAGCCGATCGCAAAATGGACGGCGCGAGGGCTGGGCGTGGCGTTCCGCATCACGTGCAAGGAGACCGGCTCGAACCGCATCGAGCAGCAGTTTGCCACGCCGCGCTGGGTGCGCGACGCGGGCGCCCGGGGCGGGCACTACCGCCGCGGCAAGGCGGAGGGGCCGGATGCGCCGTGGGAGCCGGTCTACGACGACCCGGTGTTCCTTGCGAAGCTGGAGCGCTTTCTCGCCGCCTTTGCCGCCCGCTACGACGGCCAGGCGTGGCTGCGGTATGTGGATATCGGCAGCGTCGGCGACTGGGGCGAGGGCCATACCTCGTCCGGCAGCAAGCTCAAGTACGGCTATGCCGCGCTGGAGCGGCACGTGGATCTGCACCTGAAATATTTCAAGAAGACGCCGCTGGTGATCTCCGATGATTTTGTCACCAGCCTCGCCAGCCCCGACGACCGGCGGCGGCTCCACGCCAAGCTGCTCGCCGCCGGCGTGAGCTACCGCGACGACAGCCCGCTGGTGGACTGGTACATCACCGCGTTCAGCAAGACCTCCACGGTGCGCAGTCCGGAATTGTTTGCCGACGCGTGGCCGAAGACGCCGACGGTCTTTGAGCTGGAGCACTATGGCATCGTCAAGCGCATGGGCAACTGGGTGGCGCGGCCGGGTTCGTCGCTGGCGAAATTCGGAGCGGGCCGCACCGGGGCCGATTATTTCCGTGGCGCTTTGGAACTACTGCACGCCACCTACATCGGCTACCACGGCTATGCCCGCGAGTGGCTCGCCGATAATCCCGCGCTCACCAGCGAGCTGCTGAACCGCTGCGGCTACTGGTTCTTCCCGCACACGGTGACGTTGCCCGACACGTTGGTGGCCGGACACACCAACGCCGTCACCGTGCGCTGGCAGAATCGCGGCGTGGCCCGGGCCTATCACCCGTATGATCTGATCGTGAAACTGGAGGGGCCTGGGTCGTGCGAACTCGAGGTGCCGGCCGGCAACACCCGCTGGCTGCCCGCGGCGGCGGACAAACTCTGGCCCGAAACCTACGCGCTGGCGCTCCCGGCACAGCTCAAGTCCGGCGACTACGCACTCAAGCTGAAGCTCCGTTCCCGCGAGGCCGCACGCGGCGTGCTGCTCCCGCTCAAGGCCAGCCTGCTGGACAAGGACGGCTTCTACACTATTGGCCGCGTGCGTGTTGGTGCGCGGCCATAACACGCGATGAAAACAATGAACCGAGCATCAATATATTTTCTCACCGCCCTGCTGCTGACACCGCTGGCAGCGCTGCGTGGGGCCGAGGTGGCGCCCACGAGCCCCACCCACCGTGTGCTGTTCCGCCAGCCGGAGCTGGTCGGTTTCGGAGACCGCATGTATGTCCAGGCGCGCGTTCCTGCGGGCGAGTTCGCCATGGTGGGCTGGCAGAAAAGTCCGTTTACTGCGGACGGGAAATTTCTTCCTGCCGGTTGGGACGCGGGGGCCAAGACGGGGCTGACCCTCCCCGGTGACCGGACCTTGGCGCAGCGCGGTATGCGCGACGTGGCGGGGGCGACGACCGCCCAGATGGCCGGCGATGCGGTGGGGGCTTATTTGAATTCGGCCGATCTCTCCGGCAGTGGAACCGATGCGCAGGGCCGGCCGCTCCCGGGATCGGGCGGTTTCAAAATGATGGTCACCCCTCAGATCCGGTTCGCGCCGGAGAGCGCCGTGCGCCCGTTCCGCACGGAAAACGGCCGGCTGAATCTCTCGCTGGATTTGCAGGTTCCGGTCGCCGCCTGCGGTGAGAAAAAAGGCAGCCTCGCCTATGTGAATCCCGTGTTGCTGCTGGTCGATCCACAGCGCGGGGTCAAAATCTCCTATGTGGTGGACTTGTTCTCACGGCGTTCGACCGCAGGGCCGCGGAAGGTGATCCAGCACATCGCCCACGACGGGCCGACGAAGAGCTGGATGATCCAATGCAACCTCGTGCCCGGCAACCCGTGGGTGGAAATGGGGAAAGACTCGGAAGTGTTCCAGACGGCACCGTGGCGCGGCTGGCGCCATTTTTCCTGCTCGGTCACCCGCGCCCATGTCCTGGCCGCACTGAAGGCGTTGCGGAAACAACAACCGGAAACGAACTGCTCGCTCGATCCCGCCGACTTCCAGTTGAGCTCCTTCCATCTCAACGCCGAGCTTACCTTCGAGACCGCCCCCGCGGAGTTGGGCTGGTCCATGCGGCGCGCGCTGCTCACGCTCGATGAATAATCGATGCCCCGCCCATGACAGGAACTGACCACGATCACGAAAACGAAAGAAACAGCCATGAAAATTACGCTCACGCTCCTCAACACCCTGATGGTCGTGCTGTCGGTGCCTGCGGTGGCCGGAAGCCTTGACCTGTCGAACGATCCTGCGACGGGCGGGCCGGGGCAGTTTGCTGCGGAGGAGATCCGGCGAGAGGCGAACGCCAAAGGCCTGACGTTGGGCGCTGACGCCACCGCGACCCGTGTTTCCCTCACCGTCGAAAAGGATGGCCATGCCGCCGCGCAGAGCTACAGCCTTCGCGTGCAGAGCGAGGGCGGACGCCGCGTCATCACCGTGCGCGGGGCCGATGAAACCGGCGCGATGTATGGCGGGCTGGATGTTGCGGAGGCGCTGCGCACAGGCACGCTCGACGCGCTGCAGGATTCCGTCCACACGCCGCACATCTCCCAGCGCGGTATCAAGTTCAACATTCCGCTCGATCTGCGGACGCCGACTTATTCGGACCCCTCAGATGCCGCGCAGGCGAATATCCCCGAGATGTGGAGCATGGAATTTTGGCGCGAGTTGTTCGATGACATGGCGCGGCACCGCTACAACGTCATCTCGCTGTGGTCGCTCAATCCTTTCCCCAGCATCGTGAAGGTGCCGGAGTTCCCGTCCGTCGCGCTCGAGGATGTCTGGCGCACCAAGGTGAAGCTGGACGAGAACTTCAGCGGCAGCGGCAGCAACTTCGTGCGCCCTGAGATGCTCGCGAACCATGAGGTCGTGAAGCGGATGACCATGGATGAAAAGATCCAGTTCTGGCGCGATGTAATGCAACTTGGCAAGGACCGTGGCATCGCCCTGTATTGGTTCACGTGGAACGTCTTTCTTAACGGCGCGGAAGGGAAGGACGGCATCACCGGTGCCAAAGCCGCGCAGCGCACGATCGAGTATTTCCGCGCCAGCGTCCGTGAAACCATCAAGACCTATCCGTTGCTCGCGGGCTTCGGCGTCACCGCCGGCGAAGGCATGCCGCTGAACGAATTCAAAAACATCTCCAAAGAGCAGTGGCTCTGGCAAACCTACGGCGAGGGCATCCGCGATGGATTGAAGGAAACGCCCGACCGGAAATTCCGGCTCATCCACCGGTTCCACATGACGGGTTTGGGCGAGATTCAGAAGGAGTTCGCCGCACTGCCGTGCCCGCTCGACTTGAGTTTCAAATACGCCATCGCCCACATGTATTCCGTCCCCAATCCGGGCATGATCCAACCGGTGCTGCCGCTGCTCCGGCCCGAACTCCGTTGCTGGCTCACGGTGCGCAACGACGACATCTACAGCTTCCGCTGGGCCGACGCGGAGTACGCCCGCGCCTTCATCAAGGCGATGCCCGGCGCCGACAAGATCGCCGGCTTCTACATGGGCCCCGATGGCTACCTCTGGGGCCGCGACTTCCTTTCCAAGGACGCCGGCACGCCGCGGCAGACCGTCATGCACAAACAGTGGCTCTCGTTCGCGCTGTGGGGCCGGCTCGCCTACGAACCCGACCTGCCTGCCGCCACGTTCGACCGCCTCACCGCCGCCCGTTTCCCCGGCGCCGACATCCCCCAACTCACCGCCGCGTGGGCCGCGGCCTCCAAGACGTTTCCCTACATCACGCGGTTTTTCTGGGGTGACATTGATTTGAAATGGTTTCCCGAAGCCTGCCGGCGCAAGAGCGGCTTCTACACCGTGCGCGATTTTGTCGAAGGCGGCACGATGCCCGGCGCCGGCGTACTCAACATCATCGAGTGGCGCACCGGCCTGTTCGCAAAGCAGAAGCCGGAGGGCGTGACCCCGCTGGAAATTGCCGCCACGCTGGACGCCAACGCCGCCCAGGCGCTCCACGCCCTGCCGTCACTCCAGCGCGCCGCCGTCACTCCCGCCGGCAGCGCCAAGGAATATGCCGCCACGCTCGGCGACATCGAAGCCATGGCGCAGCTCGGCCGTTACTACGCCGCGAAGATTCGCGGCGCGTGCGATCTCGCGCTCTTCGATAAATCTGGCGACACCCGGCAACAAGCTTCCGCCCTCGAGCACCTCGCAGCCGCGCTGAACCATTGGAAAAACTACGCCACCGCCTACACGCGCCAAAATATTCAGCCTGTCCTCTATAACCGCGCCGGCGTGGTGGATATCCCCGGGCAAACCGCCGCTGTCGCCGCCGACGTGCAACTGGCGCGCGACTGGAAACCCGGCATGATTGCGGACCACAAGATCAAGCGCTCCCGCACCGAGGCGGGCTTCAAGGAATAAGTGTGATGAAAAAAATCCGACATGCAGTTGTCCTGAAAGCTCAACTCTTCCGCACCGTTCTCTGCGCCGGCATCATGTGCCTGCTGGCACCCTTGGCCGGATGGTCAGCCGCAGACGGACTGGTTGTGTATCCGCCTGTTCCCGGGCTCGCGGCCTCGGAGCATTACCAAGTGCGCGTGCGCCCGGCCGGCGCTGGCAGCGGGTGGCAGGGCGCCTTCGCCTGGGAGACCAGCTGCAAGACCATCGAGAAAAAGACGGACGGCTACTTCGAGCATCTGGCGGGCTGGACGCACACCTATGTGAATTTTGAAACTGCCGGCGCCGTGGAGATCGAAATCGCGCGCGTCGGCGGCCAGCCGATTCATACCGCTGCAGTGCATCCGCAACGCCAAGCCTCGGCTTGCTCCGTCAAGGACGGCAAGGCTTTCGTCAGGCTCGATAAACCTTGTCTCGTCGCCGTGGATATCGATGGCCAGATGGATGCGCAGGACACGGGCAAGGGTTACAAAGGACCGCCGCTGCATACGCTCTCGATTTTTGCCAACCCGCCGTTGGCCGGCAAACCCATGCCCCATGATCCCGGCGTACGCACGGTGAAACCCGGCGAGACTCCGCCAGCCGACGGGCCTTGGACCACGCTCTATTTCCTGCCGGGCGTCCACGATGTTGGCCTGGCCTTTCCGCTGCGCGCGAACCGCCAGTATTACATCCCCGGAGACGCCATCGTTTACGGCACGTTCTCCAGCAGAAAATGGGGCGATGGCCATCACCTCCGCGTCTTCGGCCTCGGCACCTTGTCGGGCTCCCGGCTGAAACATCCCAAGTATGTTGAGCCCGCGCTTTCGGAGAAGGAACACGGGCGTTATCGCCCGATTGAAGTGATCGGCGCCACCGACACCCGGGTGGAAGGCCTCACCATCGCCGACTCGGCCACCCACTCGCTCATGCTGGTGAGTCCTTACAAGGCGGGACATCCCAACGAGGTCCGGTGGACCAAGATCTTTACCTGGCGCGCGAATGGCGATGGGATCAATCCCTTTGGGAATACGCTGATCGAGGACTGCTTCCTGCGCACGCAGGACGATTCGCTTTATGTTAACGGCCTCGGCATTCGCCGCACCGTGCTGTGGAACGACGCCAACGGCTCGTCGTTCGTGCTCTCAGGGCTGCCGCAACTGGCTGATCGCAAGCTGGTGGTGGAGGACTGCGATGTGATTTATGCGCGGGCCAAGTGGCACCACTGGAGCGGCGGACGGGTCTTCAATATGCGTGGCGAAGGCGGACGCGCCGCGGGTGCCGGCGTGATCTTCCACAACATAAACATCGAGGATCCCAGACCGACGCTGCAGCAGTTTTTCATCTGCATGACCATGCCTCCGCCCTACTCGAAGGATGCAGATAAGCGCGGCCCCGGAGACTTGTCGGGCATGCTCTTCCAGAACGTCTCCATCGCCGCGCCCAGCGTTCTGGGTGAACCGCAAATATTGTGGGGTCAGGCCGACGCACGGATCCGCAACCTGACCTTCGAGAACCTCACGCTCGCCGGGAAGAGCGTGCGCGACCCGGCGTTTTTCAAAACGAACGAGTTCGTTGACGGGCTCATCTTTACGCCTGGCGCTGGATTCAAGCCATGAATGCGACACCAAACCCGATGAGGCAGCACAAAAGGCCCACGCACACTCTTCGCCGCCCGGCTGCCGGCGCCGGTGGTCGCGCTCAAGGCTGCGGATTCGCCGGATCAGTCCAAGCCGAACAGCCTCTTCCTGCTCGCGCAAGCCTTCGGACCATGGCGGGACAACGCCGGCGTCCTCATGGAGCCGAACGGAAGGTCGGGCGAAGTCGTCCAGCGTTGGGATGAGCAACACGCCCGGATCGTAAAACTCGGGCAAGAAATCGAAAAGCTCGACGCAGATTATCTGCGCGACACCGGAACGATGATCTACACGACCAAGAGCAAAGGGAAGGGCAACTCGGTGATCAACATCGTGCGGACCACCATCTACCGACCAGAAGCTTCCAAAACCGGCAGGTGAGGTGCCAGGCGCTGAACTGTAAGCTGAGCAGTTGCCGCCGGGTGCTGGTGAAGAATAGAATTCCAAACAAACAAGGGAACAAAACCATGAAAAAACCGTTTCTTCTCCTCGCCGCCCTGCTGCCGGTATGCGCCACGCTGAACCCGTCTTCGGCACGCCCTGACACGGCGACGCCCAACATCATCCTCGTCATGCCCGACGACGTTGGCGTTGGCGATTACGCGTGCCTGGGCAATCCGATCATCCACACGCCGACGGTGGATCGATTCAAAAAAGAGGGTCTGACGTTTACGCAATTCCACGTCAGTCCCACCTGCTCGCCGTGTCGCTCGGCGCTGATGAGCGGACGGCATGAGTTCAAGAATGGCGTGACGCATACCATCCATGAGCGGGAGCGGATGAGTCTCACAACTTTCACCCTCGCGCAGATGCTCAAGTCCGCTGGCTACACGACGGGCATTTTCGGCAAGTGGCATCTTGGCGACGAGGAGGCCTATCGGCCCGAGAACCGTGGCTTCGACGAGGTCTATATCCACGGCGGTGGCGGCATCGGCCAGACCTATCCCGGCTCCTGCGGCGACGCGCCGGGCAACACGAACATCGACCCGGCGCTCTGGCACAACGGTAAATTCGAGAAGACCAAGGGCTACTGCACGGACCTGTTCTTCGGTCAGGCCATCAAGTGGATGGACGCCACGCGGACGGCCAAGCAGCCCTTCTTTGCCTACATCCCGCTCAACGCCGCCCACGGTCCGCACGTGGTGCCGGAGGAGTATTACAAGCAATACCGCGGCAAACCCGGTGTCAAAGAGGAGACGGCTAAATTTTTCGGGATGGTCGAGAACATCGACACGAACCTTGGCGTTCTGCTCCATCAACTTGCTGCATGGGGCATCGCCGACAACACGCTGGTCATCTACTTCACCGGCGACAATGGCGGCACGGCGGGCACGGGGATCTGCAATGGCGGTCTGCGCGGCGGCAAGGGCACGCCCTATCAAGGCGGCACACGCGCGACGGCCTTTTTCCGCTGGCCCGCCGGCAAGATACCGGCGGGCGCTGAGTGCGACGCCTTGAGCGCGCACATCGACATCTTCCCCACGCTCGCCGACATCACCGGCGCGAAGTTGTCCGACGCCGTGCGGCAGCAGGTCGAGGGCCGCAGCCTGGTGCCGCTGCTGACCAATCCCCAAGCCGTTTGGCCCGACCGGACGCTCGTGCATCATGTCGGGCGTTGGGGCAAAGGCACGGCCGCCGACTCCAAATACAGGAACTGCGCGATTCAGAACACGCGATTTACGCTGGTCAAGAACAGCGAGCTTTACGACCTGAAAGCCGACCCGGGCGAGACCACGAACGTCATTGCCGAACATGCGGACGTGGTTGCGAGGCTCCGCATGGCCTACGCCAAATGGTGGGATGAAGTCCAGCCGTTGCTTGTGAACGAGAATGCCGTCGGCCCGAAGATCAATCCGATGAAGGAATTGTATTGGAAGCAGTTCGGCGGTGGACCCGACGCCAAGCTGCTCCAGCGGATGGACCCGCAAAGTAAATCCACCGCGGAAGGAGCAGACGAGGCGGCGGGGAAGAAACAGCGCAGGAAAATGAAGCAACCATGAAGCCCATCCTCACTCTGCTGTTCGTGCCACCCGTCCTGTCGGCGCTCGTCCTTGCGCTTGTGTTCCCGGCCCAGTGCCTGAAGGCTGCAGAAGCAACCTCAACGATTCTGCGGCCGGCAACACCCTTGGATCCGTCCAAGGGGCTCAAGGATTATGCCGGCAAGACCGTGATCGGCTCGAAGTCGAGCGCAACGGGGAGAAGTGATTCCGTCATCGCGGTAGTGGTGGGCTCCCAGGTCCCACGCCACCCTGCTTACGGCTTCGAAACGAACCAAGTCCATTCGTGGGTGGCGGATAAATAGCGCCAGGAGAATGCCCTGAATCAACAAACACACAGCCAGGAAACCCGCCCATGAACAGACTGCTTTCATTGACCCTCAACGCCCTGCTGCTGGCGCCGCTGGCCGGAGTCGTTCCAGTGCAAGGGGGCGTGTTCAACGTTCGTGATTACGGAGCGGTGGGTGATGACAAAACGGACAACACCGCGGCGTTTACGGCCTGCCTGAAGGCGGTCATCGCCGCCGGCGGGGGCCGGATGTATCTCCCGGACGGCGTCTATCGCGGCCGGATCACGATTCCTCCGGTATCGAAACCCATCCCGAGTTGGATCACCGTGGAAATGGTGGGCGAAAGCGAACCAACGCCCGTGTTTGGGACGATCGGTTCATTCCCGTTGCAAAATAAGGGCACTATCGTCAAGTGTCTGGCCCAAACGGGCGCCGCCGTCATTTCCGCCGACCGTTCGCCCCAGTCGCTGTACGGGGGCTTCTCGGCGGTCTATGTGGTCATCAAGAATCTGGATGTCCGGACCGATGACGATCCGGGGATTGGGGGTATCGACCTGCACTACGCCATGCAATGCAAGTTGGAGAATGTGTTCATCAATACCGGCGTCTACAACGTGCAGGCCTCCAAACCGACCCACGGCACCAGCGGCCTGATCACTCCGGCGTGCAACAACGCCGCCTTGACCATCCTGCGGAACGTCGTCGTGACCGGCTATGAGACGGGCATTCTGGTCAACGAGCACACGGACGGGGACAACATCAATCTGGCCTCGAACATCGACGGCTTGAAATTCACCTTCGCCCATCATGCCTCGCGCTTTGGCCGGGTAGGTGCGCAACGTTGCACCCGCGCCATCGCGGTAACGGGCCGGCACGGTTTCTCCATCGAACAACTGGACATGGAAATGGCCGGGAAGGGACAGACGAACAGCAACAACGCATGGCAGGCCACGACCTATAACCTTGACGACCCCAAGAATCTTGGCACTGCCGACATCAACTACTGGGTCGTCGAAGGGAATATGGGAGCGACCGAGCAGTTCACCCGCAACGGCGGCGCCACGATCCGGACCCGGCGGATCGGCTCCGCCCACCGACTAAAAGCTGATGACGCCAGCCCTTCTCCTGTCCACGGGCTGTCGAGAATAGGTCGGGAGCAGGGAGAGGTTAAAGAGCAATGAAAAAAACAAACTTGAAACGCAGCCTCACACTCCTCACCGCCCTGCTGCTGGCTACGCTGGCCGGGGTGGTGTTGACGGCAACAGCACGGGCTGCGAGTAATGCGGGGCCAACGCTCGCGCAGGAGGACTACGAACGGCAGGTGGATCAGGCGATCCGCAAGGGGATCGGCCAGATCCTGGCCGACCCCGGGTACCCAAAATGGGAGCTCAGGCCCTTGACCGTTGCGGTCCTGAAGGCGGTGCGCGACGGGGTGGCCCCACATGACCTGAACCAGCTCATCCTGGATTATCGGGACTCCTACCCGGTGGACCCGACGGAAAAACCCAAGGATGGGGCTGATGGTAATGCCCCGCAAAATTTGCTTTTGGAGCTGTATCTGAAGCCGAAACTTCGCAAGCTGCTTTCCTCGGAGGCCCAACACGTCATCGAGGAAATGTGCTGGAAATGGGTCTATCGGCACAGCAACCTGGCCGACAAAGCGGACTTCCGCAATCCGACGGGAAGCGTGTGGATTCTCCTGGGCAGCGAGAACCATGATGCCCACGAGCGCCCCAACACGCTGCTCGCCCTGCAACTCCTGATGCATGCGCCCAAGCCCTACGGTCCCGACGCGAAACTTTACGACGGCTTTACCGTGGCCGGGCACTACAAGGCCTGGGTCGCCTGGTACAAGGAGATGATCCGACAACGGGCCAGGGAAGGGTGCGTCGGAGAGATGGCCCATCCCGGCACCTATGGGAGGACAACCGTGACGCAGTATTTCCTGCTGGAAGATCTGACGGATGACCCGGAACTCAAGGCGCAGGCGCGGCAGTTTCTCGATCTTTACTGGACCACGGTCGCGCTGGATTACGAACCCCGCACCGGCCTGCGCGGTATCGCCGCCACGCGCTGCAAGGGGTCCGACTCATACGAGACGCCCTCGTTCTGGGCAGAATCCCTGCTCCACGCCTGGGGTTGGACCGAGCGCCCTTCAACGCCCAATGGGATGAGCGCCATGCTGTTCTGCTTTGACTATCGCCCGTCGCTCATCGTCACCGCCATGGCCCGCGACCTGAATCGTCAGCCGTACCACTTTGCGCAGCGCGTGTTCGGGCGCGCTCTGCGCCCCGAGGAGACACACGGAATCCACGTGTCGCTGTATCCTGAGGAGGGTGAAGCGATGAATTCCTACCGCCGGCGCGATGTCTGGTACACCCCGGATTATCTCATGAGTTCGCACAGCTATGCGTTGGACCGGGAGTTCCTGGCCATGGTCTCACAAGCCGGCATTGTCGGTGTGACGTTCTCACATGGCTACAACGACCGACTGGTTGTCTTTGCCGGCCCGCTGCCGCTGACTCCTGGAAGACCGACGGAGACATCGTATGGCGTCAACAGTCTGCTCAAACCGGACTGTCTGGTGGTTGCGCGCGATCCAAGGGCAGCGCTAAGGAAAACATATGCAAAGCCTGGCGAGACCGGGAGCACTCGCCTCCTGCTGTCGAAGGGTACGTTGCTCGATAACCGCGTGGCTGCCGGAGGTTGGACCTTCAGCCGCTCCGGGGACGGCTATGTCGCCTTCCGGGTAGCTGGTAACAAGGGGACAAAGGTCTCGCTATCGCCGTTCAAGACCGGCACGTATGTTGATTTCAACGACATCTGGGCGCCGGTGGTGGTGCAGACCGGTCAGGCCAAGAACTATGAGAGCTTCGAGGCGTTCATGAAAGCCGTCCAGGCCCAGCCCTTCACCTACGCCGAGGGCAAGCTGACCTACACCAGCCTTGCCGGTGATGTGATCGAGTATTGGAGCAAAAGCACAAACATCCCCCAAGTGAACGGCAAGGAGTTCAATCTCAATCCGGAAAACACCTACGACAGCCCCTACCTGAAGATGAAACACGGCACGGAAAAGGCGGTGATTTCGTATCCGGGGCACCAAGAACTGGTGCTGGATTTCGCACCGCACAAACAGTCGCCTGAGAGAACAAATTCGACGAACCCATGAAACACACCCTCACACTCCTCACCAGCCTGCTGCTGGCGTTGCTGGCCGCGCCGGCGTTCGCGGACGTGTGGACCTATGACGTTCCCGGCGGGAAGGAGTATGCCTCACCTGATTATGAGGTGACGGTGACATCGGGCGGAGAGTCCCACCGATCGTTTGTGCACTACAGCCGCGGGCTGAAAGAATACACCCGCTACAAGTGGAACCTGCAGCCCGACGAGACCGTAACCTTCAACAAACGATGCATGAGTTCGCACTCTGCGGCGATCTTTTCCTTCAGCGGCACGGTTACGGTTCGTGCGACCGTCAAGAAGGGGGCGCAGCACATCACCCTCCCGCTCAAGAGTGCGAAGATTCTGCCGTCCTCCTACAACATCCCCTGCAGCATCGAAAACGGCGATACCATCGTGTTCACCCTGAACCGGCCGGAAAAGGTGGTTGTCGTTCCCAATTATGACGAGGCGTGGAAGGTGTACGCTGAGAAAGGGGTCGGTCACGTCCCGATCCAGAACTGGGACGCTGATTACGCCAAGGAGAGGGAGCGGGCGTCCTACCACGCAGTGAACCTGAAAGCCTCTCTTTCCGAGGGGTACAAAAATCCGCTCATCATCTTGGCACATGGACCAGAGCGGGAAGTGCCCGACCGGAACGCGCCCGCAACCCTCGTCGTTCATCCCGGAGACAAGGTCACCCAGGCCCAACTGGACAGGTGCGACGCGGTTTGGTTCGCGCCGGGCGTGCATGATCTGTCGCAGATGGGAGCGCCGCCGTGGCACCAGACGCTGCTCAAGGGGGGGCAGACGGCGTATCTCGAAGGCGGCTCCTACGTGATGGCGCGCTTCAAGAAGAACGAGGTGGTTGGCACGGGAGTCGTTGCGATTGCCGGCCGGGGGGTAATTTCGGGGATCAAACACAAGTGGGTCCCCAGCTTTGCCGAAGGCAGCCAGGTGATCAACATTGATTCGCTTTCCGGTGTGTCGATTACTGATCGGGCCTGTTTCGGCATCTATGGCGGCCACACCATCGATGATGTCGCGCTGCTGGGCGCCTGGCACGGCAACACCGACGGGCCGGATTACCTGGATGATTGCCGCATTCAGAACAGTTTTCTCATGGCTCACGACGACAACCTGAAACTCAACAACAACACCCGGGCCAAGCACCTTGTCATCTGGCAGTCGGCGAATGCCCACGCCATCATGGTCAAGGAGATGCGGGACCACATCACGTTTTCCGACAGCGTGGTGGAAGACGTGGACATTGTCGCGTATTTCCTCGATCCGACGGAAAGGCGGAATGCCTGGGCCAGGGTGGGGTTGGGCGCGATTGCCTGTGTTACCGGAAGCGATTTGCAGGTGCACAACTTCACCTTCCAGGATATTCGTATTGAGTCGCCCTACCTGTTCCGCGTGTTTGATTTCTACAATCTGGACACCCATCTGCCCTATACGCCGCCTTGGTTTTCACCGACCTCCGAAGCGCGGCATACCCGGCTCAACGGAATCACCTTGCGGGACATCACGGTCAACAGCCCAGTGATTGCGTATCGCTCCCTGCTGGGTTCGGCTTACAAAGACTCGTTTTCAAATATGCATTTTATCAATCTCCACATCAACGGAACTCTCGTGACAGACGCGAACAAAGGTCAATATTTCCAGGTTGAGGAAGACAGGGTCAAAGGTTTGAGGTTCTCCAAGTAAGTTCGATAGGCTATGATGTAAAAGAGCTACAGTATGAAGAAAGTAATCGCAAATCTTATCCGGACGGCCCCCCTACGGGCCCCGCTCGCCGCGCCGATGAATTTTCGGCCATTGGAAACTGTCCTGCGGGATAATTGGCCATGAAACTTCTGCCTATCACCTTGACGACCTGTCTGTTGCTCTGCGCCCAGACACTCGCTGCCGTTGAACAGAAGCCCAATATCATCTTCGTCCTCTTCGACGACATGGGTTACGGCCAGCCCAAGTGCTATCGCGAGGGCACGGAGTTCAAGACACCGAACATGGACCGCCTCGCCAAGGAAGGCCTGCGCTTCACCGACGCACACTCGGCAGCGTCCGTGTGCACGCCGACGCGCTACGGCGTGCTCACGGGGCGCTATCCCTCGCGCATCGGCCAGTATGGCGTGCTCACGACCTACTCTCCGCCGATCATTCCCCAGACGCGCCTGACCGTCGCTTCGCTGCTCAAGCAAAACGGCTATGACACCGCGTGCATCGGCAAGTGGCACCTCGGCATGGACTGGGGCGGCAAGCCGGGCACTGAAAAGACCATCCCCGTCGGCACGCGCCTCGTGATGAGTCCAAATGCCGTCGGCTTCGATTATTTCTACGGTTACACCCACGCGCGGAACATCGGGACCGTCATCGAGCAGGACAAGGTCGAGGCCAACGTCGAGGAAGTGGAAACCCAGCCGCGCCTGGCGAAGAAACTGGTGGCCTTCCTCGACCATCCCGCGCGGAAGGAAAAGCCGTTCTTCCTCTATCTGCCGTTGTGTCCTCCGCACACGCCGATTGTCCCCGCGCCGGAGTTTGTCGGGAAAAGCGGCACCAAGGGAAAAGAGAGTCCATACGGCGACTGGCTGTATCAAGGCGACTGGGTGCTCGGCCAGGTGCTCGAAGCGCTCGAACGGAACAAACTCGCCGACAACACGCTCATCATGGTCAGCAGCGACAACGGTGCCGCCGGTCGCTCGTATGCTCCGCTGCGTGGCGCGAAGACCAGCATCTACGAGGGCGGTCACCGCGAGCCGTTCCTTGCCCGCTGGCCGGGCAAGATCAAGCCCGCTGCGGTGTGCGGCGACACCATCTGCCTGAACGACCTCATGGCCACCTGCGCGGAAATTGTCGGCGCGAAGCTTCCCGATAACGCCGGCGAGGACAGCGTGAGCATCCTGCCCGACCTGCTCGGCACCGCGAAGGGGCCGGTGCGCGAAGCGACCGTTCATCAGTCCCCCAAAGGCGACCTGGCCATCCGCCAAGGCCCCTGGAAGCTTATCTTTCTCAAGAACGGTGGGCGCGAACTCTACAACCTACAAACCGACCTCGGCGAACGGAATAACGTCGCCGAGGCCAATCCGGAGGTCGTCGCCAGGCTCACTGCCCTGATGAAGAAATACATTGCCGAAGGCCGCAGCACCGTCGGCGCACCGCAGAAGAACGATGCCCCCATGTTGCTGGAAGGTTCCGGCGGCGGGAAGAAGGGGAAGAAATTGAAGCAGAGGGGGGCGCAGGAGGTCGCGCTCGCGCTGAATCCCGACTTCGACTGAGCGTCGCTCGCCGCACACCAAGCACACCACACACCTACACAACAGAGCCATGAAACTAATATCTCGCCGCAGTTTTTGCCGCACCCTCACACTGCCCGTCGGAACGCTGGTGCTGGGGAGTGCGTTGCCGGCCTGGGCCAAAAAGAAAAAGCACCAGGAGGAGAAGCCCCCGGCTCCGGCTGCACCCGACTCCGCGCCGCCGCCATACGAGACCAAAGCCCTCTGGGATTTTAGCGGCTGCATCGAAGACCGTTTCATGAACCGCGTCACCACCCATGTTTACAACGGCAATGCTTACCTGTGGGTGCTATTGCCGGAGCTTAAGACGATGATCGTCAAGGTGCCGCTCGACGGCGGCAAGGCGCAGATGTTTCCGCTCATGCCCGGCCACGTCACGGGGGATGATCCGCACCGCTTCTACACCATCGGCGCGGATGCGCTGGGTTATATTCACGTGGCAGGTGATATGCACTCGTCCGCGCATGTGAAGCATTGGATTTCCAAGAAGCCGGAAGACATTTCCGAATTCATCTTCACATCGGACATGGGCGCCAACAAGCGGCCGCAGGGATTTAACGTAACCTACCCGCACCTGTTCCGTGGTCCGGATGGCGTGCTTTACCATTCCATCCGCTGTGCTGATCCCGTCTGGGGCATCGGCATCAGCGTGCTGGATGTCAAAACTCAGACCTGGTCCATGCTCGGAGCGGATGTGCCTGCCAGCGACCTCCACGGATCCAAGCGCGCGAATAAGAAGACCGGGGGCAAACCGATGACAGCATGGGAGGATAATGGGGAGGGCGGCAACTTCTCCTACACCCAGCCGCATGCGCAGATAAAGTGGGACAAGAACAAGCGGATGCATGTTGTGTTTGGTCTGCTCAACGAGAACACGCCGTCGGCCAAAGGCAGGCACACGGGCAGCGATGTGCTTTACGCCTATTCCGACGACGGCGGTAAAACCTTCCACCGCGGCGATGGGTCGCAGATTCAATTGCCGATGCGCGCCGAGCCCGGCCCGTATCAGGCGGATGTCGTTTACTCGCGGCACAACGGACCGCCGCCTTGGGTGGGACTCCTTCCGACGATCCACTTCGACGACAAAGGCCGGCCCTTGGTGGGGGCGCAGGATTACCAGACGGGCTGGCATCATCTGGTCTTGGAAAAAGGGAAATGGACCGAGCTGGCAAAGAGCACCGGTTCCCCTGCTGGTGATCAGACCGCGAAGCCAAAAGACGAAGATGAAACGGAGGATTCCGAAAAGGTGGATGTGTCAAAACTCCGTCTACCTTACGAGCCGCATCGAGTGAATCAGGAGTATCTGCGCGAGACAGGAAACCTCGTCTATTCCGTCTTCCCGGAGAAAGATCGTTTCCATGGCGACAAACCCAGACACCATAGAATCCTGCTCATGCTGAGCAAGCCGGCAAAGGCAAAGGCCGAGTGATACTCCATGAAAATCATAGAAACCACCCTGTTCTCAGCGTTCCTCACGGTCAGCTTGCCGGCCGCCGAGCCGCTCTACACGCAGGAGGGCGGCGCACCGCGCGCCATGCGGGATGCGCCTTGCCAGAAGCGCCAAACTTTGGAAAGCTCCCTGGCGGTTCTTTCCAAGCGTTGGAAAACTCTGGCGTGACGATTGGCCAGGATTGGAACTGTTGAATAAAGAAAAGTGAACAAACAGCTATGAAACCCATGCGCATCCTTCCCGCTCGAGTTATGCTCTCGCTCGCCGCCCTCCTCCTCGCGCCTCAGCTCCAGGCGAAGCCGCTGCAGGTCTTCATCCTCGCCGGCCAGTCGAACATGCAGGGGCACGGGAAGGTGGCGACGTTCGAGCACATCGGCATGGACCCGGCGACGAAGCCGATGCTGGCGGACATGCTGGGCGCGGACGGGAAGCCGAAAATTTGCGAGCGGGTATGGATTTCCTCCATCGGCTGTGCCGACGCGGAGCAGACGGGGAAGCTCACGGCCGGCTTTGGCGCGAGCCAGAACGGGCCGAAAATCGGCCCGGAGTTCACCTTCGGCCTCTACCTGCAAAAGTTCACCGACGCGCCCATCCTGCTCATCAAGACCGCGTGGGGCGGCAAGAGCCTGAACACCGATTTCCGTCCGCCGAGCGCCGGGCCGTATGTGTTCAACGAGACGCAGCTCGCCACCTTCCAGAAACAGGGGAAGGACATCGCCGCCCTCCAGGCCGCGAAGGCAAAGGAAACGGGCGTGAACTACCGCCTCATGGTCGAGCACGTGAAGAAGGTGCTCGCGGACATCAAGCGTGTGTTGCCGACCTACGATGCCGCTCAGGGCTATGAACTGGCGGGCCTGGTCTGGTTCCAAGGCTGGAATGACCTGGTGGACTCCGGCGCCTATCCGCATCGCGACCAGCCCGGCGGCTACGCTGCCTACAGCACGGCGCTGGCGTGCTTCATCCGCGACGTGCGGAAGGATTTGAACGCGCCGCAGCTGCCCTTCGTCATCGGCGTGCTCGGAGTGGGCGGGCCGACGGCGGAGTATGGTCCCGACCAGCAGCGCTACAAGGCGACGCACCAGAACTTCCGCGATGCGATGGCCGCCCCGGCGCAGTTGCCGGAGTTCAAGGGCAACGTCGCGGCGGTGTGGACGGAGAAGTATTGGGACCGCGAGCTGACCGCCGCCAAGAAGAAGGACGACGCCATCAAGCAGCAGGCGAAGAAGCTCGCGACCGCGGGCAAAATGAAACCCGCCGCGGAAAAGGCCGCGCTGGAGAAACTGCGCGCCGAGGGCCTCACGGAGCGGGAGCGGCTGGTGCTGGAGAAAGGTATTTCCAACTTCGAGTTTCACTATCTCGGCTCGGCGAAAATTCTCGGCGGCATCGGCAAGGGCCTCGCCGAAGCGATGGCGGAACTCAAACAATACAAAAAGTGAGCTTGATGAAAATCTTCCTTCTCCCGCTCGTTCTCGCCGTCTTCATCGCCGCGCCCGCTCCTGTGTTGGCCGCGGCCAGAGGCAAAGCGATGGCGATGCCCGACTTCACCAAGGGCGACACCGTGCCCAAGGACGGGCCGCACGACTGGACGCTCGGGCCCACCGGGGCGCGCGGCTGGATCTACACCGCCAACGGCCACTCGGCCGAGGCGCGCCAGATTCTGGTGACGGCGGTGGCGAAAGGCTCCCCGGCGGCGGCGGTGCTGAGCACTGGTGATGTCATTCTCGGCGTGGGCGGGATGAGCTTTTCCGGCGATGCGCGCCTCCAGTTTGCCAACGCCATCGGGGCGGCGGAGACGGAGCAAGGTGGCGGGAAATTACGGCTGTTGCGCTGGCGGGCGGGGAAGTCGGAGGAGGCCGTCGTAACGCTGCCGGTGCTCGGCAGCTACAGCCTCACGGCGCCGTATGACTGCCCGAAGTCGAAGCGCATCTTCGAGCTGGGCTGCACGTCGCTTGCGCGGCGGATGGGCGGGCCGGATTATGCGCGCGGTCTGAACCCGATTCCGCGCGCGCTCAATGCGCTCGCGTTGCTGGCCAGCGGCAACAAGGCCTATCTCCAGCCGCTCCAGAAGGAGGCGCGCTGGGCCGCGGACTTTACGGCGGACAGTTTCGCGACGTGGTATTACGGCTACGTCCTCGCCTTTCTCGCGGAGTATGTCAGCGCGACCGGCGACCAGACGGTGATGCCCGGCCTGAAACGTCTCGCGATGGAAGCCGCCAACGGCCAGAGCGCCGTCGGCACGTGGGGCCACAAATTCGCCCTGCCCAATGGAAGCCTGAACGGCTATGGCTGCATGAACCAGCCGGGCCTCAGCCTCTGCATCGGCATGGAGTTGGCCCGCGAGGCCGGCGTGAAGGACCCCGCGCTGGATCGCGCCATAGCCAAGGCGGCGGGCTTCGTGCGCTGGTATGTGAACAAGGGCGCGGTGCCCTACGGCGACCACCAGCCGTTTCCGGCGCACGAGGACAACGGCAAGTGCTCCAGCGCGGCAGTGCTCTACGATCTGCTCGGCGACCGCGAGGCGGCGGAGTTCTTCGCGAAGATGTCCACCGCCGCCTATAGCGAGCGTGAGCGCGGGCACACGGGCAACTATTTCAACGTGCTCTGGGCGCTGCCCGGCGTGGCGCGCATCGGGCCGCTGGCCACGGGCGCCTATTTGAAGGAGCAGGCGTGGTATTTCGATCTCGCGCGCGGCTGGGACGCGTGCTTCCTTTACCAAGGATCGCCGGTCGGCGAGGAGGAGCACAACAAATACACGGGCTGGGATTGCTCGGGCGGCTACCTGCTGGCCTACGCGCTGCCGCTGAAAAGCCTCCGGCTCACAGGCAAAAAACCTTACTCCGTGCCGGCCTTCAGCGCCGCGCAAGTCGAGGCGGTCATCGCCGCCGGACGCGACTACGCCTTCAAGAATGCGGAGAACCCCTACGACCGGCGCACGACCGAACAGCTGCTCGCCGGGCTGTCGAGCTGGTCGCCCTCGGTGCGCCTGCGCTCCGCCACCGCGCTGGGCCGGCGGCAGGGAAATTTCCTGCCTGACGTGCTGAAACTGCTCGCCGGCGCCAACCGCGACGCCCGCTATGGAGCGTGCGAAGCGCTCGGCGCGCTCGGTCCGCGTGCCGATGCCGCCGCGCCGCAACTGCGCGCCCTGCTCAAAGATTCCGACCCCTGGCTGCAAAGTCTCGCGGCCGAAGCCATTCCCAATCTCGGCGCGGAGGCGCGCAAGGCCAGCGTCAGCGACCTGCTCGCCATGACCCTGCGCCCGAACCCGGCCGATCCGCGCCGCATGGCCCAACGCGCTGCCGCCGTCGCGCTCTTCTCCCCTTATCCCGGTCGCCGCGAACCCAGGAGCATCCTTGCCGAATCCATCGCCGGCGTTGACCGCAAACTGCTCTATCCCGCCGTGCAAGCGCTCCTGCAAAACGAGGACAGCGTCGCCCGCGCCTCGGTACGGAAAGTTTTCGACGGCCTGACCGATCGCGACCTGGTGGAATTGCTGCCCGCCATTACCCAGGCGATTGAGCATCTCGCGCCGAGCAACGAAATGTTCGGCGACGGCATCCGCCTCGCCGGTCTCGACCTCCTCTCGCGCCTGCACATCCGTGAAGGCCTGCCCCTGTGCGTGTCCGTCATAGAACCCGCCCGCTGGGGCGCCGGCAAACGTGTCGAGCCCTGTCTCGGCTACCTCCAGCGCTACGGCACCCACGCCAAAGCCGTCCTGCCGCAACTGCGGGAAGTCCGCGCGCAACTCGTCGCCGCAGCCGGCAAGAAGGCGAAAAGCGAACAGGTGGAACACGTTGACAAATGCATCGCCGCCATCGCAGCCAGCACCGCAACGCCCACGGTTGTGAGCCTCGCAGAATTCAAGGCCCGCCCCTCTGCAAAATAGACGCTATGGCCAAAGCAGACCATGAAGCACACACACTCTCTCTTCGCCGCACATTTCCGCGCACAGACAGGCTTTGGCCTTGCGATCAGCAGCCTCTTGCTCGCGGTGTGTGCGGACAGCTTGGCCCTGATCCCGCCACAGGGAAAGTATAGTGAGAATACGGATACGGCGCCTGCCGCGGAGACCATCAACGATGGCGGGATTCGCATGAGGATCGAAAACACGATCCGGCTGACGCCTGCTCCGATTTCTGCGATTCATCCTTTTCTCAAAGCGGTTCGGCTGAACAACGGGGATCTTCTCCTCAACTGTCCGCTTTCCGGGGGCAAGCACAGGGACTTTGACCTTTCGCCCAAGGAAGACGGCGATGTGTGCAGTCTCCGCTCGAAGGACAACGGAAAAACCTGGCAAAAAGCGAGGTCGCAAACTTCCGAGGATGGCGGGAAGACTTGGGCTTCGAAGCCCACCGTGGTGCGGAGAGGGGCCCGGCTTGAGGACGGCAGTTTCATCATGGATTATGGCCGCCATCAAGGCCTGAAACTGGATGCGACGGCGGACAAGCAAGTGGTCGTTGAGCGAAAGGAGCCGCTGTCCCTGCAATATGGGAACAGCATGATCCAACTGACCGACGGGAAAATTCTTTGCGCCGGGCAGATCGATAGTTTGGACATGATCCTGAAGGGACAAACGTTCGTGAAAGGCTGCTCCTATGGACTCCAGTTCCGCACGTCGGCAGATCGTGGCACGTCGTGGCAGGAGGCAGGGCAGTTGAGCTTTCGGAATTTTGGCATCGACCTGGACAAGCAGTGTGATAACGCGCTGGATGGCTATGGCGAGCCCTTTCTTCTGCGGGCGGCCAACGGCGAGCTGCTGGTCTTCGTGAGAGTCGTGAAGTTCCTGCGTACCGGAGAACAATGTCATCGTCCGAAGTATCCGCCCGTCAAGGTGTCGCGCTCCAAGGACGAAGGGAAAACTTGGTCAACACCCATCGAGGTCCATCCGACGGGCGTAATGCCGGTGGCGACGTTGCTGGACAACGGAATCATCGTGGCCTTCACGGGCCGTGGCGGCAATCGCGTGGCTGCCAGCCGTGACCATGGCCTCACCTGGCATTGTCAGCATAACGTGATGTTCACGGGACAATCCCCGAATTTCAGCGGCCACAATGCCATTGTTCCGGTGGGTGGTGGCCGCGCGCTCTTGATTTATGCCCACAATCATAGGCACCCCGACAATAAGGAAGGCTTCGCGGACGGCAGCCGCTATGCCAGTGAGCTGATCGGAACCTTCGTGTCTTTCAGTGAGGATGTCCGGTGAGTACACCTCTCATCGCAGCTGCCCTTGGCCAGACGACCACATGCGCATGAAACTCCTCTTCACATTCCTTGCCGCCCTGTTGCTGTCTCCTTGGGCGCATCTCCGCGCCGCCGCTGCGCCGCTGCTCATCGAGCCCGGGGAGGAGATGGTGTTGATGATGGGCATTCCGCATTTCCGCTGGCAGCCGTCCCTGGTTGCCAGCGTGGAGGCGATGCCGGGCTACGATATTCAAATTGCCGCGGATGAAAAGTTCACGGCCATCGTGGATGAGGATCGTCTCGCGGCGGTGATCAACTGGTATGCGCCAGACAAGGAGCTTGCGCCGGGAGCGTATTGGTGGCGCGTCGCCGGCGTCGCTGCGGACGGCGTGCGGGAGCCCTGGTCGGCAGAGCGGAAGTTTTCGGTGCAACAGCCGGCGCGAGTCATGGAGATTCCGCGGGGCGCGACCTTCGTCGAAATCCAGCAGGCGTTCGCCAGCGCCGCCACGCAAACGCCGGTCGTGGTGAAGTTCGCGCAAGGCGACTACCGCCTCAACCCGGGCGGCGCGGCGGCGTTCATCGCTTTCACGAATGCCACCGACCTTGTCATTGACGGCGGCGGCGCGAACATGACCTTTACCGGGTTTCTCAAGTTCGTGCATCTGGAGCATTGTCGCCGCGTGCTGGTGAAGAACTTCACGTTCGACTTCGATCCATTGCCCTACACAGCAGGTCGCGTGCTGGCGGTGGACGCCAAAGCTGGGACGTTTGATGTCGAGATCGCGCCGGGTCATCCGTTGCCGGAGTCGAACCCATATTTTGAGAAGGACAAGAAGGGGATGATCGTGGACCCGAAATTCCCGCGCATGAAACGGGGTGTGGATCTCGTCTTCGAACACGCCGGCTGGCAGAAGATGGCTGACCGCCGCTATCGCTTCACGGCCGCACACCAGCAGCAGCTTCGCCAGCTCGCGGTGGGAGATGTGTACGTTCTCGATCCCCGCATCGCCACCGGCTTTGATGTGGACGCCAGCGACGCTGTGGTCTTGTTCAAGCTCACGGCCTTCGCCGTGGCCAACGAGGCGTTTAATTCCCACTTCAGCAGCGGGCTCTGTATCCTTGATTGCGGCATCCGGCTGAAACCCGGCCGCTTCATCGCGGCCAACAACGGTGGTCACAATCACCACAACGCCCGCCTCGGGCCGTGGATTGAGGGTTGCACGTGGGAAAACACTGGCGACGACATCTGCCACGTCAACGGCCTGGTCATGGGCCTCGAAAAGAAACTGACTCCTGATTGTGTGCGCCTGCCACTGCGCAATCCCTACGACGGCATTGGCTGGAGTATTGCGCTCGACATCCAACCGGGCGATGTCCTGCAGTTCTTCAACCGGGCAGAGGGCCGGCTCGTCAGCGAGCGCAAGGTCCGCAGCGTTTCCAAGCTGGAGAAAGCGCTCGATGTGACGCTCGACGGCGACGTCGGCGACATCGTGATCGGCCGGCCCGGCGTCAAGCGAGCGGGCCAGAAAAAGGGGCCGGCCGACGGAACGATCACGCAGGTCTTCGACGCGAGCCGCACCTGCAACCAGTTCGTATTCCGCAACAACACCGTTCGTAATGGCCGCCGCATCGGCGTGCTCGCGAAAGGCCGCGGTGGGCTGATCGAGCATAACACCTTCGAGGGACTCGGCGGCGGCGCAGTGGAGTTTTGGAACGCGCCGTTCGAGGGTTTGGGTGCGGTGGACTATGTCGTGCGCGACAACCGCATCCGCGACTGCGGCCAGCTCGCCCGCGAACACGCTGCCGTCTGGGCGACCATCTTCAAGAGCGGCGGCGAGCGGCTGCATCGCAACCTGCTCATCGCCGGCAACGAGATCACCGGGTTTCCCGGTCCCGCCATTCTGTTGCGCGATGTTCAAAACGCCGTCGTGCGCAACAACACCATCGTGACCGCCCCGCCCATTGCGCCCAAGGTGCAGCGCCTCGATCCCATCACGCTCCTGAACACCGACTCGGTGCGTTTGGAGAAAAACAGCATCAAGGAACCAAACCCATGAAATACCCGGTCATCCTCACGGCCTTGCTGTTCGGTCAGGTGGCCACCCTCATGACGACCGGAGCGTTGGCTGCGGACGAGCCTTTGCCGGTCTTCATCTGCGTTGGCGGCAGCAACATGAGCGGGGGACGGTCGAAGATGGAAGACCTGCCCCAGGAGCTGAAGGGGGAGCAGGCCGACGCCCTGTTCTTTGATGGAACACAGTGGACGGGCCTCTCGCCGGAGAAGATCAACGGGCGCGGGTTCGGTGCCGAAGTCTCGTTTGCCGCGAGCATGAGCCGGAAGCTCAAGCGCCAGATCGGCATCATCAAGCACTCTTCTCATGGTACCAGCCTCGACACCGTCTGGTCGCCGGGGACCCCTGATTCGCTTTACTGGGAACTCATCCACAAAGTGGAAGCCGCACGTAAGGCCCATCCGATCACAATCATCGGCCTGCTCATGGTGCAAGGATCAGGTGATTCGAAGGATAGGAAGAAGGCGGAGGCTTATGCCGTCAACTTGCAGGCCTTCATCCAGGCGGCGAGGAAGGACCTGAAGGCTCCCAACCTGCTCTTTGTCTGCAGCCGCCTGCGCGCCGGGCAACCGAAGGACAAGTTTCCATTCGCCCCTCTGGTGCGCAAAGCGCAGGAGACCTGCTCGGACTTCGTCGATTGCGATGCGCTCCAGGTCGGTGCCGACGAGGTCCATTTCACCGCTCGAGGCCAGCTGGATCTGGGCCGGCTCTTCGCCGACAAACTGCAGGGCATGATGAGCAAAGGCGAGCGCTCGCCTTGATCGCTTACACCATGAAACCCACGCTCTCCACCGCCCCGCGGCTCGCGCCCTGGAACGCGCCGCACGCGAGCCGCGCCTTGCCAGACGTTCCAAGGTTTGGAAACTCCACGCCAGCTTTTTCCAACCATTGGAAAAAAGCGGTGCGCTGGTTTCCAATGCTTGGAACTGACGAATGAAATGAAAGCGAAAGGAACAACCATGAAACCCACCTGCACAGTGGCCCGCTTTCGACGGGCCGTCTCGCTGCGCTCGGCTCTCACCGTCCTGCTGCTCTTCGCGCTGCTCTCACTGCAAGCACAGTCAGCGCTGAAAGACGCCGCTGGCACCGATTTCGCTGTCGCGTCCCGATTGGAAGAGTTCTTGGGCGAGCAGCTCTTCGTTCCCATGCAGCAGCTTTGGGAAAAACGCGGTGGTTGGGGCGGAGTCCTCACCGCAAAGGATGGCACGGTGGTGGCGTTCCAGTCGCCCGGCGGCGGCAACTGCCGGCGCAGCCGCGACGGCGGTAAGACCTGGGACGCCGACATCGCAATCGCCCCCGACGCCAAAGGGGGCCGCGCTCTCGTGGACGAGACGAAGGGCGACATCCTCTACGTCAATCCGGGTGCCGGCTGGCTTTTCCGCAGCCGCGATTCTGGAGCAAGCTGGACGCGCGAGAGCGTGCAGGTGCGGCCCGATGGGTTCGGGAACATTCCCAAGACCGAGGGCGTGTCGGCGATGCAGTGCGGCATCACGCTCGCGTTCGGCCAGCACAAGGGCCGGCTCATCATGCCGGCGCGCGTCATGGGGCCGAAAAGCTCCAATGCCGTCGAGTGGCGTCCTTACCATTACAGCACCGCGCTCTACAGCGATGACGGCGGCGCGGTCTGGCAGACCAGCAAGCCGTTCCCCGTGCTGGGCACCGGCGAAGCCGCGCTGGCCGAGCTGTCCGATGGCAGCATCCTCTACAACTCCCGCGAGCACATGAGCCGCGGCAACCGCTTCATGGCCCACAGCGACGACGGCGGTGACTTGTGGATGGGTGCTTACCGCAGCCCCGAGCTGCCCGACGGCGCACGCGGCACTTCCTACGGCCTGATGGGCGGCATGATCCGCCTGCCCGTTGCCGGTCACGACATCCTCCTCTACAGCAACGTGGACACCGACGCCGGTGTGATGCCCAAGCAGGTCGGTGCGTCCATCGCGACGGGTCGCGAGAAAGTCACCGTTTGGGCCAGCTTCGATGGTGGCCGCACATGGCCGGTCAAGCGGCTCGTCTATGACGGCCCCAGCGCCTATTCCAATCTCGGCGTTGGCCGGAACGGGACGCCGAGCCAAGGGAAAATCTACCTGCTCTTCGAGGGCGGCCCGAAAGGCTTCCACGAAGCGGTTCAAGTGGTCTCCTTCAATCTGAGTTGGCTGCTCAATGGTCGCGACCTCACCACGCTGACCGGCAAGGCACGCTAGTCGTAAACTATCGTAACGAGAAACATGAGAACCATCCTCACACTCCTCCTCGCCCTGCTGCTCGCGCCGCTGGCGCAGCTCCACGCCGCCGAGAAGGCCAAGCCCAACGTCATCGTCATCCTCGCCGACGATCTCGGTTATGCCGATCTCGGCTGTCAGGGTTCGCGGGATGTGAAGACGCCGAACATCGATTCGCTGGCGACGAATGGGGTGCGTTGTACGGCGGGCTATGCCACCGCGCCGCAGTGTTCGCCGTCGCGCGCGGGCTTGGTGAGCGGCTGCTATCAGCAGCGGTTCGGCCACGAGGGGAATCCGAACTTCCCGCTCATGCTCATGCGCGGCAGCAAGACGATCGCCGATCATCTCAAGGCCGCCGGCTACGCGACGGCGCATTTCGGCAAATGGCACCTCGGCTTCGAGGACAAGGCCTCCGCACCCAAGGAGCTGGTCGCGAAGGGCGACTGGATGGCGCCCACGCAGCACGGCTTCGACGAAAGCTTTGGCTATGCGGATTACGCCAAGGTCGCGAAGAAGGGCAGCGACATCCTGCCCTCGCTCCATGCGCGGGATGACCGGGTGTTTGGTCGCAAGGCGGTGGACTTCATCGCGCGTCATCGCGACCAGCCGTTTTTCATCTATCTGGCTTTCCATGCGCCGCACTATCAGCAGGTGGATTTTGGCGGATACAAGGAACGTTTTCCATCGCCGGCGCCCGGGCGGCTGGGCGTGCTGGGCGTCATGGCGCAGCAGGATGACGCCGTGGGGCTGGTGCAAAAGGCGCTACGCGACTACGGGCTGGAGACGAACACGCTCGTCTTTTTCATGAGCGATAACGGCGGCACGCGCACGCCCGATATGCCAGCGAGCAGCAAGCATTTTCAAGGTTCGCTGAACGCCCCGTTTTCCGGCAAGAAAGGCGCCGCGCTCGAAGGCGGCATCCGCGAGCCGTTTATCGTGCAGTGGAAGGGACATTTGCCCGCCGGCAAAATCTACGACCGTCCCGTCAGCACGCTCGACGTACTGCCCACCGCGGTCGCCGCGGCGCAAGCCCAGCCGCTCGACGGCGTCCAGCTCGATGGCGTGAATCTGCTCCCGTTCCTGCGGGGCGAAAGCTCCGCCGATCCGCATGAGGCCCTCTTCTGGCGCTGGCGCGCCGAGCAGGCGATCCGCATGGGCGACTGGAAACTCGTCCGCGGCAAAGAACAGAAACAGTGGCGGCTGATCGATCTGGCCAACGATGTGCAGGAGCAGCACGATCTCACCGCGCAACATGCCGACAAGGCGAAGGAACTCCTCGCGCGTTTTGAAAAATGGAACGCCACGCTCCCGCCCATCGGTCCCAGTTTCAAAGATACGATCGAGGGTGACGAGTCCACCGAACAAGGAAAAGCCAAATGAAAAACAGATGCTTCGTTCTATCCCTCGCTACGTTGCTGCTGGCTTTGCCGGGTTCGCTGCGCGCTGCCGAGGCGAAGCCCAACCTCATCTTCATCCTCGCCGATGATCTGGGCTACGCTGAACTCGGCTGCTATGGGCAGAAGGTCATCCAGACGCCCTGCCTCGATCGCATGGCCCAGGAAGGGCTGCGGTTCACGCAGTTCTATTCCGGGGCGACGGTCTGCGCGCCGTCGCGCAGCGTGCTGATGACGGGGAAGCATCACGGGCATACGCGCGTCCGTGGCAATGCGGGCGTCGCCAACCCGGAGGCGCAGGCGCTGCGGGCCGGCGATGTGACCGTGGCCGACGTGTTACAGAAGGCGGGCTACAAGACCGCGCTGATCGGCAAGTGGGGGCTGGGCGACGCGGGCGCGGCGGACTGCGGACTGCCGCGCAAGCACGGCTTCGATTTCTTCCTCGGCTTTCTGAACCAGGTTCACGCGCACAATCATTTCCCGGATTACCTGCGGCGGAACGAGGAAAAGGTGGAACTGCCGAACAAGGTCATGCCACTGGGCAATCTGGGCGGCGGCTATGCCACAGATGCCAAGATCTATGCCGATGACCTCTTCGCCGACGAGGCGCTGAAGTTTGTAGCGGAAAACAAAGATCGCTCGTTCTTCCTCTACTGGAGCATGGTGGTGCCGCACGCGAACAACGAGCGTACGCGCGAACTGAAAGACGGTGCCGAGGTGCCCGACTACGGCCCCTATGCGGACAAGGACTGGCCGAAACCCGACAAGGGACACGCCGCGATGATCACCCGGCTCGATGGCTACGTCGGCCGCCTGCAGGCCGAACTGCGGCGGCTCGGCTTGGCCGGGCGCACGCTGGTCATCTTCACGAGCGACAACGGCCCGCACAACGAGAGCAACCATGACCTGACGCGCTTCAATCCCGCCGGCCCATACAGCGGCATCAAGCGCAGCCTGACCGAGGGCGGCATCCGCGTGCCGTGCCTCGCGTGGTGGCCGGGCACGGTCACCCCCGGCTGCGTGAGCGGGCACGCCGCCTACTTCGGTGACTGGTTGGCCACCGCCGCAGAACTGGCGGGCGCTGCCGCGCCGGCCGGGCTGGATTCGATCAGCTTCGCGCCGACGTTGCTGGGCCGTGGCGCGGCGCAGCCGCAGCACGAGTTTCTGTATTGGGAGTTCCACGAGGCCGGTTTCAAGCAGGCGGCGCTCTATCAGGGCCGCTGGAAAGGCATCCGTGCCGGCGGTCCCGCCGCGCCGGTGGTACTCCACGATCTGCAGAACGATCCCGCCGAGCAGGCGGACGTTGCCGCGCAGCAATCCGAGATCGCCGCGAAGATCGGCGCCTACCTCCAGACCGCCCGCTCGCCGCTGCCCGAGTGGGAACCAAGGTGGCAGGCAGGCAAGAAGCAGCAGGAGAAAGGAAAGTCGCCATGAGGCTGAACAGCAAGCTGGGCCTGGCTCTGCTGGCTGTGGGGATGCTGGCTGTTGCGCGCGCGGAACAACCGAGGCCCAACATCCTGTTCATCGCCATCGATGACCTGCGCGACTGGGTCCACTACCTCGGCGTCAACCAACAGGTCAAGACACCCAACCTCGACCGGCTGGCGGCGCGTGGCGTGGCGTTCACGCGCGCCTACTGCGCGTCGCCGCTGTGCAATCCCTCGCGCACGGCGCTGCTGAGCGGGATGCGGCCGGGTTCCACCGGCGTCTATGGCAACAACGTTGACTGGCGGAAGACCGTGCCGGCGGAGATCACGACATTGCCGCTGCATTTCAAGAACAACGGCTACTATGTGGCGGGCGCCGGCAAGATCTATCACGACAGCATGCGCCGCGATTCGGACTGGACCGACTATCTGCCCAAGAAGGGCGGTGGTGACGAAGACGACGCGTTGGACAAGGCGCAGTTGAAGGCTTCCCGCAGCGGTGTCCATCGGGTCGCGCCGGACGTGAGCAACATCAAGCTCGGCCCCATCGCCGGCGGCGACGAGGTGATGGAGGATTTCCACTCGGTGGATTACATCGTCAAGCAGCTCACGGAAAAGCGCGACCAGCCGTTCTTCCTCGCCTGTGGCCTGCACAAGCCGCACCTCTCGTGGACCGTGCCGCAGAAATACTTCGACCTCTATCCGCTGGAGTCGATCGTGCTGCCGAAGATTCTGGCGGCCGACCTCGACGATGTCCCGCCCGTCGGCGTGCAGTTCGCCAAGCGGCGCGAGCACGATGGGATCGTGCGGGAGGGCAAGTGGAAGGAATGCGTGCAGGCCTACCTGGCAACGATCACCTTCTGCGACGCGATGGTCGGCCGGCTGCTCGACGGCTTCGACAAGAGCGGGCACACCAACGATACGATCATCTGCTGCTGGAGCGACCACGGCTGGCACCTCGGCGAGAAGCTGCACTGGCACAAGTCCACGCTCTGGGAGGAAGGCACGCGCGCGCCGCACCTTTGGGTCGTGCCCGGCCTGACCAAGGCGGGGGGCGCGTGCGGCAAGCCCATCGACTACATGAACATCTACCCGACGTTGTGCGAGCTGGCCGGGTTGCCGGCGCCGAAACACCTGCAGGGCGTCAGCATGAAGCCGCTGCTGGCCGATCCGGCGGCGGCGTGGGACCGGCCGGCGGTGACCACGTTCCAGCTCAACAACCATACCGTGCGCACGGAGCGCTGGCGTTACATCCACTATGCCGATGGCGGCGAGGAACTCTACGATCACGACAAGGACCCGCTTGAGTGGACCAATCTCGCCAAGGACGAACAGTTCGCTGCCGTGAAGGCGGACCTCGCCAAGTGGCTGCCGAAGGAAAACGTGCCGGTCCCCGGCACCGAGGGCAAAGCGAAAAAGGAAAAGAAGAAGAAAAAGGCCAACCGTGCCAAGACGCAGGAGGGGACATCATGAAAAAACTGGTTCTGACTTTGCTGGTCGCAGGAACATGGGCCATGGCCCGCGCGGAAACCGCCAAGCCTTTCGGGTCCGCTGGTGCGGCCCCTCGACTTGGCCCGGGGCAGGCGGCGCTCACCACGGGTCAAGGCAGGCCCAACATCATCTTCATCCTCGCCGACGACATCGGCTACGGTGACCTCGGTTGCTACGGCGCAACGAAGATCAAGACGCCGGTCCTCGATCGTTTTGCGAAGGAAGGCCGGCGGTTCACCGACGCGCACTCGCCCGCCGCCGTCTGCACGCCGACGCGCTACGCGTTCATGACCGGCGAGTACGCGTTTCGCAAGCAGGGCACCGGCATCTTGCCCGGTATCGCCGGTCTCATCGTCGAACCGGGCCGCCTGACCGTGCCTGCGCTGCTCAAGCAGGCTGGCTACAGCACGGGCGTCGTCGGCAAGTGGCATCTCGGGCTCGGTGCGACGCCCACCGATTACAACACCGAGATCAAGCCCGGCCCGCTGGAGATCGGCTTCGACTACGCGTGGCTGCTGCCTGCCACGGGCGACCGCACGCCGTGCGTCTGGGTCGAGAACCATCGCGTGGTCGGCCTTGATCCCAAGGATCCGATCAAGCTCGACTACTCCGTCCAGCGCGGCGAGCCGCGCTCCTTCGTCAACGGCATCCCGCGCATCGGGGAGCAAAAGGGCGGCAAGGCCGCGCTGTGGAAGGATGACGAGATTTGCGATGTGCTCTCCGGCAAGGCCGTCGCGTTCATCGAGCAGAACGCTTCGACAGGCTCAGCGCAGGGCAAGGACAAACCGTTCTTCCTCTATCTCGCCACGCACGATATCCACGTGCCGCGCGTGCCCCATGCGCGCTTCAAGGGCACGAGCCAGTGCGGCGTACGCGGCGACGCGGTGCAGTCGTTCGACTGGACGGTGGGGCAGGTGCTCGCGGCACTCGACCGGCTCAAGCTCGCCGAAAACACGCTGGTGATCGTCACGAGCGACAACGGCGGCACGCTCGATAACAACGGTCCCGACAAGGAACATGGCATCGGCTCGCCGGAAGCGAACAACGGGCATCTGCAAAACGGCCCGCTGCGCGCCGGCAAGGGCAGCGCCTATGAGGGTGGCACCCGCGTGCCGTTCATCGCGCGCTGGCCGGGTCATATTCCACAAGGCGATTCCGATGCGCTGTTGTGTCACGCCGATATGCTCGCCTCGTTCGCCGCGCTCACCGGCCAGGCGCTGCCGGACGCCGCGGGACCCGACAGCTTCAATGTGCTGCCCGCACTCCTCGGCGGTCCGGCCGGCCGCGAATATCTTGTTGAGCAAGGCCATGTCCTCGCGCTCCGCAAAGGCCCGTGGAAGCTGATTCCACCACCCCAGGGCGCCAAGGCCAAGAAAGGCAAGAAGCGCGGCGCCGGCCCGGATGCGCAACTCTATAACCTTGCCAATGACCTCGGCGAAACCAAGAATGTCGCCGCCGAGCATCCGGACCGCGTGCAGGAAATGACCGCCGTGTTGGACCGGATACGCGAGCAGGGAAGGAGCCGTCCATGACCATGGTGAATAAGGCTGTTGGGATGCTGGGTATGCTGGGCTGTGCGCTGGCCGTGGCGACCGCCGCGGAGGCGCTACCGAAGCAGCCCCTCGACTCCGCTCGGGGCAGGCCCAACATCGTCTTCTGCTTCGCCGATGACTGGGGCCGCTATGCCAACTGCTACGCGGCCCTCGACAACCGTCCCACCATCAATCCCCTGCTCAAGACGCCGCACATCGACCGCGTGGCGCGCGAGGGCGTTCTCTTCCGCAGCGCGTTCGTCACCGCGCCGAGCTGCACGCCGTGCCGCAGCTCGCTGCTCTCCGGCCAGTATTTCTTCCGCACGGGCCGCGGCGCGATCCTGCAGGGCGCGCTGTGGGATGCCGCCATCCCGAGCTATCCGCTGCTGCTGCGCGACGCGGGCTACCATATCGGCAAGAGCTACAAGGTCTGGAGTCCGGGCGCGCCGGCCGACGCGCCCTACGGCGGCCAGCAGTACGCCTACGAGAAGGCCGGCCGCGATTTCTGCCGGTTCTCCAGCCGCGCCACGGAAATGGTGCGCGAGGGCCTGACCTTTGCGGCGGCGAAGGAGAAAATGCTCGCTCAGGTGCGCGGCAATTTCGATGCGTTCCTCGCCGACCGCAAGCCGGACCAACCGTTCTGCTACTGGTTTGGCCCGACGCTGACGCACCGCGCCTTCGAGAAGGATTCTGGCAAGGCGCTCTGGGGCCTCGAGCCCGACACGCTCCGGGGCCGGCTGCCGCAGTTCATGCCCGACGTCCCTGAGGTCCGCGCCGACTACACCGACTACATGGGCGAGATCCAGGCGTGGGACGCTGGCGTCGGCGTCATCATCGAGCGGCTGCGCGCGATCGGCGAGCTCGACAACACCATCCTCGTCATCAGCGGCGACCACGGCATGCCCGGCGTCCCCGGCGGCAAGTGCAACCTCTATGACCACGGCGTCGCTGTCGCGCTGCTCGTCCGCGGGCCGGGCATCCAGGGCGGCCGCGTAGTGGATGACTTCGTCAACCTGATGGATCTGGCGCCTACGTTCTGCGAAATCGGCGGCGTCAAGCCGCCCGCGGTGATGACCGGCCGCAGCTTCCTCAACGTGCTGCGCTCCGCGCAGGGCGGGCAGGTGGACCCGGCGCGCACCTGGGTCGTCACCGGCCGGGAGCGGCACGTCGCCGCCGCGCGCGAGGGCAACCTGCCGTACCCTCAGCGTTCGCTGCGCACGCGCGACTTCCTCTACGTCCGCAACTTTGCGCCCGACCGCTGGCCGATGGGCAAGCCGAATTTCACCAGCAAGGCGGATATGCTGCCGCTCGAGCACAACACGTTCGCCGCGTTCGCCGACATGGACGCCAGCCCGACGAAGACCTGGCTCGTGCGCCAGTACGGCGAGGAAGACTGGACGTGGCATTACAACTACGCCTTCGGCAAACGGCCGGCGGAGGAGCTCTACGATTTGCGCAAGGACCCGGACCAGGTGGCGAATGTCGCCGCCGACCCCGCGTATGCCCAACAAAAGGGCGAACTCGCGGCACGGCTGCAGCAGATTCTCACCGATGCCCACGATCCGCGCGTGGTCGGCGATGGCCAGGCCTTCGATCGTACGCCTTTCAGCGACCCCGAGCCGACCGGTCCCGAAAAGAAGGCGGTCCGGGCGGCGCGGAAGCAAGGCAAATAACGCCAGCCTCATGAGAAGCAATCAAATACCTCCCTGTGCATCGCGCACCTTGCTCAAGCGTCGCGATTTCCTGAAGCTGGCGGGGGCCGCCGCCCTGGTTTTCCCCAGGCTTGGGGAAAGTGTCGCTCCGGCCGTCCCCGCCTTGGACAAACCCGCCGTCCCCGCCGGGCCGGCCCGGCCCAACATCCTCTTCATCATGGTGGATGAGATGAAGTGGAACGTGATGAGCTGCGCGGGCCATGCCCTCGTCAAGACGCCGCACCTCGACCGGCTCGCCCGCGAGGGCACGCGGTTCGCCACCGCCTACACCGTCGCGCCGATCTGCACGCCGTCGCGCTACAGCTTCTTCACCGGCCGCTACGCGCACGTCCACGGCGCGATCGACAACAACACGCCGCCGCGCGAGCCGCAGGTGTTGTTGCCCGCGATCCTCCACCAGCAGGGCTACCAGACCGCCCTCAGCGGCAAGCTCCACTTCATCCCCGAAAACCTCGCGTACCACTTCGATTACTTCTGGTCGTTCGCCGGCGAAGGCCCGCACCGGTTGCCGACCTGGCCGGAGGACGTGGAGAAAAAACACGGCGCCGGCGCCGGGCGCAAGCTGACCGTGCAACCGTTTCCCGCCGACCCGCTCGGGCGCGGCCTCGGCAGGCTGGCCTATCCCAAGGAAGATGCGCAGACCTTCTGGATCACCGACCGCGCGGTGGATTTCCTCGGCCAGCGTGACAAGACCCGGCCGTTTTTCCTGTTCGTGAGCTACCTCGACCCGCACAGCCCCTCGCACCTGTGCGAGCCGTACTGGACCATGTTCGACGCCGGCAAAATGCCGCTGCCATCCTCTTTCAAACAAGACCCGAACCAGCCCTTGCAGAGCGCCGGCACCCATCACGTCAACGATCCTGGCATCGTAAAGGCGATGACCGCCGCCTATCTGGCGAAGGTGACGATGGTGGACGACAACATCGGGCGGCTGCTGGGGCACATGCGGGATCAGGGTCTCGCCGATAACACGCTGATCGTCTTCACCGCCGACCACGGCAATATGCTCGGTGATCTCAACCGCTGGTTCAAGGGTGTGATGTACGAGGGGTCTGCGCGCATCCCGCTGCTGATGAAAGTCCCGGCCGCCAGCCCGCAGGCGGCGCAGTTCAACCGCGGCGCGGTGGTCAACGAGATCGTCGAGAACATCGACGTGATGCCGACGCTGTGCGAGCTGGCCGGCGTGCCGCTGCCGAAGCAGGGCATCCAGGGCCGCAGCCTGACCGCGCTCGTGGCCGGCCAGGAACCCGGCTGGAAAAACCGGGCGTTCGCCGAGCGCAACAGCCGGATGATCCGTACGCGACAGTACAAGCTCATCCATGAACCGCGCGGGGCGGGCTCCTATGAACTTTATGACCTGATCAACGACCCGCTGGAGATGCACAACCTCATCGACGATCCGGCCCGTGCAGCCGTCGTAAAAGATCTCGCCGCTCAGCTGGAAGCGTGGCAGAAGGATCTGCCGCCCGTGCCGGTTATCGCCGGCGTCGCACCGGAGCCTGCGCCCGGCAAGGCCAGCCCCGCGAAAAAGGAATTAAAAAAGGAACAGCGAGCCAAACAGCGCCGGGGCGCAGTGCCTGCCGATGGCGGGTCAACGGCTCCCAAGGGAATACCATGAAAACTCTCTCTCGTCGGGAATTTCTGGGCCTCTCCGCCATGGGCGTGGCGGGGCTGCCGCTGCTCGGGGAACAGGCCGCGCCGCGTCCGAACGTGCTTCTCATCATCACCGACCAGCAGTTTGCCGAGGTGATGAGCTGCCGGATGGGGAAACAGTATCTCCACACGCCGGCGATGGACGGCCTCGCGGCGGGCGGGCTGCTCTGCACCCGCGCCTACAGTTCCAACCCGCTGTGCATGCCGCTGCGCAATTCTCTCTTTACCGGCCGTTATCCCCATGAAACGGGTGTCACGAGCAACGATGAGAAGGCTCCGCTCGATCCGCAGAAGTTCCCGTGCATGGGCTCCTATTTCCGCAACGCGGGCTACGAGACGGCCTACAGCGGCAAGTGGCACCTGAACTTCAACCACCGCGACCAGACGGCGCATGGGTTTGAAATATTTGGGGAGAAAAGTCCCGGCGGCCACGATGCCGGTGTCACGGCAGGCGCGGAAAAATTCCTCGCGCAGCCGCATGCGAAGCCGTTCCTGCTCGTCGCCAGCTACCTCAATCCGCACAACATCTGCGAGTGGGCGCGCCGCCTCGCGGGCCGCCAGCAGGAACTCAACTGCGGCGAGATCGGCCAGCCGCCCGCGCTGGAAAAATTGCCGCCGCCGCCCGTGAATCTCGCGCCGCCCGCGAACGAGCCCGACGGAATGACGATGATCCGCCGCGGCTATCAGGTGGAAAACGGGCCGTTTCCCGTTGGCAAGTTCACGCCGGACGACTGGCGCAAGCATCGTTGGGGCTATTACCGCATGGCTGAACTGGTGGATGCCGAGATCGGCAAGCTGCTCGCCGCGCTGAAGAAAACCGGGCTCGCCGGGAACACGTTGATCGTGTTCACCGCCGATCACGGCGACTGCTCCGGCGCGCACGGCTTCAACCAGAAGACGGTCTTCTACGAGGAATCGGCCCGCGTGCCGCTGCTCATCAACTGGCCCGGCAGGACGCCGGTCGCGGTCAGCGACAAGCTGATCAACATCGGCATCGATGTCCTGCCGACGCTGCTCGACGCCGCGGGCCTTGCCTCTCCGCCCGCATTGCCCGGCCGCAGCCTGCTGCCGCTGGCGCTCGGCAAGAGCACCGGCGACTGGCGCGGGTTTGTCGTGGTGCAAAACCATATGGTGCAGACCGGCATGGTGGATGGACTCAAGCCGGAGATGCCCGGCCGGATGGTGCGGACCGACCGCTACAAATACTGCGTCTACGGCCGCGGCCAGCGGCGCGAGTCGCTGGTGGATTTGCAGAACGACCCCGGCGAGATGAAGAACCTCGCCGCCGATCCCGCGTGCCGCGAGGTGTTGCTGCAACACCGCGCGCTGCTCGCGAAGTGGGGCGAGCAGCACCACGACCCGCTGGTCGCGGAACTGCTCGCCAACGAGGTGGGCCCGCGCCCGTTCACGCCCGCGGATAATGCGCAACCGAAGGCGCCGCGTGGCAGCAAAAAGGGCCGGAAAGCGGCCCCAGGAGCAACGTCATGAACCAGACCAACCGCCGTGATTTCCTCAAGCTGGCCGGCCTCGGCGCGGCTGCCGCGGTGCTGTTTCCCATCGTCTCCGCCCGGGCTGTGGCGGACAAGCCATCCAGGCCGAACTTTGTCTTCATCCTGATCGATGACCTCGGCTGGGCGGACCTCGGCTGCTACGGCAGCAAGTTCCATGAAACACCGAACCTCGACCGTTTTGCCGCGGGCGCGATGCGGTTCACCGATGGCTACGCGGCCTGCGCGGTCTGCTCGCCGACGCGGGCGAGCATCATGACCGGCAAGTATCCGGCGCGGCTGCACATCACCGACTGGATCTCGGGCGAGGGCAACCGGCCGTCGCAGAAGCTCACCATCCCCGAGTGGCAGAAATTTCTGCCGCTGACCGAGACGACGATGGCGAAGGCGCTGAAGGGAGCCGGCTACACGACGGGCGCGATCGGCAAGTGGCACCTCGGCGGACCTGACTATTTCCCGCAGCATCACGGCTTTGACGTAAACGTCGCGGGCGGTGACATCGGGCATCCGGCGTCCTACTTCTGGCCGTTCGGCGCGGAGAAAAATGGCCACCGCGTGCCCGGCCTCGCCGAGCGCGGCGGCAAGGAAGGTGACTACCTGACCGACCAACTGACCGACGAGGCGGAGAAATTCATCGCCGCGAACAAGACCAGGCCGTTCTTCCTCTACTTCGCGCACTACGCGGTGCACACGCCGCTGATGGCGAAACCCGACAAGCTCGCCAAGTACAAGGCGAAGACACCGGTGGACGAGCAGAAGAATGCGGCCTACGCCGCGATGATCGAAAGTATGGACGAGAGCGTTGGCCGGGTTCTGCGCCAGCTCGAAACGCTCGGCCTGGCCGAAAACACCGTTGTCGTGTTCACCGGCGATAACGGGGGGCTCTGGCCGCAGGCGACGTGCAACTCGCCGCTGCGCGCGGGCAAATGCTTCCCCTACGAGGGCGGCGCCCGCGAGCCGCTGATCGTCAAGTGGCCCGGCGTGACCCAGCCCGGGGCGACCTGCGCCACGCCGGTGTGCAGCATCGACTTCTTCCCGACGCTGCTGGAAATCGCGGGCGTGCCGCTGCCGGGCGCGGTGGATGGCGTCAGCCTCGTACCGCTGCTCAGGCAGGCCGGCGTGCCGGCGCGCGACGCGCTTTATTGGCACTACCCGCATTATTGGGGCGGCGTCCCGCCTCGCGTCCGCCCGTTTGGGGCGGTGCGCGCCGGCGATTGGAAGCTGATCGAGTTCTACGAGGACATGAACTGCGAGCTCTACAACCTCAAGGACGACTTGGGCGAAGCGCGCGACCTGGCGAAGGATAAACCGGAGAAGGTCGCCGAACTGCGCGCCAAGCTGCACGCCTGGCGCGCCTCCGTCGGCGCGCAGATGCCCACGCCGAACGCGAATTACAACCCCGCCGTCGTGCCGGGAGGCAAAAAGGGCAAGCGCGTCACCGGCGCCGAACTGCGCGTGATGGCCACGGAGTCGTGAAGCCGCGTTCACCGCCAAGGCGCCAAGTACGCCAAGGCGAAGACAGAGTTAGCCACGGATGAACACGGATCAGCACGGAGGGTGGACGTGCCCTCCATAACGGAACGCTGAGATTCGCGCCGTGCGCTGTTGATTCTGTGCGTGTTCCCGTGCCGTCGGAAACGAAACAAGGGCTGAAGCATGGGACTCCTTGATTTTCCAAGACTTGGGCAAGTTCATCAGGGGGGGCAAGGTTCCCGAAGGCCGAAGCTAGGTTTCTCGGTTGGCTGGCCAGGAGCGGCGGCACTCCTGCCGCCGTAACCGCACACCCTCACCGCAAAACCACCCGCGCAGTGTGAGCGAGGGTGGGGTCCGCTGTGCTCCCTGCGGCGGCTGGAAAGCCGCCGCTCCCAGCTAGGCCAGCCGGTTCACGATATTCACTGAACCGTGTCTGCCGCGCCATGGGCACGCGGCGAAGCGTCTGCTCGACCAGTAGTCCGTCGCGTAGCATCACTCGCGCTGCCAATTTCGGTTTTCAGAAGGCTTTGTGATAGTCAGCGTCTACTTCCCGTTCTGCAAGGTCACAAAGAGCACGGCGTGGGCGGGGAGGGTGCAGGTCACCTCGTCGCCGGCGTAGGCGAGCGGGAAGTTGGTGACGGCGTCTTCTTTCTTGTCGAGCAGCGGCGGGCCGTCGAGCTGGTCACTGGAAAGCAGCACGCCCGTCGCGCGGGCCGCTACAAAATTTCGCAACTGCACGCGGCACGGCACCGACCTTGTCCATGAGCCGTTGGCGATGACCAGATAGAGTTCGCGCTCGTCCTTGCTCAAGGTCGCCAGCACCGGCGTCAGCGGGCCGCTGAACTGCGCGCGGTCGGCGGCGAGCTTGGGTTGGTGAAAAGGCGCGGTGCCGTCGGTGGCCAGCGCCCACTCGCCGACGTGGCGGTTGAAGTAGTAGTAGAGCCAGTAGAGCATGAACCGCTGCTCCGGCGCCTCCTGCGCGAGGATGCCGAAACCGGGCGCTCGGAGTTTGTTCAGCATCTGCCAGCTGCTCGCGCCGCGCAGGATGTCCTCGCGGGCGTAGTAGATCAGCCGCACAGCGCGGTGCAGCGTGCCGATGATGTTCGCGTTGCGCGGCTCCTCGTCGGCCACCTTGCCGCCGGGCGTGTGGCAGATCATGCCCCATTCGGTGTCGTACAGGTAGACGTCTCTGCCGGGGTTGTAGGCGCGGAGCAGCGCCTGCGCGCGCAGCGCCCGGTCCAGCAGCCGGTAGTTCTCGGTGAGCGCAATCTCCTCGAAGGGCAGCTGGTGCAGGTTCGCGCCGCAGTAATAGTGCGGCGCGACGAAATCGTAATGGCCGGCGAGCTGCTTCAGGAGATAGTTGCCCCATTTCACATTGGTCGGATGAATGTCCACGCCGAGCTGTGCCTGCGGATCCACGGCGCGGATGGCGCGCGCGACGTCCTTGAAGTGTTCGCTGAACGCATCCGCCGTCGGGAACGCCTGGCCGTGGCCCCAGAGGGAAGTATAGGGCTCGTTGGCGATTTCCCAGTGATGGAACTTGTAGCCGCTGCGCAGCGAGTACGCCACGCCGCGCGCCCACGTCTCCGGCGTCAGCATCGTCTCTGCGCCCTGCCGCTCGAACTCCACCACGCATTTCTCTTGCGGCATGCCGACGCGGCGGCACAGCTCGGCGACCTTGTCGAGCGACCGTTCGACGCCGAACGGCTCGTCGCCCACCGCGTAGATGCGCGTCATGGGCATATGCAGGTCGCGGATCGCGGACTCCAGCGCCGGCGCGAGCGTGTAGTCGCCCTGCCGGTTGAAGGGCTGCCCCGTCCAGCCGCAGACGCGATGGAACGACACGCCGCCCACCTCCTGGGTCGCCCTGCGCAGCCGCCTTGTCGCGTCCACGGAAAACTCCAAGCGTTCGCCCGGTTGCAAACGGTGTTCGAGCGCGGCGTGCGGTACCGTCTCGTCGTTGATCAAGTGCACGGGTTGGGGATCGGGTTCCTCGGTGACGCGCACGTCGTCAATCCACAGCGTCCGCTCGTCCTTCGTGTCGGTCGCGGCCGCGAACGTGAGCAACAGGTACCGGCTTTGATCGGCGAATAGGTCGAGTCCCTCGCGCACCGTATACGTGAATTCCCTCCACTCGCCGCCGGCCTCGAACTTGAACATCCCCGGCGACGGCGCCTCCACGAACGGCTGGAGGTCGCGGTACGCCGTCCAGCGGAACTGCGCCGGGCCCGGCTGCTCCGCGCGCGCCCAGAATTTCAGCGTGAGCTGCGTCGCCGCCTGCGGCCGCAGCGCGCGCGCCGGCGACGACACGATGTAGCCGCCCGTGCCCGCCGGATGATGAATGCGGAAGCTCGCCTGTCCGCCGTGAGCCTGGGTCGTGTCGCGCGTGTAGTTGGCTGGCTTCTTGTATTGGTCCGCGCCCCACATCGTCCAGCCCGGCGGCGGGCTCGCGGTCGAGGCCTGTTCGAAATCATCATGGAAGATCATGGCCGCGTCGGCGCGACACAGCGCCAGGGCCACGAGCAGGACGAAAAACCTTTTCATACGCCCATGAAAACATATATTCCGCCGCGCGCAAAGGTTGTTGAGCGGGAGGTTTCCAAGCCTTGGAAAAACAGCGTTTCCGGCTGCCAAGGCTTGGAGTACGGCGCCGGGGCCGGCGCATATTTTTGAAGCTCGCCGAAAAAAGATGTCCTAAGCGGGCGGGGCTGCGCTATTACCCTTGTGAAGGCCGCAATCATGAAGACGCAGAAAACAACCGAAAGGCAGAACAGCATGAAGACTCCGGCATACCTCGCTTTATTGACCGCCATTCTCCTCACGGCAGGGCAGACCGTCGCGCTGGCCAAGGATAAAGATGACGCCGACAAGCCCGGCAAAGAGAAGGACGAAGCCGGCAAGGCGGTCAAGCACGGCAATGCCGAGGCGGGCAAGGAGAAAAAGGCCGAGAAGAAAGAGGTGGTCAAGGAGAAGAAGGCGGACGCCAAGGTGAAAAACGAAGCCACCAAGGAGAAAAAAGCGGACGCCAAGGAAAAGAACGAGGCCGGCAAGGAGAAGAAAGCCGAACCCAAGGAGCCGCGCGCGGAGCGGGTCAACGAACGCACCGAAACGCGCCAAGGGCACCAGGCCAAGCGGATCGACGAAGGCATCAAGAAGGGCTACCTGACGCCCGCCGAGATCACCAAGCTCTCCAGCCAGCAGAAGTCCATCGAGTCCCTGCAAAAGGCGATGAATGCCGACGGCAAGGTGACCAAGGACGAGGCCAAGCAGTTGCATCAGCAGCTCGACGAGGCCAGCCTGAATATCTTCGCCGAAAAGCACGACGCCGATGGCATCACGAAGCCGGTGTACCGGCTCGGCAAAAACATCCTGCTCAAGAACGACATCGCGCAAAAACTGGGCGACGAAAATCTGCCGCGCCAGGATGCGCGCGCCTTCCTCGGCGATCTCCACAAAATGCTGGACCTGAAGAAAACCCTCGCCACGGGCAACCTGAGCGAGGCCCAGCGCGCCGCCGACCAGGCGCTGTACAACGACCTGCTCAACAAGTATTTCGAGACGAAGTAAGCCCCCGCAACAACGGAGCAAAGATGATGAACAAAATACAACGCATGTTGGTCTTGGTGATAGCCGCCACCGTGGCGGCGGGCGGTTCCACCGCGTTCGCCAAGGGCAAGAAAAACCATGGCAGCCAGCCGGCGACGACGAACGTTGTGGCGGCCAGCAGCAGCGGTGTGCATGTGGCCGGCAAGAAGCATCGCGAGCACCACCCTCATGGCGTCGTCACCGCCGTCAGCTCGGGCTCCATCACCATCGAGAAGGTGAAGAAGCACAAGACGAAAACTTTCACCGTTGCCGCCAACGTGCACATCGAGAAGAAGCACGGGAAGAAACACGGCCATGCGCAGGGCGCGACGGGCGCAGCAACGGCCAAGCAGGGCGGCAAGCATGCGCATAAGGGTGGCAAGGGTCAGCTCTCCGCGGTGAAGGTGGGCGACCACGTCCGGCTGACGTTGGAAGGCAAACAGGTCGTGAAGATCGAGGTCAAGCACGCGAAGCACCACAAGCAAGGCAAGGGTGCGAAGGCGGGCAAGAGCCTCGGTCAGGGCACCTGACCGCCGCTCGCGGGCCGAAGAGCCTGGCGCCGGCGGGCGGAGCCCGCTGGCGCCAGTTTTCGTTGTGTGGTAAGAGAGCCTTCATGAACGGCAACTCCAGCTGGCGGGACGACGCGGAGCGCAACAAGCAGTTGATGCTGCTCCTCACGCAGCATCAGCGGCGGATCTTTTCCTACCTCTACACGCTGGTGCCCGACCGTCACGATGCCGAGGATCTGCTGCAGGAAACCAACCTGGTCATCTGCGAAAAGTTTGCCGAGTTCGAGCCGGATACCGATTTCGTGGCCTGGGCCTGCCAGATCGCCTGGTGGCGCGTGCGGGCCGCACGGCAGAAGTACGCGCGTTCCAAGGTCGTGTTCGACGACACCGTGCTGGCCGCCGTGGCCCATACGGCGCTGGAACTGCGCCATGAAACCGACCAGCGGCACGAGGCGCTGGACCAGTGCCTGAAAAAGCTGCACGCGCGCGACCGGGAGCTGGTGCTTTCGCGCTATGAGCCCGGCAGCGGCGTGGAGGCGGCGGCGCGCCGCTCGGGCCGTACGCTCGTGGCGGCCTATAAGGCGCTCGGCCGCATCCGCAAGCTGCTCCTGGATTGCGTCGGCAACCAGCTCGCATCCGAGGTGGTGTCATGAAGCTGGCCGATCCAGAAATCCTGGAGTTGACGGAGCTGTGCAATGCGCTCGCCGATGGCACGCTGACCGAGGCCCAGCGGCTGCGCCTGGCTGAAAAGCTCGCGGCGTCGGAAGAGGCGCGGCGTTTTTATGTGCGCTTTGCCGGGCTCTCCGCGAGCCTGTGCCAGTACGCTGGCGAAATGCGGGCGGAAGCGCCGGACGCTGTGCGGCCTTTCTGGCGGCGGCCGGTTTTGGGGTGGGGCGCCGCTGCTCTCGCGGCGGCCGCGGCGGCGCTGGCGGTGTTCCTGATGCCTGACTTTTCCGCGCGCGAAACCGCCGTTGCCGCCGGTGATTTGGAAACCCAGGACTATGTGGCGCAGGTCACGGACCTGAAGGACTGCGTCTGGGCCAAGCCTTCCGCCGCGCTGGAACCCGGGGACCAGCTGGAGCGCGGACGGCGGCTGGAACTGGTGCAGGGCGTGGCCGAGATCACCTTCGACTGCGGCGCGCAGGTGACGCTGGAAGGGCCGGCCTCGCTTGTCTTGAACTCGGCGTGGGACGCGACACTGCCGCAAGGCACGGTAAGCGCCGTCGTGCCTACGGAGGCCATCGGCTTCCGTGTCTCCAATCCTGATGTCGATGTTGTGGACCTCGGCACGGAGTTCAGCGTGGTTGCCAAGCCCGGCAGCGCTACGGAGGTCTATGTGCACAAGGGCAAGGTCCAGGCGACCGCGCGCGGCGGCGAGGCCCACGAACAGCCGGCCCTTGTGCTGACCGCAGACCAGTCGCGCCAGTTCGGCCGCGGCGGCAGTGCGGAAATCCGGCACGCCAAGCCCAAGTTCAAGGGGCTGGCCCGCCTGGCCCGCAGGGAGCAAACGACCGGCAAGCCGGGGGCCGCGCGCGTTGCGCCGCCGTCAGTGACCGTGCCGGTGGCGCCCGCCGCGCCGCAGGCGACGCCCGTTCCAGTCGCGAAGCGTTTTGCCAACGCGCTGAAGTTCGACGGGCGCTTCGAAAAACAGGTGGCGGCACATGGCCTGACGCACAATGCGCAGCATACCGTCACCTTTTGGGCGCGGGTGCCCGCCGCGGCTTCGCTGTCCGGGGCTGGCGCGATGGCGGCCTGGTCCTCCGGTGGCGGCAAGGGTCGGGGGACACCCGTCCACATCGCTTGGAACACCGATCCCGCTGCGGGCACGCTCGGCGCGTTGCGCACGGAATATGGACACGCCGCCGCTGTCGGTTCCACCAAGCTGCGCGACGGCCAATGGCATCATGTGGCTGTGGTGTTCGTGCCGCATGGCCGCGGCAAAATGCACGTGAAACAATACGTGGACGGGCGGCTGGAAGGTTCCACCACGCCTGCCCTGCCCAAGCACCCGAAGGAAAGAGGCAAGACCCCGGCCAGCGATGTCGTCTGGTTGGGTCGCCGCCTCGGCAGCCCGGAACACTTTCATGGCGAGTTGGATGAATTTGGCGTCACCGGACGCGCCCTCGCGCCGCAGCAGATCAAGGCGCTCCTCAACGGCGGTCCATCCGAAACACAAGTGTCCGCCGGCGTCGGAATCTGAACCGCGCGGCCCGCATGGGGTGATGACCCCATGGCAGGCGCTGCTTCAGCGGGTTAATTTACAGCCATGAATATACTATTACTCATCATTGTGCTGCTGCTCGTGTTCGGCGGCGGCGGGTTTTACGTGGGTGGCCCGGCCATCGGCGGCAGCGGGCTCGGCCTGATCCTGCTGATCTGTCTCATCGTCTATGCGATGGGCGGCTTTCGCGCGAAAGGTTGACAGGCTGGCGCGGCACCTCCTGCGATGCCGTTTTGACACTCGCCAAGCGGCGGGGCGCTTGCTAGTTTTTCGCCATGTTCCGCTATGCCACCACCGTCAAGCTCTACGATACCGATGCCTCGGGCGCGCTGTTCTTTGCGCAGCAGTTCCGGCTGACCCACGACGCCTGCGAGGCGTTCTTGGCGACCACGGGCCTGTTCGTGCAGGGCAAGCCCATCATGCAGCTGCCGGTGGTCCACGCGGAGGCCGACTACGCCGCGCGGCTCTGCTGGGGCGATGCGGTGGTGGTGGAAGTCGAGCCGGGCCGCATCGGGAAAACATCGTTCGGCCTGCGCTACCGCCTTCTCAAGGGCGACGGCACGGTCGCCGGCACCGTCTCCACCGTGCACGTGGCCGTCAGCGGCAAGACCGGTCGGCCCGTGCAGTTGCCGGCCAAACTCCGCGCCGCGCTCACCGCGGCAGGCGCGCAGCAAAAAACGGCCGGCTGAGCTTCAGGCCCGGCGGCACATTTTTTGGCCACGGCAGAAATTCCACCGGGATTTTATAGGCGGGCAATTCCCCGCGCAAAGCGCCGCGCCATTTTTCTGCCGGGATTTTCCGTGCGCAGCGGACGAACGCGACCGGACGCGCCCCGAACTCCGCATCGGCGCGCGGCACCACGATCGCCGCCGTGACGCCCGGCAGCGCGAGCAGCGCCTGTTCGATCTCCTCGGGCTGGATGTTCTCGCCGCCGGAGATGAACAGGTTGTCCTTGCGGCCACGTACGGTCAGGTAGCCGTCGGCGTCGAGCGCGCCGAGGTCGCCGGTGCCGAACCAGCCCTCCGGCGCCAGCCGTTGCAGCCGGCCATGTGCCAGGTAGCCAAAGAAGCGGGTGCGGCCCCGCACCCTGATCACGCCCGCCGCATCAACTTCCATTTCGCGGAAAGGCAGCATGCGGCCCGATGTGAACCACTTGCTGCGCTGAGCGCCGGGCGGCAGCGTGCAGACCTGCGAGGCCATCTCTGTCATGCCATAGGTCGGCAGTACGCGGATGCCGGCGGCCCGGGCGGCGGCCAGCAGGCGCGTCTCCGTGGCCGCACCTCCGACCAGCACTGCTTTCATTTTGCGCAACGCACCCACGCCTCGCCGGCTTGCCATCAGGCGCTGCAGTTGCGTCGGCACCAGCGAAACGTGGGTCGCCTCCTCCGGCACCTCAGGGCCGGCCGGGATGCTGACCGCGGCACCGGCCAGCCACGCGCGCAACAGGACTCCGAGGCCGCTGACGTGGTAGAGCGGCAGCGAGAGCAGCCAGCGGTCGCCGCGCCGGAGCACAATGTTCCGGTTGGAGCCCAGCGCGTTGTAGTAGAGGTTGCCGAACGTGAGCACCACCGCCTTGGCCGCGCCCGTGCTGGCGGATGTGAAGAGCACGACCGCCGGGGTGTTGAGCTGGATGCGCGCAGGTTGGGAGTTCGTGTATAGCTTGGGGGCCATTTCGCGGGGCTGGGAAGCCCCGCCCACAGAAGAAGAACAACCCAAGCCGCTGTTTTTGTGGGCGGGACTTTCCAGTCCCGCGAAACCCACACCAGCCAGCACTCCGCCATCCACCTGACCACCACCCACGGCGAGTTGCTTGATATCAGGCAGCTCCATTTTCTCTGCGACCACCATGCGGCGCACGCCGGCCGTGCGCAGTTGCGCGGCGAGGGCCGCCGGCGGCAGGCGCAGGTTGGTCAGGACGGCGAGCACGCCCAGGCGCAGCAGGGCCCACAGCACGACGGGATAGCGCCAGTCGTTCGGGAGATGGACCGCCAGCTTGTCGCCTCGCCGCAATCCCGTCCGCCGGAGTTGGGCCGCCGCGCCCGCGATGGCGGTGTCGAGTTCGCAGTAGGTCCAGATGCGTTGCGGCGTGAGCAGCGCCGGGGCGCGCGGATGACGCCGCGCGCCGGAAGCGATGGGACAGGTGACCGCGTTCATGCCAGCTCCTGCAATTTCTCGACGCAGACTTCCGCGCGGTTCGCTGCCTGCAGATCCAGCGCGCCGTTGCGGATGGCCAGGCGCGGCTGGAGCACGTCAGCGGCGAGGCAGCGGTAGGTGTCGAAGCCCATCGCCACCTCCGGTGCGCCGCAGCGCGCGGCCAGGTGTGCCAGGGCGCGGATGCCGACGCCGCTTTCGTAGACCGCGCTGAACACCGGCCACCAACCGCATTCCGTCGCGACGGCCGCGAGCCGTTCGGCGGCACGCAAGCCGCCGAGGATGGTCGGCTTGATGACCACCGCGCGCACGCCGCGCCAGTCGCGAAAATGGTCCAGCGGCTGTTCCAGTAACGCTTCGTCGAGCGCCACGGGCAGGCCGCTGCGCTCGTGGAACGCTGGCAGTTCGTCGGGGTTCTGCAGCGGCTCCTCGATGTATTCGAGCGGCACAGCGGAGATCCGCCGGGCGAAGTCGAGCGCGTCGGGGAGGGTCCACGCGCGGTTCGCATCGAGCCGAAGTTTTATGCCCGGGCCGAGCTGCCGGTGAACTTCGAGGACGCGTTCGGCGTCGGCGCGGACGGATTGGCGGCCGACCTTGAGCTTCAGCGTGCGGAAGCCCGCGTTGCGCACGGCGTCGAGCGCCGCGTCGAGCGGCTCATCGGACAGCAGGGCGTTGATGGGGATATTTCGGGTTGATGGCGGGGTGGAGTGGGGTTCCTCTATTTGGCGGACGGCGCGGCGCGCCGTCCCTACCTTGTCGGTGATGGAATCCAACGCGAAAGCTACAGAGGAAGACTGTGGCGCATAAACGCGTCCACCGGCTGGGTGTGCGCGCCAGCTTTGCAGCTCCGCCTCGGCCTCGGCGAGACTCTCGCGGCTCAGGCCCGGCCACGGCGCGGCTTCACCCCAGGATTCGCCCTTGCGGACGAGCAGGCCCGTGCGCACCGCGAGCGGGCCGTGACGGGTGGCCACCGGCCGGACGAGGGGCAGGGTATAGCGGTAGAGCGTGATCATAGCAGCCAACTGCAGGCGAAGAGGACGCTGTAGAGCAACAGGATGCCGCTGGTCTTGCCCAGCACGGGATTGAGCCGGTCGGGATGCTGGAACACGATCGCCAGCAGCGGTAGCGCGGGCAGCAGCGCCAGGCTGGTGAGCCAGACCCAGCCGGTGCAGCCGCGGCTGGCCCAAAGCGCCAGCGGCAGCACCGCGGCGCCCGCGAGGCAGGCGGCGTATTCCCAGCGTGCGAATGCCGCGCCGCAGCGCACCGCGAGCGTGCGCTTGTTGTTCGACCGGTCCTGCTCGATGTCGCGCAGGTTGTTCACCGTGAGGATCGCGACGGAGAGCAACCCCGGCGCGAGGCCCGCGAGCACGGCGGGCAGGGTCAGCTGGCGTGCCTGGACAAAGTAGGTGCCGCCGACGGCGACCGGGCCGAAAAAGACCAGGACGAACAGGTCGCCCAGCCCGACGTAGGCCAGCGGCCACGGGCCGGTGGTGTAGAGGATGCCGCAGAGGATGCAGATGGCGCCGGTGATGACGATCGGCCAGCCGCCGCGGGTGGCGAGATACAGTCCGCAGAGCGCCGCCGCGAAAAAAACGAGCAGGGTGGCGAAGATCATGGCGCGGGGCGAGACGAGGCCGGCCTGCGTCGCGCGCACGGGGCCCTTGCGGCCGACGGCGTCGGCGCCGCGGACAAAGTCGCCGTAGTCGTTGCAGAAGTTCGTGCCGATCTGGATCAGCAGGGCGCCGGCCAGCGCGGCGGCGGCGGCGGGCAGGTGCGCGGTGCCATCGCGCGCGGCCAGCGCCGTGCCGATCAGCACCGGGCCGACCGCCGCGCCCAAGGTTTTGGGCCGGGCCGCCTGCCACCATATCTGCAGCGGGGTCATGGCCGCTTGGGAAACCGCGAGAAGTCCGGCTTGCGCTTTTCGAGGAAGGCGCGCTTGCCCTCCTGCGCCTCCTCGGTCATGTAGTAAAGCAGTGTCGCGTTGCCGGCGAGCTCCTGCAGGCCCGCCTCGCCGTCGCAGTCGGCGTTGAGCGCCGCCTTGAGGCAGCGGAGGGAGAGCGGCGATTTCTCCAGGATCTCACCGCACCAGCGCAGCGTCTCGGCCTCCAGTTCGGCCAGCGGCACGACGGTGTTCACCAGCCCCATGTCCAGGGCCTGCTGTGCGTTGTACTGCCGGCAGAGGAACCAGATCTCCCGCGCCTTCTTCTGGCCGACGATCCGCGCCATGTAGGACGCGCCGTAGCCGCCATCGAACGAGCCGACCTTCGGGCCGGTCTGCCCGAAGACGGCGTTATCGGCGGCGATGGTCAGGTCGCACATCAGATGCAACACGTGGCCGCCGCCGATCGCGTAGCCGGCGACCATCGCGATCACTGGCTTCGGGCAGGTGCGGATCTGCCGCTGGAAATCGAGCACGTTCAGATGGTGCTGGCCCTTGCCGTCGGCATAGCCCGCGTCGCCGCGGATCCGCTGGTCGCCGCCGGAGCAGAAGGCCTTCTCGCCCGCGCCGGTGAGGATGATGACGCCGATCTTTTCATCGTGCCGCGCGTCGTCGAGCGCGCGCATCATCTCCGTCACCGTCTGCGGCCGGAAAGCATTGCGCACCTCGGGCCGGTTGATGGTGAGCTTGGCGATGCCGCCCGCCTTGTGGAACAAAATGTCCGTGAACTTGCCGCACGTACGCCACTTGATAGCTCTCATAGTATTTTCTCCCGGACGTATCGCCAAACCGCCTGTCCTTCGTCAGAAGGGCCGGCTATAGCAGTAAATTAATTGTTCTTTTTCTTCCTGTGGCCGGGGTCGGTGACCCCGGCCGCTCCACGGGTTTCACTTGGGCAGCACAGCTTCTTGCTGTTGCCGCATAAAAACATCTCCAGCGTCCGCGCCACGCGCGCCGGCTGCTCTTCCACCACCGCGTGCGCCGCGCCCGGCACCACGCGCAGTTCCGCGCCGGGGATCTGCTGCTGCACCAGCTGCATCACGCGCACATACTTTTCATCCTGCTGCCCTGCGATCAACAGCACCGGCAGCCTCAGCCCCTGCAGCCGTGGCCAGAGCGAAGGCTGGCGGCCCACGCTGCCGCCGCGCAACATCCGCGCAAGTCCCGCCGCGTCATTCCGCCGCCGACGCGCGAGCAGCCGCCGCCAAAGCGCCGGCTTGCGCGGCAGGTTGCCGAACAGGGTTTGAGCATACCATGCCGTCAGGAAAGCGTTGAGCCCGTGCTGATCCAGTTCCGCCGCGAGCGCGTCATCGGCGCGGCGGCGCGCGGCGCGCTCCGCCGCTAGCGGCAGGCCGGGCGAGGCCGAGATGAGCGTGAGCGAGAGAAAACGTTCCGGGTGTTGCAGAGCTAGCTGGAGCGCCAGCCGTCCGCCCATGGAATAGCCCACGAGATGCACCGGTTGCTGCACGCCATCGAGCACCGCCTGCGCCGCGCCGGGCAGGGTGTAGAGCTCCGGCTGTTCCGGGAACTGTGCGCGTCCGTGTCCAGGTAGGTCCACCAGCAGGCAGCGCCACGCCGCGCGCAGGCGGTGCGCCACCGGCAGCCAGTCGGCCGACGTCCCAAGGAAGCCGTGCAGGAAAAGAATCGCCGGCGCCGTATGTGAACCGCAGGTGCGCGTGGGCAGGGTGGGGGGTGGAACGGACTTCTTCATGCGGCCATCAATCGACGCGCTTCAGGGCGCGTTCCAGTTCGCGCTGCAGGGCGAGGTGCTCAGAGTGGTTCAGCCGCCGGTCGGTGCGGACTTCCAGCAGTGCAGGGCGTTTGCTGGCGCATGCTGTGCGATAGGCGGCCTGCAATTCCGTCAAGCTCGTCGGCGCGGTGTAGGGCAGTTTGAACTGCTGCGCGGCCGCGGCGAACGTCAGGCCGTGCGGCGCGCCGAAGAAGCGCTCGAAATCCGCGCCGCTCTCCGCGACGGGCAGGAACGAGAAGATGCCGCCGCCGTCGTTGTTGATCACGAGCAGCACCACCGGCTGCTTGCCGGCGGCGAGCAGCGCGAGCGAGTTGAGGTCGTGCAGCAGCGCGAGGTCGCCGAGCAGCGCGGTGACCGGCCGGCCGCTGCCGGCGGCGAAGCCCGCCGCGGTCGCCACGAGGCCATCGATGCCGCTTGCGCCGCGGTTGGCGACGATGCGCTGCGGTGAGCCGCCGGCGAACATGTTCATGTCGCGGATCGGCATGCTGTTGCCGAGCAGCAGCGCGTGGTCGGCGGGCAGCGCCGCCGAAAGCCAGCGTGCGACGGCGGGCTCGCTGATGTTCTTGGCGGGCTTCAGCTGGAGCTCGAGCACGCCCGCCGCCACGGCATCGGCGCGCTGCCACGACTCGAGTCCGGTGCGCGCGCCGCGCTTCGGCAGGCGCTTTGCGAGCGCAGCACAGAAGTCATCCATGTCGGCGACGATCCGCTGTGTGACCTGGTGCGCCGGATCCAGGCGGGCGGGACTGGGGTGGACGTGCACATAGTGTTGCGGTGCGGATTCGCGCAAGAACTCCGCGACGCGCCGGCTGACGAAGCCGCCGCCAAGGTGGAGCACCACGTCCGGGCGCCATTTCTTCTGCAACTCCGGCGAAAGCAAAAGCAGATCGGCATGGGCGATCACTTCGGCGGCGTCGCGCAGCCCGGTCTGCACGTCGGCGAACACCGGCCAGCCGAGCGCGCGCAGCAAGGGCAGCAAGGCGGCGGTCGGTTTCCCGCCGGGCAGACGGCCGAGCACCACCAGGCCGCGCTCTGCTTGTGCGAGGAGTTTGGCGAGGGCAGCGGCTTCGTCCGGCGCCACGGTCGCGTGAGGCGCGGTGTAGCGGGTGAAGGGCTCAGCTGAATTCATCCACTGCGCGAGCGGCTCAAGCACGGCGTGTCGCGGAAAGGCGACGGGCTGCGGTCCCAGCGGCTCGCGGAACATGCAGTTCAGATGGACCGGCCCGGGGAGCGGATATCGCGAGCGGAAGACCGCCTGGTCGACCGTGGTGAGCAGCGAGGTGAACGGAATCTTTTCGTCGGGACACGGCAGGTCGAACTGCCAGCGGGCGTAGCACCCGAAGATGCCGGGCTGCTCGATCGTCTGGTTGGCGCCCGTGGCGCGCAGCTCGGGCGGACGGTCGGCGGTCAGCAGCAGCAGCGGCACGCCATCCAGCGAGGCCTCGACCACGGCGGGCAGCAGGTTGGCGACGGCGGTGCCGGAGGTGGTGATGACGGCGGCGGGGTGGCCGGTGGCGCGGGCGTGGCCCAGCGCAAAGAACGCCGCGCCGCGCTCGTCGAAGTGGACATGCGCCTTCGCGGGCGCGCGGCGCGCCACCGCCAGCGCCAGCGGCGCGGAGCGAGAGCCGGGCGCGATGCAAAAGCAATCCACACCGCTGCGCAGCAGCTCCTCGATGAGCAGCTCGGCCGCGAGGACGTTGAGGTTGGGTGCGTTCCAGTGCATCAGCGATGGCCGGTTTTATGGCACAATCCGCAGCGGGAGTCTAAACAAAAGCCCGCATCCAGAGTGCAGGAAATCCGACGGATCCGACGGATGGCGGACATTTTGGTAGGGGCGCAGTCTCGCTGCGCCCGCCTCCCCGCAACCAGCCCACCTTGGGCGCAGCAAGCTGCGCCCCTACAAGGCGGTCAGACATCGCGGCGCAGGCGCTCGAGGAAGCCGGCCAGCTTGTGCTCGACCTCGTCCCATTCCGCGGCGGGGTCGGAATCGCGCACGATGCCCGCACCGGTATAGAGGCGCAGCGTGCGGCCTTCCAGCAGGCCGCTGCGGATGGCCACGTCGAACTCGGCTCCGCGTGCGGACAGCCAGCCGACCAGCCCGGCGTACCAGCCGCGGTCGAACGGCTCCAGCGCGGCAATCTGGTCCCGGGCCGCCGCGGTGGGCGTGCCGCAGACCGCGGGTGTCGGATGCAGCCTCCGGATCAGGTCGGCATCGGTCGTGCCGCTTCGTAACCGGCCGGCGAACGGCGTAAACAGGTGCTGCACGCTGTCGAGCCGGCGCAACTGCCGCCGGCGGCCGGTGGAGAGTCGGGAGCATAACGGCTGCAAGGCCGCGGCGATCGCCTCCACGACCAGGCGATGTTCTTCCCGTTCCTTGGTGTCGCCGAGCAGTTCCTGCCCCAGGCGCTGGTCGGCGCGCGCATCGCGGCCGCGCGGCCGGGTGCCGGCGAGCGCTTCGCTGGCGATGTCGCGGCCGCAGCGCCGATAGAGCCGCTCCGGCGTCGCGCCCAGAAACGTCGCGCCGGCGTCCGGCTGGAAGCCGAACAGGCAGCAGCCGGCGCTGTTGGCCTGCAGGCGGCGGAGCAGCTGCCAGGGACTGCACGCGGCCGAGAGCTGAAAGCGCGAGCTGCGCGCCAGCACAACCTTGCTCACGCGTCCGTGCCGGATCAGGTCGGTCACGGTTGCTACCTGCTGCAGCCAGCGCGCGCGGTCGGGTGTTTGCTCCACGAGTCGCAGGCGTGGCGCCGGCGCGGCGGTGATGGCGGCTTGGGTCAATATTTTTTGCAGGCGGGGTGCGGCGCCGGCTTGGGTGGCAAAGCCGGTGGCGTGCACACGGTCGCCGGCGCGGCACAAGAGGATTTCCGGCAGGATGAAGCGGCCGACGCCGAAGGGTTTCCACTGCGCATCCGGCGCCGCGCCCGGAGCAAAACGCAGGCCGCCGAGGTAGCGCACGGCGGGATGGGCGGAGAAACGTTTGCGCTGCAGCTTGCGCAGCAGGGTGGCGGGGTCGGCCGCGGTGATTTCGTCGGCCACGCCCCACCCGGCGAGCTCGAGCGAACCATCGCGCGCCGCCCAATAGATCTTGGGCCCGCCCGGCAGGCCCTCAAGCCACGCCAGCAGGTCCACCTCCGGTGTCTGGAGTTTCAACGTTTGCATCGCGCTGTGCGTCCCAGCGGGACGCGCGGTCATGGGAGCAGCAAAAAGCGGACGCGTCAAGCTTGCCCCGGCCTGGCGCGGCGACTTTCCCCTGAAAGGCGCGCCAACACCGTCCGCGCCGGACCAGCAACACGGCTTGAATAACCAGGCGCTCCCGCGCCATTGACATCCACCCCGACGATCTGGCATAGCCCGCGCAGGCCTTGGGCGCCAACAGCCTTGGTGCAGGCCTGACACGGGGCAGAATGATGAAATTCCGGGCGACAGATGGTGGGTTCAAAACATGAAAACGATGGATGCCAGCCACTACCTGCTCCAAGTCGGCATCGACCGCAACAAGGTGCCGTCGTTTGACGCTTATCCCTATTGTCTGCCTGTATGCAGAAATATGACCACCATCGACTTGCATCCGGCCGTGACGTTTCTGGTCGGCGAAAATGGCGCCGGGAAATCGACGTTGCTGGAGGCGATCGCGATAGCCTCGGGCTTCAATGCCGAGGGTGGCTCGCGCAACTTCGGCTTCGCCACGCGCGCGTCCCATTCCTGTCTGCACGAAGTCCTGACGCTGCGACGCGGCCTCAAACGGCCCAAGGACGGCTTCTTCCTGCGCGCGGAAAGCTTCTACAACGTGGCCACTGAAATCGAAAAGCTACAGGTCACCGGGTATGGCGAACGGTCGTTGCACGAGCAATCGCACGGCGAAGCGTTCATGACGCTCGCGCTCGAGCGCTTTCGGGGCCAGGGCCTCTATCTGCTGGACGAACCGGAGGCGGCCCTCTCGCCCACGCGGCAGCTGGCGCTGCTGGCGCGCCTGCATCAGCTGGTGCAGGCGGCCTCCCAGTTCATCATCGCCACCCATTCGCCCCTCTTGATGGCGTACCCCGGCGCCAGCATCTATTCCTTGGAGGGTGACGCCATCCGCAAGGTCGAGTACACGGACACGGAGCATTATGCTGTGACGCGGCAGTTCTTGAACAATCACGAGGCCATGCTGGCGGATCTGCTGCGGGTCTGACCTGACCCGGCAGGCGGCGGTTCCTGATCGGTTGCAGTTGGGTTGCGGCGTGGGTGGTGTGCTATAAAATGCCGCGGGCGAACGCAATCGAACTTTTTTAGGAGCAAAACATGAAGCAGACTCTGTTGATGGTGGGCTTGTTGGCGGCCGGCGTCGCGGGTGCGGCAGAGGCCGATCCGGCCCAGTACGTGAACCCGATGTGCGGCACCGCGGAGCACGGGCACACGATCCCCGGCGCGTGCGTGCCGTTCGGGATGATCCAGCTCAGCCCGGACTCCGGCAAGCAGGGGTGGGACTGGTGCAGCGGCTACCACTATACCGACGAGCAGATCGCGGGCTTCAGCCATACGCACCTGAGCGGCACCGGCTGCTTCGACCTCGCCGACATCTCCGTCATGCCGACGGTGCTGGAACTGGGCGAAAAGGATTTCGTCGCAAACGAGAGGTTCGTCAAGGCGACCGCGAGCAAGTTCAGCCACGCGCAGGAAAGCGCCTCGCCGGGCTATTACCGCGTGCACCTGGCCGACCCGGACATCGAAGTCGAACTGACGGCGTCGCAGCGCGCGGGCTATCACCGCTATACGTTCCCGGCGGGCAAGACCAAGACGCTGGTGTTCAATCTCGGCTTCCACATCGGCGACCACAACCTCGAAACCGGCGTGCGGCAGATCGCGCCGGACACCCTCGTCGGCTGGCGGCACTCCAAGGGCTGGGCGGCCCACCAGAAGGTGTTTTTCGTCGCGCGGTTCTCCGAGCCGATCGGCACGCTCAGGACCTACCTTGGCAAGCAGGACGGGGAATTCGTCAAGGGCAAGGAAGTGAAGGCGGTGCTGACCTTCCCGGCCGAAGCGCGCGTGCTCTGCGCCCAGGTCGCGCTGTCGTCCGCCGACCTCGAGGGCGCGCAGAAGAACCTCGCCGCCGAGCCGCAAAACTGGAAGTTCGAGGAACTCCAGGCCGCCGCGCGCGCCGCGTGGAACCAGCAGCTGGGCAAAATCACCGTCGAGGGCAACCCGGACTGGAAGCAGACCTTCTACACGGCGCTCTACCACGCGTTCGTCGCCCCCTGCACCTTCTCCGACGTCGACGGCCGCTACAAGGGCTATAAAAACGAGCCCGTCAAGGCCGAGGGCTATACGCAGGTCACCGTGCTCTCGCTCTGGGATACGTTTCGCGCGCTGATGCCGCTGCTGGTGCTGACCAACCCGGAGATGACGCGCAATTCGATCCGCTCCGGCCTCGCGCAGTTCGACCAGACCGGCCAGCTCCCGATCTGGGAACTCGTCGGCAACGAGACCGGCTGCATGATCGGCTACCACTGCGTGCCGGTGATCGCCGAGGCGATCCGCAAAAACGTCGGCGGCTTCGACCTCCACCACGCGTATACCGCGATGAAGGCCGCCGCCAACGGCAACGAGCGCGGCCTGCCCGAGTACCGCGCGCACGGCGTCATCCCGTGCGACAAGGAGAAGGAGTCCGTCTCCAAGCTGCTCGAATACTGCTACGACGACTGGTGCATCGCGCAGGTCGCCGCCAAGCTCGGCAAGCCCGACGAGGCCGCGGACTTCCTCAAGCGCAGCCGCAACTTCCGCAACGTCTTCGACGCGCAGACCGGCTTCTTCCGCGCGAAGAAGAGCGACGGCAGCTGGCTGACGCCGTTCGACCCCAAGCTCGCCGGCTACGGCGAGGTGGGCTTCACCGAGGGCAACGCGTGGCAGTGGAACTGGTTCGTGCTCCACGACCCGGCCGCGCTGATCGGGCTGCTCGGCGGCAACGAGAAGTTCGTCAAGCGCCTCGACCAGCTCTTCGTCGAGAAGCCCGACGTCAAGTCCGCCGGCCGCGAGGTCGTGGACGTCTCCGGCCTGATCGGCCAGTACGCGCACGGCAACGAGCCGAGCCACCACGTGGTCTATCTCTACAACTTTGCCGGGCGGCCCGACCGCACGCGCGCCTTGGTGCGCCAGGTGTGCACCACGCTCTACTCGGGCAAGGTGGACGGCCTCTGCGGCAACGACGACTGCGGCCAGATGTCGGCATGGTACATCTTCAGCGCGCTCGGTTTCTATCCGCTGAACCCGGCCGGCGGCCGCTACGAACTTGGCGCGCCGCTGTTCGACCGCGCCACCCTGCGCCTGCCCAACGGCAAGACCTTCAGCGTGGTCGGCGCCGGCGATCCCGCGAAAAACGCGGGCGTCAAGGCGATCACCCTCAACTGCCAGCCCCTCGACCGGCTCTACATCACGTACGAAGAGATCATGGCCGGCGGCGAACTCCGCTTCGAAATGGTTCCTGCGAACTGAACCTCAACAGGGCCCCTGAACAGCTGCCGCACCGACGCCAAACCGCGTGGCGGCAGGTGTCCCACCTGCCGGTGAGTCGGGCGTCACGCCCGACCAACCAGCACCACCACGATCCTCACACCGAACCCGTTCAGTCGGCGGGCCTGTCCCGTGAAGCGCTTGGGCGAAACGGGGACGCCGCCTGCACCGGCACGCGGGACGCGTGCCGCCACGCAGAGCGTACGGACAAAGCTGAGCGTGGGCTACGCAGGATGCGGCTTTCTTTGTGGGCGGGGCTTTCCCGGCTCCGCGCGGCGCTGCGCCGGGGAAAGCCCGCCCCGCGAACCCAACCGCAATCGAGCCTGAACAGTTGCCGCACTGACGCCGCCTCCACGAGGCCTGCGCCCTGCCACGTTTGCTGCGTGCCATCAAAAAAAAGCACCAGCCCGAACGCGTAGCGTTTCGGGGCTGGTGCTTCTTCCGCCGGCACTCAGCAGAGGCCGGCTTTTTTCGCGATGGCGGTGATGTCGAACTCGGCGGAGCGCGGCTTGCGGAACCGCAGCGCATTCGCCTCTTCATCGCCGAGGAAGGTTTCCTTCACGGGATCCCACGTCAGCTTGCGGTTGAGCTTCATGCCGATCCACGAGAGGGCGCAGGTGCTCAGGCTGCGCGCGCCCTCGGCGACCGGCGCGATGGGCTGCTTGTGCGCGAGCACGGAGTCCACCCAGTTGAAGTAGTGGTTCGTGCTCGCCTGCCAGGTCTTGGCCTGGGCGGACAGCTTGGCCTGCAGGATTTTCGGGTCGCTGGCGCGCAGCGCAGGCTTCTGCGCCTTGCCCTTGGTCGGGAGATTGGGGTCGCTCGCGGTGACCTTCTCCGGGCCGCGCGTGCAGTAGATCCAGCCGTTCTCGCCCTCGAACTTGATGCCGACCTCGTTCTTGTTGTCGAGGATGACCTTGATGCCGCCGGCGTAATCGAGCTCGACGTGATAGGTGGTGTGCACCGTCCACAGGTCGTCGTGCATGAACTCCGCCTGCGCCGCGATGGTGTGCGGGCCGCTCAATTCCATGCCGATGCCCCACTGCGCGATGTCGATGTGGTGCGCGCCCCAGTTGGTGATCATGCCGAGGCCGAAGTCCTCGGTGGTGATCCAGCCCGGCCGGGCGCCGGTGCTGTTCTGCGGATGGACGCGGCCTTCCATGTAGGGCTGCTGCGGCGCGGGGCCGAGCCAGCGCTCGTAATCCAGGTTGGCCGGGACCTCCTGCGGCGCGGGCTTCTTGCCGCTGGGCTTGTCGGCGCCGAGGCCGATCTGGACGGTCTTGATCTTGCCGATGTGGCCGTCGCGGACCAGCTCGGTCGCGCTGCGGAACGACGCGCCCGAACGCTGCTGGCTGCCGACCTGCAGGATGCGGTCCTTCGCGAGCACGGCCGCGCGCAGGAGCTGCGCCTCGAGAATGGAATAGGTCAGCGGCTTCTGGCAGTAGACGTCCTTGCCCGCGAGCACGGCCTCGAGCGCGACGAGCGCGTGCCAGTGGTCGGGGACGCTGACGACGACGGCGTCGATATCGGGGCGCGCGAGCACCTCGTGATAGTCGTGGTAGGTCTTCACGTCCACGGCAGCTTCGCCGGCCTTCTTGTAGAATTTCTCGACGAGTTCCTTGGCGATGCCCAGCCGCTTGGAGTCGAGGTCGCATACGGCGACAACGCGCGCCTGGGGATGCTTGAGGATGCCGCCCATGTCGCCGGTGCCCATGCGGCCGATGCCGATCTGGGCGACCTGGACGCGGCGGTTGGGCGAGGAATCCGCGCCGAACGCGCTGCGCGGCAGCAGCAGTTGAGGGAAGGCGATGACCCCGGCTGCACCGAGCATCGAGCGTTTGAGGAAGGACCGCCGTGAGGCGTCCGAGAAACCGACCAGCGTTGTCTTCGTTTCCATTATTTTTCTCCTGCGCAGGATAGTGTCATCGCCCTGCTGCCCGGTCAACGGCAAAGGCGGGCGCCCGTTCCAAACGAAGAACCCATCTCGCGCCCGCGCTGAGCGGGACACGCGCAGTCTGCACCAAGGCCAGGCCGCGTGGCGGCAGGTGTCCCACCTGCCGGTGAGTCGGGCGTCACGCCCGACCAACCAGCACCAGCACGATGCTCACACCGAACCTGTCCGGGCGGCGGGGACGCCGCCTGCACCGGCACGCGGGACGCGTGCCGCCACCCAGAGCGCACTGACGCAGCGGGCCGTGGACGCCGCTTCCACGAAGCGGTTCATTCCTGAAGCTGAGGGAACTTGGCCGCGACCTTCCCGTTTCGCCCCAGCGCTGAGCGGGGCAAACGCAACCTCCACCGAGGCCAAGCCACGTGGCGGCAGGTGTCCCACCTGCCGGTGAGTCGGGCGTCACGCCCGACCAACCAGCAACAGCACGGCTCTCACACCGAACCCGTCCAGGCGGCGGGGACTCCGCCGGCACCGGCACGCGGGACACGTGCCGCCACCCAGAGCGCACTGACGCAGCGGGCCGTGGACGCGGCGTCCCGCCGCGTAAAACCACAGCACAGGACAAGCGGCCGGAGGCCGCTTCTACGCAGAGCCAAACCGCTGATAACGGTGCTGGATGTTGCTTCTTGTGTTTGTGGGCGGGGTTTCCAACCCCGCGAGACCAACCTCAACTCTGAAAAAACACATTTTAACTGCGCACCGGCCGCAATCGGGTAGTATCGGCGCGCCATGAAAATATCAAACGAGTGGTCACCGGATTCGTGGCGGCGCAAGCCGCTGCGGCAGGGCATCGCCTATCCCGACGAGCCCGCGCTGGCCGCGGCGCTGACCCAGCTCGGCGAGCTGCCGCCGCTGGTGACGAGCTGGGAGGTGGAGAAGCTCAAAGAGCTGCTGGCGCAGGCGGCGCGCGGCGAGGCGTTCCTGCTGCAGGGCGGCGACTGCTGCGAGCAGTTCGCCGACTGCCGCTCCGAGCCGATCGTCGCCAAGCTGAAGATCCTCCTCAACATGAGCATGGTCCTCACCTACGGGGCCCAGCGACGCGTCGTGCGCGTCGGCCGGTTCGCCGGGCAGTATACGAAGCCGCGCTCCTCCGATGTCGAGACGCGCGACGGCCTGACGCTGCCGGCCTATCGCGGCGACCTGGTGAACCGCCCGGAGTTCACCGCCGCGGCGCGCACGCCGGACCCCGCGCTGCTGCTGCGCGGCTATGAGCGCGCCGGGCTCACGCTGAACTTCATCCGCGGACTGGTGGATGGCGGCTTTGCCGACCTGCACCATCCGGAATACTGGGATCTCGGCTTCGTGAAGTTTGCGGAGCTGTCCGCCGAATACATGAAGATCGTCGGCAACATCGCCGGGGGCCTGCGCTTCCTGGAGACGCTGGCCGGCCGGCCGCTGGACGAACTGCAGCGGATGGATTTCTACACGGGCCACGAGGGGCTGCACCTGGCCTACGAGCAGAGCCAGACGCGCCGGGTGCCGCGCCGGAGCGGCTGGTATGACCTGACCTGCCACATGCCGTGGATCGGGAACCGCACCTGCCAGCTCGACGGCGCGCACGTGGAATTCTTTCGCGGGATCGCCAATCCGATCGGCGTCAAGATCGGGCCCAAGACGGAGCCCGACGAGCTGGTCGAGCTGGCGCGCCTGCTGAATCCCGCCAACGAGCCGGGCCGCCTGACGCTGATCCATCGCTTCGGCGCCAAGGAGATCGCCCGCGCGCTGCCGCCGCTGATCGCCGCCATCCAGCGCACCGGCCAGACCGCGCTCTGGTGCTGCGACCCGATGCACGGCAACACGCGGAGTACGCGCTCCGGCCGCAAGACGCGCGACTTCCAGGAGATCCTCGCCGAGCTCGACCAGGCGTTCGACATCCATCGCGCCCACGGCTCGCTGCTCGGCGGTGTCCACTTCGAGCTGACCGGCGAGAACGTCACCGAATGCATCGGCGGCGCGCGCGGCCTGTCGGAGGCCGGCCTGGAGCACGCCTACCTGAGCAACGTGGACCCGCGCCTGAACTACGAGCAGTCGCTCGAGCTGGCGCTGCTGCTGGCGCACAAGATGGCCGGCGCCGACAGCGCCGTGTGAGGCGGATGATCCGGCCGTCGCCAGGAAACTGGTTGCGTCGGGCGTCAAGGGGATCACGACCAACCGGCCGCAATGGCTGCGCGAGCAGTTGGCCCGGTGACTCTTGTGGGCGGGAGCTCCGCTCCCGCAAACCCCGGACGCACGCCACGCCCAAGCGCGGGAGCGGAGCTCCCGCCCACAAAAAGTAGCCGCAAACGTGAGTTTGCGGCGCGACTAAATCATTAGGTGACGTGGGGCAGATCGGGTTGCTTCGTCGCCGCCGAGTGCAGCTCTCACGCCTTCTTGACATGGTTCTGCCATCAATGATTCTGTCGTCGCTTACGCTTCGGATGGCGGCCCCGGCAGAGTGCTCTTCCAATTCCATCTGAGGTGTACAAGTCCGCGTGAGGTTGGTTGCGGCGTCAGCCGCGCCAGGACCTCTTGTCGCTGTAATGGGTTTTGTTACGGCTGTTCTCGCGGGGCTGGCTTGCCCCGGCGTAGCGCCGCGCGCAGACGGGAAAGCCCCGCCCACAAAGAGTGGTTGTGGCTGGTGGGCGGTCGCGCCGCTGGCTTCCATCTTCAATCGGAAATCATAAATCTTAAATCGTAAACCCCCTGAAAGCTCTTGACTCTCCGCCGGGCCGCGCAAAGATGAACGCATGAGCGATATCATTCCCTCCCATGTTCGTGAAGCGGTCGGCCCCGGCGGCCTCCCCGTGCTGCGCGTGACCAACGCGCTGGGGCAGGCCGAGGTGCTGCTCCATGGCGCGCATGTGCTCTCCTTCCAGCCGGCCGGCGCCGCGCCGGTGCTGTGGCTCAGCGCGCATTCGCCGTTTGCCGGGGGCAAGGCCGTGCGCGGCGGCGTGCCGGTCTGCTGGCCATGGTTCGGGCCGGACCCGCGCTGCATGCACGGCTTTGCGCGCTATCGTTCGTGGAAGCTGGCCGAGGCCGCGCAACTCGCCGACGGCCGCACGCGCGTGACGCTGGCGCTGACCGATGACGACGCCACGCGCGCGCTGTGGCCGCATGCGTTCCGCCTGGAACTCGCGGTGACGGTCGGACGCGAGCTCGAGCTCGCACTGACCGCGACCAACACCGGCGACGAGCCGTGGAGCTGGCGCGGCGCGCTGCATACCTATTTTGCGGTCGCCGATGCGCGCCGCACGACTATCGCAGGCCTCGATGGCTGCGCCTACCTGGATGCGCCGAGCACCGGCGTGGTGGCCAACGCCGTGCAGAGCGGCGCCGTGCAGTTCAAGGCCGAGGTCAACCGCCGCTATTTCGAGAGCGACCGCGTGCTCATCCTCAACGATGGCGTGCGCCGCATTCGCGTGACCAAGTCCGGCTCCAATGCCTCGGTCGTGTGGAACGCCGGCGCCGAGAGCGCGGCCAAGATGCCGGAGATCGGCGACCTCTGGCCCGGCTACGTCTGCATCGAGGCCGCCGTCTTCGGCGAGGGCCGCGTGGACCTGTTGCCCGGCTGCGCCTGGACACTCCGCCAGACCATCGCCGTGGAATGAACCCCGCCGCCCTGAATTGTCGGCTCGGCTGCGGCGCCTGCTGTATCGCGCCCTCGATCAGTTCGCCCATCCCCGGCATGCCCTCCGGCAAGGCCGCGGGCGAACGGTGTGCGCAGCTCACGCCGGAAAACCGGTGCCGGCTGTTCGGCCGGCCGGACCGGCCCGCGGTCTGCGCCTCGCTGCGCCCCTCGGTCGAGATGTGCGGTGTGAACCGCGACGAAGCGCTGGCTGCGCTTCAGCAGTTGGAGCAGCAGACCAAGGGCGAATGAAATGGGTGGCAACATGCAGACTACAGGGCTACGAACCATGCAAATAAACTTCCATCTGCTCCCCATTTCCGTAGTCCTGACGTGCTGGTTTCTCTCTGCCCCGGTAACCGCCACGGCGGCGCCAGCGCCGGTTCCGCCGCCGGCCCCTCGGCCTGTGGCGGTGGACCTCACCCGGGCTCAGGCCTTGCTGAAGGACTGGGAGGAGACCGCGCCCGACAAGGCCCGGCGTTGTCTGCGCATCATCTATTGGGCACCCGCCGACGTGGCACCGGCGCCGCAATACCGGGAGCGCCTCACCCGCGTGATGACCACCGTTCGCGATTTCTACGCAGGGCAGATGCAGGCCTACGGCTTCGGTCCCCGCACAATCAATCTGGAGCTGGAACCCGATGGAATGCTCAAGCTGCGGGTGGTCCGCGGCGGCCAGCCGTCGGCCACCTACAAGACCGAGAGCGGGCACGAGATCCGGCAGGACTGCGTCAAGGTGCTCCAGTCTGAAGGTATCAACGCGGACGACGAAACGCTGGTCATCTTCTGCTACCTCTCGAAGTGGGACCCGGAGAAGCGGACCATGCGCCAATGGAGCCCCTACTACGCCAGCGGCACGCACCACAACGGCACCGCCTGGCAGGTGGATTCCCCCTTGCTCGACAGCGCGCTGTTGAAGGATAAGAGCAACATGCTGACCGACGGCCAATACGGGCACATCTCGGTCGGGCGCTACAACTCGATCTTCGTCGGCGGCGTCGCCCACGAACTCGGCCATGCCCTGGGGTTGCCCCACTGCAGCGAGACGGTCGAGGAACGCAAGGCGCGCGGTCACGCCCTGATGGGGGCGGGCAACCGCACGCTGGGCGAGGAGCTGCGCGGCGAGGGGCCGGGCACGTTCCTCACCTTTTCCCACGCGCTCAAGCTGGCCTCGCATGTGCAGTTTTCCGGTTCCGTCAAACGCATGGCCGACAAGGCGGAGGTCAGCTGGACGAACCTGCAGATCCAGACCCAGGGACAGAAACTGGTGGTCACGGGCCGCATCGCCTCGACCCTCACGCCGTATGCGATCCTGGGCTACGCCGACCCGGAAGGCCATGGCGACTATGACTCGACGCCAGGCTGCGCCGTGCCCGCGGCCAAGGGTGATTTCCGCCTGGAGGTGCCTTTTCCCGAGAGCCGCAAAGCCGAGGGTGGCGAGTTGCGGCTGGTGGCCTGCTGCGTCAATGGCTTCGCCACCGCATATGCCGGTCCCAACGGCAAGCCGACCTTTCCCTTCGCCATGAAGAACGGGGTCTGCGATGTCACGCCCGCCCTCCTGCGACAGGAACTGGATGCGGCGCTGGCCCGGCAGCGCAAGTCCCCGCTCACGACCGCGGAAATCGCGGCACTCAAGCCGCAAACCCGCGAGGTGCTCCGTCGCCTGCTTATGCCCGACTCGGCGAATGGCAAGCCCGAGCCGGTCAACGTGGCGGCCGCCAGCCAGCATGTGGCGCTCTCCGACTGCCGACCGCTGACGGCGTCCACGGGCTGGAGCGGCGTGCATTATGACCGCCTGCCCAATGTGGATCCGATCCTGATGTGCGGCGGGCGGATTTATCCGGCCGGCCTCTATGCCCATGCTCCGGCGAGCCACGTCTATCAACTGGGCGGCAAGTGGAGTCGTTTCACCGGACGCTGCGGCGTGGCCGATGGCGGCGGCAATCCCGTGGAGTTCGTCATCCTGGGCGACCACCGGGAACTCTGGCGTTCCGGGTCCGTCAAGCCCACCGAGTCCAAGACCTTCTCCGTGCCGGTGGCCGGCCTCGCCCAGCTCGAGCTGCAGGCGCTGGTGACGCCCAAGGGCAAAAATGGGGCGTGGGGCGTCTGGCTGGAGCCGACGCTGCTCCGATAACTGCCGGATCCTGGACCGTCCCCAGCTTGAGCAGCGCCGTGTCGCATTGCGGACAGGGTAGCGGATCAACCTCCCACACCCGCTTGCTCAGTTCACTCCAAGTCGCGGACATCACGGGCCGCAGGGCCGGCGTGGTTACTTCATGGAGGGGCTTCCGCCGTGTTGTAAACCAAGGTGGAGACGGTTGTGGCCCAAGCGCCACGGGTGTCGGAAACCAGCACATACCAATCCACGTTCTGGCTGACGAGGCCGGCCGGGAGAGCAATGGCATAGCTATGCGCTTTCCCGTTCGTGCCCGTATTTTTGATCGGAGCGTCCAGGCTGATCCAATTGCGTTTTTCCCACGTGTCGTTTGCGGTATGGAGGCTGTAATACAACCTGGGCGTTTCCAGTTTCACGGCAGGATCGGCGGTCACCGCAAAGTTGATCTCCAGGTTTTTCCGGGCATCGGGCTTGGGCTTGTCCGTGAGTTTGATCGTCGAAAGCGGCGCGCCGACTCCCTTGAGTAGGTAATCAAAATAGACCGACTCTATGGGAAGGCCGCGCCCGATCTTCGTCCGCGAAAACGTGGGTGGCACCACATTCCCGCCCGGAGTCAGGATGTTGTGGCTGGATTTGATGCAATAATACCCGATGTCGTGCGCGGGGTTGGTGTCCGCGGGGTCCGGTTGTGAGTTGGGCGAAAATTGAAAATTCAGGCTGGCGGCGTGCGTGATGGCCTGCAGGGTTTTCACCACGGCAGGGGGCCGGAAGAAGTGATCGTTGGCGGACGCGGCGAGATAAAAATGAGCCTTGATGCCACCGGCCCGCCGCCCGGCATCCAGATAGGTCAGCCATTGGGAGATGCCTTCGTTTTTCCACCGCTCGAACCCGGCCGGATCATTCTTGAACATAAAGCCTGATGTGGCTGGATTGACGAACAGTTTAAAAGCGCTGTCCTCATCATAGAATCCGCTTCCGTAGGTCGAGAATCCGGCAGCCACCCGGTCGCCAAGCAACCCGCACAGCATGGTCGTCGAGTAGCCTCCCCAGGAAACGCCGACGATCCCGATCTTGGACGGGTCCACCTCGGGCTGGGTTTTGAGCAGGGCGAAAGCCTTCAGCGCGGTGGCCTCGGCCGTATAAAGCCAACTGGCCTTGATATCCGGCGTGACGGTGAAATTGGGGGCGCTCCCATAAGGGACGCTCCGCCACGTGCCGCTTCCCGCATCGGCAAATGCCGGACTCGCGATGCCCGGCAGGTCACAAGTGACCACCACGTAGCCAGCGGCAGCCCATTGCTCCACCATCCAATGCTGGGGGGCCCATTGGGCGAACTGTCCGCCTCCATGAAGTACAAGGATGCCCGGCAGTTTTTTGCCCGGCACGGCGTCCGCGGGCATGGCCATCATGGCATAGACCACCGTGTCATCGTGATAGGCCCCATCCTTGTAAACGGGGACCGACTTGAAGGTGACGTGGCGGATACGGACGTTGTTCTTGAGCTGCTCCCCGTCCGGAGGGGCCCAATAGAGGACGTCCTTGACCACCTCGCTCCCGCCGGTGATGGTTTTTCTTGTCTCCCCATGGTCTCCCTTGATGGTGACCGTCGGCAAGGGAGTGGTGACGGGTGCCACGTTCTTGTCGATATCCCCGATCAGCGGCTGGAAAGGGTCGTTGGGCGGCGGGGCATAAGGGTCCGCCCCCGCCATGGTCACCGAAAGCACGGCCGCCAGCGCCGTGATGAGGAGATGTCTAGTCATAATTCCACACAAGAAATTGCTTTGGCGCATCCACCGGGGGAATACCGCTTTTCGGGGTGGGGAACACCCCGCCCGGCGCTTTTGCGCGGGGCGGGCGTTGCCTTCGTTATTCAGACTTGAGCGAAGCCATGTCGATCGAGAAGCGGTACTTCACATCGGATTTGAGCAGCCTGGTGTAGGCCTCGTTGACCTTCTGGATGGGGATCACTTCCACATCGGCGGTGATGTTGTGCTTGCCGCAAAAGTCCAGCATCTCCTGGGTCTCGCGGATGCCGCCGATGAGCGAGCCGGACAGGTTGCGGCGGCCCATCAGCAGGCTGAAGGCCGAGACTTCGAGGTGCTTCTCCGGCGCGCCGACGAGGGTGAGGTTGCCATCGCGGCGGAGCAGGTTGAGGTAGGCGTTGATGTCGTGCGAGGCGGAGACGGCGTCGAGGATGAAGTCGAAGCTGCCGGCGTGCTTCTGCATCTCGTCGGCGTTGCGCGAGACGACGACTTCGTCGGCGCCCAGGCGGAGCGCGTCTTCCTTCTTGCTGGGTGATGTGGTGAAGACCACGACATGCGCCCCGAGCGCGTGCGCAAACTTCACGCCCATGTGGCCCAATCCGCCGAGGCCGACCACGCCTGTCTTCTTGCCTTTGGCGACGCCCCGGCGGCGCATGGGCGAGTAGGTGGTGATCCCGGCGCAGAGCAGCGGCGCGGTGCCGGCCAGATTGAGGTGGGCGGGAACGCGCAGGACAAAGTGCTCGTTGACGACGATGCTGTCGGAGTAGCCACCGTAGGTTACGCCTCCGAGGTGCTTGTCCGGGGAGTTGAAGGTGAGCGTCATGTTCGGGCAGAACTGCTCGAAGCCTGCGTGGCACTCGGGACACGTGCAGTCCGCGTCCACCATGCAGCCGACCGCGGCGAGGTCGCCCGGCTTGTAGTGGGTGACGGCCGGACCGACCTTGGTGACACGGCCGACGATCTCATGGCCGGGGACGATCGGATAGACCGTGGGCATGACGCCGCTCCACTCGTTGCGGACCTGATGAACGTCCGAGTGGCAGATGCCGCAGAAGAGGATCTCGATCTGGACATCGTGCGCGGTTGGATCGCGACGTTGGATCTTGGTGGAAGCCAGCGGCGAGGTCGCGCTGGCAGCCGAGTAAGCTTTCGTATTATTCATAGCTGATACCTTTCCTTTAGAACGCGTGGACTATACTCCACATCGTTGTGATTCGCATGCCCGGTTTTGCGCAGCCTGTTCGATCTTGCCCGAAGAGGAGGGGGAGGGCACGGGCACATTCCGCCCTGAGGCGGCGTCAACGCGGTCGATGATTGCGGTGCGAGGGAAGCCAGTCTTCAGCGTACAGAGCCCGGCAGCGTCGTGAGTCGGAAAGCAGCAGGGTTGCGATACGCCGTACGTCCGTCGCGCACCAGCACCAATAGGCCCATGATCGCGACGTGGATAGTAATTATCTAATTGGTAATATGAAGGAAGGTGCCCTAAACCATTCCAAATGAGGTGGGTAGAGTACCATGTCGGGGGTGTGAGGTGGCAGAAACAAAATGCAGTACACCCGTTTTGTCCTGTCGCGCCACACTCCCGCTGCACCCTCTCCCCCGCGCTGAAACTCGTCATGAAACATCGCTTGACATTGCCGCGTGGTCCGTAAGAATGTGTACGTGATTTTTTTATGTGTCAATGCGTGGTCGAGAAAGTAAGCTCTTACGGTGGGCTCGCCCAAGTAATTTCTTGTTTATAAATATGGATTCTGTCAATCAAAACGTATTTGGGGCAAAGCTGGGGCAGGAATGATCCGCATCCTCCTCGGAATTGCGCTGGCAGCCTACACCGTCTTGGTCGCTACCATATCGATCTCGGCTCCAGAGAAGATCAAGAATCCTATCGCCTCAATCACGGTGCACTTCATATTCTTTGGAATTCCGGGTGCCTTCTTGGTTCTATGGGGGCGCAAGGCTCGAAAGCGCACAAACGTGGAAGCGACGAGGGCCGCGACAACTCTGACAAGCAAGCAGCCGCCACCATTGCCGGTCACTGCCATTGCACAGCCCCTCGCTGAACAGCCTGCACATGCAAAAAGTATTCCCGTGCTTACCGCTTTGCCTGTTATTGAAGAGGCCCGCCCTCGCGCGGGTGAAACGATCTGCAAAGTGTGTGGAAAACCTAATGCTAACTATAAAGTATTCCGGTGCAGAAAGTGTGGGGGGGCGGTTTGCAACGCTTGCCGGATAAAGAACATATCGTACGCCCTTAGATCGCGGTGTCCACTGTGCATGCAAACAAAGGCCTTGAATTTGACTGTCGACGTAAGCCGACAGCTTAGCTGTCCAACATGTGGCCGTGAATGGGCCCTGCGAATAGACGGATACGGATTCTCATGGATGGGAGCTGCTCTTAAGCTTTCCCAAAAACATCGGCGCCTCTGTCCTCGCTGTAGCCATAGCGAGTGTTATGTCGAAGGCTGCGACGAACAGGCCGTGACGGCGTGGTCAACCGGCATCCGCGTTGGCAGAGGGAAGGAATCAGCAGTTGTTAGAGATGACGCACTCGTTTGCCAACGTCATTATGATCTTCTTTCGAAAGCCTATTCCCGTGCCGCACTGGCCAGACACTTGGGATCGTTTAGCGGATTTATTGGGAGCATAGCGGCGATATTTTTCCTCGTCGCAATCTTCGGGGGGAGCCGGTTTGCCTTATTAGTACTGGGTGCCGTCGCCGGCGGTGGATTGCTTTCATGTTACCTGGCCAACTTGGAGGAGACGAGAATTCGCAAACACGTTTTGGGCCGCAGACTACCCAGACGAAAAAGTAAGTATGCTTACCGCGCAGAAGAGGAATGGCGAGGCATCTGAACTAAATCAGTAATAATTGGAATTATAAAGAGCAGAGTCAATAATTGATAGGGCTATGCACATCACTCATTTAGCACAACCGGCTGTGGCCTCGTAACCATGACGTAGGGCTGTGGGGGAACTTGGGCCACTTGCTGAACCAGTCGGTAGAAGAGTTTGCCACGGGACGTTGAGAGTCGCCGATTGAACCGAAAGGTAAACTCAGCCAAGTAATCATCCAGGTGTGCATGCGAGACGGCGCCCTGGTGAGTTCCAAGGAGCCAGCGTTTGAGGAGCGAGATAATGCGATGGACGTGTGGCAGTAAATGCTCGCCTTCAGTTTGGTGCTTCTGGATTTGGCGCTCATGCGTGTAGCCTTTCATCTGTAGATAGGCCGGCAGGCCGTCGGTTCTCACGATACTGCCCGGTTCCACCGCACAAGCGAGAAAGCGTTGCAAGGTGGTACCACAGACATCGGGCAGAGCTGCTAGCCGTACGCGACCCATCTCGGCGCCCTTTAGTTCGACTGCGACGGCCAGCAACGCCTTGCTTTCGGTATGGCGTCCAATAGCCCCTGCTTCTACAGCACCCCAATACGCTTCGTCGACCTCGACCAACCCGTGCAACCGCTCGCGCCCGGGTCGCACCATCGCCCGTCTCAACTTGTGCAGCATCATCCATGCTGTGCGATAGCTGCCCAGCCCCAAAACACGCTGGAGACCCAGCGCGCTGATACCGTTCTTCTGGCTCGTCATGTGCCACATCGCACGGAACCAGATCAGTAGAGATAGGTGGGTGTCTTGGAAGACTGTGCCTACCAGCACCGAGGTCTGTCGATGGCAGCGCCGACAGTGCCAAAGCCCGCGCTGCATTTGACCCGCGTTCGCATCGCCACAGGCAGGACAAATGAAGCCCCTTGGCCACCTCAACATCGCGAGATACTCGCGACACGCGGCTTCTGAGGAGAAGCGCTGCTCCAACGCCATGAGCGTCGTTGGGTAGTCCTCTTTCATGTGCCCATACTACAGCCGATAGTGCATGATGAGTCAAGTGCATAGCCAGGATAATTGATGACGGTATTTCTTGTTTGTAACCACGCCGGCGCTACGGTCCGTGATGTCTGCGACGTGGCGGGTCCACGTAGCGGTTGGCGCCGTGCGGTCGTCACGCAAAATATGCGCGCAACTCCTTTTCGATCCTGCCCAACGGTCCCAACCACGGCTTCTCCGAAATCGTCACGGTGATAGTCTGGCCGGACAAACAAAATGCAGCACACCCAGTTTACATCGAATTATAGGCGTTGGCCCCCTACTTTATGGCCCACTCCAACCACCCTGTTGGCCTCGCCAGATGGTCGCACATACCGTGTTTGATCACACATTCAAGGGTGTGCAAAAAATTATTTTGCTTTGGCAGGCGTCTAATAATTTTCTCCGCTGAGATGTCTTCTGGTTTTGGCAGGGGCAGTGTCACGCGTCCAGTGGCGGCCCATTCAATGCCGCGCTGCATCGTAACAATGAAGCCAACGTCCTCCATGGATTTTGGCATGTGGCCGAGCGCATTATGAAAGACGCGACCCTGACCATAGTTGATGGTCATCAACATCGGTTCGTGTTCGCCTGAGCCCTGCTTAGCCGGATCTGCGTAGGCGGTAGCAAGCACCGTTAGGTTTTTTGCCGGGCCGCGAAGTTTGGAGTAAAGCTCGTCGAAAGAATGCATCCACCGTTTAGGCAATCCTTTAGTGATCGGATGCTCAAAATCTCGGATTTCTACGACATACTCATGCGCTGGACCATGAGTGCCACCAGGGCCGGGCGTTTCGTCCCGAATAAATTTGCCGTCACGCCAGCGAATCATTGGCCCTGATTTTTCGTTGCGTCCTCCCCATCCGCCGACGCCCATCATCTCGTTATACTCGGGCCATTCAGGGAATGAGTTGTTGGCAGCATGGTAAATTACCAAGCCGCCTCCATTCTGCACGTATTTTGTGAAGCTACTGCGCACTTCTTCCCGCCAACGATCTCCCGCGTAGTTCATCACAATGACATCGTAGTTAGCAAAATTCGGCCGCCATTGTTTCCAAGGATTGATATTTGACAGTATAAATTCATCCTTTTCGATTTTCCATTTAGCCATCGCAGTTTCATGTGCCGCCTGCTGTTCGGTTGTGGCATTTTTCGGCAGACTAGGTGCGTTTGGGCCGGAAGGAGGCGTGGTAGAAACATCAACCGTTAACCGCCCGCATTCTTCAAGAATCCATTTTAGAACGGGCGTAGTCGCTTTCCAATCGTGGCCGTTTTGACCGTCTATGATAAGAACTTTAAGTCGGGGTGTTTCGAGCAACGAAGAAATTTTGATTGAGAAAGGCTTTATTGTCACGCGCCTAGCTTCCCATGCGCCGTTCTCACTCTGGAATCCGATCCTACCGCTTGAAGGTACACAGCCGGTGAGGCGGTTCACGACTTTGCCGTTGAGCATGACCGTAATCGTATCTCCCTTGCATATGGATTCATAGGTATTCCATTCGCCGAGGGGTTTCTCAGCGGCTGCATCCATGCTCTTGAATCCCCCTTTCTCGGGCACATTCATCGCCTTTGTGCCCAGGCAGAATACTTCCCCCTGATGGCCATGCGCACCCTGGCATTCGAATGTCTTAGGCCAGACTTTATCGGGGCCATTCATATGCAGGAACATGCCGCTGTTCCCTCCCTTCTCAGTCATCCATCTCCACTCTATTGTCAGATGGTAGTTAGCCCAGATCTTCTCGGTGCGCAGATACCCGAACGGCGTTCCGGTACAACGCAGCATTCCATCCTGCACAGACCAGACTTTTGAAGCCTCAGCGTTATCTTGAAGCGTCGACACCCAGCCGGTGAGATCCTTTCCATTAAACAATTCAATCGGTTCCGTGGCGTTAATAGCCATTGCCATAAAAGAGTACGCAGCTAGTGCAAATAAAGTGAGGTTTCATTTGATCATGATAAGCATTTATTCGATAAGTTTGTTAGTATATTTTATAGAAAAATAATGATTTCTTCGTTTTTGCACGCCAAATCTTCTACTAAAATAGCTACTTTCGAATAAGAAATTGCTTCGGCGCGACCATCGGGGTAGCGCCGCCTATCGACCGCTCCATGAAACAGAACAATCATGCGCGCATTCTTGCGTTTTGCGCCGCCAAGTCAAGTCCGCGCCAGACCACCATTGCTACGCCATCCAACTTGATCAGTCACAGCTCCAAACACGATTCCCCGTTACCGGGAATGCTCTATTCAATTAGGTATTTGATACGTGCGTGCCGCTCACAGCGATGAACGGTCACGCACCGGTGACGGAAACATCATTTATCCGGCTTGGGCAGCAGCGCTGCGCGGATGCTTTCCAGCCATTGGCCCGTGCTCTTGTCGTAGAGGCCAAGCTCCGGCTGATCGAATTCGAAGTAGGTATGGCAGGCGTGGCATAGCCCGTCCTGTTACGTTGCGTCGCCCTCGCTGATGGCCTGTGCAGGAACGGTGGATGGCGGCTTAGATAGAATCACGACGAGTGCGCCGGCGGCGACCAGCGCGGCGGCGGGATAGACGGACGAGGGTGTTTTTTCGCCGAGGAAGGCGGCGGCGAGCACGCCGGCGAAGATGAATTGCGTCGAGGTCGCGAGCGTTACCGTCTGGCCGCGCAGGTTGCGCATGGCGCGGTTCACCAGCGTGTGTCCGCCGATGGTCGGGAGCAGCGCGAGCGCGCCCAGGTAGAGGTATTCGCGCGCCGGGTAGATTTCAACGACGTGCGCAAACGGTGCGGCCAGCGCGAGGCTGATGAGGGCGGCCATCGCGTAGAGGGGGACGCTGTAGAGCCAGATGCTCGGTATGTCGCGATGCACCCGCGCGATGACGAGGTAAAACGCGAACAGCAGCATCGCGACGAAACAGAGGAGGTCGCCCAGGCAATGCGCGCGGTCGAAGCGGTAGTCGCTGGCGGCCAGCCAGAGAATGCCCGCGAACGAGAGCGCCGTGCCGGTCCATTCGCGGCGGGTGAGGCGTTCGCCGAGCTGGAAAAACAAAATGAACGGCATGACGACCGGCGCGAGGTTCACCAGCAGCGTACCGTTGGTGGAGGGTGTCAGCCGCGCGCCGGCGGTCCATGCGATGAAGTGCAGGGCCAGCAGGAGCGCGCCGAGCAACAGGCCCGCGAAGCGGCGGCCCGTCAGCCAGCCCGCGTGCTTCCGCGACTCGCGGAAAAAAGCCGGCGCCATCAGCAGCGACGCGATGGCGAGGCGGTACGCGGGCACGAGCGCCGGATGCACCGTGCTTTGCTTGATGAAGATCACCGACGTCGCGCAGGCTGCCACGCCGAGGTAGAGCAGCAGGATCTCACCAACGTGTGTACCCGGTTTTGTCATTTCATTTGTCACCTTGCTTGGTCTCTCCACCACGTGGAAAGACTCCCAGAGAAGGGAAAGCAAAGGCGGTTGTCGCGTCCGCCAGGCAAGGTTCGTTGCTCAAGGGCATCAAGGCTCTAGTGTTTCTCTGGCGCACTTTTGGGAGTTGTCGAACCCAGGGGCGGCCCTGCCAGTTCGATCCAGACCTTCATAACGCTGCCGTTGGTGCTGGTGACCTTCACGGTGATACCAGAATCCTTGCCGGAATAGAGTTTGGAGTTGGGAACCGTCGCGGGCCCAAAGACCATGTTCTGATGCCAGAGGATGTCGTGATCGGCCTTCCGCTGAAGTTCCCGCGTGACGTTGTACTCGTTGAAACCGCACCGGCTTTCGTTCGCCGCCTCGATGGTGACCAGCCGATGCTTCAGGTCGTCGTTGTTGAAATTGCCTTTGAGTTCCTGTTTGCGGTCAACATGGTAAATGACGATGCCGGGCTTCGCAATGTCTTGCCCCAAGCACTCGTCGAAGCCGTCAAACTGCCGGTTTTCGACGAGAAAATATTCATTTTTGTCCAGCGTCGGAATCTTCAAATAGTTGTACTGACCGGTGCCGTGTGCGCGCAGTGCATATGCGCCTGGTTTCGACACGACTTCCGGCTTCACCAAACCGAAGTTTTCCATGGACAAGGGCATGAGATTGGAAGGCCCGTTCCGGCCTTTCAGGCTGCCCTTCCAGATGTGGCCCAGGTGCAGGTCGCTGATGCCGAACCGCGTATTGTCGTGAGCGTAAAAATCTTTCTCACCATACAAATGCAGCCAGTCGTGGGTGATCGCGCCGATGTTGTCCCGCGATGGCGGCGCACAGATGAATTCAAAACCGTCAAACTTGACGCCATTCAATTCGGGCAAGGGAAGTTTGGCCCAACGGAAACCCGTCCCGCCCCCGGCGAACTTCGGCTTGGCAAACAGGAACAGCACGCCCAGTTCCGGAGGCCCGATCTTCCCGCTTTTGGCCGTATCATATCGCGAGAAATCGAGAAAGGGTGCCGCCTTGAGCAGGGCGGTATGGCAAGCCTTCTCCATCGTGCGCGGCGCCTCCAGCGTCGGGTCCTCGGAGTCCAAGGTCACTTTGAGAACCCCGTCGTCCTTGGTGTCACAGCTTTCCCGACAGGGCACGATGCCGGCCTTGCCGGCGTAATTCACGCGAATCCAGTCCTGCATGGTGTAATGGTTCGTCGTGGCTGGAAATATCCAGCCCGACACTTCTTCGGTGGTCTCTTTGAACTGCGACTGCCGCGTATCAACCATGATCACCAGAAACGGCTTCCGGTCACCGGACTTCAATTTCAGATCGGCGTGGCATGGCAAGGCAAGAACAGCAAGTGCTGCAACCATAGTCCAACAGGGATGTTTCATGCTGGTTTCTTTCGCTGTCAATTGGAGGTGGTTCGCTCTCTGCATTTCAGAACACTCGCCAAGGTCAGTGGCATTACTGTACTCGGTCGTCAGACGGAATGGCCATCGAAAATCCACGGTCACTTTGACTCCTCCTTGTCGGTCTCATAAATGACGCGGCTGAAGACCTGGAGGAAGTCATTCAGCGGAACAGTGAACACGCCATTCTCGGTCGGATAGCCGTTGGCAATCCCTGGGTTGCCTTTGGGCGTAAATTGGTTCCCCCATGGATTGAAGACGGACACGGTGCGTCGTTTGTTGTTGTAGCCCAGAATGGCATACGCATGCTCGTCCCCCATGCCGGGAGGCAGCTTGCGGGCATCCGTATCGGTGCACATCAGGCGATCCTTTTTGCTCAGACTGACCAAGAGCTTTTGCACCTGCTCCGGATTGGTTTTCTTGTCCAAGTCCAACGAGCCTGCCGCGTGGCCGGTCAGCAGAGTGATCGGCGCCTCTATGCTGAGTCCATCGAGGCTTTGGAGAGGAACGATCTTATGGTCCCGGCCTTTCTCGCGACTGGGGTTGTGAATCATTCCGTAAGCTTTTTCCAGCACCGACAGCCATAGGCCGTGTTTGTCAGTGCTCGCTCCCATCAGCAACTCGGCATCGGTGAGCTTGGCCATTTTGACCTTCCGCCCAGTGGCAAAAACAACTTCAAAACCGCGTTTCTCATCCGGGTGGATCATCTCACGGATTGCTTTGGGGCTGCGATGGACTTGCGCGGCGATGGCAGCCAGCAAAGAACAATCGCCCATTCCGCCCTGGTGGAATGCGGAAAGACTGGGATCGCTTGGCAGGAACAGCTGGTGTTTGTTCGCCTCCAAGTCCTTCGTGGTATTCTCCACTCTTTTCTTAAAGCCCCGACTCTTAACCAGCGTCAGCAGGTCTTGATGGGAAATGCGCGGGAGGTGTTCGTGTTGCATGTGAGAAAACACCTGAAAGATGAGCGCCGCCACCCGCCCTTGAGCGAAGCGGTTTTCCATCGCATGCTCGACATCATCGAGTTCGAGAGAACCATTGCTGTTTTTGTCCCAGCGGGAAAAATGCGTCTCGACAAGCTGGTCCAAAGGCTCCTGCTCCGATGGCTTATCAGTCTTCGCTTGGGCGAGTGTCGTTCTGGCCCCAGCAACCACCAAGAACACGAACAGCACAAGTGTCCTTATGTTGCCGCATGAAATCGTCCGCTGTCGCTGCGTGGCAGCGTTCAACGCGATTCCCGCATTTATCAGACATTCCCCATACGGCCTACGGGCCGCATCTGAATTACTCGTCGCGCCGTGAAGCTCCAACTGCAAACATTTGTTAGAACCAACTCGCAGAGCCTGCTTTTTGCTGTCACTCATTGAATTCTCCATTGTGGTGCAGCAACAAGGACGATCACGAGATGTCAGTTCGTGGTGTGCGCCTCAACAGGTTCGAGCTTGACCACGCGCACGCCGGCTTCCGGCGGCACCACGGGCACAGCGACCGTGATGGTGCCGCCCGTGACCGGGGTCGGCAGCAGGGCGATTTCGGAAAGCTGGAACATGGAGGCCTTGTTGTGCACGCGCAGGAATTCAAGGCGGTAGTGCGCATAGGCCGTGCTGTTCGCAAGGTTGAAGAGCTTGCGGGCATTGCGCTTCTCCCAAACCGGTCCGTCTTTGCGCTCGTCGAGCAGCGTCCAGTTGGCGCCGTCATGAGAGCCGAGGAAACGCCACGCGCCGGGATCGCGGTCGGGCATGTCATTCCCCGAGGTCAGCGCATACGCCGTGACCGGCGGGCGTTTCCCGACGACGTCGGCCTGCCAGACGATGGGGAAGCGATTGCCGTGCCCAAGGCACCATTTCGTCCCGGAGTTTTCGTCATGCGAGGCCTCGATACCCTGCGGGTCCGCCCCCGCGTGCCCGCTCGGGCTGCCGATCTTCAGGCCGAGTTCCGGCGGCGGCGCGGTGAAGTCACCGGACGTCGTGACGGCCAGTTCCTGCTCGTCGCCCAGCAGGTGCGCGCGATACGGGCCCGGCTGGCGGACGCCGGAGACCGCGACGGAGGCGGGGCCCTGGCCGCCCTTCTTGCCGGGGATCAGGTAGAGATAGCGGACCGCACCCTTGGAGCTGGCCGGCACGGTGGCCGTCTCGCGCCCTTGCAGCGCACGCGTGCCGTAGATGGATTCGCTGTTGACCTGCATCCAGGCCGCGAGCTTGGCGAGGTTCTCATACGCGGCGGGCTCCAGGTCGCCGGAGGACGTGGGGCCGATGTCCAGCAGGTTGTTGATGCCCGCGGCGCGGCAGCGCACGAGTTCGCCGATCACGTCGTTCAGCGGACGGTACGGATGCTTGGTGTGGGACCAGCTGCCCGCCCAGCAGGAGCAGAGTTCGCCCCATTCGTCGCTCTTCAGGCGCAGTTCCTCGGGCAGGTGGCCCTCGGGCGTGATGTAGTCGGCGCGGCCGTGGAACCGCGGATTGATGACGATGCCGGGCTGCAGGGCGCGGATGCGCGCGATCGGGAAGATGTCACCGCGCTCCGGATGCGAGGGGCCGCCATCGAACCACAGCACGTCGATCTTGCCGTAGCGCGTCAGCAGTTCCTCGATCTGGCCGCAGACCATTTCCTTGACCGCCTGCTGGTGGGCGGCGATTTCCTCGGGCGTGTGCTTCAACTCGCGCGGCTCGTGGTCCGGTCCCAGCTCCGGCAGCTTGCCGCGATACCGCGCCGCAGTGCCGCCGTAGAGATAGTTCATGAAGTCGCGCTCGAAATGCCAGTCCGGACCGGAGAAATAGAAGCCGACCTTCAGCCCCGCCGCGCGGCAGCCCGCGACGTATTCCTTCAACAGGTCGCGCCCTTGCATCGGCGTGTCCTTCGTGTTGAAGCCGCCGTACGCGGAGGGCCACAGGGCGAAACCGTTGTGGTGCTTGGTGGTCAGCATGGCGTATTGGAACCCCGCCGCCTTCGCCTGCTTCAGCCAGGCCTCGGGATGGAAATTCGTCGGATTGAATTCCTTCGCCAGCGCCCAATATCCGTTGGGCGTGATCTGCGGCTTCCTGCCGTCCAGGTTGTAGTCCTGCTCGCGGATGATGCGGGCGAACTCGGCGGGATCGTCCTTGATGACGCGCGGCGGGTTGGCCCACGACAGGCCGGTGCCCGCCATCATCGGCCAGGACGTTTCCAGGCAGCGGACCGACGCCTCGTCCCAGTGCAGGAACAAGCCCAGCCCCGCCTCCGGGAACCATTGCGCATCGGGGTGGTCCGTGTGCTTGCTGCTTTGCTTGGACTCCGCGACGCCGATCTGCGCGTGCTGCCCCTGCGCCAGCGCCTGTGCGGCTCCGGCCTTTTCCTCGGCCGCACAGCCATCCAGGGCTTGGAAAAAGGCCACAGCGAGGATGCCAAGGCTTGGAAACCGTGCGCCGCTGATATGAATAGGTTTCATGATTTCTCGTCTTTAGGGGCTTTTGTCCTGTTGCCTGTGCTTGAAAATCGCCGTGATGCTCACCGGCCCCGCCGGCATCGTCAGGGCTGTGATGGCGGCGTTGGTGTTCGCGATGATGGGCGCGCCCGAGTTGATCACCCAGCTTTGGAACACCAGGTCACTCGCGGGCAATTTAGGGGCATGATAGATGGCGTTCCGCGCGGCCCTCGAGAACGCGATCTTGACGGGGTAGGGCACCGCGCTGATGGCGACTGTTTCGCCCGCAACGTACTGGCCGCCGCCCGCGCCCATGCTCGCATCGTCTGGCTTGCCCAGGATGGTCAACGGATAGGTGACCGCGTTGGTGGTATACCGGAAAGGGTCGCCCGCCAGGCAGGCACCCAGGTTCAAGGCCGCGTGCTGATTGGTTACCCAGCAATAGGCGGTGACGCCGTAGAGTGCCGCGCCCTGGCCGATGGCCGGGGAATCGGGCTGGAGGGCGAAATAGTCGCGCGTGAGTTGGCCGGGGCCGGTCGGGCCGGTGCAGGCCAATTTGGGATCGCCAACAACGTCACCCGTGCCGCTGGCGTTTTCCGGCGGGGCACTGGACCAGAGATTGTGACTGAATGTCAGGCCCGCTTTGTTGGGAATTTTGGCGAGCGGCTTGCCGTCGTTCCGATAGAAAATATTGTTCTGGATCAGAGAGGCGACGTGTTGCCCCATGTTGCGCCAGGGGCCAGTGTCCAGTTCCACATTGACGAACGTGTTGTTGGCAATCAAATCCCCGAACATGGCGGTCCCCTCGGTGCCATCCCTTGTCCAGGCGAACGCGTCGAAGAACGCGTTGTTGGTGCTGTTGTTCAAAAACAGGTTGTTAAGCACGAGGTTGCCGGACGAGCGGGGCCAGGTAACCTCTTCATCGGACAGACGCAGCATCTGCCGATGAAAGTCCTTCCGGGCAATGTCGTTCGCTGTCCGGTAGGACAGATTATTCCTGCAGATGGTGTTTCTCGCGTCGGAAATATAGATGTTCTCCGCGCCGCAGTCATAGACCACATTGCTCTCGATGAGGGTTCCGTCCGTCATCCACGTCAGGATGCCTTCGCCTTTTCCGATGTACGACACGGTGTTTCCGCGAATGACGATCTGGCGGGCCAAGGGATGCTCCGGCACAAAGGTCAGGTTCGCCGCGACAATGCCAACGGCCAGATCGTTGGCCAAAGACGCCCAGGCCACCGTGTTGTTTTCAACCAGGCAGTGGTCGCCGCCGACCGATATGCCGTGTTGCCACATGTTCGAAATCGTCATCTGCCGGATGGCGACATGAGGGGCATAATCGACAACCCCCACCGAGCCATTGCGCAGAGTGAAACCCGACAGCGTGACATGCCGGGCCGAGGGGGCGATCTCCAGAAACGGCTTGTACCCGGTGGCTTTGTTGGTGCCCAGGCCGGCATAACCGCCGAGACTCGCGCCATCTATGATCGGCGTTTCCTTCGCGTAGGCCGCAAACTGAATGGGCTGGTTGGTTGTCCCGCCGGCAGAGAACCGGACAAATTCACAGTACGTCCCGCCACGCACATAGACGGTGTCCCCAGCCGTCACGGTTTTCGCGGCCTTGCCGAGGGTCAACCAAGGCGCATCGAGCGTCTCCGCGGCTTTGTCATGGCCGTTGGTGGCCACATAATAGGTGGCGGCTTGGACCGCGGCCGGCGTAGCCCCTAAGGCGGCGACACCCACCGCGAGGATGGCGGTTAAGGCCGGGCAGCAGGTTTTTCCTTTTCTCATGCCGTGCTCTTTTTTGACGGTCCGCTTCCCATCTTGCGGGTCTGTTCGAAGGGTCTCACTCCCCCTGGCGCCAACAAGGTTCCCATCCTACGGGCAGCTTGAGCACAGGTCCAGCCTTCGCCGCCGGATATTTCTGGCGCAGGTCGGCATCGGCGCCGCCGATGACGGGCGCATCGCCCAGGCGCATCAAGGCCATCGGCGCGCCGGCGTGGGCGGGATCGCCGTCCTCCTGCGCGTTGCCGGTGAACAGGACATATTTCCCGTCCGGCGAGACATGGCCGCCATAGCAGTGGCGTCCGTTCTCGGCATAGACGAGCTGCGGGTTTTTCCCGTCGACGGTGTTGCGCCAGAGCTGGGTCCAGCCGTAGCCGTTGTTGAGGCGCTGGCCCGGCACACGCCATGAAAAAATGACGTTCTGCGAGTCGGGGAACCAGTCTGGCGTGCAGCAATCGTTCTTGTTGACCGCCGTCACCTCGCCGCTGGCGAGATCCATGCGCGTGATGCTCCAGTTGCTGTCGGGCCAATTGGCCACCCCGACCAGCCACCTGCCATCCGGCGACCAGGTGGGCTGCTGCTTGAAGCTCTTGCGCGGAAACGTCCGCACCACCTTTTTGGTCGCCAGGTCCACGATGCTGAAACCTTTCGGCGCCATGCAAAGGAGTTGGGTCCCGTCGGGGCTCCAGCTCGCCCATGGATATTCCAGCTCGCCGCCCAGCACCACCGCCTGCGAACCATCAGAGCGTGCGATGACCCCCACGCCCTGCACGCCATACGCATTGCTGTCGATGGCTCGGTCGCACGGTACTCGGCGGAAGAGAATCTGTTTCCCGTCACGCGAAAAGAGCGGGTAGATCTCGTTGAAACCCGGCGTCTGCGTGAGGTTGGCCAGCGCACTGCCGTCCGGCCGCATCTTGAAGATATCGTAATCGCCTTGCTCCGACCGTGCCGAGAAGACGATCCAGCCCTTGCCCCGCACCTCGGCGCGCAGCGCCGCCTCGTCAGGCGCTTCCGCAAAAGCCGCGCTGATGGCGGCGACCAAGCCGGCGATAAAAATTGCGAACAACTTCATGGTTGGCGTTCCTGTTAGCTTTCAACTATCCAGCGTGCCGCCCTCGCGCAAGCCGGTCTCCACTCGAGTTCGGAATCATTTCCACTCAATCTTGGCCGTCTTCCCGGCGAGGTCCACGAACACGGAGGCGTGCTCGAACTCGCGCGCATAGGTCCAGCCTTCGCGCTTGGCGTCGCCTTTTGGCGCTCCAAGTGGTTTGTCGAATTCGGGCTGCCAATCGAACGTGCCGCAGTCGGCGTCCCAGCCCCACGAATATTGGAAGTAACAGCGGCTGCCGGCCGCCACCAGGAAACACGCCAGCGGAAACCGGAGCTGCTCACGGGCGAGCCGCGCCAGCTCGTCGTGCGGTTTTTTCATCATGTCTTTGTTTTTCAGCGTGAAGTTCGGCCACGCCTTGAAGCAGATGATTTTCCCGTTCTGCGCCGCCTTGTGCATGGCTTCCAGATCCGCGGCCATCGTTTCCTTGGTCTGCTTCTCGTCACGATCGAAACGGTCAATCATCGCGCCGTCGGTCACCGCCAGATACCCGGAGTATTCGGCGCCATGCAGCGCGTTGAAAATGATGAGTTTGCCGGCGCCCATCTGCGCGTGCGCCTCCTGCATCATCGCGACGAGCCCCGCGTTCGCGGCAGCGACTTTTTCCCTGCTCAGTTCGCGGTTTACGAGCGGATGCGTGCCGTCGGAAAAAATGCCATCGCAAGCATAATCCCGCACGGCGCGACCCGCGACGCCCGCCCACCAAGCACGCATGTCCGCGCTGGAATGGTCATACATCGGGATGCCTTTGCCCGTCGGGCGGCTGCGGAGCACGTCGAGGTAACCGCCCTTCGGAAACGTGCCGAGCGATTCCGTGAACGGGCCGTGGGGGATGTTGGCCGGCCAATAGAACAACACCTTCACCGCCGGATTGCGCTTCTTGATCTCGGCCGCTCCCGTTGCAATGCCAAGCTCCGCCTTCTCATGAACCCGGCCGGCGGCTATCGTGACCAGGCTGAAATGCTTCGCCAGAAAATCGTACTGCTCCGGTCGCAGGTTGGCGTCGTAGCCGAAGTGCGCATACAACGGCACATGTTCCCAGCTAAACGCCGGGAGCCCCTCTGAGGCATACAGCGCCGTCAGCGGTGCCATCAGCAGTGCGATCATAAGCGGTCGTGTCGTTTTCATGATTTACCTTCTCGCCCGGGCATCACCCGCCCATGATGTTCAGGAGAACACGCTCCCTCCGGCAGACGTCGAATTTGCCGTGGAAAATCCGCTCCCATGGCCGGGGCCGGGGCGGCGGTCACGGCGCAAACCATTTCGCGGTCCATGAGGGTGCGCTTGAGGAGGGCATCACCATGGGCCTGCGCGTGATGCCCTTCACCACGTTTGCGTGGCGGATTCGATGGTGACGGCCAGGGTGGCGCGCAGCCAGCTGTATTTTTCTTTCATGAAATCAAAATCGGGACCGGACGTCACGAACTGCGCTTTCCCTTTGATCAAAAAACCGGCGCCGGCGCCATGCAGGCCCGTGACCTTGCTGCTGCCCAGGGTGATCAGGACATTCGGATTGTGGCTGATGTTGGTCTCCGTCTGGAACATGTAACCGGCGGGGATGAACAGCCGGCCATCTTGCGATATTCTAAGGTAGCTGTTCCACGTGTTGACCATGTGGGGTCCATCAGGGCCCAGCGTGGCGATGGCCACTACGCCGTCCTGCTTCATGAGTTCCTGCAGTTTTTCCGGGATCATCGTGTGTTCCTTCTGCTGTTTGGTTCAATTCCGCATTTTCTCTGGGACTTTACGACCCACGACCATCGCGGACCCTTCCGTTCGATAGGTGTCCATTATACCACCGCTGGCGATGCTCACAAGCGGTTGAGGCGCCCACTGATACAGGGTCAGTCCCGTTCCGCCGGGAAAGAGCGTGGAGCTGCATGCGAACGTCATTTGCCGGAGACGGCCATGGTCAGCTCCACCGTCCACCGGGTGCCCTGCTTGACGGCGCCCTTGACCGGATAACCTGCCAGCAAATATTCATCCGTGCCATGGCGCCGGTGGTCGCTCAGGGTGAGCGGCAGCGAACTGTCGATGCTGATCAGTTCCTTGTCCGTTTCGACCTCCACGCGCTTGGACGCCCGGAGCAGCTGGTCGTCCTTGACCTCCGGCGGCAGCGTGATGCTTTGATTGGCGGTGCGGGCGGTCGCCCGGGCATAGCGGGCGGCGGGAAAGGCGAAATAGTGCCGCCACAGGCGCAGCGTCAGATCGCTGGCGGCCGTGAACTCAAAGTGCAGGGTGAACCGGTTGTCGGGCAGGAGCGTGCAGGTCTCGACGAAATCCACACGCTGCTCGCCCTCCGTCAGCGTGCCGCGAAAAGCCACGCGTGCGCTGCGGGCGTCGACGGGGCCCAGTTCCCCGGAAACCTGTTCCGGATGGTAGCTGCTCCCGGCCGGTGCCTTGGTGGCCTTGGGTTCGCCGCCGGAACAAAGGCTCTGGCCGTGCCACAGGATATGCCGCAGCATGCCCGCCGTATCGAAACGCAGCTCCAGCCCACCGGGCGTCTGCAGCACCATCTTTCCGTCCGGCAATTTGACGGCATGGAGCTGGGCGGGCGGGGTGCGCGTCAGGCGCGGCGCCAGGTCGGGCGTCTCGGTCGCCGGGTCGCCGGTCGGTAAAAAGATGCGGCCGTCCAGCATGGGGATGGTGAAGCGCGAGCCGACGCGGCCCGTGCTCACATCGCGGGCTTTCCCGGCCAGCTGGACCACGGTGTCGTAGGGCGTGCCGTTGACCACGACGGTGCCGCCGGCATAGTCGCGCTGCCAGGTGCCGTCGGCGTTGCGGTGGGCCGGCCCGCGCGGATGGCCGAGCGGCGCGTCATATTCCTTGTACCACCACCAGTTGCCGCGGCCGGCCATGCCGGCGTCATACCCGAAGTAGCCGTCGCTCATCAGCGTCGTCGCCAGCCCGAACCGCATCGTCTGCTCATCGCCCACGCGCAGTTTTTCCAGCTGGGCCTGGCGTTCCTTGTAGGTGACCTTCGACCAGTGCCAGGCATCCGCCCGGATCGTCTGCGGCTGGCAGACGATCATGGTGACGCACGGCCGGCGGGTCTCGCGGGTCCAGCGGAAATACCGCGAGAGAAAATCCTCGAAGTCCACCTTGCCATCCATGACGCGGTTGATCTCATCCTCGGACAGCACGCCGTTGAGCGCCGCAAAGCCTTTGCGCGGCAGGTTCCAGTCGTTGACCATGACCACGGCCTGTCCCCCGCGCAGGGCCGCCGTGTGCGGCACCAGCCAGTCGTCGACGCCCCAGCAATCGTAGAAGACCCCGTCGAAGCAGGGGCGGCCGCAAATCTCGTCGCGCACCTTGTCGAGGTTGAACTGGAGCACCTCGGGCAGCTTGGTGTTGATCCGGAAATAGCCGGGCCAGCCGCTCCACCGCTCGCCGTTCTTGAGCGCCCACCAGGCCTTGGGCACGTGGGGATTGTCCGGGCCTTCGACCACATCCACGTAGGGCAGCGCCAGCACGTGGGGGTTGACCTGCCGCAATTGCACCAGGTTCTGTTCCACCTTGAGGAGGCGCTGGGACCAGCTGGCCTTTTCCCAGTCATAATGCAGGTCATAGCCGCCGCCGATGAGCAGGCCAAGCTTGCACCAGTAATTCGAACCCTGCTCCCAGGTCTTGTCGGCAAGCAGCGCGTGATAGCAGTTGCCGATTCGCGGGAAGGGCGGATCGATGTGCGTCAGGTCGCGCGCCATCGCGCTCAATCCCAGCAGGGCGGTGAGGAGTGACAGGAAGGACTGGTTCGTTGGAAGGTTCATCTTCGTATTTCTTGTTCTCAACTCACAACTTCGTGCCGCCGACTTTCGTCAGGGGTGTGAACGCGCCCATCGCGTGGTGCTGCACTTTGCGCTTCCAGATTTTGTTGCCGCAGAAGGCGAAGAGCGTGTCTTTGTCCTTGCCGCCGAGACACACGCCGGTCACGCGGCTGCGGTCCGGCACAGGGAGGATGACTTGCGTGGGGCCGTCGTCGGCGCTGATCTGGACGCCGCTGCGGGTGGCGATGAATTGCCGGCCTTCGAGCGAGTAGCACACGCACTCCGCGCCCGCGTCGTCGTCCCAGTCGGCGACGTATAGATGGAAGAAGCGTTCTTTGTTCGTGAGCGTGCCATCAGCGTTCATCTGGTAGGACTAGACCCACTTCGAGTGACCTTCGGCGACGGACAGCAGCCATTGGTCGGGGCGATACGCCATGCCGGTGGCGAATTTCGCGCCGGAATCCACGAGCGTCTTTTTGCCGTCCTTGATGAACCACACCTTGCCCGGTTCGTTCGGCTTCTCACCGTTGCTGGTGACGTAGAGCCCGCCGTCGGGCCGCGCGAGAAGCGAGTGACCGGGAGTGCCCTCGCACACGACGCTGCCTGCGCCCGCGGCGTCGTAGCACATGAGTTTGCCGGACTTTTCTGAGATGGTGTAGAGCTTGCCGTCTGCGCCGATGCTGACGCAGTGCGCCTGGCCTGCGTCAGCGATGTACTCGCTCACCTTCCCATCGGGATCAATGCGGTGGATTTTGTTGTTGGATGTGTCGGCAAAGAACACCGCACCGCTCGCATCGCACGCCGGGCCGCGCGTGCTCTTGAAGCCCTCGGCCACCAGTTGCCAGTCTTCGCCGGGAATAAGAATTTCCTGCGCCCGCGGCGCGCTCGGGCCGGCCTTCACGCGCTCGGGCCAACCCTGCCAGAGATACGCCATCGCCTCCTGCCAGTGCTCCGCGTAGCCCGCGACATGGCGGCCGTCAATGATGCGGAACTGGTAGTCGTAGCCGGAAAACTTCAGCGCCTTGTCCATCTCCTGATCGAGCAGGAACCAGTCGCCCGCGGCGTTCTCCATGTCGCGCGTGGCTGTGGTGAGGAAGGCGCGGATCGGCTTGGCCGCGAACTTGCGCACCATCGTCGGGAACTCGTGCCCGCCGCGGAACGCGACCCAGCTGCCGCTCGCCGCATACACGCGGCTGAACGCTTCGGGCCGGTTCCAGGCCGCCGTGAACGCCGCTATCCCGCCGCTGCTGCCGCCGGACATGCAGCGGTCGTTGCCGTCGGTCGAGAGGTTCAGGTCGCATTCTTTGGCCACGAACGGCAGCAGTTCCTCGGTGAGAAACCGCACGTTGTTGTCGCTCACGCCGTCGTATTCGAAGCAGCGGTTGCGCCGGCCGTGCGCACCCTTCAGCGGTGCGGGCAGTTCGCCGGGCCGCACGAACACGCCGACGGTGACCGGCATTTCCTTCGTCGCGATCATCGTTTCCAGCAGCGTCTTCTCGCGCGGGTTGTAGCCGTCGGTCTTCACGTAAACGCACGCGGGCTTCTTGCTGTCGTATTGCGCGGGGATGAAGACGGTGACGTCGCGCACGGTGCCGGGGAAAATCTTGCTCTCCGTGAACTTGAACTGCCTGGTGGTGCCGGGCAGGATGTCCTCCGGTTTGATCGCGGGAGGCACGTATTTCTTCGCCTCATCCGCCGCCGACGGCGCGGCGACGCCGGTGCCGGCAAGTGGTTTGATGAACCATTGCAAGTGCTGGTCGTTCGGGCGGCTGGTCCAGAGATCAATCTTCGCACCGGGATTCGGCTTGCCGCCGAGATGATCGAGGCCGAGCGCGGGTGCGTGTTTCGGCGCGAGGCTGTAGCTGCCGTTCTCGTTCTTCGTCAGCGCCCACAGTTGCCACGGCTGCCCGGCGTCCTTCTCCAGCACGATGGCCGTGCCTTGTTTGGCGCCGCCCTGCGCGGCCGCCAGCACGAGCGAGGGGTCATGCGCAGGTTTGATCGTGAAAAACTGTTCCTCGCGCGGCGTGATGATCCATTTCTGGTTCGCGCCGCCCGCGGGCTTGTTGATGGAAACCAGGGTGCCGTCGGCGTGCCCCGCGTCCACGGCCTCCAGCACCAGCGCCTGCGCGCTCACGGGCGCGATGGTGTAGGCGCCCCAGTCCTCGGTGGCGGCGCGTGTGACGGCGAAGGCACCCAGGGCAAGTGCAACGAGGTGTGAAGTCAGGCGTTGGTTTTTCATGGGCCTTGGTTCCTTGTGTTCTGGCGGCGACATTTCAGTTCGACTGACGTTTCCGGGCGTGATGTTGAACGGTGTTGGCCCGCGGCGTCGGCAACAGGTTTCGTTTCATCAGGTTTCGCCTGGCCTTTACTCGCCGATGATCTTCACCAGCACGCGCTTCCGCCGCCGGCCGTCGAACTCGCCGTAGAAGATCTGCTCCCAAGGCCCGAAGTCGAGGCGGCCAGCCGTCACGGCGCAGACCACCTCGCGGCCCATGATCGTGCGCTTGAGGTGCGCGTCGCCGTTGTCCTCCGCGCCGTTGTGCGCGTACTGCGAATAGGGCTTCTCCGGCGCGAGCTTTTCCAGCCAGCGCTCGAAGTCGGCATGCAGGCCGGACTCGTCGTCGTTGATGAACACGCTCGCGGTGATGTGCATCGCGTTTACAAAGCTCCGGCCACTACACATGGCCGTTCCAAATTGACGGCATGGTATGAGTGGGTAACCTCACGGGTAATTGAAGTCTTTCTCTGTTAGTTGACCGTGCAATCGGAACGCCGCTTCTAATCGTGTGATGAGCCACTGCGCACCCTCTCCGGTGAGTTCAACTGAGGCCTTTTGGAGATACGCCCGCCGTGGGTCAGTATTGTCGCCTTTCCCGGCGGTATGGTTCCGCGCTGTCGAGGCGAACGCTCGGTGGCCCAACGCTCGCATCAGCTCATTGAGCGAGATGCCATTACCCAGAACGCCCTTCACAAACTCAGGATCATGGACTCGGATGTAATGTGGCCACTTCTTCTTCCAAGGCCGCTGCGCAATGTCGGCCTCGGTGGCGTCATCCGCGCCTTTGTGGTAAGCCGATCCTATGGCGTAGCCAAACACGCTGATGTCAGGCCCATCTACAAGACGACCCATGAACATAACGGCCTCATCTTGAACCTGGCGCGGCCGCTTGTTCTTCGGATAGGTGCAGGCCCAGTGCGAGCCGCTCCGCTCGACCTCATCAATCACCAACTTCTCAGGCGACGCTCGGTTGTCGCTTTCACCGAAGAATTTCACGAACCACTGTGGCGCATCCACGAGCCGTCCGCCTACCTGCATAGTTGGTCGCTCATCTGCCTTAAAGCCGAGGTCTGCGCCATGATCTGGAAACTTGGGCGATCCTTGGCCCTTCGGCGTGTTGCGCTGGCGCTCGGCGATCTCTGCGCGCCACGTCTCAAGTTGCGTCTTCTCCAAGGTCGCGCCAGCCCTTGCCCAGAGGCCTTCGAAGTAGAGCCTTGTCGCCTGAATCAACTCGGCGTTCTTTGTCGAGATACCGAACTCATGGTTGCGGGTCAGTCCCGCATAGGTCAGGTTGGCAGAGGTCACCAAGGCCTCGACGTCGTCGAACAGGTAGGCCTTGGCGTGCAGATTGCGGACGCCCTTGATTACAGCGCCTCGATCCAGCAGGCAGGCCAGCGCCTCAATGTCCGATACGCCTTCGCTGAAATCTCGGAGGCTGAATCGCGTGATGACTCGGATGGGCAGCACACTCTTGGGGAGCAGCTCCCTCAGCACCTTTGCCTGAATGAACGGCGAGACTATTAGCAGCTCTTGCCGGGCGCACCCGGCGGCCGCCTTGAAGAGGCTGAACCACTGCTTGTCCCAAAGCTTCGTCTCCATGCAGTTTCCTTTAGCTCGGCATTACTATTTCGCTGCATTCTTGCTTGTTTCGTCCCCTGTGGAAGAGTCACTTGCTTTACGCTTCTCTTCCCACTTTGCTTTGATGGACTGGACCAGATCCTTGATATGTGGCGAGTCTGTTGGCCAGTTTTGCTCTGACAATTCTAACTCAAGTATGACCCAACTTGTCTTGTTGGCCTCGGCTCGTGGCACGGCCGCACAAAACCTCTTGATGGCGTCTTCAGCGATCTCCTTGGCTCGCGGTGTCAACTGAAGCAGCAGCGTGTTTGGTTTCGCAGAGTTCAGATAGATTGCCACATATGAGTGCAAGGTCGGTTTGTCTTCAGATGTACGATCCTCCAGACTAAACGAGTATGCGGTTTTTCCTGGCCATTGATAGCCGCCAAGTGCTGCATTGACGAACTGAGCCACCTTATCGAGGAATCCTTCGACCTTGTATGACCTTGCCGTTGCGAGCAGGAGGCGCTTGTTCCCGTCTTTTGTATAGCCGGACGATGCCGCTTGTTTTTTGTCGGAAAGCGCGCTTTCGACCTGCCGTGCAAAAAAGACCCTGTCGCCCTCTTTGAAGGCATGAAAAACGAGAAGCTGAATATCGAGACCGAACGACGCCATAAAATCGACAATCCGCCTTGCGCGGTCATCCACGCCTAAGCCAACCAGAACCATCCTCGGCGGTTTGGATAGTGTGTCACGGCTGCCCGGGAATTGCTTGTCATACCAATCAAGAAAATCGGTGATCTTATCAATCCCATGCTGTCCAGCATTCCCATCAATCAACCGCGCCAGGTCCTTATTCTCTAATGCGCCCAAGAACGACGCATAATCCAGTACCTGCGACACAGCACTTCGGGTGAGTTTCTCTTTTTTTATCTCGTAAATAACGAGGCGTCCATCTTGATCCACGCCTAATAGGTCAAGGAAATCAGCGCCAACGGGTAGCTGGCGACTTACCAAGTACATATCATTGGCAAGTAGCGCAGGCGATGACACGAGCAATTCTTCCAGTCTCTTTTCAGTCTCGGTGCTTCCCATCGCTTCGACCGTCTTTGCTGTCAGCTTTCCTTTGCCATCTTTTGTCACGGACCAGAGTTGAGTGCGTTTCATAGCTCCTTTACTCACCAATGACTTTCACCAGCACTCGCTTCCGGCGCCGGCCGTCGAATTCGCCGTAGAAGATCTGCTCCCACGGCCCGAAGTCGAGGCGACCAGCCGTCACCGCGCAGACCACCTCGCGGCCCATGATGGTGCGCTTGAGGTGCGCGTCGCCGTTGTCCTCCGCGCCGTTGTGCGCGTATTGCGAATAGGGTTTTTCCGGCGCGAGTTTTTCCAGCCAGCGCTCGAAGTCGGCGTGCAGGCCGGATTCGTCGTCGTTGATGAACACGCTCGCGGTAATGTGCATGGCGCAACACAGTAGGAGGCCCTCCTTCACGCCGCTTTCGCTTAAGCACTGTTCAACCTGCGGCGTGATGTTGAGGAATCCGCGCCGCGCCGGCACCTCGAACCACAGTTCCTTGCGATAGGATTTCATGCGCTGGATCATATGACGAACGCCATCGGTGGTCAAACGGCATCGCAGACCACGCGTCCGGCACCGATTCGGGCGTGTTCAGCATGATTTCATTGCCGTTTCGCAGGGTATCAAGTAGTAATACTCGTCATGGTTATACGGTCAGTCAACAGTCAGGCAAACGAGCACCAGAAGAAGCCGATTGGCTACTTCCCTTTCGGGCAGGAAATAGCCTCGCTCGCCCAGGTCAACAGAACACCAAAGCGGGTATTTATTCTTGGCGTCTACGCGAGCGCCGTACACGCCCGCTGGGTCGACTCTAAAGGCAAGCAAAGAATCGCTGCGTTAGCCGTCGCATCGGAGCCAGAGATTTTCTGGCGTGGCAACTCTGATCAAGCCCTCAGGATCATATCGGCCATCTCGCTACCGGATGGTGCAGGTCATTTGGAGCCTGCCAATGCCCAATTCAACGGTCCTTCTGGCCAGGCGTTGGACGAGTTGTTCTTGGCACCGCTCAGTCTTGGGCGCGAGGATGCCTGGTTGTGCGACCTGATCCCGCATAGCTGCAAGAATAAGTCACAGAAACTGGCGCTCGCGCGGGAGTATGACAAAAAGATTGAGGAGTTGAGGCTGCCGGCATACGACTGGCCCGAGCTTCCGCCTTCGCTTGCCACCCCGCAACGCCGCGACGAGATCGAGTCGGAGCTTTTAGAGTCTAAGGCTGACATCGTCATCACGTTGGGCGACCAACCACTCAAGTGGTTCGCGTCACATTTCGGAGCACATTCATCGCTGTCGGAATATGGCCGTGATCCAGAGCACTATGGTCGGCTGCATGAATTAAAGGTGGCCGACCGCGCAATTTGGCTGCTGCCGCTTGTCCACCCACGGCAGGCTGATGGCCTAGGGCGCCATACTAAAGACTGGTTGAGCATCCATCGTCGATGGGCAGAGAATCCTCCTGATCAAGCGCTCATCGCCCGACTAACGTCGCGTTCGGACAAGCCGCTATAGTGAGGCTATGCTGCGTGATAGAGCCGGCATTGCGAGCTACGGCCAGAATCGTTTCTGGCGCGTCCAGGATGGCCGTGGTGACGCCGGGAGTGCTCGGCAGGAGCCAAAGCACGTCTTCCGCCTCGGGTGGCCAGTCTGGTGAGTCCAGACCAAAGCCGCAATCGTCAAATGAGTTTACTGAGTAAAAATCATTGAGGCTGCCGAGCCGCGCGCCGTAATCATTTCCCGCCACGTCACGGACGACACGGGTCGCATGGCCGGCATGGTTAAGATGATAGTTGATCAATATTCGCTTCAATTAAATTCGCGCACTTCACATCCTATCGCCTTCTCTCACCGTACTTTTGATCAAGCCATCGCACGGAAGAGAATGTCAATATCCCCATAGCCTTCAGCCCAGCCATCTTAATGGCATCTCCTGCTGACTTCTGCTTAAATGGATTTAGGGCTGAATTGCCAGATATCTTCTCGGTGCCGGTAATCACTGTATCACCACTAACCGAAGTTAAGTACCCCCTGACTACGGCATCCCCCGATATAACGGCATTACCAGAAATAAAACATTTTTCAGCAACCAACGCATTATCGCATATCTGGGCATTCCCAAAAACAAAGGCTGTTCCAGTGACACGGGCACGTCCAAAGACTTTTGCATCACCATAGACCATGGCACCCCAAGTAATTTGGGCTTCTTCAGCTACCACCGCATTACCGAAAACGGTCGCATCATCATAAACCCAACAACCGCATTCATGGGATAGATTGCTTTCCTTCTCAATCCAGCCCCCAATCAGACCGTCATGGAGCCTAACAATTCGACGCACGACAACATCCATTCTTGTTTCGCTCTGCCCGGTAAACTCATATTTCTTTGCAACTGGCCTGTTTGCGGGCGTGGCTACTGGCGCAATGATCTTTGTTGGGTCTGATTTTGGGGCTGTGATCATCTGCGTACACAGGGGGCATGGTACCGATAGACCCGCACCACGCGAGTCAACTGACAGTCGTCCGCCACAGTACGTGCAAAAGAACGATATGTCTGGCATATACCCTCCACATTTACGCGCCGCTGAAGAATAGTTTCACCAGATAAGAAAATTCTTGGGCGTGGCCACCAGAGGCGCGCCGCTTTTCGACCACATGTTGAGGCTGAAAAATCACATACATATCTTTACGTAGCATACCGCAAAAGCAAGCTTATTAGGGGTGAAATATCGTGCGGGTGAGTGTCGGGGCGATGCGGCGTCGCGAGTTCTGGCTTGAGGTTCAGGTTTCATTTCTACTCAGCAATACGAATGAGGCGTCATCTCTGCCACATACTTGAGCCGCAGGCGTCGATTGCGCTTAACGGCCGGCGGACATTCGGCTAGGCTAGCCACGCAGTCACAGGGCGCCATGAAAGCCACAGGAAAAAAACAGCCGTTGCGCTTCAACCTCGCGGATGCGCAGGCCCAGTTGGTGGCCACCGTGAGGCGGAGGGCCGAGGCAGATCGGGCGACCGATGCCGCGGCTGCGGCACAGTTGAAGGCCGCCGTGTGGCGGAAGATTAAGGCAGACGCCTCGGCGTTCGAGAAATACGACAAGGCTGCGCTCTTGGGTCGTTCATTCCAGTTCAAAGGGCACTGGCGCGGCAATCTGCTCACCGTTGCATCCGTCAGCGCATTGCTGGCCGAACTGGAAAAAGACAAGAAGCGGATCACCAAGGCGGCAGACAAAAAGGTGTGCCTGCAGGTCCTGCTGGTGAACTTGGAGGAGGCTTACCATCGAAGCCGGTCGTTCGTGCGCATCTCAAAAAACAAAGCGCACTACCTCCGTAGCTGCTGCTGCCCAAAAGAGCTGACCGGGCTACTCGCCATGCTGAACGGGCTCATCAAGTGCGGGTATGTCGAGGAGCGCATCGGCTTCCGTGCTTGGGCGGGCGGCCCTGGTCGCCTGACGCGCATACGCCTCACTGAGAAATACTGGAGCAGTTCCATCATCAAGCACGATGAAGACGCCGAGAGCATCCGGTGCTCCTATTACAAAAAACGGCGGCGGCGTCTCAGCAAGCGCGAGCTCAAGCGGCTGATGCGCCGGTCGTACCAGCAAGTTTTAGAGGACGAGGAAGCCAAAGCGGGGCGGCAGACCTTGCTGTGGGGGAATGACCTCTGGGAGAAAGAAATCGCCAGGCAGCGGGCGGCACAGGTGGCCAAACAATTAGCGATGCTCGCCAAGCAGTAGCGTGGCGTCGTTGTGGCGATGCGCCACGGCAATACGTGACGCCATAGACGCGTCTGTGGTCGCGGTGGTGACACCGGGAGCGCTTGGCACGCGCCAGAGCACGTCTTCCGCCTCAGATGCGGTGTGGCGAGTTCTGGCGATTGGCGTCCGGGCGCGCCGAAATAGGCTCACCAGGGAAAGATTGCGCTCGCCAGCCCTGGGCTTCGACAATAGGCTTCATTCAAGCGCCCATGGTGTGGCGCAAGTTGCGAGATTGTATGGCAAGAGTTCTCGATTGTAGGCTTATCAAGACGGGTGCCATCGGCCGACCGCGGATGCCATTGGTGGCTCGCGAATGCTTGGAGCTGGCAATCAAGTGCCTTGAGGCGAGTAACGACTTGCTCAACGAGATTTGCCCGCCTGCCCACGTCGGCGACACCGCGAGTGCGCGCCAGCAAGCTGAGCTCGCGGCGCGAGCCCAGGCCTACTATGAGAACCTCAGGTCTACTGGCGAGAAGCGCATCGCGCATAGGGCCGTGAAAATAAGCTGCGCAACGATTGATGAATATCTGATACCCATACTTGACTTCATCCTCAGATTTCCTGGCTGCGAATTGCGCTCGGCTTGGTTTCCAGACTCGACCAAGTTGAAGGCCATCTTGCACACCCTTTGGAAAGGGAACCTGATTAAGACCAAGAATTGGCCCAACGCGGGAAAGCGATACCGTGGCGTCAAATCGCTTCCTAAGGCCCGCATATTCACACCGCACAAACAGCTGCTGAAGACCTCGCAGGCTTCCACAACGTTTGTGCGTTCTGGCAAAGATTACCTGCTCAAGAAGAGCGTGAAGCCTCGGGCGAGGCGGTATCGCGCCGTAAGCGCAATACTGTTAAACAAGAAAGCTGGCCTTGAATTACCGGCCATCGTAATTGACGCTCTCAGGGCCGGCACCGGCCTATACGCAGACACGGATGCGCTACATGCGCTGATGCAGCTACACCGCATTTCTCTGGATGACCTCCGTGGCAAGCTCCTTGTAAACTCTAATGAGATCGTGCCGTCGGTCTGGGCGCAAAACAAATGCGGCAACATTAATGCTCGCGGTCCGGCCATCCAAAATCTAATGAAGGAACTGCGGCCCGCGCTGCGCAGTATGGATCGTAGCCTCAAGGTGTACGATGTTGATTTCAGCGGGTTCAATCCACGGCTGACTTTCTGCCTGAACGATGATCCAGCATCAGCGTCAGGAGACGACTTAAAATTCTATGAGATCATCGCCGAGCGGCTCCATATCAGCCGCGACGAAGCCAAGATACTCTGCAACTCGTTCCTTAATGGCCGCACGGCGCTGACCATCAGCCACTCGAAGGACCCCAACAAGGAATGGCTAGCGAAGCATTGGCCCGAGCTCCTCATCGCTGTCCAAGCGGGCTATCCCAAGCTCTACGATTTCGTCTTGCAGTATGGCCGCCGGATAACGGAGCCGCTGTACAAGCTCGCGGCCAGGGTGTTCATACCATGCTATGCCAAGGGTCTTGAAATCACCGGTGGCAAGTCGGGCATACCTCTGCATGACGGGTGGATCGTCGCGGCAACACCGGCGCAAGCAGAAGAAATTACGCGGGCATGGAAGCGCATTGCGAGGGACGAGACGGACGCCGAGATGCTTGTGAACTGCACCCAAATTTCAGAATGAGTTTATGCATCGTGCAGCGTGATGGTTTGCAACGAGTTATCACATGGGGAGCAATAACCTATACCATGCGCGCCGCGTGCCGCCCGCCGCCCGCCGCCCGCTGCCTGCTGCGGTTGCTGTTCCTGTCCGTGCAGTGTGCTGAGTTATTACCTCGTGCCGCAAAAAGGGTCTTTTTTCCGTAGAGTAGATTTTTAGCTGCGGCTAATGGAACCGGCGGCAGAAATTCTTATCCTCACGGCTGGTCCGTTGGCTTATGATGCCGCTCGCCATGGCACACACGCTCAAGAACATCGCCGGTCCGCGGATCGCCGCAGCACGGGCCAGGCACAAGCCGCCGCTGACGCAGCTCGGCCTGACGCGTCGCGCCAACGCCTACGGCGCACGCATGGACCGTGCCGCCGTCGCCAAGGTCGAGGTTGGCCTGCGCAGTTTGCTGGACTATGAACTCGCCGCCATCGCGCGTGCGCTCGGCGTGCCGGTGGCCAAGCTGTTGCCGGTGCCGGCGCGGACTGCACGCGGCAAGAGTAGTACGCGTTGAACATCACGTCCGGATGGCCACGGATTCGTCTGTGGCCTCGGTGGCGACGTTGAGGCGACTCGGTACGCGCCAGAACGCGTCTGCCGCCCGGCGCGAGAACGTGGCGAGTTCTGGTCGATAGGTCACTCGGCCTGCGGCCAAGCCAGCGCGGCGGGACGTCTCAAATGAATTTTACTCAGTAATTTCTTTTGATGCGCTCTGTATCGGCTAGCAGCACGCGAAATGAGCTCATGTCCAGATCCGTACGGGCCATCGCCACCGCTGTCACGCAATGCAGTTGCTCAGGTGGTCCAGTTGTTCGGCGTGATCGCCAGATGGAGGTGGCGCACCTCTGGATCACGCAGGTACGCTTGGCGGTGATTCGGTGCCATCTTCCAGCAGTCGACTGCCCTGCCCGTTGCGCCGCGATAGGCCTCGTCGTAGTGCGCGAGGTTGGTCAAGAAAAGGTCTGCTGAGTCGCCCGCCTCTACATAGATGGCGAGCCAAGGCTCACAGGCGAAGTCTACGCATGCTCGTGCCACCTTGGCGCGGTCGCCTTTGCGGTTATGGAAGACATTGACGGAAACGCGCTCCGTCCCAGACAGCCGCGTGCGTGACTTCACAGTGATGCCAATCCTAGCGTTGGTTCTTCGATCGAAGGCGACAAGGTCTATGCCTGTGTGGTCGACCAAGACCACCTCCCAGCCGGAGCGAGAGAGCCAGTTGGCAACCAACTGCTCGCCGAAGTCGCCTACGATCTTCGCGTGCCTGGAACTTTTCGTGATCTGCATGTTGCCGTTCATTTGTATCCGCGCTCCTGCTGAGTTCGGGTGTCACAGGCCACACAGATGAGCCGTGTGTTCTGCGCCGTGTACCCACCCATGGCCTCAAGCCTGTCGAGGACCGCACCGCTTTCGGGTAGCTCGCCGCCGCACGCTACGCACAACCCTTTCTGTGCGGCAGCCTTCTTGAGCTTCAACATTCGCCGTTGCATGGGCTTGCCGCGCTCGTCGTAGCTGAGTTCCTTGGCCAGCTTCCGGCGCAACGCCCACAGCAGGTCCACATCGCCATCGCTTAGCTGCCCGAGTCGCTCGCGGACGTCCTTGACCAGCGGCGCAAAGAGTCGCTCCCGCTCGTCGTCAGTTAGCAGTCGGTTCGCCATGTGTCACCTCTTCCTGTTGAACACGCTCAAGAGCACCTTGTCGATTTCGCGCGGCGTGGGCGGCTGACCAAAAGGCACTGCCAGCTTTCGCCTCAGCCACAGGCAGCGGCTGAAAAACTGCCAGTACAACTCGTCCTTCTTCTCCAAGGTAGGCGGATCGACAAAATGGATGTCCGGCGTCACGCGGGTGATCGCGGCCTGCGCCCTGCTGTCGTAGATGAAGAACACATCTGGCCGATGGAAGTGTAGGTATTTGGAAGCCAGCGAATGCTTCTCCTGCCCATGCGCAAGCTTCGAGAAGACCCGGACCAAGTTGAAGTGCGCCTCGATGGCTGCCCGCGCGCAGGTTTGTGGCTCAGACTTGAAGGCCGGCAATGATTCTAGCCATGTGTCGATGCCGGACGATTGCATCGCGTTCACGACATCTCGCTCGTAGAAGTCGTCGGATGTGGTGTCGTCTGCGTTCTTCCTGCGCTCGATGGCTGCCGCATAGGACCTGCCGATGAGCCAGATTTTGGCGATGATCTCGTCTGCCCGCCTATGCCCAGAATGCTGCCTGCACATCGCGTAGAGGATGTCGTTGCCCAAATCCCAAGGCGTTGGTTCTTGGGCGTAGCTGATATCGGCAGGCAACACGTCTTCTTTGGCGTATCTCATCGCTTGTCTCGCATCAAATTCCACCACCTTGCTATTATCATGCTATCCCAAGCTGCCTGACAAACGGCCCATCTGCTGCGTAGCGGTTCTGTTTTCGTACGCACCATGATGGTCAGGATGAAATCAGCGAACTCGGCTGTCAAACCATTTTGCCGCGCGGGCAGTCACTAGCGCCACCATGCGTCCTGTCGCCAGCGTTGATTTGTACCGTGGAGGCTGCTACAAAGGCATCGTTTACGTGCGTGAAACTTCACCCTGTTGACGGAGAAGCAGATGAAAACTGATATCACGTTTGATAGGTTTATTGAGGTGCTCGTGCCGGGCGCGATACTTACCATTGGTGTTTGGTATTTCCATCGTTCCTTCCTTATGGTGTTCTTTCCCGCCATAGCGTCAGACACAGTAATATTTGATGCTACAGGGTCTACGCTCGGCGCCAAAGCGGCGATTTTCCTCATCGCCGCCGTGTGTATAGGTGTTCTTATCAACTATATGGCAGACATTGCAGTCGTTTGCGTGATCCGCGATGCATCATGTTCTGACAAGGCGTCTCGCTTCAGTCGTAGGATCATTCGGTGGCTTGCGTGGCCGTTTGTTCTCATCCCGGCAATGGATCCCCGCGTCCATGCAATTGACCGATACCTTAAATCTCCCCGTAAGGGCCCGTTTGTACGGATGATGCAGCGGTGGGCTGTCACAGACGAATCTGCCCTCATTAAACCTAGTGAAATGGTCTTGGCTCACCAGCATATTGTTGCCCGCCTGAAAGTCGCAGATGTGGAGATTGGCAAAGTCCTCGCAGAGATTTATCGACCCGTTCAAGTGTCCAGTTCGGTTTTTATCGCTAGCGCATTGTTGGTGCCTGTAGGCCTTCTTTCGCTCTTGTCATCATCGTTCGTGCAATTGCGGGTGGCAGTTCATTCGTGGGTTATCCTGCTTTTCCTTACACTCGGAGCTTATGTATTTGCCTTGATCTCGTGCTATAGCCTGCGGCGGCACTTCCGGCATTTCTGTTCCCAGGCACTCACACTCGCGTTCCACCGATTTATGGTCGAAGAAGAAAATGCACTAAGAAAGGCAAGCGGCTCCAAGGGCGTCAGAGAGGAATAATGCGCAGCTCTGTTCCGCCCCAATCCTCACTCAGAAGTGGACCCCATAATTCGGACCAGTAGCTAAGTTAGACTTTTCAGGTCCTGCCGGGTATGAGAGAAAGGCGGGACTATGAGCAAAACAAAACGGAAACGGTATACGGGGGCTCTCAAGGCCAAGGTAGGACTGGAAGC
>CAITZM010000127.1 GCA_903896925.1 uncultured Lentisphaerota bacterium | reverse complement strand
GGGCTGCACTTCGACGAAGTTGCAGATCACCTGTTGCCCAATGGGACCGCCGGGCGCGTCGGGTTTGGCCCAGTCGCTGATGCAGAGCTTCGCCGTCGGACCTTCAGCGCGGAAACGCAGCCAGTGATAGGTCATCCAGAACGGCGGCTTGCCCGCGACTTTCGCATAGGCTGCCAATGCGGCGGGGAAGTCGTGACTGACGAACGGATGACTGAAGCCGCCGGGCTGGACTTCGGCACCGTCCAGCGTGATCGACAGTCCATGCTGGTCCTTGCGTGTCTTGCCGGACTGCAGGTCCGCGTAATCGCCGGTAAATGCCTTGAGGGAATAGAGCCGGCCGGGAGTGAGGCCTCGCAGTTGCTGGCTGACTGTGTTCGGGGCCTTGGCGCTGCGCGTCAGCACGGCGAAAGTGTCACCAATGCCGGTTCTTCTCGGATAGCGCCCTTGGATGGTGCCGTAGCCGGCGAATGTAGCCGTTCTGACGGCGCCTGCTTCCGCTTCCTGTACCTTCCAGCCCTTGGTACCATCGGTGAAATCCGGGTTGGCGATGTGCTTCAGTTCGTAAGGGTCGCTAAGCATCCGCCCCGTCTTTCCCTCGATGCAATAGTGGCGCAGCAGCATGCCCATGCAATTCAGGATCTCCTCGTCCACGTTGTGCGAGCGGTAGGCCTCCACGCCCCAGAGCCCGAAGTATTCCGGACTCGTGGCGAGCGCCTGCACCTGCATGTCGAGGTGGGCCCGGAAGTCCGCCTGCGGGCAACGGTTTGCGCTCATGGTTCCCAGGCCCGAGTACGAGAGGACGAAGATCATGCGTCGCACCGAGCCGGGACTGGCTGCTTCGTACTTGCTCGCGACCTTGGCGAAACCATTACGCAGGGCGATCAGGTTCTCGGACTCGGTGGGCATTTCGCCGAGGTACACTTCTTCTTTGAACGGCCAGCCGTTGCCCAGGACCGTTTTGAGAAAGGGGCGGTCCTCCGCGTTCGCCCCCCGGGTGCTGGCGAACCATGGCACCCAGAACTTGCCCGCATAGGACGGGTGGTCTGCCAAGTCGGCGATCGACGACGTGGTCATCCTCACGATCTCGGCGGAGGGGCCGCTTCCGGCATACTCATCCACGCTGATGCCGGTGAACTTGTCCAAGGTGAAGCTCGGCCGCTCGGGCCACGCCGTGCGCTTGCCAGGGTTGAGCCATACCTCCCGCATCTTATCGACGGTCCATGCTTGTTTGTCGATCAGGCCCGGTGCTTGGACGTGGGGCGTCCAATGCTTACCTTGCGCCAGCCAATCCCTGTGCTCAGGCGTGTCCACCACGACACTTTCGATCGTGTTGACGTTCGGCAGCATGTGCTTGCTCAGGCGTTCCCAAGTGTGGCGGCCGAAGGGCTCGATTCTTTGACCGCCGGGGGCGTTAGGCCAGTAGATGTTGTAAACCAGCGCGGGGACCGCCCGCACGGTCAGCTCGGACGGCTGGCCGCTCACCTCCAGGACATGTTTGCCCGCGGGCAACAGGCGCATGGCTTCGGCGGGTGGCTTGTCGGCCTCGGACGTGAGCAGGGAGGTGTCGTTTATCTTCATCGTGCAGACTCCGGCGGCCCTGAACCAGACCCAGCCATCGCGTGGATTCATGAACTCGATGCGGGTCTGGCCAAGCAGCCCTCGACTCTGGGCGTCCATGAGCTCGCTGGCCAGGTTGTTGAGCACCCGGACTTGCTGCTTGTCGCCAGGTAGGATGGTAGCCAGGCGCTTGGTGCTGATCAAGGCGCGTCCTCCTGCCTCGAGCAGGCTTACGTGCAGGTCATAAGCGCCCCACGGGAGATGGCGCACGTCGAGTTCGAGCTTCGTGGCGGCAGCCGGGCCGCGCACCTCGTGCCGCAGTGCTTCCTTGCCGGTCTCGCGTGAAACCAGCCGTGCCTGCATCGTGCTGGCGAGCAGATGCTCCCTCGGCAGCGCGAATTTAACTTCGGCTTTCACGAGCCCGGAGCGGACGGAAGGCATTTTGGCCTGCCAAGGGTCTTGAACCGCGACCTGTAACGGCTCGATGCACAGGTTTGACCAGGCACGGGTGACTGACTGGACGTCGATTATTTCTCCGTCGCTGGTCTTGGCCGTGAACTTGCCGGCGTCCGACGCATCGTCACGCACATACATGTCGGTGCGATTCCGCCAGATCGGCTTCAGCGGGATGCCCACCTCGACGGTCGCCTCGGCGCCTGGCGGTAATTCGACGATCGGCGGAACCGAGTGCAAGCCGGCAAGCTCGACGCGCTTAGGCTCGTTGCTCGCATTGCTCACCCTGACGGTCGCAAGCCCGCGCGGGGCTCCGTTCGTGAGGTCGCAGACGACGGAGCCCGGACGGACCGTGACCCCTTGCAGCACCTCTTCGACTTTGACTTGATCCAGCCAGAGCTCCCCTGCGCTGTTTTCGACGAAGATAGCGAGGGTGTATCTCTTCTCTTCCAGTTTCCAGTCTACCTTGATGGTTTTCTCCACGAGCTGCCAATCCGACGTACCCTTGACCTCCGTAAGCACGATGCCGAATTGGGTCGGCCAGCCGTAGGGGACGATCGCCAGATAGGCGCGTTTGCAGGAGAAGTCCTTGGCCTTGAAATGGGCAGACACCGTGTAGGTGCCTCCGGAAAGCACGGGGATTTCCTGCTGCATCAGGAATTTATTCGTCTCTGTGACCTTGATGCAGCTTCGACCCGCTTTGCCGCCTTCCGGCTCGCATTTCAAGGCATCGGCGCCGGCATCTATGTACCAGCCTTCCGGGACAATTTCGCCTGATTCGAAACTCGAGTTCTCGACGAGGTTGGCGCCGCGCATGACGTGGACGGATTTGCCAGGTTCGCCCGATGGGCGTCCCCCAAACTTGCCAGTCGATGGCTCCGCGCCGTGCAGCACTGAGGATGACACAAGCAGGGCGGTGAGGAGCGTGAGGGTGTGTTTCATGGCATGGCGTTTCACTGTTGTTGCGGGGTGTTTCGGGGCAGCGCTTGGCTGATGGCTTTGACCTGGGCCAACTGAGGCTCGCTGAAAACGCCGACCGGACCGGTTGCCGCGTCCCCATTCGGGCCCAGGTCGAGCGTTACCACGCCGCCCTTGGCCACCACCGTGCTCACCCATCTGACCCAGTCCTCCGTTGGATGACGCGTGTTCCGTTGGCCCCAAAAAGAACCCAGATACGTCAGCGCGTGCCATTGCGAACCTTCCACCCAGCGTGACGCGGGCTGAACCTTGAACGGCTCATTCAACTCGCCGGCGGTGTAATCCTCGGAGCGGGTGTGGCGCACCAGCTTGACGCCGGGATTGAACGTGACGATGGCCCGTGGATTGCCGCGCTTGACCGCATCCCCATAGATGGCTGCTATCGCACCGTTGAACTGGATATGCTCGTAGCCACCGTCAAACCACCATCCCGCCACCTTGTCGCCATACCGCACGGACCATTCCTGGATGACTTTGGCCCACTTGCGGGCGAACTCCTCGTTGATGGGCTGGTCCTTCTTGCCCTCCGGCAATCCGAAGGCTCGCTGCGCGTGGGCGTCTTGGTTCGGCGTTTGGCACGGCAGGTAGAGCATCAGCCGGATGCCTTCAGGTTGCAGGGCACGGTAAAGATCGAGGGGCAGGTCCCGTTGAGAACAACGCTCGCCGGGCTTGCAACCAAGGAACTGGTCATAGACGGCGTTCGGCGAATTGTAGAACCCGGAATTCTGGCCCAGCGTGAGCACCAGGTAACCGGCCCCGATCTCCTTCAACTGTCGTGTCACGGCCGGCACGTCGAACGCATCCACCAGCTTCATGTCCCTGGCGCTATTGGGCCAGAAGTGCATGAACACGCCCAGTCGCGCGTCTTTCAACCAGTCCGTGACGTGGGGGGAAGCCACTGGTGCAACCGAAGCGCTTGCATCAGCAGCGTGGACCGCGGCCAGCGGCGCCAGCAGCAGGGTGGTGAGGAGTGTGAGGGTGTGTTTCATGGTGTTAGTGCGTTTTGTTGCGGGATCTATTTTGGGATGCGGTAAACGCGGGATTCGATGCTGTTGAGGTTGAGCGTCAGTTTGCCCTCGATTACGGGCGCGGTTCCCTCGCCGAAAACCATCTGCGCGGTGGCATTCACGATGCCGGGCACTCGCAGCACGGTCTTCGTCGGTTTGCGCTCGTAGTTGGCAGCGATGATGTAGAGGTCGCGGCCATCGCTCTTGATCAGCGCGACCACGTTATCTTTCTGCGAGAACGTCTCCGGTGTCTCGGCCGTGAGCACCGAGCTAAGATCGTGAAGTTCGCGGGCGACGCTGCTCACCCGCCGCCAGTATTCATCGGCGCTCCCGCCTTCCCGCACGTATTGTCGCATGGCGCTCAGAGAATAGTAGAAGATGCCGCGTGCTCCTGCCGCCACGGCCGTGTAGCTCATGGTCCGCAGTTCCTCCTGCGTCGGGAACCCGTGCCATTCCGGCGGGATGTTCTTGTCCTTCCTGGTCAGCGCGTAGTCGAAGAATTGACAGACGAACCAGGACGGCTTTTGGCCATCGCAAGCCTTGCGCGCATACTGCGCATGCCCGGTAATGCCTGCAAACCCTGTGCCGATGAAGTTCCCCGCGGGAATGGGCGGAATCGGGTAGTAGTCGGCTTGGTGGATGTCCAGGCTCGCTGTAAAACGCTTGTGGTTCACAAACTGGCAGAGCACGGCAGTGACGGGATGCTGCGGGTCGTGCTGCTTGATGGTCTGGTAGATCGCCGGCATGTAGAGGTCGGCGTTGAACTGCTTGGCGTCTTTGGTGCCAGCGCCCGGCTCATCCATCGTGTGCCACGCGAGCAGCGCCGGGTGATCGCGAAACATCTCAATCCGGCGGACACTGTTCGCATATTGCTTTTCCACGATCTCCGACCGGTTCAGGCCGACGAGGGCCTTCAGCCCGTGCTGCTGGGCCGCGTCCAGGTATTCTTTGCCCCATTCTGGAATCTTCGCGTTCGCCTGGTGTTCCCAGCCGTAGGCGTGAACGGTGTTGAATCCAGCCTCTGCGAGCATCGGGAAGTCCGGGACATTGGCCGCATACATGCCGATGGGGAAGAAAGGCTTGCCGTTGACCTTGAGGCACCGCCCGCCGTCAAGCTGGACGTTCGTTGTTTCAGCAGCGTTGAGTGCTGCCAGCGGTGCCAGCAGCAGGGCGGTGAGGATGATGAGTGATAGGTTCATGGTCGTTGCCTTTGATGTCTCCCTTTCACTTCTTCTTTGGCCCCAGTCCCTGCGCGGCCATCACAGCCACGATTTCGGCACTATCACCAAGCTCAGCCCACGACAGTCGGTGACCGGGGGCGGGTTTTCCGTTCACGGTGAGTGACTCCAGCTTGTCGCCGCTGCCGCAAAACTGAAACATCAGATGTCGGCCAAGCAGACGAACCTCGGTTCGCACGTCCGCCAGAGCTGCCGGAATGTGCGGTTCGAGAGTGACGCCCTGAAAGTCGGGCTGAATGCCCAGCACGCCGGTGTAGAGCGCCCAAAGGATCGCCCCGCCGTCGGCGAGGTAGGTTTCAGTGCCCGCTCCCGACGCCCCGATGCCGTCAATCCATGTCCAAGCATTGCCGCCGGTGAGCAGTAGACGCGGATTGCTGGCGACCAGTGCGCCATGACTGCGGCACCAGTCGATCATGGGAATCTGGGCAAGATGGCTCTTGCGCCATCCGGCCTCCAAGTCTCGCAACATTTCCCACGCGCCTTCGCCGCCCAAGCCGCGCGCTCGAGCCACCAGCTCGTGCGCCGCCGGCCCAAGCAGCACTCCGCCGTTGAGCCACAAGCCGAAGGACTTGCCGCCGCCGCGGTAACTGCCGTCGGTGATTGGGTCGAGGTTCCATCCGGCGGCGAAGATGCGGTGATGATTGGGGTGCGCGGCAAACGAGCGCATCATGTGCGACAGCCGGTCCGGCGGGACGATGCAGGCAGAGACTGCCATGAAATTGACGGTCGCATACCAAGCGTCATGGGCCTTGCCCGTCACGTCAATCCAGCCCGCGTAATGCCCCGCACCGTCAAGCCATAGCTGGTCGTTGAATGCCTTGCGGATGCCGCTCGCGACGGCACGTGCTTGCGCGGCCTCATCGCGCTTATCGAGCCACTCGGCGAGGCTGCCGAAAAGCTCGAACGCTTCGCACGCAGCCGCGTTGAGGTAGCCGTCTTTGTGCCCGGTGCTGAGGTTGTCATTATACGAAGAGGACGGGCTTCCCGGTGTTCCCGGCAAGGGGCTTTCCAACAAACCATCGCCATCGGGATCCAACTTCGCCACCGGTTTCAGGATCCGTTGCAGCGTGGGAAAGATTTCCCCGGCGAAGGCATGGTCGCCGCTTTTCAGGCACGCCAGGCAGCACGCGATGACGAAGTTCACGTTCATTGAGGGCGACCCATAGTCATGCACGTGCGCGCCGCACGCGTCCTGCCATACGCCAGAGTCCATCAAGATGACCGGACGCTCCGGTGAAACCATCCCTTCGCGCAAGGTGCGACGAATGTGGTTCCGCCAGCGGGCCTCGATGTCACCCTGAGTATCCGACCACGAGCGCCTGCTCGATGTCAGATAACCCCGTGCCAGAAAATCACTCGCGCCCGGGCAGTAGGCGTGGCGGCAGGGATTATTGCCAAAGTATTCGTGGTCGCAGGCGACAGCGGACAGCAAGTAGGCGTCGAAGAACTCCTTCACGAAACTGTCAAACGATGGATTCTTCGATTGAAAGACAACCGGCGCGACTTCGCCCTGCGGGACGGCGACGAACTCAACCGTCCACGTCTCGCGTCCCGGCGCCACCTCGACTGCGCCACCGGAAAAATCCCGCGAGCTAACGCCGAAACTCACATGCTTGCCATATCGCATTTCCAAGTGATGCCAGCCGCCGTCGAGTTTCATGCGCAAGTCGGGAAAGACCGGCGAGCCGTGAATGAAAAACTCCGGAAGTTCCCGCGCCGCGTGATAGCCGATGACCCGCCGCTTGGCCACCTCCGCATGGCTGGAATACGAAGTGCGGAACGGGCCGGCGGGATCGTGGCCGAAGCGCAGCGAGGGATGCGACCAAAAGGCGAACTCGCGCAGGCACTTCAAGGCAAGGGGCGTCTCCGTGACGAGCTTGGCTGGACGAAGGATTTCACGCTCGACTTGCACGCGCAAGATTTCACCTTTCGTGCCGGACAGTGCCAGATGCCAGTTTACTCTGGCGAAGTCGCCCAACACGATGTTGCGCAGCACCAATCCACCGTCGGGGACCTTCTCGCTACGATGCCCGGCACTGTCGCGCGAGCGAACGAAACCGTGTTCCGTTTCCGCCTCAGTCTCACCGCCCTCTCCCGGCTCCAGGATCTCCGAACAATACCGGGCCAACCCGGACGGGTCTGCCCGCAGGCTGGCAATACGGGGCCGCGCTAGGTCCACCTCGAGCCGCCAGTATCCACTCTGCAACACCGCCCAATCCGTCGTCATATCGCGGATCATGCCGATGGGGGTCTGCGCTTTCAGACTGCGTGCCGTCTTTTGCTCCAAGCTGCTGTTGGGTTTGCTGCTCGGTGGCTCGGCCGCATGCAGTGCGGCCAGCGGAGCTGGCAGTAGGGCGGTGAGGAGGGTGCGGGTGGTTTTCATGATTGTTGCCTTCGTTCACCGGTTCAGCTTCTCGTCCCCGTGTTTCTTGATCCACTCGCGGGAGAACTCGGCGCTGGGCATGCCGACGTCGAGCACGGTGTTGGCGAGGAAGATCATGTCGCTGATGCGGCCTTCCTTCAGCCACTTCAGGCCGAGGTCGCATTGGTGCTTCATCAACTCCACGGGCACGGGCTTGCGGTTGTGGAAATCCCAGAGGTAAATCCCCAACGCGATGCGGGCTTTCTTCGGCGCGATCTTCTCCAGCGCGACGAGGTTCTCCTCCAGTTCGCGCAACTCGTCCGAGTTCCACGTCCAGAGTGTTAGCACGTCGAACTGATCGAGGAACGACACCAGCGGCGGCACGCAGCCGCGGTAGGTTGGCGCCGCGGTCTTGCGCGACTCGTTGATCTCGTGGGTGTAGAGCGTCACCCAGACTTCCATGGGCCGGCCAACGGCTTTCATCTGCTCGCGTGCGCGCCCAAGATCCTCTCGCTGTAGAGAGGGGCGGCCGACCATTCGTCCGTTCACCGGCTTGTCGGGGCGCACAAAGTCGTCGAGGAAAACCCCGCGGATGTTCGGGTATCTTTTGGCGAGATCCAAGACGGGCGGCAGTTCATTCATGCCCCCCTCGCCTCCGCCACCAACGACGGACCACACGACGCGGTCCAACGGCTGAAATGAGGTCGCGTATTGTTCAAAGGTCGTCTTCGCCCGTCCCACTTCGGTGCTGGGCAGTGGTGGAGTGTCCTTGGACCGGATCAAAAGCAGGTTCGGAACCCCCAGCCAGAAGGCGCCCTCGGCCGGCGTCATCCGCGAACCGCCAGGGGCGTAGTCGTCGATGAAGTGCTTCGCGTTTCCGGCTGGGAATGCCTGGGTTTGCAGATTATTCCCTCCAGCATAAACGGTGAAGATCCAGAGGTGATCCCGGACAGTGAAGCGTGACGGGCCACACGCGCCGGCTTGAGCGGCGGATGAATTGCTGTTGGTTGGAGAATCCACCGTCAGCAGCGAGAAGCCGCCGCGCGACACAATGATTTTGTTGCCGGTGGATTCACCGGTAGCACCTTCCAGGCTCAGGCGGTTGTGTTGGCCGTTATCAACGACCAGCGTCGGGGCGGGAAGATCATCGGCAGGCTCACGGCGGAAGTTCTCGATCCGCAGGCCGTGGACGGAGGACTGAATCGGGATGAGCGGCGCTTGGTTGGACCACTTGGCCAAATCGCCGCCAGCGAGTTTTCGGACGGTGAAGTTGCGCAGGGTGACGTTGCGGATGTTCCCGCCGCCCGCCGGAAATCGCCAGCGGTCGAGATTGATCGCATGAACCCGGCAACCGCCGGACACGTCGCTGATCGTGACGTTCTCGATCAGTTCTTTGAAACTGAGCAGGCGGACGAAGGTGTAGGCATCCTCGGCGCGCAGGTTCTCCACCGTGATGTCGCGGATCGGGCCACGTTTCATGCCCAGATTGATCACGCGATCCGTCGCGTCGTCCGCGTTGAGCGCGACCATGTCGTCGTTGGTGGTGCGCGGCGTCAAGGCCCGCAGTTTGCGGATGACGCCGCGCTGGCAGAAGCCGCCCACATGCACGCCGTCCTGGTTGGGGCGGATGACGGTGTGGTCGAAGCGAATGTCTTCCACGACGAAGTCCTCGACCGCGCCAAGCCGGATCGAGAACGCCTCTGGGTTGCGGATGGTCAGGTTGCGGAGCACAAGCTGGCGGACGTTGATGAAGTTGATCGCCGTGCCGGTGTAGCCGTTGGGATCGCCTTCGCGACCACGCGGGTTGTGCTCGTTGTTACCGTCCCAAACGCCACCCTCAACCGCGATCTTCGTATTGCCACCGGCTGCATCGCGATTGGTCAGGAGAAAGACTCCGACGTTCGTGCCTGCGCGATCAGCCAAGCGAATGATGGCCTTGGGGTCGGCTTTGATGGCCGTTCCGGAATCGACCGTCAGGGCCGCACTGACTTTGTAGGTGCCCGGCGGGATGACAACCGTGCGCTGGCCACCGGTCAGAGCGTTCTGGATGGCAGCCGTGTCATCCGCCACGCCATCGCCGATCGCCCCACCTTGTTTTACATCCAATGTGAGTGTCGCGCTCTCCGTGGCAGCGGAGGTCAGGGAACACGTCAACACGACGGCCAGGAACGAGAGCATGTGCATGTTCAAAGTCTTTGGCTGTGTCATACCATTTTCCTTTGCAGTGGAGTTACTCTTCGAGCACGGGCTGCACTTCGACGAAGTTGCAGATCACCTGTTGCCCAATGGGACCGCCGGGCGCGTCGGGTTTGGCCCAGTCGCTGATGCAGAGCTTCGCCGTCGGACCTTCAGCGCGGAAACGCAGCCAGTGATAG
>CAITZM010000126.1 GCA_903896925.1 uncultured Lentisphaerota bacterium | reverse complement strand
GCCACCCTGCGCCGCTTAGCCCTTAACCTGCTCAAGCGCGACACAACCAAACAGCGCGGTATCCGTGGTAAACAGAAGAACGCCGGCTGGAACCATCGCTATCTCCTCCACTTGCTGGGGCTTTAGATGCGTTTGCCCTGCGCAAAAATCCCCTTGCCATTCTCCGGTGAGTGGAATTTAATACTTTCGCTGCTGAAGCTGGACGAGCAGGGAGAAGCGGACGGCCCAGCGGCATAAGGAGCATGAAGCAAGGGAGAGGATAGGTGCAGTCCATGAAAACATTCATCCTTGGCGCCCTGTTGCTATGGGCCGCGGCGCCGGCCGTGCAGGCGCAGTACGCGGCCAGTTATCAGACCAACCTCATGGACAACACGACCAACCTGTGGGCCGGCGACTACGTGATCGGCACCAACACCCTCCATGACGATGTCCTGCTCATCAGCAATGCAGGCGTGTTGGCCAATGCCGCCGGTTATCTGGGCTACTCCAGCGACAGCAGCAATAATGCCGCGCTCGTCGCCGGCGCGGGCAGCAGTTGGTCCAACAGCGCACAGCTCTATGTGGGCTACTCCGGCACGGGCAACCAACTGACGATCACCGACAGCGGCAAGGTGTATGCCACCTCCGGCTATATCGGCTGCAACAGCACCGCCAGCAACAACGCGGCGCTGGTCACCGGCGCGGGCAGTGGCTGGAGCGCCAGCGGCGAACTCAACGTGGGCTACTCCGGCACGGGCAACCGGCTGACCATCACCAACGGCGGCGCGGTGTACAATTTCACCAGCACTATCGGCAACCTGGCCGGCGCCAACAGCAACGCGGTGCTGGTCACCGGCGCCGGCAGCGCCTGGACGAACACCAGCGCCCTCAACGTGGGCTACTCCGGCGCGGGCAACCAGCTGACCGTCACCAACAGCGGCAAGGTGTATGCCACCTCCGGCTATCTCGGCTACAACGCCACCGCCAGCAACAACGCGGCGCTGGTCACCGGCGCGGGCAGTGTCTGGAGCAACAGCGGCGACCTCTACGTGGGGCACTACGGCGCGGGCAACCAGCTGCTGATCAGCAACGGCGGCGCGGTGTCCAATGTCAACGGCAACATCGGCAATCTGGCCGGCGCCAACAGCAACGCGGTGCTGGTCACCGGCGCCGGCAGCACCTGGTTCAACGGCAACCAGGCCTTCGTGGGCAACTCCGGCGCAGGCAACCAACTGACGATCAGCAACGGCGGCAGGGTGTTCAACACCACCGGCTACATCGGCAACAGTTCCGGCGCCAGCAACAACGCGGCGCTGGTCACCGGCGCCGGCAGCGTCTGGTCCAACAGCCTCGCCCTCTACGTGGGCAACGTCGAGGCCGCGGGCAATCAACTGACCATCGCCAACAGCGGCAAGGTGTTTAACACCTCCGGCTATATCAGCAACAGTTCCGGCGCCAGCAACAACGCGGCGCTGGTCACCGGCGCCGGCAGCGTCTGGTCCAACACCTCCAACCTCGTCATGGGCTACTACGGCGCGGGCAATCAATTGACCCTCAGCAACGGCGGCACGGTGTACAACACCGCCGGCTATATCGGCTATTACGCCGGCGCCAGCAACAACACCGTGCTGGTCACCGGCGCCGGCAGCACGTGGTCCAACAGCGGCGTCCTCAACGCGGGCTACTCGGGCGCGGGCAACCAACTGACCATCGCCAACAGCGGGCGGGTGTACAACACCATCAGCTATATCGGTTACAATGCCGCCGCCAGCAACAACACCGTTCTGGTCACCGGCGCCGGCAGCGTCTGGTCCAACAGCGGCGCCCTCCACGCAGGCCGTAACAGCGCGGGCAACCAGGTGGTCCTCAGTAACGGCGGCACGGTATACGCCACCTCCGGCTATATCGGCGACAATACCTCTGCCAGCAACAACACGCTGCTGGTCACCGGCGCCGGCAGCGTCTGGAACCATAGCGGCACCCTCGCCGTAGGCACCAACAGCGCGGGCAACCAGCTGACGATCGGCAACAGCGGCACGGTGTATGCCGCCACCGGCTATATCGGCTACCTGGCCGGGGCCAGCAACAACGCGGCGCTGATCACGGGCGCCGGCAGCGCCTGGAACAACAGCGCCAATCTTTTCGTGGGCTACTCCGGAGCGGGCAACCAACTGACCGTCAGCAACGGGGGGACGCTGAATACCGCCACCGGGTATATCGGCTACAATGTCGGTGCCAACAGCAACGCGGCGCTGGTCACGGGCGCCGGCAGCGCCTGGAACAACAGCGCCAATCTCGTTGTGGGCCACTCCGGCCTGTACAATCAATTATCGATCAGCGACGGCGGAGCGGTGAAGGCCCCGTCCGTCACCTTGGGCTTTGCGGCCGGGAGCAACAATGTGCTCACCATCAGCGGCGGCGCCAGCAGCCTGATCACAACCAACAGCGGCCTGGGTGTGCTGGATGTGCGGCGGGGTGCCGTGACGCTCAACAGCGGAAACCTGCTGTGCAGAACCCTGCTGCTCACCAACGGGGCCAGGGGAACCTTCAGCATGTCCGGCGGAACGCTCGCGGCCAACACGCTGACCAACGACGGCACCGCCAACCTCATCCTCTATGGCGGCACCCTCAAGCCACTCGACGCCACGGGCGCCTGGCCGGCAGCGATGACGCTCAGCAATAGCGCGGTGACCTGCGACACGCGGGATGTGGGCGGCACGGCACGGCTGCTGAACATCTCCGGGGTGCTGTCCGGCAACGGCGGCTTGGCGGTGATCGGCCATGGCACCGTGAACATGACGGGTCCCAACTCCTATTCCGGGGACACCTCCGTATCGAATGCCACGCTCTGGGTCAATGGTTCCTTGAATGCCAGCGGCCTCATAACCGTTTATAATGGCGCGACGTTCGGCGGCACGGGTCCGGTCGGACGAGTGACCCTGTACAGCGGCGGCACCTACAGTCCCGGCAATTCGCCCGGCACCCAGACCGTCGCGAGCCTGACGTTTACCGGCGGCCTGTTCAAGGTGGACCTGGTCCATGCCGGACTGGCCGACCAGGTGATCGCGCAACACGGCCTGACGCTCTCGGCGGACCCGATCAACCGCTTAGAGTTGACGCTGGCTGACTTCGCCACCAACACCCTCGCCGACACGATGTTTGTGCTTATCCGCAACGACTCGGGCGCGGTGTGGGACGGGAACATCTTCTTCCTGAATGACGAGGGCGGACCGCAGGATGGCAGAGCCTTGACGAACCGCTCTGTATTCTCCGTACTGGGCGGAGGCACGGTGCCGCAGCGCTTCGAAATTCAGTATAATTATCTCGCCGCCGGCAGCGATGGCGTGGCCAACGATATCATGCTGACGGTTATTCCGGAACCCAGTACCGTGAGCCTGGTGGCCCTCATCCTGGGCGGAATCTATCTGCTGCGCCGGCGCTTGCGCTCGTAAAACCAGCTGCGGGAGTTGAAACTGAATCAGCCCGCACCTGTTGCGGGTGCGTTCCTGTCGCCGCTGCCGATTATTGCCAATCATGATAGTTGTACAGACTGGCCGGAAAGGAGGGCGGCGCATCGGAGGCATAGCGCTGGTCGAATTTGTATTTCTTATGGAACCCTTGAAAAGAACCTGATGAGGGAACATGGCCGACCACCCCGCGCGAATATTGGCTCAGCCCCCCGAACAGATTGATGAATTTGTTGCCGATCACCGTGCTGCTGTAATTCGCGTTAAACCCATTCGTGGCAATCAGGATCGAAGCATGGATGTTGATCGTATTCGAGCCTTGGACCTGCACGGTATTCCCCGCCATCAAGCCCAGCATATCGGTCACAGCGGCATTATTGAAACTGTTCGTATTCCAGGGATCGGGGTTGGCGCCGCTGGCCGATGCATACACGACGTCGCTCACGATGTTGATCGACTTGCGCGCCGCCAGGGTTACCCTTCCGCTCACAACACCCTGCACATAGGCATTCCCCTCAACATAAATGGTGCCGTTCAGAGCGGATAGCTGGTTGGTCTGCACCACCTGGGTAACCATGTTCGAGTAGGCAAAAGAGCCATCCGCTTGGAAGTTGAAAGCATAATCACCCTTGGCCGCCCCCTCCAAATCCAACCCACCCGACTGGGACTCGACCTGGATATCGGTAATATGATCGCCAAACTGGCCCTCGATATCCAGGGGCGCGGCGTTCAGCGCCAGGCCACCTTGCCAGACCGCGTTCAGCTCGTTGGTGGTCGGCGTCCACGGATTGGAAGAGTTCTCGCGATAGTTAACGCCGTTGGTCGCAGAACTTACCAGGCCCATGAAAACCGGACCGATATGGGACAAGCCCCCCATGATGTTTAAGCGGTCATCCGTATAGACCGGTCCATCCAGCAGGTCGCCGGTGACATAGTACACGCCATTCTCGAAATGCGACGCATTGAGATAGCCCGCATAATTCAGCAGCCATGCATGGAGCGTAACCACACGCGTGCGCCCCCCTTGGGCCGTACCCGTCGACGTGATGATATATTTTTGCAGGGTATGGGCACTATTATCCCAGGTGGGATCGTCCAAGATGCTCACCAGGTAGCTTGCCCTGCCGGTCGTGCCTGTGAGCACATTGTAACCGAAAAGAGTGCCGGACCCGCTCGGCTTAAGAATAGCCGTGTACCGTTTCCGCTTCATTTGCCCGAGGGTCTTGGCCTGTTCAAGGCCGGCCTCGGCGGCCCAGAAAGCATCCGCGTCACTCAGATCCCGCGACACGTCGATCCCCATGTTTGCGCTGAGGCTCAAGAGCGTGAGGGACAGCAGCCCAAGCACCAGCATCAGCATCAGCACCAGGGCCAACACCACTCCGTCACGCTGGCTGTTGTGAGCACCCGTTTTCATGGCCTAGTTCCTCGGGTAAATGGTATTCGTCAGGTTCATGCTCGCGTTCAGGGAGCTTTCCCTCAAGCTCAACCAGAACACCACGTTGCTGGTGGTAAGCACACAGCTGAAGCCCGCAAGCCCTTTCCGCACCAGGTTCATGTTCGACCCGCCGCTCACCGTGTAAACCAGCCGGTCGCCGGTCTTCGTGAACCGCCAACCCTCCGCATGGTTCGTCGTATTGACCACCAGGCAGGAGGAGGCGCCGACCCATTGCATATTCGCCACCGTGCCGCCCCTGATCACCCGCGTCAGGGTCTTCATGGCCAGGGCACCGTCCCGTTGCATGTCGGCGACCGCCTGCAACTGCGTCCACCCCGCGTAGTTGTAATACAGGAGCCCCCCCATGATCAGAGCCAGAACGGCAGCACACAGCAGGCCCACCATGAGTTCCACCAACGTGACTCCGGACTGTCGTCGCTCATGCATACGTATCGCCTTGCGCTCAGGGTCCCCGCAGGGTCTGAAGCGTCACCACATCACGCACCCCGGGATACGGCACCGAGGCCGTCACCCGCAGATAATCGTACGACGCACTTCCGCCGTCGGCATCGGCGTACTGGAGCGTTGTGCTCATGGACATCAGGCGACCTCCTATGAACACGGTTTCGTTTGAACCCAGCGCAAATTGGCCGCTCACCTTGCGTATGAAATTGGTGTTGTAGTTTTTCGAGATCAAGGCCGTCAACACCGAGAAAGGCGTGGCGCGCACCTCTTCCAGCCTGCTGTTTGCCACCGCCAGCGCCATGCTGCGATGCTTCTGGAGCGCGAGCCCTGCCCCCGTCTGATAAAGCGCCGTCATACCCGCCAGAGCCAGCAGGGCCAGAATCACGCACGCCATCGCGATCTCCATCAGCGAAGCCCCCCTCTGTCCGGCTGTATGACGCGGCGTGGCCATGCGGTTAACGCTCCTGCCAAAAGTGTTTGGCGACGACCAGACCGGCGAGGCCAATGGGGATGGTCGCCGGGAACCGGGACCGGTCATACGTGATGGTGGCGTGGTCATTGATGAGCACGCTGCCCCCGACGACGGCGCTGCCCTGAATGTGGGCGCTGGAGGTCATCGTGATGGTGCCCCCGGCATACAGAATGCCCGAAAAGGAAAATGTGTTTCCGGTGCGCACATCGCCCGGCGTCAGGAGCGCGCTCTGCGACATGACCAGGCCGTTGTCGGCTTGGAGGTCGACCTCGTTGCGGGCATATAGGAGACCGCCGTTGCCGACACGGACCGCGTTCAAGACCAGCGAGCTGCCGGCGATGAGCGTGACCTGGGGGTCCACGACGACACCGTCTTCCAGCGTGATCTTCCCCGTCGCCACCAGTGTGCCGGGGCCTTTCAGCCAACCGTTGGTGGTTGAGAGGGTGGCATCGCCGTTCACGTACAGGGTCCCGATACTCAAGTCCACCAGGGTGTTCATGCTCACATTACTGGGGGAGTAAGCCGCCGCCGCGGCAATTTGGCCGTCATAATAGCTCGGATCCAGACGGGGCAGCGTGGGCGGCGGATTGGGTGGCGGGAGCGCCGTGAAGTTGTCTTCATTGAGGCCCTGAACATCGTCGGAGAAGGCCGCCCCGTTGGTGATCATCGCATCATTGTCGATCAGCAAGGTGCCGGACGCATAGGCATTGCCGTTGATGACGGCAGCGACCTTGAAGGAAACGGCATTGGAATAGCCGCTCACCGCATAGTCGAAGGCCGCAGGCCATTTATTCGTCACCACGGCGGTTTGCTGCACCACCCGCAGGCTGCGGCCCACCCTGCCCGTCGCGATGAGGGTGAAATTATTGGTGTCGTTGGTGGCCGTGAAGGCGACCATGACCGCATAGACCCCGCTCGTCAGCGCGCCATTGGTCACCGCGCCATAAATATCATGCGGATTCCGCCGGTAGCCCGGATCGTAATTCAGCTGCGCCAAGGCGTCATGCAGGCCCGCCTCGGCGACCCAAAAAGCTTTGGTCGAGGTGATGCCCGAACCCGCCTCCACGCCATCCAGCGTGCTCAGCTGCCAATAGCCGGCCATCATGATCACGAGCAGCAGCATGACGATGAGCACGAGCACCAGCACCACGCCACGGCGCCGTGCTGACCGATATCGGTTCGCCTGTTTCATATCAATTCCTGCATTTATAGGCGGCGAAGACATCCGCCACATCGCTGTCGTTGGTCAACCGCAGATGGATCGTGACCATGCCATTCGTCGGCACGGCCTCGAAGGTGGCCAGATGCTCGCGAACCAAGGTGATCTCCCCCCCACCCTCGTTGGGCCTGAAATACAGGGTCTGGTTGGTGACCAAAAACGTGGCCCAAGTGCCTGTCAGCGCGTTGGTGATCCACAATGTGTTCGTATCCGGACTGACCGCGATATGGCTGGCGGAGGTCGTCCGGATCTGGTGCGCAAGCAACCCCATCGTCGCATCGGCATCCCGCCGCAATTGCACCACCTGCAGGCTGTGTCCCCACCCGCCGGAGGAGGAGTACAACAGGCTGCCGACCAGCAGCAGCAACACCGAGGCGGCGATCATGGCCGCCAACAGTTCCGGGATGGAAAACCCCGCACGGCTCTGGTTCCTTTTCATGGCAGGTTTTCCCGGTCTAGGGTTCATAGTAAAACGTTTGTAGCGCGACCCGATTGGTGGGACTGTTGCCGCGCGCGAAAAACACGGTCACGGCCAGATCCAGGCAATTGGAGGGCCCGCACAGGCGGGCCTCGGTCAGCAGGGCGGCGTTGGTCAGCACGCTGTTGACGTTGGTGCTCTCGTAATAGGGCTGGTCCGAATTGGTCCAATTCTGGAACAGGCCGCCCGTGTAATCCTTGTAAAAATAATAGGTGGGGTAATTGGTGTCCGGCATGAGGGCGGTCAAGGCGCCAAACGTCTGCGCGCGGAGTTCCTCCAGCCGGCCATTGGCGATTTCGAGGGCCACCTCCCGGTCGCGCTGCAGCGACAGGGAGGCTTGATTCAAATAGAGATAGCTGCCCAGGCCGGAGGCCAACACAAACAGGATGAGCATGGCCACCCCGACCTCCACCAGGGAAGTACCCCGCTGCCCGGACGTGTGCTCCCTGCTTTTCATGGGTCTCTGCCCGGTCACTTAAATTTGACGATCCGGATGCGGCCCTGCTGGTTGTCGAACGTCACCTGATGGGGTTCGATCTTGACGATCCTGAAGCCCTCCACGCTCCCGCCTACACCCAGCAGGCGGTTGTTGACACACACCAAGGTAAGGCCCTCTTTCGAGATGATGCCATTAATCCGCAAAGCGGGATCGGGCGGAGGTGGCGGTGCGGGCCGCGGTTTTTCCACCACCTTGGCCGGCGGCGCCGTGACGATGGCTACCGGGGGTGCCGGGGGCGTTGAGGGCGGATACTTGGCGTTGATCGCTTGAATGGCTGCGCCCAAGGGATAGGCCGTATCGGCCGCCTGCCGCTGCAGGGAATCGCGCGTACCCTGGACCCGTGCCAGCAGCGCCCGGCTTTCGGTGGCCGTCGGTTTCTTGGGCATGCGATCCAAGCGTTGCCCGACCATGACGCCAGCGACGATAGCCAGCAACAGCGCCAGCACGGTCAAGGGTGCCGCCGCCTGAGCACCAACTCGTATGATATCTGTGCGCATAGCTCCATCAGCCCCGGTTGCTCACGGTGGAATCACGAGATACCGGAAGGACAGCTCCACGGTGTAGTTGCGCGCATCCTCGCCCCGCTGCGAGGTCAGGCGCGCATGGTCCAAGCACATCAGGCGGTCGGACGTTTGTACGGCATGTAGAAAACTGGCCATCGCCGGGATATCGCCCACCCCGGTGAGCGCCACGTGGAACAGGCTCAAACCATTCACGACACCGCTCTTTTCCGCAGACAGGGAATTGATGCGGAACCCATCCTGCCGGACCAGGTTATGCAACTTGGTGTCCAGAATCTCGACGATGCTCTCGCGCTGCTCGGGGGTGAGGATGAGCAGCCGCGTCTCTTCCCGCACCGCGGCCGATTGCGCGACCATGTCCGGCACCACTTGCGCCAGCGACAGCCGCCAGTCCAGCATCGACCGGGTGTGCCGGCAATAGGTGCTGAAGCCCACCTGCAAGGCGACCGCCGCCAACGGCGGGACCAGCAGCCACAACCAGGACAGGAGCGCCCGCTTATTGCCATGTAACAGCCATTCCATAGACCTACCCCTTGGGCTGCAACGTGGCCTCAAAATGAGCCACGAAGGCATTGCGCCCGCGAATATACGTGCGCTGCGTGGTGACGAGCCTGATGTTCTGAACCCGCTTGGCCAAGCGGGCATCATTATGCCAGGCGGCCAGCAACAAGCTGGAATGGGTGCCTTGGTCCGTGGGGTTGATCGGCATGATCAGGTCGAACCGCACACTCCCGCTCTTCTGGTCCACCTCCAGGTTGATGAGGGTGCTTTCCGCCGGCAAGGGCACCACCAGTCCCATCAAAATGGGCACCAGGAGAATGCGTTGCCCCAACAGCTCATCGATGCGCGCCAACTTCTCCGCGTTGCGCTCCAAATCCCCGTGCAAGCGTTTCAGATACTGGGGCACGTCGCGCGCCGACGCCGCACCGGAGAGCAAGGGGCGCTCCAGCCGTTCGACCTGCTGCTGCTGCCGCCAGACGACCGTGAGGGCCAGGGTCCCGCGATAGCAGACGGCGGTCAGGGCCATGCCGCAGCATAAAAAGTAGAGCAACAACGCCCGCCGCAACCACCTGCGACGCGGCGGCGGGGTCACGCTCTCCTTAAGCAGGTTGATCTCAAAATAGGCCATGATAACCGGTCCTCAGGGCCAGGCACAGACTCATGACCGAAAGGGATCCATGGGCCGTTTCCTGCCAGGCTGCCCGGGCGGCACGCGTCACATGGAAGCAGGGGTCCTGCCGCGGATCCCACGGCTCAACCGGCAGGGCCAGCGTTTCCTGCAGATGTTCCACCACGTGCCGGTCGAGGGCGGCAGGCCCCATGAGCACCACCTTCTGCACCGGATGCTGCAACAGTTTAAATTCAAAATATTTCAATTCGTTGCGGATGTTTTCCACCAGTCTGTCCAGGACCTGCACCCACGGTTGCGTCGGCGAATAAATGGACCGGGGGTAGAGGAAATAGTTCCCGTTCAGGAGGGCCAGATCGACGCCATGCTCCTGCAACTTGACCAGACAAACCGCCTCGCCCGCATGCCTGACGCCGCGGAGGGTCAGGTAGAGGTTGGCCATCGCCGTGCAACCCACGTCGAGAATGACCGCATGCAGGCCGGTGGCGGCCAGCAGGTCCAGGTGGCGTTGTGCATCTTTCTTGGGGACTGCCACAAGGAAGCCTTCTGTCGGGCCCTCTTGGGAACGCGACGCAGGCAGACCCGTCCGGCCAAAGAGGTGCCAATCCAGATAAAACTGGTCGGCCGGCATCTGCAACTCCTCCTCGACGGCCAACCGGAGCACCGACGGAAGCTCTTCGTCGGTCAGCGGGGGATAGCTGAAATGCCGCACCAGCAACGCTGGGCTGCGCAGACAGGTGCAAACGTTATTGCAGACCATCCCGTTTTGCCGCCACAGGGTATGGATAACATGCGCCACGTCTTGGTCGGCGGCTCCCGGAGCCAGTTCCAGCACCCCGGCGTTCCGTACCTCCCAAGATCCCTTGGGCTGGACGCGCAGCCGGACGGCCGAGACTGACCGCTCGCCGATGTCCAGACCGACCACGTCGTCGCCATCCATCAAAAAGGGCCACTGGATCGCCATCGCACACCTCCTGCCACAGGCACAGATGGCCACGGGATTCGCCATTTCACCCGTAACCATCCGTGCCCGTGGTCGGGTCAACTCAATAGCCGACTCGGTTGGTGAAGGTACCGTCCTGCAACAGGTCGACGCTTAAGCCCGCCACATCGGCCTTTTGCGGGGCGCCAGAGTCGTTACCCACGCAGCTGAGCGCGAAGGAATTGGCCTGGACGTCTTTCAGCTGATAGGCCTTATAGTCGAACCACCGTCCCGACAGGTCATTCGTGGCGACCCCGGGGATGTTGGTGATGGAACCCGACGTACCTGAACTGATGGTCCCACCGTCGCGATTCTTGTTGTAGGCACCCGTCTCGGCATAGAGCGTCCGCATGGACGAACGCAACATACCCAGGCCGGCTTCCGCCTCGGTCATGATGGCGCGTTTTTTATTGGCGCTCATCAGCGGCACGGCCACGGCGGCCAGGATGGCCACGATGATCGCCACGACCATCAGTTCCACCAGCGTAAAACCGCGTTTCATTGAGCTTATCTTCTTCATCTGCTTATCCTTTGTTTGTTGGTTGAATCCTGCACTGTCCCGGACACCTTCCCTGCTATCCTTGCCCGACTGCGTCTTCGTCGAACCATCCTTTCGCTCGTTGTGATCCTCGCTCTTTCGCCACCTCCTGTCTCAGCCCTGCTTGGTCTCTCCTGAATCTCCTTTCCCTAGTGTGCGCTCGCCGTGCCCATCTGAAAAATCGGCATGTAAATGGCGAGCACCAGCACCAGCACCACGGCGCCAAAGACACAGATGATGATCGGCTCGAACAGCGCCGTGGCCACCATGACAGCACCTTCCACCTGGTCCTCGTAGACATCGGAGATTTTCTCCAATACCTCCGGCAACCGGCCGGATTGCTCGCCCACCCCCACCATGCTGACCACCAGCCGTGGGAACACTTTTTGCTCGGCCAGGCTGACGGCAATATCGGCGCCGCCCATCACCCGCTCCCGGGCCGACAGCACGGCGCGCTCCATCACCCGGTTATCGCTGACCCGCGCCATGATCGCCAAGGCGTTGGTCACCGGCACACCGCCCCGGATCATGATGGCCAGGTTCCGACAGACCCGCGCCATGATGAATTTGCGCAGGCAGGTGCCCACGAGTGGCAGCCGCAACTTCAACGCGTCCAGCCGCATCCGGCCCGACGGGGTGCGCCGGTAGACGCACACGAGGCCGACCAATGCGGCCGCCGCGAGCAGCAGCAGGCCCAGGTGGTTCAGGATGAATTGATTGCTCCCGAAGACCGCGCGGGTAAGCAACGGTAACTGGGTGTTGAACCCGGTGAAGATGGTCTGGAACTTGGGCAGGATGAAGAAGGTCATGATCGCACAGACGATCACAAAAAAGACGGCAATAAAGAGGGGATAGGCGGTGATGCTGACGATCTTGCGCGCCAGCCGGTCGCTGCGTTCCAAGTAACCGGCCACCTGGCTCAGCGTCTGCGGCAGGCTGCCGGACTCTTCTGCGGCCGCCACCAGCGAAATCATCAGCGTATTGAAGACCTTCGGCTGCAGCGCCAACGCCTGCGAGAGCATCTTCCCGCCGTGCAACTGTGCGACCAGACCCTGGACGCACAGCTGCATCGCGGGATGGTCCATGTCGATGGCGATGGTTTCCAAGGCATCCCGCAACGGCATGCCCGCGTTGATCGTGATCGAGAGCTGGCGGCAAAACATCGCCATGTCCGCCAACTTGATCCGCGAGAAGGACGCGAATGAACGCGGCGGAGTCTTGGGCTGCATCGGCAGCAGGCGGACGGCGTCGCGCCCCACGGCGAGGCGGCTCGGAAAGGTACCCCGCGCCACCTCGATGACGGTCAGCGCCTGTTCGCGCAGCAGGGCGATCGCTTCATAGCGCGAGCTGGCCGTGATGGAGGATCGGACGGTGTCGCCTTTTTCATTTTTCGCGATATAGATGAATTCCTCCATAAGACCCCCGGCTAAACTTGATCCAGATCCGAAACCTTGATGACCTCCTCCACGGTGGTGAGGCCCGCTTTGATTTTATTCAAGCCGTTGGCAAAGAGCGCTTGCATGCCTTGCTCACGGGCCGTCTGCCGGATAGCGGTGTCGCCCAAACCGTCAAAGATCATCTTCCGGATAGGCGCCGTGACCTCCAGAAACTCGAAGATGCCTTTGCGGCCGCGGAAGCCTGTCCGGTGGCAGCGTGCGCAGCCGACGCTCCGGTAGAAGGTCCACTCGCTGGCGTCGGGGCGCTCACGGACCACGGGCAGGAGTTGCTCCGACCCCGGGGTGTGCGGCTGCTTGCATTCGCTGCACAGGATCCGGACCAGGCGCTGGGCGATCACCAGCTTGATCGTCGCGGCGATCAGATAGGGCGCCACGCCGATATCTTTCAAACGGCTGAAGGCGGAGGTGGCATCGTTGGTGTGCAGCGTGCTCAACACCAGGTGGCCGGTCAGCGCGGCGCGCATGGCGATCTCCGCCGTGTCGGCGTCGCGGATCTCGCCGATCATGATGATGTTCGGATCCTGGCGCAGGATGGCGCGCAGCGCCGAGGCAAAATCCAGGCCGATCTTCGGCTTGATCGGCATCTGGTTCACGCCGGGCACCAGGTACTCCACCGGGTCCTCCACCGTCTGGATGTTTTTCTCCGGGCTCTTGAGGAAGTTCAAAGCGCTGTAGAGCGTCGTGGTCTTGCCGCTGCCCGTGGGGCCGGTCAGCAGGATGATGCCGTGCGGCAGCCGGAGGATGTGCTGGAATTTTTCCAGCATATCCTTCTCGAAGCCGATGTCGCGCATGTCCGCGACGAGCGCCTGCTTGTCCAGAATGCGCAGCACCAGCTTCTCCCCATACACCTCCGGCAGCGAGGAGACGCGCACATCCACCTCATGCTGGTCCACCTTGAACTTGAAGCGCCCGTCGAGCGGCAACCGGCGCTCCGCGATATCCATGCTGGAGAGGATTTTGATCCGGGTGACAATGCCGTGGTAGAGATGCTTGGGCGGCGGGGTGATTTCGCGCAGGACACCGTCGATGCGCAGCCGGATGGTGGCCCCCTTTTCGGAGGGTTCAAAGTGGATGTCGCTGGCGTGGTCGCGGATCGCCTGCATGAGGAGCAGGTTCACAAAGCGGACGACAGGCGCGTCGTTGGCCTGCACCCGCAGCTGGTCCTCATCCGCCTCGCCCTCGCCCGCGGGCACCTCGGCCCCGGTCGCCTCCAGCCGGACAATATCCTCCAGGCTCCGCTCAATGTGGGCGTCCTGGCGGTAAAACTTCTCGATCACGGTCCGGATCTGCTCCTTCGTGCCCACGACCCGGTGGATGTCCAGCTTCGTCAAGGACCGCACGGTGGCGAGGGCGTCCGAGTTCAACGGATCGCTCATAACCAGCGTCAGGGAGGCGTCCCCGTTTTTCCTCATCGGAAACAGCCCATACCGGCGGGCAATGGTGACCGGGATCAGGCCGATCTCCTCGGGTTCCAGCCGGAAATTGTCATCGAGATTGAACACCGGAATATTCAACTGCAGGCCCAGCGCCCAGACAAGGTCCTCCATCTTCGTCATGGCCTGCTCGATCAGAATTTCGCCCAGCAGCTGCTTGCTCTCGCGCTGCAACTCCAGCGCACGATCCAATTGCTGCTGGGTGATCTTGCCACCCGCCAGCAGGATCCTGCCCAGTGGCGCTGACGTGATCAGCATCTTGCCTAGTTGTGCCGTGTTCATGCTGTCCCGATCACCGGCTTCAACTCTTCTTTTCGGCCCGCACGATCGACCGCGCGAATTCCTTGGGCCGCGGGGAGCGGCTGAGCGCCTCATCGAAATCGATGAGTTCCCGCTCGTGGAGGCGCCGTAACGTTTCGTTCATGGTGACCATGCCTTCCGCCCGGCTGGTCTCGACCACGGAATACAACTGCTGGATCTGCCGTTCGCGGATCAGATTGCGCACCGCATGATTGACGCGCAGCACCTCATAGGCGAGAACCCGGCGCTGCCGGTCGCTGGTGATGATCAGCTGCTGGGCGATCACCCCGATGAGCACCAGGGACAACTGCATATAGATCTGCTCCTGTTGCCCCGCGGGGAAAATATCCACCATGCGGTTGATCGCATGGGAGGTGTCCTGCGTGTGCAGCGTGGCCAGGATCAGATGCCCGGTTTCCGCCAGCGTCAACACCAGCTGGATCGTTTCCAGGTCCCGCATCTCGCCGACCATGATCACGTCGGGCGACTGCCGGAAAACGCCCCGGAGCGCCTCCTGGAACGTGCGGGCATCGGTGCCGATTTCCCGCTGATCAATGACGCTTTTGTGATGGGCATGCACATATTCGATGGGGTCCTCCAGGCAGACGACGTGCGCATGCCGCGTCTGGTTGATGAAATTGATCATCGCGGCCAGCGTGGTGGACTTGCCGCTGCCGGCGGGTCCCGTGATCAGCACCAACCCGTGGGGCTGGACGGCGAAGTCCTTGGCAATGTCCGGCAGGCCCAGCACTTCGAACGGCGGAATGAGCGCAGGGATGTTCCGGATGGCAATCGCCACGGCATCCTTCTGCACATAGATATTGATGCGGCAGCGCAGCTCGCCCGGAAACTCTTTCGAGAGGTCCAGGTTCTTGACTTCGTGAAACAACTCCCGCTGCTGGGGATTCATGAGGCTCCCGGCCATGCCGCGGGTGTCTTCCGCCGTCAGCGCCTCCGGACCGGCGGCGCGCAACAAACCATGCACCCGCAGCTGGGGTGCGGCGCCCGCCGTCAGTATCAGGTCCGACGCACCCGCCGTCTGCATTTGCCCGATTAGATTTTCCAAGGTGGTTTTCAACCGGCACCTCATGTTGCCCTTATGGACATGATTACACCTTTCAACACAACGCTACGGTAACAGGGAGCGGAGAGGGCGGGAATCGGGCGAAAGCCTAATTTCCCATTAGGCAGAAGACCTATAATAAAAAAACAGCGGCAAACAGCCAGAGCGCCATCAAGTCAGAGGGCCTGGCGCAGGGCTGCGTGCCGGTCCGCCCGGGTGCCGGCCAAGGGCGGCGGCCGCAGGAAGCAGGCTGGCAGCGGCCTTGCACGCAGAGCCACAGCGTGGCCTACGGCCGCAACCCAACCTCATGCGGAGCGTGAGGAGCACTTTGCCAAAGCCGCCGCCATAGTAGTCTTCTCGCTCCGCGAGAGGTTTTTGCAAGCTGCCCTGCCGGCCATCTGAAAATAAATATCCAGGCCGAAATGCGGCGGTTTTTCCGGTTAGTGGCACAGGGCGGCTGGAGCAACAGGCCCCGATGCGGAGGGTCACGATGGAGCGTGTGCCGCCACCAGCGGGCCTGCACGTCGTCAGGAGCGGGCGGACCGGCCGGCGGCGCCGGGGCTGACCTGCCCCGCGGAAAAACCGCGCGGCGGCTACTCGAAGATCGCGCGACGGCCGGGGGTGGCCGCTTTTTTCGCTGCGGTATCCAGCCGTTTCTTCTCGGCGTCGACCGCCTCTTTGGCTTCGGCGGCGTCGGCCGTTTCCTTGAGCTGGTAGCGGTGGATCAGCTGACCTCCGGAAGGGATGCCGTCGTTGTCCTTGATGCTCTCCGCGCGGACCACGCTGACGGAGACGAAGATGATGACCTCGTCCTGGGCTTTCTCGGTGTGCGTATGCGAGAACAGATACTTGCCGATCAGCGGGATATCGCCCAAGAACGGGATCTTGCTGACCTTCTGCAAATCATTGGCAGTGGTCAGGCCGCCGATGGCCACCGTGCGCCCGCTCTCCACGTTGAACTCGGAATCCACATCGCGCGAGGTCAGGACCGGGACTTCATTGCCGTCAATGGTGACGGTAGCGGTGACGCGGCTCAGGCGCGGCTTGATCTTCAAGGTGATGTTGCTGGCCATATTGACTGTGGGGGTGACCTGCAGTTCGACACCGGTCTTGATCGTATCGATTTCGGACTGCGTGCTGGAACCGCCCGACCCCTGCTGCGTGGTGCTCTTCTTGGCATAGGGCGTTTCCAAACCAACGTGGATGGTCGCCTGCTGACCGCTAGCGACAAGCAGGCGCGGATTGGAAACGATCGCCGCGCCGATATTCTGCTTGAGCGCGCTGAGCACGACGGAAAAATCGCTGGCAGAGAGGATCGCCGTGCGCACGTCGTTCATCAGCAGCGAACTCGCGTCCTGGACCGCCAGGTCCACCGTCTTGCCCTGCACGATGGTATCCACGGTCGAACGGCCAGCGGACCCGGCGACGGTGCCGCTCACCGGCGACACCTTGGAATTAGCGCTGATGGGCGCCGTCGGCAGCGTCGTGGGTCCTTGAGGGATGAGCGCGGCACCGTCGGCCCCATATTTGATGGTGCCATCGATATGCGTGCGTCCGTCGCTCTGTCCGGAGTTCGCATCGCGCGACTGCGTGGTCGTGCGCGTCTGCGTCAGGTTGGCCGCGAGGCTCCCGACGCCCAACTTCACCCCGGACATGGACTGCCAGTTGATGCCGATGTCCTTGATCGCCTGGTCGTTGAGCTCGACAAACTTCGCCTCGATGAACACCTGCTGGCGCGGCTGGTCCACCAGCTCGATCGTCTTGCGGATGCCTGCGATATTGGCCGGGTTGGCCTTGATGATCAGCGCATTGGCAGAAGTGATGACGCCGACACTGGTGTTGGTGCCCACCAGCATCTTCTCGACGGTCGGCAGGAGGGTGGTGGCCATGATGTACTTGAGCTGTACGATCTCCACAACCACCGGCTCGCTGGCGGAGTCCCCTTTGTTCGCCACGATGAAGATGCCGGGGCTCTTGAGCACCAGCGATTTGCCGATGGAGTCGAGGATCGCGTTGAGCGCCGGCTCCCACTCGACGTCTTTCATGCTCAGCGTGACCAGCTCTTGCCCGTTTGTGCCGAGCACGATGTTAGCGCCGGAGATCAGGGTGAAGGCGCGGATCACCTCCGTCAGCGGGGCATGCTCGAAGTTGATCGAGATCAGGTTTTTATTGCCCGCCGTCGGGGTCACCACGATGCCGTTGGTGGTGCCGGTTTCCGGCGTGATGTCGATGCTCTTGGGGCCGGCCGGCGCGACCGGCGCGACCGGCGACGGTATGGCCGCTGGGGCTGTGACGGCCGGCGCCGGGTCCACCATGGGCGGTGGCAGTTCCGCCGCGGGCATGGCCGGCACGCTGGGCGGGGACGGCGGCGCTGACTGTTGGGCCAAGGCACAGGCGGCCAGGACGAGGCTGAGGACCAGCAGGCGGTTCAGGATAGTTTTCATATTCATTCCTCCTTGAGCACCGGCTTACGGTTGATGGATCGTGACGGTAACGCTGCCGCCGGCGCTGTCGGACGCCGTCAGCCCGTTGTCGACGCCATTCGTGGACGTCCGTGTATAGAATACGCTCGCACCGCTGTACGTGTTCAGGAAGCCGTCGGCGGGATGGATTACCGGCGCCCAGTTATAGGGCGGCGAGCCGCCGCTGACGGAGAAGGCCAGCGACTGCAAGTTGGTGGCGATCGTGGCCACGCTCGGCGTGATCACGAGGGCGCTGCCGCCGCCGGTGCCCACCGTGGCGATGGCCGAATGTCCCCGTGCGTCGTAGACGATCACCGAGTTGCCCGCGAGCGTGGTAGCGGTATAGACGCCCTGCTTGGTGTCCTCCGCGCGGGAGGCCACGGTGCCATTGCCGTTGGCGACACCCCAGTGGTATGGCTCTTCGCCGCCCGCCACCGTGAAGGTGATCAACTGCATGAGGAACGACACCGAGGCGCTGGCGGGTGTGAGGAACACATCTTGCGGCGCGCTGGGATCGCGCGGATCGGAAACCAACGGATGGTCGGCGAAGTAGGAATCGATGCCGCCCGTATCGGGGCTGCTGTTGCCTTCGCAGCCCGGCAGCACGCCCAGCAGTGCGCCCAGCAGTGCACCGCCCACCAGCATTCTCCCCACCGCCAGCATTTCTTTTGTCTTCATGGCACGCCTCCTTGTTGAAAACTCAGGGCAACGGCTCGAACTGCACGTTCGTCGCGGTCACGCTCCGCACGCGGAAACGCTGCGTCGCCGCCCCCACCCGCACCTGCACCACCTCGCCCGCCGTGACGAGCCGGCCGTTGATCATTGCATAGCAACGCCCGCCCTGCTGTACGTAGCCTTGGATGCGCAGCGCCCGCTGCAGCTCAGCGCTCAAGTCCGGCGTCAGGACGGGCGGCGCGACGGGACCGGGCGCGGCCACCGTGGCATTGGTCCTGACCACCGACGCCGGGGGCGGTGCCAGCGGCGACGAGAACGGATCGCGCAGCGCCGGGGCGGCATCGGCGGCGGGCGCGTTGGTGCCGGCGGCCCCGGCGCTTCCCAGCGCGGCCAGCCACGCGCAGCCACCGAGGATCAGCCACCTATGCACAAAACGGTTCATGGCGCCCCCGGCTTTCCCACCGGCGCTACGGCCGCCGGGTCTTTGACCCAGATGGGCCATTCCAGCATCAGCCCCACCTGGTGACGACCCGGGGTGGTTTCGCGCCGGTCGATCGTGAGGCTGGTCACAGTGACCAGCGGATTCTTTGCCTCCAGGCCGTGCAGGAAACGGAGCAGCGCTGAGTAGCTGCATTGCAACGTCATTTGCGCGGTGAAGCCCGCGAAGGAGCGGGTGCCCGCGGTGGCCGGCCCGGTGGAGCCGAGCGGCTGGCTGTTGCCGCCCAGGTTTTCCAGCTCGACGCCCGCCTCCTGCGCGACCGGATAGAGTTGCCCGGTGGCCCACGCGAACGCGTTGCCGAACGGCGCCACCGCGCTGTTCGTCAGCACGGCAAACTGCGCCAGTTTCAGGACGCCATCCGCCTTCGCGCGCACCTCGTACTTGAGGGCAAGGTCAGCCTTGATGAGTTTTTCGCGCAGCGCGTTGCCTTCCAGCTGACGCCGCTCCGCACCCTCCTGCAGCGGGATCACCACAAACGCATAGAGGAGCGCGCCCGCGATCACCACGCCCAGAACGAGCAGAAAGACTATCTGCTTTTGCTCCTTCGTCAGGCTGGACCAGTTGAATTTCATTCGCAGTTCCGTAGTTTGGTCAAACCTTCGATCGTGAAGAGCTGCTCGGCGCGGTGGCTTTCGCCCGGCGCGCGCGTCAGGCTTTGCAGGCGCACCGAGTCCCACAGACCCGCGAGCGCCGGGGTCTTCTGGAGCTGGGCGGCCAGCTCGACGACTTCGCTCTGGCCCTGCTCGCCAAAGACGCGGCCGGAGAGGGTGACATGCCAGCGTCGCGCCGGGATCGGCGGCGGGGGCGGCGGCGGCGCATTCGTGGACGCCACGGGCGCCCCGCCGGCCTCGGCCGGGGCCACCTCGAGTTTGAGCGCCACCTTGGGCGGCGGCGGTTGGATCATCGTGTACTCGCCCGCCACTGACAGGCGGTCGAGCTGGATCGGAAAGGGCGCCACGACACGCTGGATCTCCGCCAGAAAATCGTGCAACGACAACCGCCCGTGCGTCCAGCCCTTGAGTTCGCCGAGCATGGCCGCGACCTGGTCGCGGATTTTCTGCTGGACCAGAAATTTTTTATACTGCGGCTCGGTCTGCCGCCATTGGGTGCGCAGCATCTCCAATTCCTGCTGCGCGCTGATGAGGGTATAGCCCAGCAGCCCGCCCACAATCAACAGGAGGGCCAGCCCCGTGCCCGTCGCGGAGATCATAATAAATTTCCGGCCGACCAGCCCCTGGTAGCGCCGTTCGTCTTCGTGCAAGAGATTGACGTGGACGTTCATGGCTCCTCGAAAGCGGAAAGCGCGGCGCCGATGGCGGCCGCGAAGCGGCCGCGCTGGTTGGCCAAGGCTGCGGGCAACGCGGTCGCGGTCATGCAAGCGAAGGGATCCCATGCCACCGCGGCGATGCCCAGCGTCGTCTGGAGTTCCTGGGCCCATTGCCGGACATCGCCCAGTCCGCCAGAGAGATAGAGGCGCGCGATGCGGCAATTTTCCTGCCGCTCGACGAAGTCGCGCGAGATGCTCAACTGCCGCAGGAACGGACCGGCGAGATCGTGGAGCGGCTGCGAGATATCGATCGTGCCCCCCTGCCCCAGCGTGCCCAGCGCCGTCTCGCGGTCGAGCCCCCACTGCGCTTGCAGGGTGGCGAGGAGCTGCTCGCCGCCCAGTTCCAGTGTGCGGACCAGCACGGGCAAGCCCTTGTTGAGAAAAGCGACAAAGGTAGTCCGCGCGCCGGCCTCGATCAGGCAGACCGCCTCGTCGCCCAGTTCGCGGCCGGGACCATGATAGAACGAGGTCAACGCCGCCAGCCCCGCATACTCTAGCGTGCAGGCCGCCGGCGCACCGTGCGCGAGCATCGCCAGCACCTGCTGAACATCACCCTCTTGCATCCCAACAGTCAGGACTTGTGTTTCACGCTTGCCGGGAATCGTACGCAACACTGTGAAGGCCAGTCGCTGATCGACCTCCACCTTGATGGCTTCCTTCAACTTGATCGCCAACGGTTCGCCAACCGCAGCCACATTAACCAAGCGCACCGCTTGCCGACTGTTGGCAAAAGTCACCGCCGCATAATTCGTCACCAGTTTGGGCGGCAGTTCAAGATGTGGCGCAACGGCGTCGAGCGGCGGCAGGATGTCGGCTCCGACCAAGGCCAAGCCACTGCTGCTGCGCCGCAGGCGTACAACCTTGACACCTGACATGCCCAAATCCAGTCCGAGCACTTCGCTGGACACCCGCCGCTTGCCCGGCGCATCTTTCTTGAAAAAATTAAGCATGCTCCTTATTAAACCTCGCCATCAATCTCTGAAGCACTTTAGCTTATGCCGCAAACTGTTGTCACGCTTTTTATGGATCTAGCGCGAGCAGAGCGGATAAAGGGGTTGACAATGTTTCGTCGACCGTCAAAATGCGATCAGTTCGTCTGCCCAAGCAGATGCCGCGAACCATGAAAAAAGCTTTCAGATCGGCACCGGTGCAAGCATGAGCGAGTCTGTCATCTGTTTGGCCGCTTTCTTCCTGTTGGTGTGGGTCCTTTATCTCAAGCAGAAAATCGCTGAGCTGCAGCGAAACCAGAAAAAACTCCTGGTCCTGCTCAAGCAGCAAGTAAAGACGCAGACCGGTGACGTCGAAGTCACCACCGTGCTGCGGGGTTGGGGCAAAAAAGCCTATGCTGAAGAAGAAGACACCTCGTGGGTCATGAAACGCGATCCCTCGACGCCCAAGCCCAAATGGGGGTGAGGCCCGTTGCACCGTGCGCCGCAGTCCCGCCTCCGGTCGGAAAAACAAATACCGAGTTCTTTTCCGAGGGAGAGAAAAGGGCGATTTTCTAGGTTTCAGGGCTTGGAACTCCCGCTCGCCGCGCCCGCCCATTGCATACTCGGCAGCAGGCGCTGCACTCCTTAATACCTCAGCGCTCAAGTTAAATGAATCCCTTTTGGCCAGACACGCGTTGGCTGGGCGGAGGCGGGGGCGGTCGGCGCGGCAAACACTTGGCAACCGCATAGAGCAGCCCACCGCCTACGAGCAGAATCCAAAACAAAATAGACCACCCCCTACTGTCCGGCTCGTCGGCAACACCCGCAGCGGCTGTCGCTACAGCACGCTGCACGGGTGGTCGGTCATAGTGCGCCCAAGCGACCGGCGGTCGAGACAAGGTTTCCAGCACCTCCTGGTTGCGACGATCAACCGCTGCTTGACGATTGGCAGCGGGATCAAACAGGGGGGGCGCTCGCAAACTTTGTTGCTGCATCAACAACAATTGAAGCCCCACACCGTCGGACTGGCTGCTATCTATTAAAGCATAGCTGCCTGCGCCGGATGACACACAAAGCCCGACCAGCAGGAACATCTGTAGTCTGCTCGGTTTCATGGAATTTCCTGCCAAAAAACAGTGTTTGGTTGAGCCAAGACCATCGGCAAACCGACCAGCATATTGGTAAAAGCGCCTCCGCCTGCGCCCCACAAACGAATATCCCAGTTCATCTTGATCGACCCGCTAAAGATGATGGCCTCGTCGCGCGAAATGACCGTCCCGTTGAAAGTTATCGCGCCGACGTTCCCGGTAATCAAATGGTTGCAGTAAAGCACCGCGTCGACACGGCTCATGGCCGGGGCGTTGGTACCTGCAAACAGGGTGAACGTATTAGAGGCAACACTGGACTCGTAGTATCGCCGCGGAGTCGAGCCACCGGCAGGCGTCAATTTGGAGCCCCCGTCGTAAGCTGAATAGTCACCGTTGAAGGTGTAACTATTGCCGGCGTTACCGTAACCGTTCGTGGCATCGCTGGGATCCGTTGTATACGCCTGCGTAAAAGTGGGCTTGATATACGACGTGACCGCGTTTTGCCAGGCACTCTGCGTGTAGTCCCCCAAAATGATACTGCCCTTGGCGGCCAAGCCCACCATATCGGCGGCACTGGTAGTGGTCATAGTCTGGCTCGGATTCGCATCAGGTTTGGGCCAGATTGGCGGGGTTTTATAGGTGAGATTGCTGGCAATATGCACATTACGACCGGCATAAATCATTCCCTGCCCGCTGACCGTGCCCTTGATGATCAGGTCTCCTGTCACCACCACCGGCCCGTTGACAACAATGGGATTGCTTGGGGTACCGCTCAGCATCAAGGTGCCTTGATCGGCGGTGCCAGCCACACCATCCGGACCGTTGCCGCTATAAACACGGCTAACCAGGACGTTAGTCCCCTGCGTGATGGTGCCGTTATAATTGCTGGCCATGGCTTGGTAATCCTTGAGGTCCCCCAAGTAGGGCATGGGCAACACGGCTTGATATTGCATGCCGGTATTGACGCCATCATAGCCTGCGATCCAAGACGCTCCGCCGGAACTGACCGGATTAGCGGGGCGCGCATTGGTCAAGGCCCCATTGCTGCGGTAGGCGCTCAAACTGTCAGAGTTCCATGTACCGGTCACGGAACCGGCGGCGCTTAGGCTGGCATTGGAAGAGGCATACACATCACCATTTATTTTGGGTCCACTCTGAAAAGCCACGTTGGCGTTGGCCCGGACATCGCCCTGGACCGTGATGCTGCTGCCATACATCCAGCCGAAATTATTGATGAAGTAGGCGTTGTTGAAAATAGGGGAACGGCCCATCTGATACCGGACGGTTTCCTGCACCCCCCGCACCAGCCCGCGCGCCGCCGAGTTGGTCGCCCGGCATTGCAACACCACATCCCGTATCAACCAGCCCGAATTGCTGACCGAGGCAATGGTGATGGTGATAGTCGTGTTGGAAAAGGCGAGACCTTGCGGTGCTTGATAAACGTAGGTTTGCCCCAGCGAACTGCTATTCCACGTGTTGAACCAATTGAAGGCCGACATATAATTCGCCGCTGTACTGGTGTAGTTTGTAAAATTATTTTGAATGTCGATCTTGGCCTGCTCAAGGGCCGACTGTGCATTGAGCATCATCTGATCCCCCAGCCGCCAGCGCTGAACCATCCGCACACCATTTGTTCCCAAGTAAAGGAAGGAGGCCAGCATGATCAGCGCAATGGCCATGCCCACCAAAACGGTCGCCAACGTACTGCCAGCCCGACACGCATGCTTGGCTGGGAACAGAGTTCTCATGGATTAATAAGCCTCACGTTAATAATTTGAGAATAGAAGCTCGTGGTGCCCAGTTGGTTGACCGCCCCCAGACGCATATTAATCGTTAAAGATCTATCAGTTCCTGTGGTAACGAGGAGTTTGTCGGCGTACGTGTTGTAGGGAGCATTCGGCAACAACACTTGAACTTGCCCACCGACGCCGCCCATCACATTCCACACCCGGCCACCAAAATTTGACTCCGTAATGATACAATTATTGGCTTGGCCATCGAGAAAGCTCACCCGGCTATGGTATTGATCCAGGTTGGTGATGGTCACGGAACTGAGCCCTGCCTCCCGCAAGCCAAAGGTCCCACCCGCACCCAAACTGCGCAACATCCGCTCGCGAATCAACCGGCCTTCACCCATCAATTGCAGATCGGTTGCGGCCCGGAGCCAACCGGCCCTGACTTGTACAAAGACGATCACGGCTCCAGCCAGCACCATCATGCTCACCGCCGTGGCAGTCAACACCTCGATCAACGTAAAACCACGCCGACGTGTGCGCTTCATAACCCACCCCGCAGGGTTTGGAAGCGGTTGATCCAGAGGCTCTCCGACAAGTAGTTCGTTGCACCCCACTTCAAGAACCGCCAATCCACGCGAACTTGCACTTGACAATAATTTGTATACACAAGCACCCCTGTGCGCATGGTTCCACCCAGCGGGAAAAGCATTGAATTTGTTGGCACCGTGGTCGTGGTGACACCGGCCAGACTGGTCAAATTGGTATAGGACGAGTTGAACATCATCAAAGCTTGATCCATGGCCAGAGACTCGGCTTCGTTATGATAGCGCGCGTTGGCCACCAGTTGACGGACAAAAACAATGCCATTGAAGAGTGTAAAAAACATAATAACGGAAATAACCGAGGCTACCATGGCTTCCGCCAACGTCATCCCGCAACGGCGAGCTATCGCTTTTCCACCCATTCGCCTGTACTTTCCCGCCATGAATACGAGCCCTTTCGCCAGCGACCAACACACCTATAGAACCTATCACCGGCTTTTACCAGCATTTACTACGCCAACAGGACAAAGCCTTGCCCTCGCTTGCACACGTATCGTGCTGACCTGTGGTTATAAAAATGCGCTTCCAAACGTCGGACCTTCCCTGCACCTCAACCTGCAGTCGTAGTCCTACTCGTTGCGTCGCGTGATTCTCGCAAACGAGACCAGCCTTTAGACCGCGCGTCAGAAAAGATCAGCGGGGTGCAGTTCCCGCTGCAGCCTTGGGCGCTGTGCTGACCGGCTGCCGTGTTCCCTCGCCCTGCATTTGAACTGGCATTTGATTCGAAGCTGGGAGGAAAATAAAGTCTGCTCCACCGTCGATTTTGGGCGGAGTTATAGAGCCCCCTACAGGCACCTGAGGGATAGGCCTGTCTTGGCTGGCTTGACGATGGGTCAGTTCCAGATCAATCGCGGTAGCCAGTGCCCGCCCACGAAAGCCCCCTGCGAACATCTGCTGGACGAAGATACCCATGCTTACCGTGCCGCCCGTCGCGACAGCGTGGGCCGCCGGATCGGAAAGCTTGGCTTGCGACGGACTGGCGCTGCCCGCGCCAGCGACCAAGCGATGGGTCAACAAGTCGACCAATTTCCGCTCCACCAACGCGTTGAAGTTGGTGCCGCCGAGTTCCGGGTGGTCCCGTAGATAATCCGCATAAGTTGCCAACTCCAAGGCCAACTCCGAGGGCCCGGTCTTCGGCTCCACAGCAAAGATGCTGACGCTGCACCAGCACACCCAGCCGGCGACGGCACAGGCAAATCCGCTCTTGATTTTCATTTCAGGACTCCCATCCCCCTGGACCCGCGCAGCACTGCCGCTGCGGGGCGCGCAGGCCAACCTCCACGGGAGCTTAGAACGGTCCGTGTATCGAGCAGGCTGTCTTGCCTGACAGATCGGACGGCAGCGTATACGTGCCGCCGCCTTTGCAGACCGGCGTGTCCTTGATGTAGCCGTTGGTGCCGACGAGTTTGGCGATGGTGTTCGCCACGGTGTTCGAATAGTCCAAGGCATACTGCTGCATCGCGCCATCCATCAAGCGCATGTTGTTGAAGCAGGAACTCTGCATGGACTTGCTGCGTGCGCTCATGAATGACGGCACCGAGATGGCGGCCAACATGGCGATGATGGCCACGACAATCATGATCTCAACCAAGGTGAACCCTTTTTTATGCTGTTTCATTTAATTTTCCTTTATTTTCTGCTGTATCCAGCCCCGCGGCTCTCATTATACCCCGCAAAAGATAGGTTTTCACTCCGCATTTGGTGTTTATTGAGCAATACCCATGCCACCTTGCCGTACCCTGCCGTAAAACTGATGCCGTCCCTGCATATGTTGCAGGGCTAAGCGGCTTCCACCGACGGATACCTGCCCAGCTCGGTAGTACTTTTTCCAAACCTTGGAAAAACCGCTCGCTATATTTTCCAAACCTTGGAAAATACCCCCATACGGCATGGCCATGTACCTCGACTTCTATCAGCTCAAGGAAGCGCCCTTCAATGTGACGCCCGATCCGCGTTTTCTTTTTTTCTCCCCCCAGCATCGCGAGGCGTTCGATCTGCTCCGCTACGGCATCGAGCAGCGCAAGGGGTTCATCGTCCTGACCGGCGAGGTCGGCTCCGGCAAGACCACGCTGACCCGCGCCCTGCTCGGCAGCCTGCCGGACAACATCCACGCCGCCCTCATCCTCAACCCGCTGGTGACCACGACCCAGCTGCTGCGCGCGATCCTGCACGACCTCGGCAGCGAGGCCCGGTCGCGCGACCGGCTGCAGCTCGTGGGTCAGCTCAACGAGTACCTGCTGCGAGAGTCCGCCGCGGGCCGCAACATCGCGGTGATCCTCGACGAGGCGCAGAATCTCACGCCCGATGTCCTCGAACAGCTGCGGCTGCTCTCCAACCTGGAGACCGACCAGCACAAGCTGATGCAGCTCGTCCTCGTTGGCCAGCCGGAACTCCGAGTGCGGCTGGGTCAGCCGGATTTCCGGCAATTGCGGCAGCGCATCCTGGTCCGTTGCGAACTGCGCGCGCTGACGGAGGAGGAAGTTGGCCAGTATCTTGCTTTCCGTCTACAGGTGGCGGGCGCGCCCGACCCGTGGCTCTTCGAAGAGCCGGCAGCGCGCTTTCTGCACCGGCATGCCGCCGGCCTGCCGCGCGTGCTCAACACGCTCGCCGACCGTGCGCTGCTCGCCGGTTACGTGGGGCGCACGCCGCGCATCACGCACCGCGAGGTGGAACGTGCGGTACAAGATATGGGAGTCTGGCCATGAGCTTGATTCAAGAAGCGCTGCGCCGCCGCAACGAGGATACGGGAGGGGCTAACCTGGGCGTCGCACCCGCGACGCCCGCGCTGCCGCCGCCACCGCCGGATCTACCACCGGTTCCACCGCCACCGGAGCCCAAGCGGAACCAGCGTACTTACCTGGTCGTCCTGCTGGTGGTGCTCCTGCTCGCGGGACTGGGCTTTGGTGCCTGGTGGCTGTTCCTGCGCCCGCCGCCACCCGCGGCGCTCGCCGCCCGGCCCACCCCCAAGCCGGCCGCGGCGAAGATCGTGCCAGCGCCGCCGCCACCGCACACCAACCTCGTCGCACAGGTCAAAGCGAAACTCGCGGCGATACAAACGCCGGAACGGCTTGAGCTGGTGGCGGGGGTGACAAACACGCCCCTGGCGTCGCCGCCGCTACCGGCGCCCGACGTCACCACGAAGCCCCCGCCGGTCCTCGCGCCCGCCACGAACCAGCCAGCCGCCGCGCTCAACGCGCCGCCGCCCGCCGCGCCGGTCCCGGCGGGCCTGCCGCTCCACGTCAACTGGCCGAAGCTCAACGTCACCGGCATCATGGGCCGCGCCGGCGGCGACGCCGTCGTCTTCATCAACGGACAGATTCTGAAGGCCGGCGACCTCGTCGCCGGCGCGCGCCTCCTCGCGGTGCAGGAAAACGGCGCGCTGCTGCTGCTGGAGGGCGAGACGAATTTCTTCCGCGTCGGCAAGGGCGGCGAGTGAGGCTGTCGAGCGCGTTGACAGCCGCGCGGTACCTTGCCATCATGCGCGCACAACCAACAGGCGAGCGATGAATACTATGCAGAGTCGCAGGACGTTCCTCCAGACCGCCGTCGTCGGCGCGGGCGCGCTGGCCGCATCCCGCACCTTCGGCGCACCCGCGCTCCTCTCCACCCGCGCCCCCGGTGCGCAGTTGCGGACCGCCGTCATCGGCTGCGGTGGCCGCGGCGTCAGTGCGCATGTGCCGGCGGCGGCCGGCGAGCGGCTCGTCGCGCTTGTGGACGCGGACGACAACGGGCTCGCCAAGGGCCTCAAGAAAGCCAGCCCCAGGACCGGCCTCCGCACCTTCTCTGATTATCGCCGGATGTTCGACGCGCTGGGCAAGGAGCTGGACGCCGTCTTCATCGCCACGCCGAACCACCACCACGCGCTGCCGGCGCTGCTGGCGATGGAGCGCGGCATCCATGTCTACGTCGAGAAGCCGCTGGCCTACACGATCGCCGAGGCGCGCCAGCTGGCGGCCGCGGCGCTGCGCTACAAGGTGACCACGCAGATGGGCAACCAGGGCCACTCCGGCGAAAGCTACCGGCGGCTCTGCGAATACCTCTGGGCGGGCGCTATTGGCAACGTTACGGAAGTCCACCACTGGAGCAACCGTTCCAACGGCGGCGTCGGCCCGCGCCCTGCCCCCGCGCCGGTCCCGAAGGGCTTGCACTGGGACGAATGGATCGGTCCGGCGCCGTATCGCGAGTACCATCCCGACTCGATCAAGACCGAGCACGGGAAAACCAAGGTCAATCCCCTCCACCCGCACGAGTGGCACGGCTGGCACGACTTCGGCAACGGCTCGCTCGGCAACATGGCCTGCCACGTGATGGACGGCGCCTTCTGGGCGCTCAAGATCGAGCACCCGACCAGCATCGAAGTCGAGGAGCTGGCCGGCGGCAGCAGCGAGCGCTACCCCACCGGCACGCGCATCCGCTGGGATGTGCCCGCGCGCGGCGCCCTGCCGCCGGTGAAACTGTATTGGTGGGACGGCAAGCGCAAAGGCATGCAGCACGCCGGCGTCGACAAGGAAGACACCGAGGACAGCGTGGCCAGGGAAGCGCGCAACCGGCCCCCGCTCGTGGACGAGCTGGAGAAAAAATACGCCCGCGACTTCGGCGGCAACGGGACGCTCTATGTCGGCGACCAGGGCATCATGTACACCGGCTGCTATGGCGAAGGTGTGCGCATCGTGCCCGAGGAAAAGCACAAGGCCTTCCCGATGCCGCCCGCCAGCATCCCGCGCATCAAGGGCAGCCATCAGGGCGACTTCATCCGCGCCTGCAAGGGCGGCGCGCCGGCGTGCGCCGCGTTCGACTACTCTGCGCGGCTGACCGAGTTCGTGCTCCTCGGCTGTCTCGCCATCAAGGCCGGCCTCGGCAAAAAGCTCGAGTGGGACGGCCCGAACATGCGCTGCACGAACCTGCCGGACATCAACCGCTTCCTCGCGCGCGACAACCGCAAAGGCTGGGAAGCCGGCCCGGCCGCGGGCTGAGTCCGCGCTTGTGCAGCGCCCGCGCCGCGCCCTCTGCACGCAGACCGCCCAACGAGACCGGGCGCCTCCGGGGACAGCCGTGTCGGCGGACCAGGTTGTTCTGTAGCAGCGCTCTGTGAGCGCCGTCGGCGGCCACAGGCCGCCGCTACAGCAGGCCCGAACCCGCTTCGTGGGCGGGGCTTCCAGCCCCGCGAGACCCACCCCACTACAAAGCAAGGCTGCAAAACCCCGCACACATCAGCCGAGCAGATGGAGGGCGGCGTGTCACGCCGCCGGGTGGCAGCGGTGGCAATCGACGCGATCCTCCGCCCGGATTTCGACAGAACCATTGAGGGCAGAATCAGCAGGAGGCGCAGCGCCGTGTTAAAACAGTTCTGTCCGCAATGATTCTGCCACTCATGATTCTGTCGTCTCTTCCGCTTTCAACATGCACCAGTTCGCGGTGTCCGCCGGCCGCGTTCTCATAAACGCGGCTACGACAACAACCACTCTTCGTGGGTGGGTCTTCCAGCCCCGCGAGACCTCCCCACCCTGCAACATGGGGCCGGAAAATTCCGCACACATCAGCCGAGCACGTGGAGGGCGGCGTGTCACGCCGCCGGGTGGCAGCGGTGGCAATCGACGCGGTCCTCCGCCCGGATTTCGACAGAACCATTGAGGGCAGAATCATCAGGAGGCGCAGCGCCGTGTTAAAACAGTTCTGTCCGCAATGATTCTGCCACTCATGATTCTGTCGTTTCTTCCGCTTTCAACAGGCATCAGTGCGCATAGTACGCCGGCCGCGTTCTCACGAACGCGGCTACGACAACGACCACTCTTCGTGGGCGGGGCTTCCAGCCCCGCGAGACCTCCCCACCCTGCAACATGGGACCGGAAAATTCCGCACACATCAGCCGAGCACGTGGAGGG
>CAITZM010000125.1 GCA_903896925.1 uncultured Lentisphaerota bacterium | reverse complement strand
GGCCCATTCTCGGGGGGCGGAAAACCGAGCTCCCACAGGGCTCGACACACATCATCACTCACAAAAAAAGGGGACATTCTAATCGAGCGCAAAAAGGGGACATTTTAAACGAGCGTTGACATGAAGCAACTCCAGCCTCGTCAGCCTGCGGAGCTTCCGTTATAAAAAGGCACGGACGGGCGCACTCACGCGATGAGTCTGGATGCCAAGCTTGTCCTGCCGATCTTGGATTGATGGCATGAATAACAAAGGGTGAGCATGGACCAAGCGACGCATAATAAAATCGTGTCGTTCATCTGGGGGATCGCGGATGATGTGCTCCGCGACCTCTTCAAACGGGGTAAGTATCCCGATGTCATCCTGCCCATGTGCGTCCTGCGCCGCATGGACGCTGTCCTTGAGCCCACGAAGAAGGTGGTGCTCGAAACCAAGGAGATGCTCGACCAAGCCGGTATCACCGAGCAACGCGTGGCCCTCTGTGCCGCCGCCGGCCAGTCGTTCTACAACACCTCCAAGTTCACCCTGCGCGATCTGAAATCCCGCGGCAGTCAACAGCAGTTGCTCGTGGATTTCGAGGACTACCTGAACGGCTTCTCGCAGAACGTTCTGGATATTCTGGACAATTTCAAATTCCGCAACCAGATCCCCACGCTCTCCAAGTCCGATTCCCTCAGCACACTCATCGGCAAATTTCTTGACCCCGAAATCAATCTCAGCCCCAACCCCATCCGCGATGCCGATGGCTCGATCCGGCAGCCCGCGCTGGATAATCACGCCATGGGCACAGTCTTCGAGGAACTCGTCCGCAAGTTCAACGAGGATAACAACGAGGAAGCCGGCGAACATTGGACACCCCGCGACGCCGTCCGCCTGATGGCGAACCTCATTTTCTTGCCCGTCGCCGACCAGATCAAATCCGGTTCCTATCTGCTTTATGACGGCGCGGCCGGCACGGGCGGTATGCTTACCGTCGCCGAGGAAACGCTTCGCCAACTCGCCGCCGCCCGCGGCCAGCAGATCACCACGCATCTCTACGGGCAGGAAATCAATCCCGAGACCTACGCCATCTGCAAAGCCGATATGCTCCTCAAGGGCGAGGGCGAAAACGCCGACCATATCGTCGGCGGTGCGGAATGGTCCACGCTTTTGCATGATGCTTTCCCCGCCATGCAGTTCGACTTCATGCTTTCCAATCCACCCTATGGCAAGAGTTGGAAGAAAGACCTGGAGACCATGGGCGGTAAGGAGGGGATGCACGACCCGCGCTTCAAGGTCATGCACCAGGACGAAGAACTCTCCCTCGTCACCCGCTCCAGCGATGGCCAGATGCTTTTCCTCGCCAACCTAGCGGCGAAGATGAGCCCCGGCACACCACTGGGCAGCCGTATCGCCGAAGTGCACAACGGCTCGTCGCTCTTCACCGGCGATGCCGGCCAGGGCGAGAGCAACATCCGCCGCTGGCTCATTGAGAACGACTGGCTCGACGCCATCGTCGCCCTGCCGCTGAACCTTTTCTACAACACCGGCATCGCCACCTATATCTGGGTTCTCACCAACAAAAAACCTGCCCAGCGTCGGGGACAGGTGCAACTCATTGACGCCACCCAATGGTTCAAGCCGCTCCGCAAGAACCTCGGCAAGAAAAACTGCGAGCTCGCGCCCGACGATCTCCAGCGCATTTGCGACACCTACCTCGCGTTCAAGGAAACGCCACAGTCGAAAATCTTCCCCAATGCCGCCTTCGGCTACTGGAAGGTCACCGTTGAGCGCCCGCTCCGCCTGCACAGCCAGCTTTCGCTCAAGGCCATTGCAGCGCTCCGCTTTGTCTCCGGCGAGGAAGACCTCCGCGCTCAACTCTACGAAGAATTCGGCGATGCGCTCGTCAAGAACTTCGCCGGCATCGCCGCCGCGCTGGAGAAACGTCTCGCCGAATGGGGCAGTGACGAGGAGGATGAAGAGGCCGAAGAGGGCGCCAAGAAAGGTCTGCCGGAAAAGAAGAAGAAAAAGCTTCTCGACCCGCGCACCTGGGAACGTGATGCCCGCCTCGTCGAAACCGCCACCGCCCTGCGGCAGGAACTCGGCGGCGGCCTGTTCGAAGATCATAACGTCTTCCGTGACCGCGTGGACGCCGCACTCAAGAAACTCGAAATTAAATTTTCCGCCACCGACCTCAAGCTCATCCTTCGCGCCGTCAGTTGGCGCGTCGAGACCGCTCCGCCCGTCATCGCCAAGTTCCACAAGCCCGGCAAGGCCACCGTTGATCCTTTGCACGGCCGCTACGCTTCGCCTGCCGGCGACCGGAAACTGGTGCTGGAATACGAACCTGATGCGGATCTGCGCGATACCGAGCAAATCCCGCTGCTCGAATCCGGCGGTATCGAAGCCTTCATCCGCCGGGAAGTACTGCCCTATACTCCCGACGCCTGGGTGGATGAAACCGCCACCAAGATCGGCTATGAAATCAGCTTCACTCGCCACTTCTACCAACCGCAGCCGCTGCGCACGCTGGAAGAAATTCGCGCTGATATCCTCGCCGTGGAAAAGGAAGCCGAGGGACTGCTCGATGGAATTCTCTCAGGGGGTAACAAATGAGTTCCGGGATCTCGTTTCCACTTCGTCATCTTTCCATTCGTGTCCCATGGCATGACGCTGGCTGGACGGGAGTGGTCTGCCGGGCTCCGGCGCTCAATGGTGCGTGCGCCAAGTTGAAGGGCATTGCCAATAAAAAGAAAGATGACCGGGAAACTCCGGTCGCTGGCCGGAGTCTTGAGGAACTACCTAAAGAGCAATGGCCTTGTTGTGTGGATGAGCGCGTTGCCTTCATGGCACCTTTTGAGTTGGAAGTTATCAAGCGCCATGCTTTGGCAGAACGTAATCCAGAAAAGTACGGTCATTTCCGACCCACCAAGCAGCGGTATCCCGCTTACTCGGCCGGTGTGGTGCCCTTTCTATGGATGATGCGTGAAAATATTGAGCACTATCGCAAGTTGCTCGATTTGGATTTGGATGAAGAGCGGGAGCCGGACTTGGGCTATAAAAGCAACTGGGTCCATGAGGCGCAAAATCAAACCGCGTTGCTGGATGGCTTTGCAGCCCACCTTCGCAAGGATGAATCCTTGTGCTTGTTCTATGCCAAGCACGTTCCGTTCGTGGAAGGCACCGGACGTATTCTGATTGGTGTTGGCAGGGTCGCGGAACTTGGCAAACTGATCGAATATAAACATGAAGGGGAAGGCATGCGGGGCATGGTGTGGGAACGTCCCGTGCAACATTCTATCCGGCCCAAAGGCAAAGACGGTTTCCTGATGCCCTACTATGAGGTTCTGGAGCGTGCCACGCAGGATACTTCTCTCGACATAGAACGCTACACCGCCAGAGCGCCCGATGAGCACTGGTCTGAATTCTCTTATGCCAGCGAGCTGGTGACGCATGACGGAGCTATCGCCACACTGCTCGCAATGGAAACTGCGCTTAGTCGGATGCAGACAGAACTTGGCATCACCACGGAATGGCAACGAAAATGGTTGCATGACGAACTGGTGCGCCTTTGGAAAGTGCGTGGACCATTCCCAGGGTTGGGCGCAGTACTCACGGCCTTTGGCCTCTCCCGTGGTGTTTTCGTTGCCCATGCCATCCAGCAAAAGGCCGGTGAAAACTCTGATCCCTGGCCCTTGGTGGATAAAGCATTTCGCGCTCCAGCCAGCGTGCTCCCAAGAGAATTGCTGCGCGATCTTAATGAATTGGCCCCGGTTTGGAAAAATCTACCCCAAGAGCGGTTGGCATTTCTGCGCCTGATAAGCCGTTTTGAAATGACCATGGAGCAAGCCTCCACACTCTATGACGAGGGCGCGAGGACCAAACAGGGCTGGGGCGGAACAGACCGCGAAATTCTCCAGAATCCATATCGCCTCTATGAACTCGGACGGCATTACCATGAGGGCGTGGGTTTGCTTACCGTTGATCGCGGTGTGTTCCCCGACGATTCTGTCCGGTTGCAGCATCCTCTGGAAAAACCATCGAACTTGGATTCAGCAGTTGATTTGCGCCGTATTCGTGCCTTCACCATTTCGACATTGGAGGAAGCCGCGCAAAATGGGCACGCACTCTTGCCTGTAGCCAAGGCTGTTGAGGCTGTACTGGCTTATCCTGTTCAACCCGACTGTCCTGTAACCGGTGATGTGCTGACCGCTCGAGCTGTGGATATGGCCCCGGAAGTTGTACCCGTGGCTCTGGATAGTGGAACCGGACTTCAACTTACGCGCTACAAAGACATCGGTGAACTTGCACGCAAACAAATCTTGGGGCGCATAGGTGGGAAACGTCATGCCCTCAACCGTGACTGGACCGCTATGTTGAAAAAGAAATTCGGTCCCGCGACCGATGATGAGGAGAAACGGGCGCGTTCCGAGAAAGCGGCCGCGCTCGCTGAGTTGGCAGAAGCGCGCTTCAGTGTCTTGGCCGGGCCGGCGGGCGCAGGCAAGACCTCGGTATTGGGTATCCTCTGCGCGCAGCCTGAAATTCGTGACGATGGCTTACTGCTTCTGGCCCCCACGGGTAAGGCCCGCGTGCGGATGCAGGAGTTGGTTGGCGCCGGTGCGAAAGCGATGACCATTGCCCAGTTTCTCAACCACCACGGGCGCTATGACGGTCGCGCCGGACGATACCACCTGAGCGACCGGCCGAAAGCGACAGGCTTTGGCTCCGTCATCGTGGACGAGTCGTCCATGCTGACCGAAGACATGCTGGGTGCTTTGCTCGATGCCTTGCAGGGTGTAAAGCGTTTCATCTTTGTGGGGGATCCCTCGCAGTTGCCGCCGATTGGCGCCGGCCGGCCGTTTGTGGACATCATAGCCAAATTACGGCCCGTGAATTACGAAACACGCTTCCCGCGTGTTGGTCCCGGCTATGCCGAGCTAACCATTGAGCGCCGTCAAGTGGGTGCGGACCGTCCCGATCTCCGCTTTGCTCGTTGGTTCAGCCTGACGCCTCCTTCGGCTGGCGAGGACGATGTGTTTTGCGCCGATGCCGATGAGCATCCCACCATCCGGTTTGTCGAATGGCAAAAGCCGGAGGATTTCCAAAGCAAGCTGCTGGACGTGTTGGCGCAGGAATTAAAACTCGCCAATACAGCCGATATACGCGGTTTCAATCGTGCGTTGGGCGCGACGGTCTCCGGCGAATACGACTACTTCAACGCCACACGCAATGGCAAGTTGGGCTCGGTGCAAGCCGTGGATGCTTGGCAGATACTTAGTCCTCTGCGCGGGATGCCGTTTGGCGTGGGCGACATCAATCGCCAAATCCACGAACGTTTTCGCGCCGCTTTCTTGGATCTCGCCACCCGTCAGTGGCGCTCCATTCCCAAGCCGTTGGGCGCGGAACGGATTGTGTATGGCGACAAGGTGATCAACCTTAGCAACCACCGCCGCGATGGATTTAAGGTCTACCCGCAGGAAGGTGCCTTGGGCTATCTTGCCAACGGCGAAATCGGCGTCACCGTCGGCCAGTGGAAAACACGAGGCTCTCCGAAAATACTGAAGGTGGAATTTTCCTCGCAGACCGGCTTTACCTACGACTTCTATGGCAGCGATTTCCGGGAGGAGGGCGATCCGTCTTTGGAACTCGCCTACGCGTTGACCATCCACAAGTCTCAGGGCAGCCAGTTCCGCCTCGTGATTCTCGTTCTGCCGGAAGGCCATCCGATCATGTCGCGGGAATTGATTTATACGGCACTGACGCGCCATCAGGATAGAGTAGTGGTGATGCATCAAGGGCCGCGTACGCTTCTCAAAGATTTCGCCGCACCCCACCGGTCAGAAACCGCCCGCCGCATGACCAATCTGCTGCAGAACTGTCGGATGCTGGAGTTCCCGCAGGCCAAGGGTAGTGTCTTCCTGCAAGAGGGCTTGATTCATCGCACGAGCAAAGGGCTGGCGGTACGTTCCAAATCCGAGATCATCATCGCCGAGGCTTTGACCCACGCGGGGATCGCCTTTGAGTACGAAAAGCCACTCAAGCTGGGCGGCAAGACACGCTATCCGGATTTCACCATCGAGGATGAGATATCTGGCAAGACCTATTATTGGGAACATCTCGGTCTGCTCCATCGCGAGGACTACCGCCGCAGTTGGGAGAAGAAACTCGCCTGGTATCGCAACCACGATGTTCTTCCCCGCGAAGAGGGCGATGGCTCCAAAGGCATGCTCATCATGACGCGCGACCAAGACGATGGCGGCCTCGATGTGGCCGCGATTAACAGTGTGATCGAGGGCCTACGGTGACAAATCCTTTCCAAGGTCTGGAAAAACACCTGCTCGCGCGTTCCAATCCTTGGAAAACCATGCGGTGCCCGACTGGAGACTGCGCCCCATGATCGCCAACCTCCAGCCGTACCCGGCATACAAGGAGTCGCAGCAAGCGTGGCTGGGCCGCGTGCCGCAACACTGGCCGGTGTTGCCCAACCGCGCGATTTTCGCGGAGGTCAAAGACCGTGAGCACCCTGACGAGGAAATGCTATCCGTCACCATCACGCGGGGCATAGTCCGGCAGAGAGCGTTGCTTGCTGACAGCTCGAAGAAGGACAGCTCCAACCAGGATAAATCGAAATACAAACTCGTCCAGCCGCGGGACATCGCTTACAACAAAATGCGCGCATGGCAGGGGGCGATTGGTGCGTCAGAGCTTCGTGGCATCATCAGTCCTGCCTACGTTGTCATGCGGTTACGCGAGGTGCGTAACCTGCCAAACTATTTCCATCACCTCTACCGCACGCCGCACTTTGCGAAAGAAGCCGAGCGGTGGTCCTATGGCATCACATCCGACATGTGGAGTCTCCGCCCAGAGCACTTCAAAATGATTTACACCCCGCAACCCCCGCCCGAAGAACAAGCGGCGATGGTGCGGTTTCTGGACTATGCGAACGGGCAGCTGGGGCGTGCGATTGCGGCGAAGCGGAAGGTGATCGCGCTGCTCAACGAGCAGAAGCAGGCCATCATCCATCGCGCCGTCACCCGCGGCCTCGACCCCATCGTCACCCTCAAACCCTCCGGCATCCCCTGGCTCGGCGACATCCCGAAGCATTGGGAAGTGAAACGAGCCAAGCAGATGTGCGCCGGAATCATCGACTGCAAGAACAGAACGCCCGACATGGTGGCGGGAGGAGAATTTACTGTCATCCGAACAACCAACATCAGGAACGGTAAATTCAACCTTGCAGGTTCATATCCAACTGACCGGAGGAACTACGAGATTTGGACGCAGCGCGGCGCACCGAGAGCCGGGGACGTTTTTTTCACCCGTGAAGCTCCAGTTGGCGAAGCGTGCCTTGTACCCGACCTGAAGAACCTCTGCATGGGCCAGAGGATGATGTATTTCCGCCCTGACACATCCGCGCTCGATGCGGAGTTTCTGCTTCACAGCATCTACGGCCCGCTTGTTCGTACCTACGTCGAACATGCTTCCAACGGCAGCACTGTCGGCCATCTCCGGCTCGGTCAGGTGTCGGCGCTTCCGCTTCTATGGTGTCCAGTTGCCGAGCAGAAAAAGATCGTGGCTCACATCGCGAGCGAGTCCGCGCCGTTGAACACCGCCATCGCTCGCCTTGACCGCGAAATCGAGTTGCTGCGGGAATACCGGACGCGGCTGGTGGCGGACGTGGTGACGGGCAAGCTGGACGTGCGCACCGCCGCCGCAACTTTGCCCGCCGCGGCCGTTGAGCCCGAACCCGCACCCGACCCGGAGGAAATCGTCGAACCCGAAATCGAGGAGACCTGAACCAACTATGAGCATTCAATTAACCCCGGAAGAAGAACAGCTCCGCGTGCAAATTGCAGAGCGCATGGATAAGGCCCACCGAGCATTTGCCGAATCTCACACCGGTGACGACGTGAGTCAGTGGATCATGGAAGCGGGTGAACGCGCTCATCAACTTCATGTAGCGCTAACGAATCGAGGCCACGAGCCAAAGCACCATGCCTATATGATTAAGAATCGGGAACTTCAGCCGAATGACCCCCAGTTCTACATGCACTTCCATCCCATCGAAGACCTGCTTCAATTCATCGATAATGAGCACGCGAATGATGATCCGGTGGACCAAACCATAGGAGTAGATTTCACCTTTAGTGTCTTTTCTAAGCGTTGGGGACATGATGACGCTTACGCCGTAAGGCGAACGGAAGATGGCTGGCATGTTACACACATCGCAATCGGGGGCCCTTGCGACAAGGGCGGGCGGCCGTTCTTATTTGAGAACTTACGGCATGACTCCATCCAATACCCCGAAGGTTTGGATAGCTGGTTGGAATGGTTATGGAGCCAGGCTGCTTCGCAAGGGCTAACACAGGTGCAGGTCCAAGTGGCCTTGCAGCAACTCGCCGAATGGGTAAGCCACACCGAAAGAAATGCGCCAGCGGGCGGCGTATGGGAGGGTCACTAAATGGGCTTCCAGCCAAGTAGTGAGCGGACGCGTAGTGACCGGACACGTAGCGGTGTCGTGACTTTTCTGGATGTGTTGGGTTGGAAGGGTGTTTATGATCGAAATAAAGATGCGATACAAAGCCTGACCAGATTGATCGAAGGAGTCATCGAGCAAGCGGAAAAGAAACGCGGTCGCATTTCTTGGGATGTGAAAGTGAAAAGTATTTCCGACACCATTGCCGTGTTCGCCTTCTGCTCGGAACAAGAAATATCGACAGCCATTGAAATCCACGGCGAGCTTTGCCAATGGCTCATTCCCGAATCTATTGATAGCGAGATTCCAGTACGTGGGGCGACTGCGTATGGCGAGTTTGATATTTTCGAGAATATATTTGTTGGCAAGGCGATTGATGAAGCGGCGGCTTGGCACGAACAAGCAGACTGGATTGGAGTCCATCTAACGCCATCTGCCGAATATGTCTTCAAACCAAAGGCGATAAGCAGTGTTTGGACCCAATTTACTCCACCGAACAAAACGCGGCTTAATTGGAAGCCACATTGTGTCAATTGGACGAAGGCATGGATCGACAGACCGTGCAAGATGGAGGACATCAAAGCGAAGTTCCGTCGTCTAGGACCAATCGTGCCAGAGATTGCCGGGAAGTTTACAAATACTTTGGCATTTATCGATGCGATGGCGCCGCCAAGTCAATCAGCCCTAGCAGGGGCAGTTGGGTTGCCTCCTCGCAGCTCGCCGGAAGCACCAGAATAGGCATGAAGGGACGCGATGGAAACCGACTGCAAGCATATCGCTCCGACCGATGACACCTTCACAGGGCGCATGCGCTTTCATCAGTCGTGGTATCGCCGGCATGTGCTGGGTTTGCCGCCGGGGCCAAACCCTAGCGCGCGTGGAGAGCTGTACGGTAATATGCTTTGTGAGAAGGATGGGAAGGCCGGCTGGAATTTTGTCACGGGCGCGGTGCACGCTTACGCCGACGGGCGTCTCGCCAAGGATCCCACGCATATCGAAGAGGAGCGCCTGCGGAACAACCTGTTGAGCAGTCAGCCGATGTGCTTCAACCTGTTTGCGCCCTTGGACCTGGACCGGAATCTGGCCACGCGGCTGATCAGGGCGTTGCCCGGATTTGAACATGTGGCGCGGGTCACGGATGTAAAACTGGAGTATGCCCCGACGCCCAAGGAGGACTTCCTGAACGACGGGACCTCGTTCGATGCCTGGGTGGAATACGAACGACGTTCGGATGGTGCTCTGGGTTTTGTCGCTATCGAGACGAAACTCACCGAACCCTTCTCCCCAACGCACCGCGATTTCACTGAACGTTACCGCCGCTGGAAGGTCGAGCCGGCGTGGTGGTGGCGCGATGGGGCAGAGGATCATTTCCCCAACAAGCTCTACAATCAGCTATGGCGAAACCACCTCTTGGCCTTTGCCCTGCGATACCAGAAGGCGCTCAAGTATGCCGAATGCTTCTGCGCGGTGGTTTCTCATCCACAGGATGTCAGTTGCCCTAAGGCTGTCACCGACTATGGCGGGCATTTGCTGCCTGCGGGGAAGGAAACCTTGCTGCCTTGGTCGCTAGAGACTCTGATCAACGCATGGCTGCCCTTGGCTGCGACGCGGGAAGAAACTAGCTGGCTTCAGGCGTTCCGGCTCCGCTATCTCGACTTGGACGCCAGCGAGCCCGCTTGGCAGCAGTGGCAGGGGACAGGGTCAAGAACAGCGAGGCAGGCTTGACATTATTACTGGAATAGTGACTATTATCGGCCAGTAATAGAGGGCCTTTCAGTGAAGGACGTTGTCATTCATTCAGAAGTCGAGCTGGTCGAGAAACTGCAAAGCATTCTCGACCCCAAGGTGTTTCGCCTTGTGAGCCTAGAGCCCAAGCACGGTAAAGGTCGAGGCGATATTGAGTTCGATGTTCATTATGCCGGCCATACGGCCAACTTCATCGCCGAGTGCAAGCTGCGGGCCACGGTCGAACATCTTGCCGAATTACAGAAGAAGGGCAAAGGGGCGCCCCATCCTCTGCTGGTCACGGTTCGGCTCACCGAGTCGCTCGCGACGCAGTGTCGAGAGCGGGGGATCAGTTGTCTCGATCTGAACGGCCGGATTTGGATCAGCGCCCCCGGTCTGCTGATTGAGCGGCATGTGCCCAATCTCTCTATCCGCTATCGTCTTGCCGAACCGGAAATCCGATTCTTCTCGCCGAAGAGTACGCGGTTGGCGCGGGTGCTCCTCGATCAGCGTGACCGAATTTGGCGGCAAACCGATCTTGCCGCGCTTACGGGTTTGAGTCAGGGACTAGTCTCGCGTCTCCTCAACCACGCGGCCAGTCAAGGGTGGGTCGCGGGCAAGCGCGGTGATTGGAAACTGAAGGCATTCGACGCGTTGCTGGATGCCTGGGCGCAACAGGATGACTGGCGGAAACGCACCACCATCCGGCAGTACTCCACCTTGGAACCAGACTTCCGAGTCATCGCCCAACGCTTGGTGGAGGGGCTCCCCGGCGAGTTGGTCTTCACGCAATGGTTCGCGGCCAGCCTGCGCTATCCCTACACGACCCCGCCGGCACTTTCCGTTTATCGGCGCCAGTTCCCGTCCGCCGAAGATTTAAAGCGTTTGGACCTGCGCGAGGTCGCTAATGGCGGCAAGCTTTGGATATTGGCACCACGCGATGAAGGGGTTTTCCAAGCTGTTCACCAAGTCAACGGTTTCCCCTCGGTATGCGATGCGCAAATCTACCTTGATCTCATCCACGCCGGCTTGCGCGGCGATGACCAGGCCAAGGCGCTGCGGGAGTGGGAGGGCTTTTGCCGGACATGAAACACGAACACTATCAGGCCTATAAGGCGGAAGACACTGAACATGCCGAGTCGGCTCTGCTGACCGTGTGGGATGTGCTGGCCGATTTCCGGGATGACTTGGTGCTTGTCGGTGGATTGGTGCCCCGTTATTTATGTCAGACACCACCTTCTGAACCGCAGCCAGTCACGATGGATGTGGATATGGGGATTGCCCTTAGCACTTCCAGTGGGCAATACGATACGATTAGGAAGCGTCTTCAGGATGCGGGGTTCGATTTTAAGGAAAAACGTTTCCAGAAAAAATTCGGGCAAGCGACACTCTTCATTGATCTCCTGACCGATAAGCCGGCAGAAGGCTCACCCGATACGGCCATGGTAGATGATGTTCCCGTCAGCGCGGTCTATGGCCTGCAACGGGCTCTTGATGTGCATCGTGAAGTGACAATCACGGGTCGCGATCTCTACAATGCGCTGATCATCAGGCAGGTCAAAGTTTGCGATGTCGGACCATTTGCCTGCCTGAAATTGTTGGCCTATCGCGGGCGCCACCACAGTAAAGATGTTTTTGATCTGGTCCGGGTTGTTCGCGATTATAAGCACGATGGGCCGCGGGAGGCGGTGCGCTTGTTTCATGCGGAACGTGGTCACAACCTTGCCTATCTCATCGCGCTGGACATGTTGCGCAGCCACTTCGACGGACCTGAATCCAAGGGACCGGCGCAATATGCCGATTTCTGTTTGGGTGCTTTTGTGGCGGATACCGAGGACAGCCGTTTCCTGCGGAGCCAACGCATCAACGAAGCGCTGGAAGTGGCCGGCCTACTGCTCGAATAGCATGATGGTGATTGGCGGGAAGGGATAGCCCAGATGAAAACGACGGACATCAGTGAGAAGGGCCTCGAAACGCTGGTCATGTTGCACATGACCGGCACGGAGGGCTTGGAGACCGCTGCTGCGGGCCTGATTGCCGAAAAGCCGCTTGCGGCCGGCAGCGGCTGGCATGCCGGACGCCCCAAAGAGTACGACCGTACTCACGCACTCGATGTCCCGCACTTGTTCCAGTTCCTGTCAGCCACGCAGCCCGAAACGTTCAAGAAAATCGGCATCGCCGATTACAAGGACGGCACAGACATTGCCCGGCTCAAGTTTCTGGCACGCCTTTCCACCGAGCTTGGCAAACGCGGCGTCATTGATGTGCTCCGCAAGGGCGTGGACCATGGCCCGCTGCATTTCAATCTTTTCTACGGTACGCCGTCGCCGGGTAACGCGAAGGCGACGGCGCTGTTTGCCAAAAACCGTTTCAGCGTCACCCGCCAGCTCCGCTACAGCCTGGACGAGACGCGGCGGGCATTGGATTTGTGTCTGTTCATCAACGGTCTGCCCCTCGCCACGTTTGAACTGAAGAATAACCTCACCAAGCAGACGGTCGAGGACGCCATCGAGCAATACCGGCGTGACCGCGACCCGCGTGAGAAACTGTTCGAGTTCGGGCGCTGCGTGGTGCATTTCGCCGTGGACGATGCCGAAGTGCGTATGTGTACCGAGTTACGCGGCAAAGCCTCGTGGTTCCTGCCGTTCAACAAGGGGTGGAACGATGGCGCCGGCAATCCGCCCAATCCCGACGGACTGAAGACCGCTTATCTCTGGAAAGAAACCCTCACGCCCAGCGGCCTGACGAACATTCTCGAAAACTACGCGCAGATCGTCGAGGAAAAGCATCCCAAGACCGGCCGGAAGAAACGAAAACAGGTCTTCCCGCGCTATCACCAGCTTGACGTGGTGCGCAAGACGCTGTCCGATGTGGCGTCGAGTGGCGCGGGCAAGCGCTATCTCATCCAGCACTCGGCTGGGAGCGGCAAGTCCAATTCCATCGCCTGGCTGGCGCATCAACTCATCGGCATGCAGCGTAGCGGTAAAGATGTCTTCGACTCCGTGATCGTTGTCACCGACCGGCGGATTCTCGACGACCAGATCCAAAAGACCGTCAAGCAGTTCATGCAGGTCGGCGCGACGGTGGGATGCGTCAAGGACGGCAGCGGAGCATCGAAAACCGAGCAACTTCGGAAGTTCATCGCCGAGGGCAAGAAGATCATCATTTCAACCATCCAGACCTTCCCGTTTGTCTTGAAGGTGGTCGGCGATGAACATCGCGGGCGGAATTTTGCCATCATCATTGACGAAGCTCACAGCAGCCAGGGTGGCAAGACGGCCGCTTCGATGAGCGAAGCCTTGGCCGACCCGGAAGACACGGTGAACGATGCCCTGGAGAAGCGGATGCAGGCGCGGAAGATGTTGACCAACGCGAGCTACTTCGCCTTCACCGCCACGCCCAAAAACAAGACGTTGGAGATGTTCGGTGCGCCGCTCCCGCCAGACACCCAAGGCAAAATCAAGCACCGTCCCTTCCACAGCTACACGATGAAGCAGGCCATCCAAGAAGGCTTCATCCTCGACGTGCTCAAGAGCTACACGCCGGTGGATAGCTACTACAAGCTGGTCAAAAAGATCGAGGGCGACCCGGAGTTCGACGTTAAGAAGGCGCAGAAGAAGTTGCGGAAGTACGTTGAGAGCCACGACCACGCCATCCGCCTCAAGGCGGAAATCATGGTGGATCATTTCCACGCGCAGGTGATGGCGTTGAACAAGATTGGCGGCAAAGCGCGGGCCATGTTGGTCTGCAACGGCATTACGCGCGCCATCCAGTATTTCCACGCGTTCAAAGCCTACCTCGAAGAGCGGAAGAGTCCCTACAAGGTCATTGTGGCGTTTTCCGGCGAGCCTGAATATGGTGGTGTGAAGGTCACCGAGTCATCGCTGAACAAGTTCCCCAGCGGCGATATCGCCGACAAAATCCAGGAAGACCCGTATCGGTTCCTCATCTGTGCGGATAAGTTCCAGACCGGCTACGATGAACCGCTGCTCCACACGATGTATGTGGATAAACCACTCGCCGGCATCAAAGCTGTGCAAACGCTCTCCCGCGTCAACCGCGCCCATCCGGAGAAACACGACGTTTTCGTCCTCGATTTCCAGAACAACACCGAAACGATCACCGAGGCGTTCGCCGATTACTACCGTACTACCGTCTTGAGCGAGGAAACTGACCCGAACAAGCTGCATGACCTCAAGACCGCGTTGGATAACGCCCAGGTCTATGCGCCCGCGCAGGTGCAAGCACTCGTGGATTTATTCATGTCGGGTGTGGAGCGGGACAAACTAGATCCCATACTCGATGCCTGTGTGGCCGTCTATAAAGAGCGGCTCGACGAAGACGGACAGGTGGACTTCAAGGGCAAGGCCAAGGCGTTTGCCCGCACCTATGATTTTCTCGCCTCGGTATTGCCGTACACCAACCGCGAATGGGAAAAGCTCTCCATCTTGCTGAATCTGCTCATCCCGAAGCTCCCTGCGCCCAAGGAGGAAGACCTCGCGAAGGGTATCCTGGAGGCTATAGACATGGATAGCTACCGCGTGGAGAAGCAGGCGGCGATGAAAATTACCCTCGCTGACGCTAACGCAGAGATTGACCCTGTACCCGTCGAAGGTGGCGGCCGCCAAGCCGAGCCGGAATTGGATCGTTTGAGCAACATCCTCAAGGCGTTCAACGAACAGTTTGGCACGCTCTTCACCGATGCCGATCGCATCGTGCGCCGCATCAAAGAAGACATCGCTCCCAAAGTTGCGGCCGACCCGGCCTATCAGAACGCGAAGAAGAACACCCCCAACGCCGCCCGCATCGAGCACGACAAAGCCCTTGCCAAGGTCATGCTCACGCTCCTCAAGGACGATACGCAGGTTTACAAACAGTTCGTCGAGAACGAGTCTTTCCACCGCTTTGTCACAGAGATGGTGTTTGCCCTGACCAGCCAGGACTCTGCCAAGATATGATCCGCATGGTTTTGAAGGATATGGCGTTGGATGGATCCATTAAGTGTCTTGGGCGCGGGAAAAAAGCCCAATGGCGACGTATTGGGTAATAGGTATTTTAATAGGTAATGGTTGAATAGAAAGGCGGACAGCATGAAATGGTTGGGCATCCTTTTTTCGGTCGCGCTCGCGGCCGCGGTCCAGGCGGCGGAACTGAAGACCACGCCGCAGGAGATGCAGCTGGAGGCCGGCAGCCTCGGCAGCTTCGCGCTGGGCTATCCCGTGCTGCTCAACGCGGCACACAAGCCGGTCTACAAGCCGATCGCGGTCCAGGCCGACGGCCGCACCGCGACGGCGCGCTATGACGGCGGCGGGCAGGTCGCCATCTCCCTGGCCGGCGGCGAGCTGACGCTCAAGTTCGCAAACCTGCCGGACGATGTGACGCATTTTGAGATGACCATGCTGGTGGACATCGCGTTCAGCAAGGGCGGGTCGTGGAAGTGCGGCGAGAAAGCCGGCGCGTTCCCGCGCGCGAAACCGGACAAACCGCACCTCTTCCAGGGCAACTGCACCTCGTTCCAGCTTGCGAATGCCCAGGGCCAGACGCTCGCGCTGCGCGTGCCGGACTACGCCTATGAGCAGCTCACCGACAACCGCGCATGGAACTGGCCGGTCTTCGCCTACAAGTTCACCGCGCCCTACGACCGGTTCAACCCCGTGCGCAAGATCGTCATCGGCGAGGCCACCGCCACCCCGGGACAGGTGGAGTTGCAGCTGCAGGCGAAGGACATCGCGGTCTCCGCCGGCAGCCTGGGCTCGTTCGCCTTGAGCTACCCCGAACTGCTCGCCGAAGGCCAGAAACCGCGCAAGCCCATCGAGATCAAGACGGCGGGAACGACCGCGACGCTGCGCTATGACGGCGGCGGTGAGATCGCCTGCTCGGTGGCGGGCGGCGATCTGCAGCTGAAGTTCGACAACCTCCCCCCCGAGGTGAAGAACTTCGCGATGGAACTGCACATCGACATCTCGTTCAGCAAGGGTGGCCACTGGCAGGTCGGCACGGCGACCGGCGCGTTTCCGCGCGAGAAGCCGGCCAAGCCGCACCTCGCCCAGCAGGACCATGCAACGGCCTTCCAGCTCACCGATGCGCAGGGTCAGGGCCTGAATGTGCGTGTGCCGGAATTCACCTTCCAGCAGCTTTCGGATTTCCGTGAGTGGGGCTGGGGCATCTTCAACTGGAAGCTTTTCGCACCGGTCGGCGCCGGGCAGACCATCAGCTTCAGCAGCGCCGCCGGCACGGCGCAGGTCAAGCCGCTCGTGGACGAGCTCGGCCAGTCCACGCTCGACGATTGGCCCGACAAGGTGAAGAGCCTCGCGGAGCTCAAGGCCGACGCCGAGAGCGAGAAGGCCTATTACGCCAGCCTGACGCCGCCGGCGTTCGACCGTTTCGGCGGGCTGCCGGGCAGCGGCGAAAAGCTCGGGTTGAAAAAGACCGGTTTCTTCCACGTCGAGCAGCAGGGCGGCAAGTCGTGGCTGGTGGATCCGGACGGCAACGCGTTCTTCCACCTCGGCATCTGCAGCTTCGGGCCGGGCGAGGACTACACCTATGTGAAGGGCCGGGAACAGAGCTACGCCTGGCTGCCGGAACTGCAGGGCGAGTTCAACACCGCGTTCCGCCCCGGCAACGGCTCGGAGAATGTTTCGTTCCACCTCGCCAACCAGATCCGCAAGTTCGGCCAGCCCTACGACCACGAGACCTATGCCGCGCGCATGATCGAGCGCTCCCGCAAATGGGGCTTCAACTCCATCGGCGCGTTCAGCCAGACCCCCAAGGAGGCGCACCGCGCCGCGAATTTCCCTTACGTGACCAGCCTGCAGCTCGGCGAGTGGGAGGGCCTGCCGCGCGTGCCCGGCGTCTTCGAGTCGTTCGACCCCTTCGACGAGAAGACCCGCGCCCGCGTCGAGGCGAACATCGCCAAGCAGGTCCCCCCCCGCGCCGATGATCCGCTGTGCATCGGCTACTTCATCATCAACGAGCCGCGCTTCGACGAGATCCCCAAGGCGGTCCCCGCGCTCAACGGCCGGCACGCCTGCAAGCGCCGGCTGGTGCAGATGCTCGTGGAAAAATACAAGACGGTCGAGGCCTACAACACAGCCTGGGGTGACCAGTCCCCGTCGTTCGATGAGCTCGCCGGCGCCGGCCTGGCCGTCAAGACCCCCGCCGCGCAGGCCGACATGAAGGCCTACGCCGGCCTCTACCTCGACGCCTACTTCGCGCTCGCCAGCGCCGCGTTCCGCAAGCACGACACCCACCACCTGTTGCTAGGTGCGCGCTACCAGCCCGTCACGATCAACGACGAGCAGCTCTGCCGCATCACCGGAAAGTATTGCGACGTCGTGTCCTTCAACTACTACACCTATGGCGTCGAGAAGGACCTGCTGCAAAACATCCACACGTGGAGCGGCGGGAAGCCGGTGATGCTGAGCGAGTTCTTCTGGTCCTCGCCGCGCGACAGCGGCCTCGTCGGCGGGCGCGAGGTGAAGAGCCAGCAGGAGCGCGGCCTCGCCTACCGCAATTACGTCGAGCAGAGTGCCGCGCTCGGCTTCGTCATCGGCATCGAGTGGTTCACGCTGGTGGACCAGGCGGTCACCGGCCGCTGGTTCAGCAAGTACAGCGGCGAGAGCGCCAACACCGGCCTGCTCTCGGTGGGCGACCGCCCGTGGAAGCCGATGCTGGCGGAGATGCTGAAGACCAACTACGGGATCTACGACGTCCTGCTCGGCCAGCGGGCGCCGTTCGCATGGAACGACCCGCGCTTCACGCCCGGCAGCGCGGCGAAATGACCCTGCCCCGAAATGGAGCACGTAAATGATGGAGCTGTGGAATGGTGCACACAGAGGCGTTTGGCACACGACCCAGCGGCTTCCGGCTAGCTGGGAGCGGCGGCTTTCCAGCCGCCGCCTGTTGAAGGGCGACGAGACGTCGCCCCTCCCGGCTGGACGATGCGTCAGGCTCGTGGCAAGTAACTTGATGCCACACATTCTTTCCGCGGTGTTAAGTGCCACCATGCTGGCATCCCTCACTGCCCGCGCCGGCATCGAGCGCCTCTGGCTCGGACACGCCGGTGCCGATCCCAGCCGCATCACCATCTGCTGGGAAACCTCTGCGGCGGCGGATTCTACTGTCGAGTTCGGCGTGACGGCTGCATTGGGCCAGACCGCGCGCAGCGCCGAGCCGGTGACCCTGCACCAGGTCGAGATCCCCACGCCGCGGCTCGACGGGCCCTGGCACTACCGCGTGCGCAGCGGCGGCGAGGCCTCCGGGACGATCGCCGTGCGCGGCTGGGAAACCAACGTCTTCCGCGCGGTTGTCGTCGCCGACCTCGGCTATGCGGTGACGAACTGGGCGGCGGCCGTGCTGCGCGAGCGCCCGCACCTGCTCCTGAGCGCCGGTGACAACGTGCCGCAACTGCACCGCGGCGACCAGCCAGCCACAGCGGGCGATTACTCCGCCTATCGCCACCTGATCGACCGCGCGCCGGAGCTGTTCCGCACCACGCCGTTCATGCCCGCGCTCGGCAACCACGACCGCGAGCTGCGGCCGCGCGGACCAAAACCGCCGCCGGTGCCGGTCTACGATGTCGAGGCCACGGCCTTCCGCACCTTCTTCGCGCTGCCCGGCGACCGCTGGAAATGGACCTTCGACGTGCCCGCGTTCGGCGTACGGTTCATGGCGCTGGACCTGGAGCACACCTCCGACTTCGGCACAACGTGGCAGACAGGCCACGACTTCGGCACCAACTCCGAGCAGCTCGTCTGGTTCCGCCGGACCATGGCCGCCAGCCGGCAGCCGTTCGTCCTCACGCTCCACAACGAACGCAACGCCACGGTCCGCGGACTTGCCCAGGGTGCGTGGTGGCCGGTGCTAGCGCAGGGCAGCGCGGTGGTCAGCGGGTTCGGCTACTTCGCCGAGCGGGCGCTCGTCGATGGCGTCCCGTGCCTGAACACCGCCGTCAATGGCCGCGGCGCCCGCTACCCCGATCCCAAGTCCGCCTTCTTCGCTAGCGAGGACAACTACGTGCTGCTGACCTGCGCGCCGGGCCGGCCCTCGCGGCTGGAACTCAAGAGCCTCGCCGGCGCGGTTCTCGACGCCACTGCGCTCGCGCCGCGAAACCCGGATTGGCCCAAGGCAAGACCTTTTACACCGGCGAAAAATTATTGATTAATCATGAGCATGGCACGGGCATCGTGTTCTGCCGAGGCAAACATGGTGAATTCTGCATGAAGAAGGCTTTGCAAGTGCCCGGCGGAGTGCTATTGAACCGCTGCACGATAAACTGAATGCCAAAGGAAAACCAAGAGTCTGACAAAGAACATCTGAACATATTTTTGCGTTAACGCGCAATCGCTTCATCAGAAAACCGCGAATTTTTTAGCAAGAAGCAAGAACGCGGAGGCGCGCCCATCGGGCGCGGCTCCGAGTCTTGTGTTTCTTGCTGGGGCTTCGCGGTCCCTCTGATGAGGCACGAACTTGGAGTTCGCGCCTCTTTTTTTTGGGGGGGGGGCGAACACCCGGCTGCACGCAACCCATGCCTCACTCTGCACGAAAGATCTTTGCTGCCAACTTACGCCAATGGCGCAAGCGGCAGGGTTATCCGCTCAAACGCGTGGCGAGTGATCTGGGTATTGCCATCAGCACCTTGAGTCAGTGGGAGACCGGCGACCGCTTTCCGCCCGACCATTCCCTGGACGCATTAGCCGCTTACATGCAGATTGCTGTTTGCCAGTTGTTTCGTCCGGCTTGCTGCCCTCTAACCGAACTTCACAAAACGTGAAATACTTGCACTCGATTAATCCGGATATCGCCCTCACTATCTCTCCTTAAGGACATAGCATATGACAATTATAAAACTGCGGGCCTTCACTTTGATCGAACTCCTCGTGGTCATTTCGATTATTGCGATTTTGGCGGCTGTCCTCACACCCCCGGTCAGTAATGCCTTGATGCGGGGTAAAATGACGGGGGTCTTAAGCAACGGCCATGAGATTTGGATGGCTGTTAACAAACGTGGGCTGGACAATTACCTTGTCGGGGGCGACCGGTGGCCGCAGGAAAAAGAATTGTCCAGTACTGCTTTCTTTAGGAACTTTGTAGGTCGTCAGAGTTTCAATGTAAATCTTTCGTTTTTTGCGGCGCCTGGCGTTACTGCCTATGTTGGGACAGATTCGAACGCGTTTGTTGGTGGCAATAACGCATGGAATATGACCGCTAATATGGGGGATGAGCCGGATGATGCTCCGTTCCTTTTTACAAAAAATTTGGACGTAGCTTGCTTGTCGGCGGTTAGACCGTGCGAAGCACTTTCTTTAAGTGTCAAGGAAAGGGTTGATCGCTTCGGGAATCCCGTGCCTTTTGGGAGCTTTGGTGCCGTGGTCATCACCAAGGGTGGGGCAGGATATAAAGCGGATGCAGCTTATGTAGGGTTTAACAGCCGCAATTTAACGAATAAGGTGCTGATGGCCGGCCCCGGATTTGTCCAAAGCAAAATTAAAGTTAAAAATGCTCCGAGCTTTCCAAGCATGGACGAACCTTGGGAGAACAACCTCGGGATGTTATTGCGGCCCGGCCCCGGCAAGACTTTTCTGATGGGACGCGATGAAGTCAAAAACAGAGAATTTAAGCAGCTCTTCCCTGATCACAAAAGTGGTAAATTTAAAAATGAGACATTGGATGGTTTGGACCAGCCGGTCGTCCAGGTTTCATGGGCGGAGGCCCGAGAATTTTGCGTCCAGCTGACCAAGAAAGAGAGGGCGGAGAATAAGATTAGTATTTCCCAGGCTTATCGCCTCCCCACGGGGAAGGAATGGGAAAAGGCCGCGGGTGAGATGAAGTATCCATTCGGGTCCAAGTGGCCCCCCGCTTGTACGAATGGCAATTATGCAGATGAAACCTTCAAAGGGGCGTTCGGCGAGACCAACATCATCGAGGGCGTTAGAGACGACCATGCGGTCTCAGCGGATGGCGGCACCTTTTCCCCCAATGCTCTCGGCTTCTATGACATGGGGGGGAACGTCAAGGAGTGGTGTGACGAATGGCTCGATACCATCAATCACAAGAACCATGTATTTCGGGACGGCTCCTGGAAAACCTCACGTCCGGAAGACGCCGAAACCAAAGCCCGCCACGAACAAGAAGACAAATGCGATGACGTCGGCTTCCGCATCGTACTGAGCGGTTCCGGTGGGGCGCACTGACTCTCGGGCATAAGAGGACATTAGTTTCATGTCCGCTTTCCAACCGCTTGCCGGCAATTCATCGGGCGTCGCATGAACGGATCGGTATGCGTGAATGGTCTCGTCGACGCGGGCCTCGACGCGGTGCGAGTACGTCAAACCTTGGAGACTGAACCGCCGTTCATCCCAGCCTTGGGCGAAACAACTCCGCCCATTTCCAAGCTTTGATAACGCCGACAAAAGTCGAAGCGGGCGCGACGAAGCGCTTCCCTCCACAAACATAACCGCATGTTGCTGACAGATCTGGAGAGCCACGCTCTGTCATAGACACGACTTTGTGGGCGGGGCTTTCCAGCCCCGCGAACGCCGCTGCCAAGCAACTTTACCAGGGATAACCATCCGCTACGCGCCGGCTGGCTTGTTGTTGGGTTCGCCGGGTCGGTGACCCGGCCTACAACAAAGAAGGCGGGTTGTGCCGAGACTTTGACTGGACTGAGATTCAGTTGACGGTGAACTGCATGATGCGCATGGCGTGGCCGGCGCTTTTGGTATTTGCCGCGATGCGCAGGGTCAGTGTGTGCTTCCCCGGCTTGAGTTCCGCGCCGAGCAACACGGTGCGGGGATAGTGCAGGCCCTGGCTGTAGGAGTGGAACAGATCGACGGTGCGGAAGGGGCCGCCGTCGAGGCTTGCCTCGGCGATGCCCGCATCCGGGCCGGCGACGATGAACGCGCCGATCGCAGTGCCCTCGAAATCGAGCGTCGCCTCCGCGCCGGGCGTGGTGGCGCAGAGCATGGGGATGGATGTGTAGCGGCTGCGCTTCGAGCCGGGCAGTTTTTTCCAGTCGGGGATTTCCAGCTTCCAGCCTTGCTTGATCTGCGCGAGCTTCGGGTCCATGAACCGGCCGGCGGCGTAGTTCAGAGGATCGAGCGGCGCAGGCGGCAGCGCGTGGGCTGCGGGCTTGGCGTCCGCCGGCAGGGGCTGGTCCCACCGGGCGCGCGCGAACAATTCCTCGATCATTTTCGCGGCGATCGCGTTGCCGAAGGGCGCGGGATGGACACCGCCGTACTGCTTCCACGTCAGTTGGCCCGCGGTGATCTCGTCAGCCACTTCCTTCGCCAGGTTGATCGTGGAGATCTGGTAGTGCTGCGCCACGGCGGTGTGCGCCGCGATCGTCAGCGGCACCTGTCCCTCTTGCAGTGTTTTGAGCATCGTCGGATTCACGAAGAACGTGACGACGATATCCATCGCCGGATTTTGCAGGCGGGCGTGCCGCAGGATGCCTTCGAGCCCGCGGATGCATTCGGCGCGGGTGTGGTGCGCGTCCTGGTCGTCATTCACGGCGAACTCGACAAAGAACAGGTCCACCGGCCCCTCGCTCAGGACATCTCGGTCCAGCCGGAACGCGCCGGTGGTCGAGCAGGTGGAGCCGATGCCGGCGGCGATGAATTTGAACTTGGTCTCCGGGAACCGCTTCTGGAGAAAACTGCACACCAGCGGACGATAGCCCTCCATCTCCGTGATCGAGCCGCCGAGGAAGGCGACCGTGCCCTGTTTCTGTCGTTCGAACTTCGCGCGGGCGTTGTCGAGATGGCCGCGGAACTGGACGGTATCCCCGAACGGTGCGGCGGCGAAGACCGGGACCAGTGCGGCCAGCAGGGCCGCACAGAGAGCGGGTTTAATTTTCATAAATTCATTCTGCGTAGCAGCGGATTTCAAACAGCACGGCGGGTACCTGCGCGCCCGGCGCGGTGAGCTCCAGCGTGAGCCGGTCGGTTTGCACGGGCGCGGGCAGCTGGATGATGACCCGCGCCTGATGATTGTCGGCGTAATCGGCCAGCACCTGGCCCGCGGCGTCGCGGATGCGGAACGTGCGGACGCAGAACGGCGTGACGCGCTCGGGGTGGCCCATCAGGACCGACTCCATGGCGTGATCGAAGTCCGGGTCGAAGGCCAGCTCGACGCGCGCGATGGTCTGCGGTTCCTGCCAGCGCAGCGTCAGCGCCGGTTGGCGGTCGTTCAGCGCGGCCAGCCAGGCGTTCGGCTGGCGCGTCGGCCGCTGCTTGCCGTTGAGGACGTTGGCCGCGCCGAAGCACGCAAGCGGCGGATGCAGCTGCAGGGCCAGGTTTTTCCCCTCCGGCCGGCGCTGCGGGATCCAGAACTCGAAGCTCTCGATGCCGATGCCCGGCGGCGGCTCCTGCCGCGGAGTCTTGGCCACGGCGCGGTTGAACTTCTGGCTGACCGCGAGCACGCCGGTGGCGCGCACGTCGCTCAGGTGCGCGGCGAGGGCGTCGTTGGCCATCAGGCAGACGAACGCATAGCGCGGCTGGTCGATCATGACACTCTGCGTGGCACGGCCATCCTGGCCGTGTTCCGCGGATTTCTGCACGGGCAAGCTGTCCGTGCCACGCAGCTTCTCACTGCATCCCATCCAGGTCCAGTCCTGCAGGCCGGCTTGGGCAGGATTGTTCAGCACATAGTCCACGCTGTGTGCAAATTGCTGCGCGTTGCGGATCAAGTGGTCATAGTATTCCGGCTGCCAGAAGGCGCCGGTGCGACCGAGCAGTGTGTTGGCTTGCTTGGCTGTGAAAGATTTCCACGAATGCAGGATATCTGCCAGTTTATGGCCTTCAAGCGGAGTGAGTACCGCATGGACATGATTGGGCATAACGCACCAAGCGTGCAGCCGGTAGCGCTCACCATCAAAGTGGCGCAGAGCTTCAGCCACGATGCGGGCCACGGGCTCTTGACGCAGCCAGCAAGCGCCCGCTCCGGCATCGAGATGTTGCTCAATTTTTTCGGAGTATAAAAACGCCAGACGCTCCTCTTCGTGTTCGCTCAACGAGCGGCCCTGCTGGCGTGCCGTAGCCATCGTGTTTTCACGCTCGACCTGCCATGAGGTCAGGACAGCGTGCGGAAGCGCATCCTCAAGCCGGAACGTCACGGCATAGGTTGCCCCGGTGTGTTCCCAGTGCGGTAGATAGGCGCCTTGGCGAATTTGAATGTCCGTGTTGGGTCCCACGGCCAGGATGGCCGTGTCACGCTGAGCGGCGCAGGCAGCTGCACTAGGCTCGGTTGCGACGCCGTTCACGGGCGGGACGCCCGTGCCACCCGGAGTGGCACGGCCATCCTGGCCGTGCATCCCCGTGCTCTGATCAAAATCAAGAGTCACGTTTTGTCCGGCGCCCGCCTGCAGCGGGAGCTCGAGCACGGCGAGCGTGGTGTCCGGCGTGTGGTTGCGGGGCTTGCTGCTGACGCGCAGCTCGGCGCGCAGCGTGGTCGCCTGCGCGACGTCGAGCGTGAAGGTGACGTGCGGCATCGGGCCGGGCTGGACGGGCAGCATCATGGCCCACGACTGCGCCAGCGGCAGCGTCGCGCCGCACGGCGTCAGCGTCGCGAGTTTGAACTCGCTCGAGGCGCTGAGGGTGGCTTTTTTCGCTAGGTCGCCGGGATCGGCGAGCGTCACATCCGGGATGAACTGGCCGGCGCGCAGCAATTCGCGCTGCAAACCGGCGATGTGCGGCTCGGCGCCGAGCGCGCGCGGCGTCAGCCCCTGGCGGAGGCACAGCGCGGCCGCGATGCCGACCGCCTGTCCGTTGTGGGCGCAGGTGCACATCACGCGCGTCGAGCCGAACGCGACGTGCGAGGCGCTGATCAAGCGGCCGCCGAGGAACAGGTTGGTGATGTTGCGGCTGTAGAGGCAGCGGTAGGGGATCTGGTAGACGCCCTTGCTGTGCCACTGGATGCAGCCGGGCTGCGGGCTGTAGACGCCATCCACCGGGTGCAGGTCGATCGCCCAGCCGCCGAACGAGACCGCGTCGGCGTGGCGGCGCTGCTCGATCAGGTCCTGCTGTGTCAGGATGTAGTCGCCCTCGAAGCGGCGGCTTTCGCGTTTGCCGGGGATCGTGCCGACCCATTCGAGCGTCATGGTTGCCGCCTCGGGGAACAGGCCGGAATTCTTGATATGGTTCCAGACGCCGTAGACGACGCGCCACAGCTCCCACTTGATCTTCTCGGAGTCGTGGATGGTGTCGAGCGCGCCGCCCCATTCGAGCCACCAGAAGCGGCAGCCGTAGTCGCCGGCCTTGATGTCGCGCCAGCGCGGAATCTGCGTGATGTCCTGGAGCGCGAAACTCGGCGGGACGAACCGGACCGGCCGGCCGGTGTCCTTCGAGAAGAAATACATCGAGTGGCCGAGCAGCTCCTGGCTCGGCATGGCCGGCGCGAAGCCCTCGCCGAACTCGGCGCGGCCCTCGGCGCCGACGCGGAATGCCGCGCCCGCGAGGAAGCCGACGACGCCGTCGCCGGTCGCGTCGCAGAACAGCGGCGCGGCGATTTCGTAGACCGTCTCGTTCTGCGGGCAGAAGGCGCGCAGCGCCCGGATCGTGTCCGGCCCGCTTTTGTCCAGGTCGTGGACCGCGGTGTTCAGCAGCAGGGTGATGTTCGGTTCGTTGACGACCTTTTCGAGCAGGACGGTGTCGAAGAGCAGCGCGTTGCCTTCCGGGTTGCGGTAGAGATTCTCGACGAGCAGCTCGTCGAGCACGCCGCCCTCGCGCGCCCAGCGGTTGTTGTTGCCCATGTGCGAGGTCGCGCCCAGCACCCAGAGCCGGACCTCGCTCGAGGCGTTGCCGCCGAGCACCGGCCGGTCCTGGACCAGCACGACCTTGAGCCCCGCGCGCGCCGCCGTGATGGCGCAGCAGACGCCGGACAGCCCACCGCCCGCGACCGCCAGGTCGCACGTCAGCCGCTCGGTCTTGAGTTGCCGCTTGTCCGCAGGTGCTTCGCTTTTCATGTGACGGTGCTCCTTCGGTGCCGATCAGTGCGCACGGCGGAGTTTTCCAAGGATTGGATGCTTCCACCAGCATTTTTTTGAGGCTTGGAAACCGGCCGCGTACTGTGCGGGTCTTCCACCACTGCCTAGCCAGCCTTGGTCTTCATGCTGCTTCAATGATCGCCACTCATAACGAGAGGCTGCGGCATGCCGACAACTGACAACCAACGGCTGACTACGGACAACCCGCTCACTTCGCATAGCTGTGCAGGCCGGAGAAGAGGTTCGCGAGGTTGACGATGGTGACGGTCAGGATGATGGCCGCGAGGCCGGCGACGAGCAGCGCGGCGCAGGTGCGCGGGTAGCGCGCCCCGGTCATCGCGCGGAAGTGGAAATAGCCGCAGTAGAGCAGCCAGGTCGCCAGCGACCACATCTCCTTCGGGTCCCAGTGCCAGTAGTCGCCCCACGCGAGCTTGCCCCAGAGCGCGCCGAGGATGAGGCCCGCGGTCAGCAGCGGGAACCCCGCGCGGGCGAGACGGTCGGAAGAATTGAAGATTGATGATTGAAGAGTGCCGATTTGCGGAAGGGAAGCTTTCCGTTTCCAAAAAAGCGACACCGCCGTGAGCGCGGCGCGGGCGAGCAGGAGATAGGCGGCGAGGTAGACCGCGACATGCGGCACGAAGAGAAAACTTTGCAGCGCGGGCGGCAGGTCGCGCGGTTCGGCGCTGAAGACGAAGCCGACCGGAAACAGGACGAGAAAACCGAGCAGCGGGTCGAGCGCCTCGACCGGGGCGGGCAGCCAGCGGCGGCAGCACCAGGCGAGCGGGCAGATCGCCACGCTCATCACCAGGAAAATCTCGAACAGGTTTTGGAGCGGCACATGGCCGGTTTCCAGCCAGCGCCAGGCCAGCGCGCCGAGCGCCAGCGCCGCGCCGGCCGCCAGCAGGGCGCGGCCCGCGCGCGGCCGGCGCACGAGCTGCGCGACCAAGGCGCAGGCATAGGCGGCGAGCGCGGTGTAGATCGTTGCGCCGAGCGGCGTCGCGTGCACCATCATGCGGCGCCTCCCGCTGTGGCTGCGGGCTGCGGCGGCATGCCGCCGCCGTCCCTGTTTTTTCGGCGGAGCCAGAACCGGACGGCGCCGCCGAACACGAGCAGCACGAAGCCGGCATAGACCACGGTCAGGCCGGAGTCGCTGGCGACGAGCAGGACGGAGTAGGGGTCGGGGTCGCGGCCCCATGAGATCTGGTAGAGGTGGTAGCCGCGGACGTGCAGCGGGTGGTTGACGCTGACCTCGGCGGGGACCACCTGCGTGCCGCTGAAGAGGCTGACGCTGCTGCGGTATTGTTTGACCTCGGGTTCGACATCGGCCCGGCGCTGCGGATAGAAGTCCATGCCGAATTTGTCGAGCCGGACGCCGAAGCCGAGGCGGCCGAGCGGCTGGACCAGCGACTCGTCGCGGAGGAGGTCGCTGAGCTCGCCCTCGTGCAGGACGAGGTAGCTCCACGGGATTTTCCCCGCCAGGCCGCATCGCGCGGCGAGCGCATGGCCGGCGTGGGAATTCCAGAACGACCCGAGCAGGATCAGGAGGCAGCCGGCGTGCAGCGCGGCGAGGCCGGGGTTGCGCATCTGGGTGGCGAACATGCAGAAACCGGCGAGCAGCCCGAGCGTGAGCAGGGTCCAGACGGGCCAGAGCGGCGGCGCGTTGAACAGCTCCTTCGCGCGCTCGGCGCCGAGGAACGAGCCGGCGATCGCCAGCCCCAGCAGCCCGAAGATGAGCGCGAGGTTGAACCACTGCATGGCCTTGCGAAATGAATTCACGGGTGCGGGAAAATATCAGATTGGTTCGGCGCGTCCAACGGCTATAATGCAGTTGTTAAATATGTGCGATGAAATTTAATTTTCGAGACTGGCTGTTGTTGCTCCCGCTGCCGCCGGGCTGGCGGGTGCCGCTGTTTGCGCTTGGCGGCGCGGCCTGCGGGCTGGCGCTGGTCGTGGCGCACATCTCGCGCGCGGCCTCCTACATGTCCGACAAGCCCGAGGCGTGCCTCAACTGTCACGTGATGAACAACGCCTACGCGACGTGGCAGCACGGCAGCCACGCGCAGGTGGCCGAGTGCGGCGACTGCCACCTGCCGCACCAGAATCCCGTGGCGACACTGGCCTTCCAGGCGCGCGACGGCCTGCGGCACTCCTACGTGTTCACGTTCCGGCTGGAGCCGCAGGTGCTGGAACTTTCCGAGGGCGCGAAGCCGGTGGTGCAGGGCAACTGCCTGCGCTGCCATGCAAACCAGTTTATGATGGCACGCTTGGCGGCGGTGACCGAGCGGCGGTGCTGGGACTGCCACAGCGGCGCGCACGGCCGCGTGATCAGCCTGTCCGGCACGCCCAACGCGAACCGGCCGCCGATCCCGGCCGCCGGCCTGGAGTGGATGAAAGCGAAAGCAGGAGCACAACCATGAGCAACACCGAATCGTCGTCCGAAAAACAGCTTCCCAGGTGGGTCGGGCCGCTGGTTTTTTCCATGACCGCAGGCATCATCCTCGTGCTTGCCCTGCTGGCGGTGAGCATCATGGAGCGCCGCTGGGAGGCACAGCGCCCGGCGCTGGTGCTCAAGCCGATCGCGCAATGGGAGCCGGACAACGCCGTCTGGGGCCAGAACTATCCGCGCGAATACGAGAGCTACCTGCGCACCCGCGCGACCAACCCGCCCACGCTCTTCGGCGGCGCCACGCAGCGCGACTACCTCGAGCGCGACCCGTTGCAGGTCATCCTCTTTGCCGGCTATCCGTTCAGCAAGGAATACAAGCAGGCGCGCGGGCACTATCACGCGATCGAGGATGTCACCGGCACCAAGCGCGTGACGGCGGCGAACATGGCCACGTGCTGGACGTGCAAGAGCACCGATGTGCCCAGGCTGATGGCCGAAATGGGCGTGGATGGGTTTTATAAGAATCATTTCGCCGACCTCAAGGCTCGCGTCACGCACCCGATCGGCTGCCAGGACTGCCACGACCCGGCGACGATGAACCTGCGCATCACGCGGCCGGCGCTCAAGGAAGCCTTCGCCGCGCAGGGCCGGAAAATCGAGGACGCCACGCACCAGGAGATGCGCTCGCTCGTCTGCGCGCAGTGCCACGTGGAATACTATTTCAAGGACAAGTACTACCTGACGTTCCCGTGGGCCAAGGGCCTGAACGTGGACCAGATCATCTCCTACTACGACGAAATCAAGTTCACGGACTATGTCCACGCCGTTTCCAAGACGCCGATGCTCAAGGCGCAGCATCCCGATTTCGAGGTCTACAGCCAGGGCATCCACGCCGCGCGCGGCGTCGCCTGCGCCGACTGCCACATGCCGTACCGCAGCGAAGGCGGCGTCAAGTTCACCGACCACCATGTGCAGAGCCCGCTGCTGAATATCGCCAACAGCTGCGCCGTCTGCCACCGCTGGGGCGAGGACGAGATCCGCCAGCGCGTCGAGGGCATCCAGGCCAAGGTGCAGGCGGTCAAGCTGAACGCCGAGCAGGCGCTCGTCGGCGCGCACCTCGACATCGCCGCCGCCATGCAGGCCGGCGTGGCCGAGGCCGGCCTCGCACCCGCGCGCCAGCTCGTGCGGCACGCGCAGTTCCGCTGGGACTTTGTCTCCGCCAACAACGGCGTCGGCTTCCACGCGCCGCAGGAATGCACGCGCATCCTCGCCGACGCCATCAACGAGGCGCAGCAGGCGCGGCTCGCCGTGGCGCGCCTGCTGGCCGCCAAGGGCATCAGCGCCGCGCCGAACTATCCCGACCTTTCCACCCGCGAGAAAGCCGCCGCGGTCATGAAGGCGTTCGAAGCCGGCGAGAAACCGAACCTGCTCTGAAGCGTTCCGGCGATCAGGAGTACCAGGTCGCGACGAGCGCCTTGATCTTCGCCACCGCGGACGCGATGCTTTCCGGCGCCTTGGCCGGGTTCGCATTCATGCCGGGGGCGGTGATGGCCTCGATGGCGTCATAGCCCATGAAGGTGAATTCGACCTTGGAGAGGCTGACCGCGTGTTCCCAGCCGGCCATCGGGCCTTCGTAGGCGCCGCCGCTGGTGTTGAGAATCAGCGCCTTCCTGCCCTTCATGAGCCCGACGAACCCGCCGGCGTTCAGGTCCCACGTCTGGCCCTTGAGCAGGATGGAATCGAACCACGCCTTGACCGCGGCGGGCGGCCCGAAGTTGTGCATCGGGAAGGCGACGACGACGACGTCCGCCGTCTTGAGCTGCGCGGTCATGCGGTCCATCTTCGCGATCGCCGCGGTCTGCGTCGGCGCGAGCGGCTGGCCCATGTAGTTGCGGGTGACGTAGGCGCCGAGGCTTTCGGCGGTGAAGAAGTCCGGCACTTCCTGCAGCAGATCGAGGTGCTCGACCTGCGTCTTGCCCTTGGCGGCCGCGAGGAACGCGTCCACCAGCTGCTTCGTGTTCGAGCGCTCGCCGCTGGGTAAATAGGTGACGACCAGTGTTTTCTTGCTCATGTTTTCCTTTTTGTGAGGGCGAGTGTACCGCCAAAACCGGCCATTGCAAACCGGCGCCGTCAGCGGGCCAGGGCGCGGAGGATCCCCCCGACGTAGAGGCGGTGGTAGTCGCGCTGCGGGTAGAACCCGGCAAGGGCCGGGTCGCGGAAGCCGGCCGGGTCGAGGTCTTGCGCGTGCAGCTTGCGGCAGACGAGCACGAGCCGCGCCTCGGCGAAATAGATTTCGCCCGCCGCGCCAAACTCCGGGGTCAGCCCGGTCTGGGCGACCTTGTTCACGTCACGCCCCGAATGCGTGCCGCAGTAGTCCAGCGCCGGCCGGTGCTGCTCGGCGAAGAACGAGAGCGTGAACACCGGCGCCTGCTCCATGAAGCCGAACGTGTGGCGCGTCGGCCGCACGAACGCGAACGCCACGTCCTGCTCCCAGAGCACCCCGAGTCCGCCCCAGCTGGCGGTCATCGTGTTGAACGCGCCTTCCATCCCCGCCGTGATCAGCATCCAATCGGTGCCGATCAGCTTGAACGGGTTGTCCTGGAGTTCCGCGGGCTTGAGTTCTTTGAACGTGTTCATAATTTTTACCTGACCTACACTGACCGGCGTTATTTCCCCGCCATGCCCGCCGGCTGGGCGCCGATCCACGTCAGGGCTTCCTCCAGCGCGGCGGCGCTGGCATTGGCGTGCGCCATGCCGGGTACGTCGATGAACTTGTAGAGCAGGTGGGCGTGCTGCCAGTCCTTGCTGGTCTTCTTGATCTCCTCGTAGTTTTTGTCCTTGTCGCCGGAGATGACGACCCACTTGCGCAGGTTGCGCGGGGGGCTTTTGATGTCGCCGAGCTGCAGTCCGGGGAAGTGGCCGCCGGTGGTCGCGGTCGGCAGATAGCTCTGCGCCGCGTGGCTGACCGCGCCGTGAAAAACCTCCGGGAACATCATCTGCGTGAACATGCCCATATGCCCGCCGCCGGACAGGCCGCCGACGAACACGCGTTCGTCGGCTATTTTGTAGTGCTGCTTGACCGAGGCGACGCTGTCCACGCCGAGCCCGATGCGGTGCAGGTCGGGCGTGCTGTTCGCCGTCTGGTGCGCGCTTACGTAGATCAGCTCGAATTTGTCCAGCAGCGCCTGCCACTCGCGCGAGGGTGCGATGCCGCGCGCGCCGGGGCTGTAGTGCAGATAGAGGCCGAACGGTTTGCTGCCATCGTAGCTGGCGGGGACGTAGACGAGGGCGCCCTGCTGGCCGTCGTGGGAGAGGTCCTCTTCCGGCGTCCCTTTGGCGCAGAAGATGTTTTTCCGGGCCTTGTAGGCCCGGTAGATTTTTCCCGGCACGTTCTTGGCAAAATATTCGCGCGGTGTCTTGAACAACTTCGCGTCGATGGGAAAATCTTGAATCAGCCCCGTCGCCGGTTTGCCCTCCGCGCTGGCCGCCATGTGGGCCGGGCCGGCGCCCGCCCATCCCGTCATCAACAACACCACCCCTAGCCACCCGCCCCGCATCGCCAGCATACTCGTCTCCTTTGCCGTTTGCTCCGGTGTCCCGAACTCCTCCGGCGCGGAAATTAACAAGAGTGCGCAGGCGGGGGAAGCCGGAAATGCCGCGGCGCGGGCCACCGGCCCAAGGCTGGGAAGAACCGGAGGCGCCGGCTGCCAAGCCTTGGAAAACTGCGCGGCTCAGCCGAGCTTCCAGCCCTCGCGGTAGTTCGGCGTGAGGAACGCGTTGGCCTCGGGATCGTTGGTGACGGCCATCTGCTCGCCGGCCCACAGGATCTTGCGCTCGGGGAAGCGCACGGCGAGGTTGCCCATCAACACCATCTCCGAAAGCGGACCGGCATAGTCGAAGTTCGAGCACGCGGGCGCGCCGCCCTTGCAGGCGCGGAGCCAGTCCTGCTCGTGGCCGTTCTCGCCTTCCGGGATGCGCGCGAGGGTCTTCGCGGGTTTCTTGTAGGCGCGCATCGCGTCGTCGGGCAGCAGGCGCGGATTCTTGCCGTAGCAGCCGCAGATGAGCTGGCCCTTGTCGCCGATGAACAGCACGCCGCCGTCGTCGTCGCCCATCGGCTGGCCGGGCGCGAGCTCCTCGGGGCGCGGCGGCATCAGCCCGCCGTCCCACCACGTCAGCCGGACCGGCGGCAGGGCGCCGCGCGCGGGGAACTTGTAGCGGACGATGGTCGAGCGCGGATACTGCTCGTTCTTCGGCGTCGTCTTTTTCCAGAAGTCGCCCCAGTAGGTGGAGATGTTGCCTTCGACGCTGCTGGGATATTTCAGGTCGAGCACCCAGAAGGGCGCGTCCATGATGTGGCAGCCGAGGTCGCCCAGCGAGCCGGTGCCGAAGTCCCACCACGCGCGCCAGCTGCGCGGATGATAGGTCGGGTGATAGGGCCGCATCGCGGCGGGGCCGATCCACAAATCCCAGTCGAGGTGCTCGGGCACGGCGGGCTTCTCGGCCGGCCGGCCGACCTCGATGCCCTGCGGCCACACGGGGCGGTTCGTCCAGCAATGCACCTCGTGGACGTTGCCGATCGCGCCGTCGAGGATCCATTCGCGGGTCAGGCGGCAGCCTTCGCCGGAGTGGCCCTGGTTGCCCATCTGTGTGACGACCTTGTACTTCCGGGCGGCCTCGGTCATCAGGCGGACTTCCTTGACCGAGTGGGCGAGAGGCTTCTGCACGTAGACGTGCTTGCCGCGCTCCATCGCCGCCAGCGCGATCGGCGCGTGCGTGTGGTCCGGCGTCGCGATGATCACGGCGTCGATGTCCTGCTGCTGGTCGAACATCACGCGGAAATCCTTGTAGGTCCTGGCCGCGGGAAATTCCTTGAACGCCTTGCCGGCGAGCTTGTGGTCCACGTCGCAGAGCGCGACGATGTTGTTGCCCTCGGCGCAGCGCTTGAGGTTGTTGTGGCCCATGCCGCCGACGCCGACGGCGGCGATGTTCAGCTTGGCGCTGGGCGGCGTCTGCCCCGCGCCGCTGAGCACGTGGCGCGGCAGGATGGTGAATGCCGCTGTCGCCAGGGACGCGCGCTGTAAGAAAACACGCCGGGAAAGACCCGAGCCCGAAATGACCGCAGCCGACTTTTCCTTCATGCTTGGCTCCTCACACAGGGGTTGAACGTTTAAGGTCATGCAGCATACCGCCGCCCGCCGCCGCTTGGCAAACGCGGAAATTCTTTCTGCCGGGCGGCGGCGGAGGCGTATAGTGGACGCGTGGGTGGGGAACGCCGGCCGTTGTAACCGGAAAACGGTCTGGCGCGACTTAGGATCCAGAGGCCGGACCCGAACCAACCGGCCCGCATCCAAGCAGGAGCAGGCATATGAAAAGATTAATGTGGATTCCGCTGGCCGTCGCCGTGGTCGCCAGCCCGCTCGCGCAGGCCCAGCGTGGTGGCGGCGGTTGGGATGGGCATCACGGCGGACCGCCGATGCGCTTCCCCTATTCGTCGCACTATCAACCGCACGGCCACATCGTGCGCGACCTGCCGTTGGGCATGGCCTGCCTCTTCCTGGGTGGCCTGGAATACGCCTACTGGGAAGGCATGTACTACCGGCGCGCCTCCGAGGGGTATGTCGTCGTGCCCGCGCCCGTCGGGGCCGTGGTGACGGCCGTGCCCGAGGGTTGTCAGCAGGTCGTCGTGGACGGCACGCTCTACTACCTGATCAACGGTGTCACCTACATGCGGACCGCCTACGGCTACCAGGTGGTGCCGATGCCCAGCGTGCTCGTGCCGCGCATGGCCACGATGACCGCGCCGGTGACCGTGCTGACGGCCCAGCCCCAGACCACGATCATCAACATTCCGGCGCCCAGCACGCCGCCCCCGCCGCCGCCGGTCATGAACGTGCCGGTGCCGACGCCCATGCCGATGCCCGGCAAGGCGCCGTACATCGCACCCGCGCCCGCGCCGGTCGTCGCGGCGGAGAACACACCCGCCGCCGAAGCCGCCGGGATGACCAACGACGTGTACGTCATCAACATCCCCAATGCCAAAGGCACCTATACGCCCGTCTCCATCAAGCGTTCCGGCACCGGCTTTGTCGGCCCGCAGGGCGAGTTCTATACCGAGTTCCCCCGCGTCGAGCAGCTCAAGCTGATGTATGGCAAATGAAGTGACGCCGGACGGTGCCGCCGCTCTTTCCTGACCCGGAAAGGGCGGCGGTTTTTTTCAAGGCCGGGAAAAGACCGTGCGGAGGGTCGGTCGTGCCGGGGTGCTCAGCGCCGCTCTTCGATGCGGTAGAGCGCCTTGTCGGTGCGCAGGAACAGGGTGTTGCTGCTGATGGCGGGGCTGGCCATGATGCGCTCACCCAGTTCGTTCGTCGCGAGCAGCTTGAATTCGCGGCCGGGTGCGACGAGGCTGGCCTTGCCTTCCTCGCTGAAGAAATAGATTGTGCCGTTGGCCAGGATCGGCGACGCGGAAAAATTCCCGCCGAGCCGCTGCTCCCACAGCAGCGTTCCCGTCTTCGCGTCGAAGCAGGTCGCGGTGCTCGTGTCGCTGACCGCGTACAGTTCGTCGCCCACCAGCAGCAGCGAAGGCTTCAACGGCATCTTCTTGGTGCACTTCCACGCGACGTGCGTCGCGGTCGCATCGCCGTGCGCCCCGAGGCGGATGGCCCAGAGTTCCGACTGCATGAAGCCGGTGCAGATGTAGACCAGGCCGTGGCCCACCACCGGGCGCGGCACCGTGGAAAAACCATTGTAGCCGACGCGCCAGATTTCTTTGCCGGTCAGCGGTTCGTAGCCATAGACCCAGTCGGCGCCGGGGCTGAGCAGCTGGTCGCGGCCCTCGATCGCGGTGATGAGCGGCGTGCAGAAGGCTTTCTTCACATCATCCTTCGGCCGCAGCCGGCCGGAGCGCGGCGTCTTCCAGGCCAGCTTCCCGGTCAGCTTGTCCAGCGCGGCCACATACTGCACGTCGCCGCCATCGCACGTCAGGATGAGCAGGTTCCGGTAGAGCACCGGCGAGCTGCCGGGGCCGACGATGTGATCCAGCTGCAACTCCGTCGAGCGCCAGAGCACCTGGCCGGTGCCGGTGTCCAGGCAGGCGGTGCCGGTGGTGCCAAAATTTACCCAGACGCGGCCGTCTTCGATCACCGGCGTCGGCGAGGCGTGGCTGTTCTTGTTCTGGATGGCCATCGCCTTTTCGCGCCGGAACAGCTCCACATCATGGAGCAGCTTGCCGCTGGCCTTGTCCACGCACAGCGCGTGGAACGAGAGCCCGTTTTCCAGTGCGGCGGTCATCCAGAGCTGGTTGCCCCAGATCACCGGCGACGAGTACCCCTTGCCGGGCAGCTCCGTCCGCCAGGTCACATTCCGGTTCGTGCTCCACGCTGCCGGGAGCTGCGCTTCATCGGCGTGCCCCTGGCCGTCCGGCCCGCGGAACTGCGGCCAGTTCTCCACCGCACCCGCGGCCAGCGACCCCGCGCACACGACACCGAGCAAGAGGGTAATTTTCATGCGCCTTCCATAGAGCCCCGCCGCCACCGCCGCAAGAAAATTCGGCTTTTTGAAACCGGCCTATTTCGCCGTGCCGCCTGCCGCTGGCTGACCGCTGACCTCTGACTTCTGTTCTCTGACCTCTGCCTTCGGCGCCGCCGGCGGCGCGAGGGGCTTGAGGTAGAGCGCGGCGAGCGGCGGCAGGGTCAGGACGACGGAGTGCGTCTGGTTCTGCCACGGCTTGGCCTCCGGCACGAGCTGCGCCGGCAGCGGGCTGTTGCTGCCGCCGAACTTGTCCGCGTCGGTGTTGAGGACGACCTCCAGCGGCGTGGCGCACGGCACGCCGATGCGGTAGCCGGCGCGCGGCACGGGCGTGCAGTTGCAGACGCAGACGAGGTCGTCGGCCGGTTTCTTGCCGCGCCGGATGAAGCTGACGACGCTCTGCTGCGAGTCGTGCAGGTCGATCCACTGGAAGCCTTCCCAGGTGAAGTCCACCTGGTGCAGCGCGGGCAGCGCGCGGCTGAGGTGGTTCAGCTCGGAGACGAGCGCGCGCATCTTGGCGTGGAGCGGATACTTCAGCAGGTGCCAGTCGAGGCTTTCCTGGTAGTTCCACTCGACGCCCTGGGCGAACTCGCAGCCCATGAAGAGCAGCTTCTTGCCGGGGTGCGCATACATGAAGGCGTAGAGCGTGCGCAGGTTGGCGAACTTGCGCCAGTCGTCGCCGGGCATCTTGCCGAGCATGGAGCCCTTGCCATGGACGACCTCGTCGTGCGAGAACGGCAGGATGAAATTCTCGGTGAAGGCGTAGATCAGCGAGAAGGTCAGGTCGTGGTGGTGGAACTTCCGGTGGACCGGGTCCTTGCTGAAGTACTGCAGCACGTCGTGCATCCAGCCCATGTTCCACTTGAAGTCGAAGCCGAGCCCGCCGAGGTAGACCGGGCGGGAGACCATCGGCCAGGCGGTGGACTCCTCGGCGAACGTCAGGAAGCCGGGGTACTCGGCGTGGATGACCTCGTTGAATTTCTTCAGGAAGTCCACGGCGTCGAGGTTCTCGCGGCCGCCGAACTTGTTCGGGATCCACTCGCCGGCTTTGCGCGAGTAGTCGAGGTAGAGCATGCTCGCGACGGCGTCCACGCGCAGGCCGTCGATGTGGTACACGTCGGCCCAGTAGACCGCGTTGGAGAGCAGGAAGGCGCGGACCTCGTTGCGGCCGTAGTTGAAGATCAGCGTGCCCCAGTCCTTGTGCTCGCCCATGCGCGGGTCGGCGTGCTCGTAGAGGTGCGTGCCGTCGAAGTAGGCGAGGCCGTGGCCGTCGCGCGGGAAGTGCGCCGGCACCCAGTCGAGCAGCACGCCGATGCCGGCCTGGTGGCACTGGTCCACGAAGAACGCGAAGTCGTCCGGCGAGCCGAAGCGCGAGGTCGGCGCGAAGTAGCCGATCGTCTGGTAGCCCCACGAGCCGTCGAACGGATGCTCCGAGATCGGCAGCAGCTCGATGTGGGTGAAGCCCATTTCCTTGACGTAGGGGATGAGCTGCGCCGCCAGCTCGCGGTAGGTCAGCCAGCGGTTCTCCTCGTCCGGCATGCGCCGCCACGAGGCCAGGTGCACCTCGTAGACGTTGATCGGCTCGCTGTGCCAGGGCGTCTTCTTGCGCTGCTGCATCCACGCCGCGTCCTGCCACTGGTAGGCGCGCATGTCCCACACGCGCGACGCCGTCTGCGGCCGCACCTCCGCCGCAAACGCGTAGGGGTCGGACTTGGCCGCGATGAAGTTGCCCTTGCCCTTGATCTCGTACTTATACAGGTCGCCCTGCTGCAGGCCGGGGATGAACACCTCCCACAGCCCGCCGGTGCCGCGCCGCTGCAGCGGATGGATGCGGCCGTCCCAGCGGTTGAAGTCGCCGACCACGCTGACGCGCTGCGCGTTCGGCGCCCACACCGCGAAGTGGACGCCCTTGACGCCTTCCAGCGTCATCACGTGCGAGCCCATCTTCTCGTAGGTGCGGAAGTGCGTGCCCTCGCCGAAGAGGTGCATGTCGAAATCGGTGATGATTTTCGGGAAGCGGTACGGGTCCTCCACCTCCCAGGCGTGCCCGTCCGCGCCGGTCATGCGCAGCCGGTAGGCGAACACCGCGCGGCCCGGCAGGAACAGTTCGAACAGCCCTTCCGGATGCAGGCGCTCCATGAGGAGGGCCGCGCCGCCGGCGGCCTCGACCACCTCGACGCGCGCCGCGTGCGGCTGCATCGTGCGGATCACCACGCCGGGCCGGTCGGCGCCGGTCGCGTGCGGGCCGAGGACATCGAGCGGCGCGCCGTGTTCGCCGCGGACCAGCGCACGGATATTTTGTTGATCAAGCATGGCGGCACTATAACCGCGCCCCGCCTTGCGGTCACGGAAAGAAATATTTGGGCACGGAAGTCCTCGCGGGCGCCGGCAGGACTGGCGGGAAAAAGCGGCGCTTGTTCGGTTTTTGGTTGCGGTTGGGGCTGGCCGCACTCTGACGAGTGCGGCTACGGGCGAAAACTCCGTAGCCGCGTTCGTGAGAACGCGGTCCACCCCAACCGCGCCCGCCTTACCTCGTCGCAAACTTTTCCGCGGATTGGAAACCGGAAACGGTGATTTTCCAATGCTTGGAAGAACGTGCCGCGAAACGCCGCTGTTCGGTGCCTATGGGCGTCGGCCCACGGTCTGGTTGTTATGACGTTGAACCGGGCGGGACGGAGTGCTAGGTTCCCGCTGTGGTGTTATATGACGACTGCACAAGCTATAGCGCAACATGTCTTGGAACTGCCGGAAGCGGAGCAGCGCGAGGTGCTGGACTTCGTCGAGTTTCTGGAGGCCAAGGCGAAACCCGGCGTCCTGCGCGAGCGCGGCGGTGCATGGTCGGCCTTCGCGCTCGCCGCGGCCATGCGCGGCATGGAAGATGAACCCTCGCCCTATACCACCGCCGATCTGAAGGAAACCTTCCGGTGATCCAGGCCGGCCAGGTGGTCGTCTTCGCCTTTCCGCAAACGGATCAAAGCCCAGGCAAGCTGCGGCCCGCCCTCGTGCTTCGCCGATGTCCCGGCCTCCACGACGACTGGCTGATCTGCATGATTTCCTCGCAACTGCGCCATGAAATCGCCGGCATGGATGAAGTTGCAAGGCGGCCCGACGCCGACTTTGTGCAAACCGGACTCAAGGTGGACAGCGTCATCCGCGTCACACGCCTCGCCGTGGTGGCCGCTGATGTGCTGCAAGGCAAACTGGGGGCGCTGTCCGACGAACGCCTGGAGCGCATCCGGCTGCGCGTCGCCGACTGGATCGCGTGCGGTCGCGCCTAAAGCTGCCGCAAACTTTTCCAAACATTGGATAGTGAAACCGGTGTTTTTTAAAACCTTGGAAAACCGGAAGCGCGTGTTGGTTTTGGGTTCTGGTTCGGGCTGACCGCACTCTGACGAGTGCAGCCACGGAGAATAATTCGTAGCCGCGTTCGCCTGCGGTGAGCACGTCGAACCGTCGAACGCGGCCCGCCCCAACCGCGCCCGCCCCGGCGCAAATCTTTCCAAGCCTTGGAAAATGGAACCGGTGTTTTCCCAAACCTTGGAAAACCGGAAGCTCGTGTTCGGCTTTTGGTTGCGGTTTGGGTTGGCCGCACTCTGACGAGTGCGGCTACGGGAAAAAACCTCGTAGCCGCGTTCGTGAGAACGCGGCGCACCCAAACCCGCGCTTGCCGCGCCCTCGCCGCTGCCCTAGCATGGCCGTAGGCGAGTCAAAACCATGAGAAAACGAGCAACCATCTTCGTTGAGCATGATGAAAGTTCCGCGGATTTCGACCGTGTCCGAGATTGGTTAAAGAAATGGGGTGATGCTATCCATGTCGCGGATTATGCCACTGGTGGCTGGGAACATATATGGGATGTAGACGCCCCTGAAGAAGCGCTATTGGAACTACCGAAGGAATTTATTTGTGCCAGCAGCGGGTCGGTATGAACTGAACCCACTACCACAGGCAACAAAAACCGGATGGCGTTTACCGCCATCCGGTTTTCGTTGCCTTTTGCGAGGCTCAGCGCTGGATGCGCGCGGAGCCGCCCTTGGACAGGGCCTTGACCTGCTCGAGCGTGGCCATGGTCGTGTCGCCGACGAAGGTCGTCAGCAGCGCGCCGTGCGCCCAGCCGAGGTTGACCGCCTCCTGCTCCTCGACGCCGGAGAGCAGGCCGTAGATGAAGCCGGCCGCGTAGCCGTCGCCGCCGCCGACGCGGTCCACGACGTCCAGCTCGCAGGTCGGGGCCTGGTAGGTCTGGCCGTTGATCCAGGCGACCGCGCTCCAGCTGTGGCGGTTGGTCGAGTGGACCTCGCGCAGCGTGGTGGCGACCACCTTGACGTGCGGGTGCTTCTTGAGCACGTTGCCCATCATGCTGAAGAACGCGCTCGGATCGAGCTTGGACTTCGCCGCGACTTCCGGGCCGGGGATGCCGAGGCCGAGCTGGAGGTCTTCCTCGTTGCCGACGATGACGTCCACGTTCTTGATGATCTGGTCGAGCACCGCGACGGCGCGCTCGTGGCCGCCGACGATGTTCCAGAGCTTCGCGCGGTAGTTGAGGTCGAACGAGGTGATCGCGCCCGCCGCCTTGGCGGCCTGCATGGCCTCGATGATGACCTCGGCGGTCGTCGTCGAGAGCGCCGCGAAAATGCCGCCGCTGTGGAACCAGCGGACACCGCTCGCGAAGATCTCTTTCCAGTTGAAGTCGCCGGGCTTGAGCTGCTGCGCGGCTTCGTTGCAGCGGTTATAGAACACGACCGGCGCGCGCACGCCCTGGCCGCGGTCGCTGAAGACGGTGGCCATGTTCGGGCCGTGGACGCCGTCGTGCTTGAAGTTCTTGTAGTAGGGCTTCACGCCCATCGCGCGGACGCGCTCGGCGATCAGGTCGCCGATCGGATAGTCCACCATCGCCGACGCGATGGCGGTCTTCAGGCGGAAACAGTCGGACAGGTTCGCCGAGACGTTGAACTCGCCACCGCTGACGTGGATGTCGCAGTGCGTCGCCTTGCGGAACGGGATGATGCCCGGATCGAGCCGGTGCACGAGCGCGCCGAGCGACAGGAAGTCGAGCGCGCCGTCGGGACGGATATTCAGACCATATTTCATCGTTTTCTCCTGGGTTGAAAAACCGGCGCGGACGCTGCCACAGCCCGCCGCGCCGGTCAAGCTCAAACGTTTGAGGATGGAGTTTTCAGCAATTATGGAAACACGCCAAGCGCCGCGACCGGGTCACTTGATGTACACGAACAGCCGGCCGGTGGTTTGCAGGCTCATGCCCAGCTCGGTCACGTTGACCTTGTTGCCCAGCTCGATGTCCTTGGTCTCGCCTTTTTGGAGTTTCGTCGTGACGGGGATGCCGCGCTTCTTGTCGCCATCGAAGACCACCAGCGTATTGATGGTGGACACGCCATCGACACTTTCCAGGCGGCAGGCGGAGACCTGCCGGTTCACGGCGAGCTTGCCACCCTTCGTCAACTCGCCGATCTTGTGCCAATAGTCGCCCGCCCATGCCGTCGTGGTGCTCATCAGCATGACCACCACCACCGCCAACAACCCCGTCAGCCAGCTTTTTTTCATGATTCGTTTTCCTTTCCGAAAACATACCGCCACAACCGCCCGCAGGCGCCTTGTCCGATCGCGATGTGCGGACGAAGCGGGCGCTATTCTTGCGCTCTCCGCTGGAGAGTCAAGCACTCCGTAGGGACGAAACAGGGCTTGACCGCTGCCGGACGGCCCGTGAAAATACGCGCATGCTTTTTCAAAGCCAGCGTGCGGTCTCCACCCGACGCGCCGTCGGCGGTGCGTCCAACCCCGGGCTATCCGAATGAAGAACCCTCAACTCCTGCGGCATGAGTGCCTGATCAACGGCGGGTGGCTGGCGGCCGGCGACGCCGGCCTCGAGGTCCGCAATCCGGCCACGGGCGAGCTGGTCGGCTCCGTGCCCCGCTGCGGCGCGGCCGAAACCCGGCGCGCGATCGAGGCGGCGCAGGCGGCGTTCCTGCCCTGGCGGGCGCTGACCGCCGGTGCGCGCGCGAAACTCCTGAAGCGCTGGTTCGAGCTGATCATGGACAATCAGGAGGATCTGGCGCGGCTGATGACCCTGGAGCAGGGCAAGCCGCTGGCCGAGGCGCGCGGCGAGATCGCCTACGCGGCGTCCTTCATCGAGTGGTTCGCCGAGGAGGCGCGGCGGGTGTACGGCGAGGTGATTCCTGCGCCGCTGCCGGACCGCCGCCTGCTCGTGCTCAAGCAGCCGGTCGGCGTTTGCGCCGCGATCACGCCGTGGAACTTCCCGGCGGCGATGCTCACGCGCAAGGTCGCCCCGGCGCTGGCGGCCGGCTGCACCGTGGTGGTCAAGCCGGCGGGTCAGACGCCGCTGTCCGCCCTGGCGCTGGCCTGGCTGGGCCAGCAGGCGGGCCTGCCGCCCGGCGTGCTCAACGTCGTGACCGGCCCGTCGGCGGCGATCGGCGGCGAGCTCACCGCGAATCCCACCGTGCGGAAGCTGTCCTTCACCGGCTCGACCGAGGTCGGCCGGCTGCTGATGGCCCAGTGCGCGCCGACCATCAAGAAGCTGTCGCTGGAGCTCGGCGGCAATGCGCCGTTCATCGTCTTCGACGACGCCGATCTCGACGCCGCCGTCGCCGGTGCCATGGTTTCGAAGTACCGCAACTCGGGCCAGACCTGCGTCTGTGCCAACCGCTTTCTGGTGCAGGAGGGCGTGTACGACGCCTTCGCGCGGCAGCTCGCCGCCGCCGTCGCCGGGCTCAAGGTCGGCAACGGGCTGGAAGAGGGCGTCACGCAAGGCCCGCTGATCGATGGCGCGGGCCTGGCCAAGGTCGAGGAGCTGCTGGCCGACGCCGTGGCGCAGGGCGCGCGCGTGCTCTGCGGCGGCCGGCGCCATGCGCTCGGCCGCACCTTCTTCGAGCCGACCGTGCTGTCCGGGGCCACGCCCGCGATGCGGCTGGCGCGCGAGGAGGTCTTCGGCCCGGTGGCGCCGCTCTTCCGCTTCAGGGACGAAGCCGAGGCCGTGCGCCTGGCCAACGATACCGAATTGGGCCTGGCCGCCTATTTCTACAGCCGTGACCTCGGCCGCGTCTGGCGCGTGGCCGAGGCGCTCGACTACGGCATGGTCGGCATCAATACCGGCCTGATCTCCAACGAGGTCGCGCCCTTCGGCGGCGTCAAGCAATCGGGCCTCGGACGCGAAGGCTCCCGCCACGGCATCGAGGAGTATCTCGAGCTCAAGTACCTGGCCGTGGCCGGGCTGTGAGCCTGCGCGCGCCCGCCGGCCCCGACCAAAAGCCCAAAAACTCTTAACGCAAAGTCGCCAAGCAAAGAGCGAAGGCGCAAAGGTGGGCCGGGCTGCCACGGATGAACACGGAACACCAAGGGTTGCGTGGCGGCTTTGCGGAATGGCGTCAGTCTAATTGTGCCGTTTACCCATGTTCCGAGGATGCTTTGCTTGCCCGGTTTCCGTGTCTCGTTCCCCATCCGGGCGATCTGTGGATGGTTTGTCCTGTGCAGTGCCCCCTCCGTGTGGTTCCGTGGTCGCTGTTCCGCCTCAGCGGGCCGGCCCCAGGCCCCAGGTCTGTAGGAATCAGTCCTAACCAACATTAGGACCCTTGTCCGCTAGTCAAGCGCGAGCGGATAGCGCTACACTTTCTTCTGTGGAAGCCGAGCTGATGGGTCCGAACTGTCCGGTCCGCCGGTGACGCTTCCGTCCGACGAGGTAGTGCCGTATGAATGTCATGGAGATTCTGGACCACGAGCATCAGTTGATCGCACCTGCCCTGCAAGTGGCGCGATCGTATGCCCGGCGCCTGGCGCTGCCCGGCGCGGTCGCTGACCCGGTTGGGTTGGAACTGGTCGGATTCCTGGACAGGTTTGTCAGCCAGTGCCACCAAGCCAAGGAGTTTGTGCTGTTCGTCAGCTTGCTGCGCAAGGGGCACGCCTCGGTCACCTCGCCCGTCGCCGGTTTGCATGCCGAACACAGCCGGCTCGCCCAGCTGACGGAAGCGCTGGCGGTGGCCTGGCAGATGCTCATGGACGGTCAGGCCGGGAGCGGCGAACTGGTGGCAGGCTATCTCGAGGATTATGCGGTGCTGCTGCAGGAACACCTGCGGAAAGAAGAACGTTTCTACAAGGTGACCCATGCGGTCCTGGGGTCCGAAGACCAGGCGGAACTCAAGGCGGTCTTCGACAAGGTAGAGCAGGAGACGCTGGGCACAGGCGGCTATTCGCGCTATAGCCAGTGGGCCTGTGAACTGGCGGGCGCGCGGTTCTGACGGTCAAAACCAACTTCTGCAGGCCCGTTCAGCGCGCAGGGGCGGCCGGGGGGCGGTTCAGGCCGGAGCCCCACTGGGTCAACGTTTCCAACAGCAACCGCACGCCGAAACCGGTCGCGCCTTTCGCGAGGTAGGGGCGCTCCTCCGTCGTCCACGCCGTGCCGGCGATGTCGAGGTGCGCCCACGGGATCTTGCCGACGTACTTCTCCAAAAACGCCGCCGCCGTGATCGCGCCGCCTTCGCGGCCGCCCGTGTTCTTGATGTCGGCGACATCGCTCTTGATCTTGTCCTTGTAGTCCTGCCACAGCGGCAGCGGCCAGAGCCGCTCCCCGGTCGCCTCCCCGGCGCTCCGGAGTTTCTCCTGCAGCGCCTCATCGTTGCCCATCAGCCCCGCCGCGCAGCCGCCGAGCGCCACGACGCATGCGCCCGTCAGCGTCGCGAGGTCGATGATCGCCTGCGGGTGGCGTTCGCGGGCGTACACCAGCGCGTCGCCGAGCACGACCCGGCCCTCGGCGTCGGTGTTGAGCACCTCGATGGTGACGGCGCGATGGTCGGCGCCCTTGTAACTGGTGACGATGTCGCCGGGGCGGTAGCTGGTGGCGCTCGGCATGTTCTCGGCCGCGGCGATGACGCCGATGACGTTGACCGGCAGCTTCAGCAGGGCGATGGCGCGCATCGCGCCGAGCACGGCGCAGCCGCCGCACTTGTCGAACTTCATTTCGTCCATCTTTTCCCCGGGCTTGAGCGAGATGCCGCCCGAGTCAAACGTCAGCGCCTTGCCGACCAGCGCAATGGGTTTCGCGGACGAAGCCCGGGCCCCGCGGTGCTCGAGGGTGATCAGGTACGGCTCGCGCGCGCTGCCGCCGCCGACGGCCAGCAGCCCGCCGAACCCGCCGGCCTGGAGGGCGGCCTTGTCGAGGACGGTGCACTTCAGCCCGGTGTCCTTGGCCAGCTGCCGGGCGTACGCGGCGATCACGGACGGGTACACGACGTTGCCCGGCTGGTTCGCGATGTCGCGGGCGTAGTTCGCGGATTCGGTGATGGCTTGCGCCCGCTTGATGAGCTGTTGCGTCGCCGGCAGGTCGCTGCCCTCGGGCACGCAGATCGTCAGCGCCGCCAGCGCCGGCTTGTGCTGGTCTGCCTTGAATTGCGTGAACTGGTAACTCACCAGGCCCGCCGCCTCGACGATCGTCTGGAGCGAATCCGGGCTGGGGCAGTGGACCTGCACCGCCGTGCGGTCGATGCCGGCGTCGCGCAGCCGTTTTAACGCGGTGCCGAACGCGCGCCGTGTCCGCTCGCGGGTGACGTCTTGGTGCTTGCCGAGCCCGACGAGCAACACCCGTGCGGCGGCGATGTCGGCGTGGCCCGCGGTGTGGAGCAAAAGCGTCTGCTGGTTCTCGCCGTGAAACTCCTGCCGGTTGAGCCCCTGCAGGAGCGGGGCGAGGCTGGCGGGGACTTTGGGGGGTTCGCCCTCGAAGGCGAACAGCACCACCGACGGGAGTTTCTGTTGGAAAAGCGACTGGGTGGTCAGGTTGATTTTCATAGGGCGTTACTATAGGCCGCACATCCGCAGGCGTCAAACGATGCGCCGTCTGCCGCCGCGTCGGGCCTGCCGCTGGCGCGCATCCCTCCACCAACAGCGGCGCTGTTGGTCGTGCTTTCCGGAGGGCCATCCAGCCACGAAGGACCGTGGTGGCGGGATGCCTGAACCTGGGCCGGTCCCGTCAGGACTTGACTTGGCCGCGCGGCGCGCAAGAATGCGCGCGTGATTTCCTGCGGCCATGCTGCGCTGGAAGAAGGACACGCTTCCGGCGGGCGCGTCCAAGCACTTTCCTATCTTGCGTCCGTGAAATCCATCCCGACAGGAGCTGGCTAAATGAAAAAAACATTCATCCTCGCGTCCCTTCTCGTCACCGCCGCCGCCCTCGCCGCGGACACCCAGCCGCTGTTCGACGGCAACGGAGGTCTTCCCGCGATCGCGGCCCCGACGTTCAACGAGCCCCTCGACGCCACCTGGTCCAAGGCCAAGGGCTCATGGGCGCCGACCAACGGCGTGCTCACCGCCGCCGAACTCCCCGCCGACAAGCACGTGGCGGTCCTCCACCACAAGGTCGGCCTGTCCGCCGCCGTCATCGAGCTCGACTTCCGCCTCGACGGCTCGCCGTCCATCATCATCGGTTGCGACGGCAAGACCCACATCGGCCGCGTCTGCATCTCGCCGGCGGCCATGAGCATTGCCGAGGATTCCGTCAAGCCCTCGCATACCATTGCCACCCTCAAGACACCTGTGGCTCCCGGCGAGTGGCACCACCTGCGCGTCGAGTGGAAGGGTGACCGGATGGCCGCCAACTTCGATGGCAAGGAACTCCGCGCCCAGCACGCCTACCTCGCCACGCCGAAGGCCCGCAGCTGGATCGCCGTCGGCAAAGCCAGCGCGCAGATCCGCGGGCTCAAGATCAACGGTGTGAAGACCGAAGCAAAGCCCTGAGCCGCCTCCCGCTGGCGAACATGTCTGGTATAAAATCTACAGCATCCGTGCAGGGCGACCCCGGTCCACTCCCGCGCGCGGGCCGTGCGGTGTGGCGTGAAACCTTTGCCGCGCTGAAGCATCGCAATTTCCGGCTGTTCTTCGTCGGCCAGCTTGTGTCGCTCACCGGCACCTGGGTGCAGATCACGGCGCAAGGCTGGCTGGTCTACCAGCTGACCGGGTCCAAAATCCTGCTGGGCACGGTGGCCGCCGTCGGGATGCTCCCCCTGCTGCTGCTCTCCCTGTGGGGCGGCTCCGTGGCCGACCGCTATCCCAAACGCACCGTGGTGGTCTGCACGCAGGTCGGCATGATGCTGACGGCCTTCGTGTTTGCCGCCCTGGTGGGGAGCGGGCACATCCAGCCGTGGCACATCCTCGTCTTGTCGGCGCTCGGCGGCGTCGCGATGGCTTTCGATATGCCTGCCCGGCAGGCGTTCATGGTGGAGATGACCAGCCACGAGGATCTGATGAATGCCGTGTCGCTCAACAGCTCCCTGGCCAACGGCGCGCGGGTCGTCGGCCCGGCCGTGGCGGGTGTGCTGATGGCATCGGTGGGCATGACGTGGTGCTTCGTGCTGAACGGCGTCAGTTTCATCGCGGTCATTGCGGGTCTGGTCATGATGCGCCTGCCCGCGTTCGTGCCGCCGGCCAAACCACATTCCACCGGGCGGCATATATGGGAAGGCTTTCGCTACGTGGCCGGGCATCGCCCGTTGCGCATGCACTTGCTGCTCTTCGCCGTGGTCGGCGTCTTTGGCTGGTCCTATTCGGTGCTGTTGCCCGCCTACGCGACGGACATCCTGCACGTCGGCGAGGGCGGTTATGGCGTGCTGCTCAGCGCCAACGGACTGGGGGCGCTTCTGGGGGCGCTGACCGTGGCGGCCTACGGCAACCGGATGCCGGCGCGCGTGCTGATCCTCGGCGGGTTGTGGCTGTTCTCGGCCATGCTGGTGCTGCTGGCGGTCGTGCGCTGGTATCCGCTGGTGTTGGCGAGCCTGGTCGTGGGCGGCTGGGGGATGCTGCTGTATTTCTCAACGACGAACACGCTCATCCAGGGCAGCGTGTCGCATGCGATGCGCGGGCGGGTGATGGGCATCTGGGCGCTGATCTTCGGCGGCATGATGCCCGTGGGCGGCCTCGAGTCCGGCTTCCTGTCACACGCCGTGGGCGTGCCGTGGACGATCTCGATCGGGGCCTTGCTCTGCGCCGGGGCCGGGCTGGTGACCTGGTGGGTGGTGCGCCGCCAGCCTGCGGCTGCGGGCGGGCTGCAGTCTTGAAGTTGCTTCGGTAAACACGCCGTTCCGCGCCCCGCGGGTGGGCGCGCGCCGCGCCGGCCGGCAGGGTGGGGCGGCACGGTGTCGGGATTTTCCGAAGCAGGGCTTGACTTGGCGGCGCGGCGCGCAATGATGCGCGGATGATTTTTTCAGATCAGCCTGAGGCTGGAAAGCTGCGCTCCCGCGGCTGGTACAACTTCCGGTCCGAACCGACGGCACCAAGGGGAACCCCATGACCAACAAGCCTGAACAATCCACGAACCTCCTGCGCCCCGCGCCGCTGACGCGCCGGGGTTTTCTGCAAACCGCCGCCAAGGCCGGGGCGCTGCTGGCCTTCCCCCAGATCGTCCACGCCTCGGTCCTCGGCAAAAACGGGGCCACGGCGCCCAGCGAGCGGATCGTGCTCGGCGCGATCGGCATCGGCAACCGGGGCTCCTATGTGCTGAGCTGCTTCCTGGCCGAAAAGGACGTGCAGTTCGTGGCCATCTGCGACGTGAAGGCCACCCGCCGCCAGGCCGTCAAGCAGACGGCCGACACCAAGTACGGCAACCAGGACTGCGCCATGTACCGCGACCTGCGCGAGCTGCTGGCCCGCGAGGACCTCGACGCGGTGCTGATCGCCACGGGGCCGAACTGGCACACGATGGCGTCGATCACCGCCGCCAAGGCCGGCAAGGATGTCTATTGCGAGAAGCCGTGCTCGAAGAACATCGCGCAAAGCCTGGCCCTGGCCGACACGTTCCGCCGGACCGGCGGCGTCTTCCAGGCCGGCACCCAGCGGCGCAGCCTGCCCAATTTCGAGTTCGCCGTCCAGCTGGCGCGGCAGGGCCGGCTCGGCAAGCTCCAGTCGCTCTACGCGCATCCCGGCGGGCTGGGCACGCACATGAGCGGCTGGGCGCCCGCCGAGCCGGAGCCGCCGAAGGAAGAGGCGGACTGGGATCTGTACCTCGGCCCGGCGGCTTGGCGCCCCTACAACAATGGCACCATGCGCAGCGCCTTCGGCTTCGAGAAGGGCGGCGGCCTGACCGGCGGCGGCTGTCTGGAGTGGGGCTCGCACTGCGTGGACCTCTGCCAGTGGGCCAACGACGCCGACGCGACGGCCCCGGTCGAGTACGAGCCGGTCGGCAAGGAGCTGCACGCGCGCTACGCCAACGGCGTCAACCTGGTCCTGCGCAACGACGGCTGGCTCCCGCTCGGCTCCTGCCCGGTGCGGTTCGAAGGCGAGACCGGCTGGGTCGAAACCGGCGACGACGGCGACATCCTCACCAGCTCGCCCTCGCTGCTCGCGGGCAAGCGCGCCAAGATCCCCGGCTACCCGGCGAATTTCCACGTGCGCAATTTCCTCGACTGCGTCCGGTCGCGGGGGCAGACGCGCGCCAACGCCGACGCCGCCTGCCAGGCGCATATCGCCTGCCACGCCGCCAACATCGCGCTGTTCCTGGACCGCAAGGTCAGGTTCGACCCGGTGAAGAACGAGTTCATCGGCGACGAGCAGGCCAACCGCCTCCGCTCCGAGGCCCTGCGCGAACCGTGGCGGATGTAAAAAATTTGGCACCTCGAAACAGGTAAATCATGAAGAAACTATTTATGTTGATGACGATGCTGGCCGGTATCGCGACCGCCGCCCCGGCGCCCGTGACCCAGGCTGCGCCCGCGGAACAACAGCGCCAGCTGATCGCCCTGCTCACGGCGGCGACGCCGCCGGCGGAGAAGGCCCTCGCCTGCAAGCGCCTGGCCGTCTGCGGCACGCGCGACGCAGTCCCGGCCCTGGCGCCCCTGCTGGCCGATCCGCAACTGGCCTCGTGGGCCCGCATCGCACTGGAAGCGATCCCCGACGCGGCTGCGGCGGATGCGCTGCGCGACTCGCTGGGCAAGCTGCCGGCGCCGCTGCTGGTCGGCGCGATCAATTCGCTCGGCGTCCTCCGCGACGCCAAGTCCGTCCCCGCCCTGGTGGAAAAGCTCGCGGCGGCCGATGCCGGCGTGGCGTCGGCCGCGGCCGAAGCCCTCGGCCATATCGGCGGCGAGGCCGTCGCCAAGGCCCTGACGCCGCTGCTGACGGCCGCGCCCGCGCCGGTCCGTCCCTCGGTGGCCTACGGCTGCACCCTGTGCGCGGAACAGTTCCTGGCCGCCGGCCGGCACGCCGCCGCCGCCGAACTGTATGACGCCGTGCGTCAGGCGAACGTGTCCAAGCAAAGAACGATCGAGGCGACGCGCGGGCTGGTCCTCGCGCGGCAGTCGGCGGGGATTCCCTTGCTGCTCGAGCTGCTGCGGTCGCCGGACGCGAAGCTCTATCGCCTCGGCCTGCGCGTCGCCCGCGAGCTGCCCGGCAGCGACGTGACGAAGGCGCTGCTGGCCGAGTTTGGCCGGGCCGCTCCCGACCGGCAGTCCTATCTGCTCCAGGCGCTGGCTGACCGCGGCGACGCCGCCGTCCTGCCCACCGCCCTCGCCGCGGCCAAAGCCGGTACGCCCGAGCTGCGCCTCGTCGCCATCAGCGTGCTCGAGCGCCTGGGCAACGCCGCGGCCCTGCCGGTGCTGCTGGCGGTCGCCGCCGAGGAGGATGCGGACCTGTCGCAAGCCGCGAAGCTGGCCCTGACCCGGCTGACCGGCGCGGACGTCGATGCCGCCGTCGTCGCCATGCTGAAGGATCCGGATGCGAAGACCCGCCGGCTTGCGCTCGACCTGCTCGCCCGCCGGCACATTGCCGACGCCGTCCCGGCGCTGTTGAAGGCGGCGCAGGATGCCGATGCGCAGGTGCGGCTGGCCAGCCTCAAGGCGCTGGGCAACCTCGCCGGAGTTCCTGAATTGCCGGCCCTGCTCGCCCTGCTCGTGAAGCTGCAGACGCCCGAGGAACTGCAGGCCGCCGAGAGCGCGGTCACCGCTCTCTGCAACCGCAGCGCCCAGCCGGCCGCCGCCAAGATCGTCATTGTCAAAGCGGTCTACGGCGCCTTGCCGGAAGGCCCCTCCGTGGATGTCACGCGCAAGGTCGCCACCCGTGTGAAGCGCGGCGCCCTGGCCGTGGAGGCCTCCAACGGCGCCTTCGGCGACCCTGCCGGCGGCAAGGTGAAGAGCCTGCGCATCGACTACACCGTGAATGGGCAGGCCCGCAACCAGACGGTCGCCGAAAACGAAACCCTGACGTTCGTGGCCAGCAGCGTGCCCCCCGCCTGCCTCGACGCGGTCCTCGCGGCCCTGCCGCAAGCGCCGACCGGCCCGCAGCTGGCGCTGCTGAACATCCTGCGCTCGCTCGGCGGTCCGCGGGCGCTCGAGGCGGTGCGCGCCGCTGCGACCGACGCCGATGCCGCCATCCAGGACACCGCCGTGCGGGCCCTGTGCGACTGGTCCAGCCCGGAAGCCTTGCCGGACCTGGCGCGACTGGCGCAGTCGTCCCCGAACCCGACCTTCAAGATCCTGGCGTTGCGCGGTTACCTGCGGCTGGCCGTGCAGCAGGGCGGGCCGGCCGCGCAGCAGGTGGCGCTGTTGAAAGACGCGCTGGCGCTGGCCGGGCGCAGCGAGGAAAAGAAACTCGTGCTGGCCGCGCTCGGGACGCTCCCCACGGCCGACGCGCTGGTGCTGGTCGGCGCCCAGCTCGGCAACGCCGACCTCAAGGAAGAGGCCAGCCTCGCCGCCGTGACGATCGCCGCCAAGCTGCCGTCCCCGCGCCCCGCGCTGGTCGCCGAGGTCATGGCGCAGGTGCTCAAGGCCACCGCCAACGAACAGCTCGCCCGCCGCGCCAAGGCATTGGGCGGCAAGTAAGCTTTCGAGGGAACACACCATGATCAAGGTCAGCATCGAGTATGAAGGCGGGCTGCGTTGCAAGGCCACGCACGGGCCCTCGGGCGTGAGCCTGCAGACCGACGCGCCGGTGGACAACCACGGCAAGGGCGAGCTGTTCTCGCCCACGGACCTGGTGGCGACGGCCCTGGGCTCCTGCCTGGCCACGGTGGTCGGCATCCTCGCCGGGCGCAAGGGCTGGGACCTCAAGGGCCTCCGCGTCGAGGTCGTCAAGGAGATGACGCAGAGCGCGCCGCGGCGGATCGCCCTGCTGGCCACGGAGGTCTGGCTGCCGCTGGCCCTGCCGCCCGCCGACCGGGAACTGGTCGAGCAGACGGCGCGCAACTGCCCGGTCCATCACGGGCTGCATCCAAACATCGACGCGCCGATCGTGTTCCATTGGCCCGGCGCCTGAGCGTTTTCCTTGTTCCTGTAGCGCAGGTGCTCGCTCGCCAGCGTGGCGTCCGCTGCGCGAAGAAATTCTCAAAATCATGATTACAAAATCATGCCGCCGCAGGGGCGCTTCCGCATGGTTCTGTAAACATGATTTTGATAAACTCTGCCCTGTCCGCCAAACCTGCGGCGCCAGCCGCTCGGGCGCGTTCCTCGGATTTCGACAGAATCATGGAGAGCAGAATCATTAGAAAGCGAAGAGCAGGTTGGTCGCCGACGGACGTCACGCTAACGCCTTCCTGAAATGATTCTGCCCTCAATGATTCTGTCGTCTCTTACGCTTCCGCACCCCGGCCCAGTCACCGGGTCTCCTGTTCTGCGCTCTTTGCGCGCTTTCGTGGCTATGCCATTCCGCGTCCGCCGCTGCTTTTTCCGCGACCTCTGTGCTGGCCTCTTGACGGGGCGGGGTCGCCCCGCTAAAGTTCATAGCGTGGCGGGTGGGCAGGACTTTGGACAACCCGGGAAGGTCAGGCCTATGAAAGCTGAAGATCGGCAGAAAATCGATGAACTCATCGGCCGCTCGGAATGTCCCAAGCATTTCAAATGTGCCGAGTCCGGCTTCACGGAACTGTGCAAGGCGGTCGACGTGGGGCACAAGGATCTCCTCGTCTGCCTGGAGGGCCAGGCCGGGGCCTGTCACTTTTCCGTGCCCCGCGGGCAGGAGTTTCTCTGCCGGTGCCCCATCCGGGTCTACATCGCCAAGCATGAAGCGCAGCTCCCACCGGATTGACCCGGTTCGGTGTATCCGCAAGACCTGCCTGGCCTGGATGGCCTGCTGGCCGCGAAGTTGCGCTTGTTCGGTTTCCATCCCGCGTAGCTGCTCACGTCATGGTCGGTTCGGCGCTTTCTTCCGGGGCGACGAGCGTAGCGAAGTCAGCCTGCTGGTTCAGTTCGGATGCTCTCTCATGGCTTTGCCGTTCCATGTCCGCCGCGGCTTTTCTCCGTGCCCTCTGTGGTGAAAGTTTTCGCGGGCCGCGCCCCGCCCCGGCTGGGAGCGGTTCATCTATTCCTGTAGCACAGGTGCGCCCTCGATATCCCGGCGTCAGCTGCGCGCAGAATGTTCAAAATCATGGTTACAAAACCATGCCGCCGCAAGAGTACTTCCGCATGATTTTGTACTCATGATTTTGAGAGGCTCTGCTCTGTCTGCTGAAGCCGCAATGTTGAAATTTGACATGTCAACGCTCGTTTAAAATGTCCCCTTTTTGCGCTCGATTAGAATGTCCCCTTTTTTTGTGAGTGATGATGTGTGTCGAGCCCTGTGGGAGCTCGGTTTTCCGCCCCCCGAGAATGGGCCGTATAGCTCGTCGGAGGGG
>CAITZM010000124.1 GCA_903896925.1 uncultured Lentisphaerota bacterium | reverse complement strand
GCCTTTCACTCGGTTCATTCTCCCGGAAGATCAGGACACCTACTACCAGCGCCACCGACAACTGTGCGCCGCCCCTGCGGGGGCTGCGACTAGTGCAATGCCGGCCGCCGCCGGGCAGCCGCAGATGTGCGAAGTGCGGCTGCAGCGCACCCAGGCTGCCCCGTTCTGGGCGACCCTGGACGTGACCGCTGCACGTGACGCCGCAGACACGCTAGCGTACCGCATCGTGCTTAGAGATATCACTGCTCAGAAGCAACTGGAACTGGCGCTGCGGACCGAGCAGGAACGGCTGGCGGCCATCATTAAAGGCACCATGGCCGGCACTTGGGAATGGAATGTCCAGACCGGGGCGACCGTGTTCAACGAGCGCTGGGCGGAAATCCTCGGCTATACGCTCGCCGAACTGGCCCCGCTGAGCGTAAAGACCTGGGAGGTGTTGGTCCACCCTGAGGACTTGCCGCGCACCATGGACCTGCTCCAACGGCATTTCGCGGGTGAACCGGCCTACTACGACTGCGAATACCGGATGCGGCACAAGGACGGCCGGTGGGTCTGGGTGCATGACCGCGGTTGCGTCAGCACCCGCACCGCCGACGGCCAGCCGCTGCTGATGTTCGGCACCCACACCGACATCACCGAGCGCAAGCAGATGGAAGCGACCTTGCGCGAAAGCGAAAGCGCGCTCCAGGAGGCGCAGAGCATCGCGGGCTTGGGCAGTTATGTGCTGGATATCCCGTCCGGATGGTGGACCAGTTCCAAGGAACTCGATAAGATTTTCGGGATCGATGCCACCTACGCGCGCTCGGTGACCGGCTGGACGAACTTGGTTCATCCCGATGATCGTACCTTGATGGCGGACTATTTCCGCGACGCAGTGCTAGGGCAGCACCAGACATTCGACAAGGAATACCGCATCCTCCGCCACGACGACCAGCGCGCGGGCTGGGTGCATGGCTTGGGCCGCTTGGAATACGACGCCCAAGGCCGGCTCCTCATCATGCGTGGCACCATTCAAGACATTACCGCACGCAAACAGGTCGAAGCGGAGCAGGCGAAACACGAGGCCCGCATCTGGCAGCTGCAAAAAGCCGAAAGCCTGGGCCGCATGGCCGGCGCCATCGCCCACCATTTCAACAACCAGCTTCAGGTGGTGGCTGGCAACCTGGAGCTGGCGCAGCTGGGTTCGCAACAGGCTGTCAATGTCGCCGAGTGCGTGAACGAGGCCCTACAGGCGGCGCGCCAGGCGACCAAGATCAGCCAGTTGATGTTGACCTATCTGGGTGTGACCCCCGGCCAGCAAAGACCGCTGGATGTGACCGAGCTGTGCCGCCAGAGCCTGACCTTGATCCAGAGCACCACGCGCGTGGTGGTGCAAACCGACCTGGCTGAGCCCGGCCCGATCATCCGCACGAACGCCCCGCAGTTCCAGCAAATGCTGACCAACCTGATCACCAATGCCGCCGAGTCTGGGGGGGGGGGCATCCGCCTGTCCGTCAAAACGGTTGCCGCGCAGGAGCTCCCGGTCGCCCAGCGGTTCCCCGTCGACTGGCAGCCGCAGGCGCAGGACTATGTCTGCCTCGGCGTAGCAGATGACGGCTGCGGCATCACTCCGGGAAATCTGGAGAATATCTTCGACCCGTTTTTCTCCACCAAGTTCACGGGCCGGGGCTTGGGCCTGTCGGTCGTGTTGGGTCTGGTGCTGGCCCACCACGGCTGCATCACAGTGGAGAGTGCGCCCGGCCAAGGCAGCACCTTCCAGCTCTTTTTCCCGGCGCTGAGCCCCGTCGCGCTGCCCCCGCCGCCGCGCCCGGCCTCGGAGTTTGCGGCGGGTGGCACGGTGCTGCTGGTGGACGACGAGGAGCGCGTGCGCAAGCTGGTCGCGGCCATGCTGGCAAGTTTGGGCTTTACCGTGCTCACGGCTGCGGACGGTAGCGCAGCGGTGGAGCTTTTCCGGAGGCATCCAGCTGAGATCCGCTGTGTGCTGACGGACCTGACCATGCCGGGCATGGACGGTTGGGCCACGCTGACCGCGCTGCGGGCGCTGCGCGCCGACCTGCCGGTGATCTTGTCGAGCGGCTTCGATGAGACCTACGTACTGGCGGAAGCGGCGACCGAACGCCCCCAAGTCTTCCTCGCCAAACCGTACACCTTGGAGGCGCTACAGGGGGCGCTCGGTCAGGCCTTGGAGGGCGGGGGCCTGGCGGTTCCGCCAGAGCCTGCCGTGTGCCGGTCCACGGAACAGGCAGGGCCGCCCAATGAGGGGCAAGCCACATGATACACACGAAGTCCGCCAACCACCCTGCGCCCGCTAAGTTCGAGGGGCGGGCTCTCACGGCAGCGCCTTACGGCGGCCGGCGTCGCGATCCGAACCCGGCGCTGCAACTGGCCCTGATCGGGTTGTTTCTGGTCTTGACCCTTGGATTAATAAGATATGCCGTTTGGAGGCATGCTCCAGCCAAGGACAGGGCGTCCGGACTGCTTAGGCATACGCGGCAGGGACTGATGGTCGTTGGGGTGCCTTGCGGTCAGGATAAACGGCTGCCCTAGTTACGGCATCCGCGCGCAACCCGAACTTCTTCAAGCTGGCCAGCGCCGCTTGCTGATGGGTGCGGAGGCAGCGCAGTGGTGCAGGTCTTCCGGCAACAGCAGGCCGCCAGCCGCTGTGCAGTGTTTTTTTCGAGGGCACGGCTTGAGCAGACTTTCACGCCTTCAAGGCGGTCTGGCTGGGTGTTCGGCACCACGTACTCCGGCGTGGCGAGCTGTGGCGAGAAATAAGAACCGTACTTAACACCCCGACCGGACCGAGACGCGCTTCCATTTCCTTCTCAACATGGCAAGACATGCACCGACACCGAGCAAGGCGCAACTTGTCGGCTCTGGCACGACCGTGACACTGGATATGCCAATGTTAAAAGCCGAATAAGCCTCAGGGTCCGGAGTCGTCCAGGTGAGGCTTGAAAAAGTTCCAATGAATTCAATGATCCCATCGCCT
>CAITZM010000123.1 GCA_903896925.1 uncultured Lentisphaerota bacterium | reverse complement strand
GCCTTTCACTCGGTTCATTCTCCCGGAAGATCAGGACACCTACTACCAGCGCCACCGACAACTGTGCGCCGCCCCTGCGGGGGCTGCGACTAGTGCAATGCCGGCCGCCGCCGGGCAGCCGCAGATGTGCGAAGTGCGGCTTTTGCGCGCCAAGGCCGAGCCCTTCTGGGTCCAGCTGCAGACGACCGTGGCGTACGATGCCGACGGCGAACGGACGATGAACATCGCACTGAGCGACATCACTGCGCAGAAGCAACTGAAGTTGGCGATGCAGGAGTCCGAGCTGCGCTATCGCACCCTTTTCGCCCAGGCGGGCGATGCCATCGTCGTGTTTGACCCGACGACGCTGGCCCTGCTGGACTTCAACACCGTGGCTTGTCAGCGTCTGGGTTACTCGCGCCCGGACTTCGCCCTCTTGAAGCTTTCCGATATTGAGGCGCAGGAGTCCCCGGCCGCGGTGCGCTGCCATGTCCAGAAGATTCTGAGGGATGGCGGCGCGCTCTTTGAAACGCAGCACCGGACCCATAGCGGCGCTGTGCTGGACGTCGAGGTGCGGGTCACGCCCATGGTCTTGAAGGGCCGAACGCTGCTGCATTGCATATGGCGTGACATCACGGAGCTCAAGCTCGCCCACACGCGCCTGCGCCAGCTAACGGTGGAATTGGAGCGGCGCGTTACCGAGCGCACGGCGGAAGTGCAGCGACTGGCCGCCATTGCCCAGCACAGCCATGCGCTGGTCGGGCTGGTCACGCCCGACTGGCGTTTCTTCTTCATCAATGACGCCGGCGTCCGGTTGCTGGGCATCACCGCAGCAGAGGTCTACCAACAGCGGCTGTTCGAGTTTCTGCCGGCGGAGGGACGGAAGCTCCACCTGCGGCAGGTTGTAGCGGGACTCAAGCAGGATCGGGAGTGGAAAGGCGAGCTACCTCTGCAAAGACGCGACGGCACCAGCGTGCCTGTCGTGTGGTCGATTTTCCCAACCCCCGCTCAGGACGCAGGCCAGCCGGAAGCGCTGGCCATCATCGCACATGATATTACCGGCCGCCGGGAGCTCGAACGCCACGTGCTGGAGATCAGCGAGTACGAACGCCGCCGCATTGGCCACGACTTGCACGACAGCCTTGGCCAACAGTTGGCCGCCTTGAACTTCATGAGCAGCACGCTCCGCAAGCGGCTGGCCAAGCACCAACCAGACCAAGCCTTGGCCGCAGCCGAGATCGAGCGCGCAGCCCAGCGCGCGATGACGGAGATGCGCCACATCGCCCGCGGTTTGCACGCGGTGCATATCGAGGCCACAAGCCTGAGGGCAGCGCTTCAGGACTTGGCGGTGCGCGTTACTAAACGGAGTCAGCTGTCCTGTCGTTTCGCCTGCGCCCGCACGTTCCTGCTGAACGATGTGCATCTGGCCGGCCAGCTCTTTCGCATCGCCCAGGAAGCAGTTAGCAATGCCTCCCGCCACGCCCAGGCCACAGGCCTCTGGATCCGGCTCCGGCGTACTGCCCGTGGCGGGATCCAGCTTGTCATCGAGGACAATGGACGCGGTCTGCCCAGCTCGGACCGCCCCTCGCAGGGCATGGGGTTGAGGATCATGCACTATCGGGCCTCCGTCATCGGGGCGACTTTGCACCTTGCCCGCCGGCCGCGCGGCGGCACACGCATCAGCTGTCACTGGCAACCCACTGGAACGGCGCAGGAGAGCCCGCCCGCCCTTTTAAAAGGCAGCTCGCCTGAAAGTGCACTATGAACCCACCGCCCTCAAAACCCGATGAGTCGAACGACCTCCGTCAGCGGGCGGAGGCACAAGCCCGGACCCATGCTGCGGCACAGCCTGACGCTTTGACTGCGGACCAGCTACGTCAGCTCGCGCATGAGCTGCAGGTGCACCAGATCGAACTGGAGCTGCAGAACGAAGAACTGCGTCGGACGCAGACCGCCTTGGAAGTGTCGCGTGCGCGCTATTTCGACCTCTTCGACCTGGCCCCCGTCGGCTATCTC
>CAITZM010000122.1 GCA_903896925.1 uncultured Lentisphaerota bacterium | reverse complement strand
GCAATCACGGGCTTTGACTCCGTCTGCTTTTCCGCTACCGTCTTCGCCATGGCCGTCTCTCCTGTGGTTTGGTTGTTTCCCTAACCACCAACTACCGGGAGAGCGGCCATCTGGAAAGTGCGAAAAATAGGATACGTTATCAAGAGTTTAACGCAAGGTCGCGAAGGTAAGCCGGAAGACGCAGAGAAGAATTAGACGCGCCGCCAGCAAGCCCGCGGCGTGTCACGCCGCCGTTTTTGTTTCGCCAGAGTGGATGGCGGCGTCCCGCCGCAGCGGGACGCCCTACCCTCCGCCTTCGTTTTTCGTTGCCTTCTGTTCAATTCCTCTCCAGGCGAAGGCAGAGCGGAAATCTCCGTGAACCTCTTGCGGGCCTCGGCGACCTCTGTGGTCGATTCTTTCCGGGGATTATTCCGCGGCGTCGAGGACGACGCGCTCGGGGGGGAGTTTTTCCAGCGGGGTCGTGGCGTTGATCTCGCAGAAGTAGCCGACGGACCATTCGGAAGTGAAGAGCACGCACGGGTTCTCGTCGGCGTCGAAGGCGACGCGCGCACCGGCGGGCAGGGTCAGACGGTCGAGTTCCTCGGGCTTGATCGCCGGCGGCAACCAGCGGATCACCGACCACGGCGCGGGCTCGAGCCGGGTCTCGGCGCCGTACTCGCTCTGCAGCCGGTACTGCACCACTTCAAATTGCAGCGGGCCGACCGCGGCCAGCAGCGGCGCTGCGGTGACCGCATCCTTGAGGCGCAGGCGCTGGACGACGCCCTCCTGCAGGAGCTGGTCGAGGCCCTTGCGGAACTGCTTGTACTTCGCCGTGCTGGGATTGACCAGCGTGGCGAACGCCTCGGGGCGGAAGCGGGGGATTTCGCGATAGACGATCGAAGGATCGGTGGTCAGCGTGTCGCCGATGCTGAACTCGGCATGGCCGACCAACCCGATGATGTCGCCGGGGAAGGCCTCGTTGACGATCTCGCGCTCGTTGGCGAAGAGCTTGTGGGAGCTGGAGAGACGGATCTCCTGGCCGCTGCGCGAGTGGGTGGCGAGCATGTCGCGCTCGAACTTGCCGGAGATGACGCGCAGGAACGCGATGCGGTCGCGGTGCCGCGGATCCATGTTGGCCTGGATCTTGAAAATGAACCCGGAGAAGGCGTCCGAGTCCGGCTCGACCATGCGGCCGGCCACCTTGCGGGCGCGCGGCGCGGGGGCGTGCTGCAGGAATCCGTCGAGCAGGAGCTGCACGCCGAAGTTGTTGGCCGCGCTGCCGAAGAACACCGGCGTCGTGTAGCCGGTCAGCACGTCCGCGGGATCGAACGTCGTGCCGGCGTGGTCCAGCATGGCGAGTTCCTCGGACACGCGGTGGTACAGGTCGTCATCGATGCGCTGGCGGATGACCTCATCGGCGAGGCTGCCGATGGAGACCGGCGCGCGGAAGATGCCGCCGACGGTGCGCTCGAAGAGATGGACCTGGTGCGCGAGCCGGTCGAAGACGCCCTTGAAGTCGGCGCCGGTGCCGATGGGCCAGTTGATCGGGCACGCGGCGAGCTGGAGCACGTTCTCGAGCTCGTCCACCAGCTCGAGCGGGTCGCGCGTCGGCCGGTCGCACTTGTTCATGAACGTGAAGATGGGCACGCCGCGCTGGTGGCAGACCTCGAAGAGCTTGCGCGTCTGGCTCTCGATGCCCTTGGCGGCGTCGATGATCATCACGACGGCGTCGACGGCGGTCAGGACGCGGTAGGTGTCCTCGGAGAAGTCCTTGTGGCCCGGCGTGTCGAGCAGGTTGATGTGGTAGCCATTGTAGTCGAACTGGAGCGCGGTGGAGCTGATGGAGATGCCGCGCTGGCGCTCCAGCTCCATCCAGTCGGAGGTGGAGGCGCGCTGGTTCTTGCGGGCCGTGACCGAGCCCGCGAGCTGGACGGCGCCGCCATAAAGCAGCAGCTTCTCCGTCATCGTCGTCTTGCCCGCGTCCGGGTGCGAGATGATGGCGAACGTGCGCCGCTTGGCAATCTCTTCGGCAATGGACATAAAGGGGCGCAATGTAGCAGGAATTCCACGGTGCGCAAACGCTAACGTTTCCCAAGGTCTGGAAACCCGCGGCCGCGTTTCCAAGGTTGAGGTGCACAAACATGAAGGGCGGGGCCGCTCAGCCCCGCCCCCCAGCGCACCGGCATCCAGCGCGGCGCCGGCCTCAGCGCCCGGCGCCCTTGAGCTTCCAGGCGCCGGTATTCCACCAATAGCTCGCGGCGCGCGCGGTGCCGTTGCTGTTCATGAACCAGCCGCCCGTGTCGCCTGGCGTGTTCTGCCAGACCAGGTCGCTGATGGTATCGCCATCGATATCCGCCACGCCGCACAAGGCCCAATTGGCGGTATTGAACGGCGTCCCGCCACGGATACTGCCATCGGGATTGTGGAACCAGATGACCACCGTGCCGGCCGCGTTCTGCCAGAAAAGTTCGGCCTTGCCGTCGCCGTCCAGGTCGCCGGCGCCGCGCAATTTCCAGCCGCCCTGATTGCCCAGCGACGCGGAGGACTGATACGTGCCATTGGTGTTGAGCCGCCAGTAGGCCACATCGCCGAGCGCGTTCTGGAAAAACACCTGGCCGCGGTGGGTGCCTTCATAATCGCCGCAGGCCTTGATCTCCCACCCCTTGATGTTGGACCAGGCCCGCATATCGCGGACGGATCCGTCCGCATTCATCAGCCAGCCGGCGGTCCCACCATCCGCGGACTCGAACAGCAGATCGCTGACTCCATCGCAGTCCACATCGCCTGCGGTTTTCAGCGCCCAGCCGCCCGTGATGGCGAGAATGCGGGCGAACTGGAAGCCGCCGGTACTGGAGAGCACCCAGCTCGCCAGCATGCCGCTCGGGTCCTGATAGTAGACCTGCGGCACGTGCTCGGCATAGGGGCACGGCATCCAGTTCACATGGGCCAGCGAGCCGGCGTTTCCGCCGGCCGCCGAGAAGGCATGCTTCACGAAGGTCCAGCGCAAGATATAGCTGTTGGTCGAGCCGAGGAAGACGGCGTATTGCTGCCAGTCGGCGCGGGTGGTGAGCTGGGCCTGCACCTGGCCGTTGACGCTGAACTGCAGGGCGTCGCTGAGTTCCGCGGAGAGCTTCCACGAGAAGACCAGCGAGGCCGGCCCGTTGGTGACGACCTGAAGCCACGACTGTTGGCCGCCGGCAACCGCGCCGCTCTGCGCAGAAAGGCCATCGCTGGCCGCGGCCCAGACGGCATCGCCACCCGGCTGCCAGAACAAGCTGGGGGCACCCACCGCACGGCCCAGGGCCAGGCTCGCCGGGGAAACGGCGAACGAGGCCGTGTACGTCACATTGGTGGGCGGCACGGTGAGCAGGCGCGGATTAGCGCTGTTTCCGTCATTCCACTGGCTGAACGCCCACCCGTTCTGCGGGACGGCGGACAGGGTGCAAGGATTGCCGACAATATAGATGCCGCCGCCACCGACCGTGCCGCCGTTGGTCGGCGTAACCGCCACCGTGATGACCGAGAGCTTGGCGAAGTTCGCCGTGCAGACCGTGGCGCCGGGGGTCACCGTGAACGTCCACGGGTTGTTCGTAATGCTGCCGTTCCAAGTCATGAACCGCCAGCCGTTGGAAGCCGTCGCCGTCACCGTGGCATTGGACGAGACAATGTACAGACCGCCACCGGCAACGCTGCCACCGTTGGTCGGATCGGCCACCACCAGCACCATATCCAGCGGCCGGAAATTCGCCGTGTAGGTCGCACCGCCAGGCGGCATCGTCACCGTGCGCGAACTGTTGGTGTTGAGGTCATTCCAGCTGGTGAAGCGCCACAGGTTCGACGCCGTCGCCGTCAGGAGCGCGTTGCTGCCCACCACGTAGGCGCCGCCCCCGGTCACATAACCGCCCGCGACGGGATTGGCCTGCACCGTGAGCCCCGCGGTCGGCGCGAAGATCGCCGTATAGGTCCGGTTCGAGACGGCCACGACCGTCCGCGTTGTATCCGGCACGCCGTCGTTCCATTGGAGGAACTGCCAGCCGTTCGACGCCGTCGCCGTCAGGAGCGCGTTGCTGCCCACAAAGAAGGCGCCGCCGCCCACGGCGGTACCGCCGGCGTTTGTGTTGACCGCCAGGGTGATGGTCACGGCCGGCGCAAACAGCGCGGTATAGTTGATGTTCGTCGCCGGCACCGTGACGGTGTACGGATTATTCGTGGCGCCGTCAGCCCAGCTTGTGAACAGCCACCCGTTGGAACCCGTCGCGGTCAGTTGCACCGTGGCGTCGAGGGCAAAGAGGCCACCGCCGGTCACATACCCGCTGTTGGACGGACTGGCGCTGCCCGACACGGTCGACAGCAACAACGCAAACACGGTGCCGAAATTGGCTGCGCCGCCGCTGTACGTCAGGCCATACATGGTCGACTCGGCCATCGCCACCGCGCCATACGGCGCGGCACCGTCGTTGGCGCCGCCGGCAAAAAGATGCAGGTTGGTATAGCCCGAGCCATCGCTATTGATCTTGAACAGCACGCCATTGGCGGTGGGCCCGCCCTTGGTGGTCATGCCGCAAAGCATCGTGCCGGACAGCGTCAACGCGCCATACGGTGCATGGCCATCATTGGTGCCGCTGACGAAGCTGTGCAGGTTGGTATAGCCTGAACCGTCGGTTTTGATCTTGAAAATCACACCCATGCCGTTGGACCCACCCTGCGACGTCATGCCGTTGAGCGTCGTGCCGGACAGCGTCAGCCCTCCATAGGGATACGCGCCATCGCCCGCGCCGCCGGTAAACGTATGCAACTGGGCATAGCCCGAACCGTCGGTGTTGATCTTGAAAATCACGCCGGCGCTGTTGGACCCGCCGTACAGCGTCATGCCATACAGCGCCGTGCCGGACAGGGTCAGCGAGCCGTAGGGCCACTGGCCGTCGTCCACGCCGCCGGCAAACGAATGCAAATTGGTATAGCCTGAGCCATCGGTGCTGAGCCTGAAGATCACACCCTTGTTGCTGTTGCTGCCGCCAAAGGTCGTCAGGCCGTACAACGTCGTGCCCGAGAGCGTCAACGAACCATAGGGCTCGCTTCCATCGTTCGCGTCACCGGCAAACGTGTGCAGGTTGGTGTAGCCTGAACCGTCGGTGTTGATCATGTAAATCACGCCGTGGTTGGCGCCACCCGCCGTAGTCAGGCCGTAGAGCGTCGAACCGGAGAGCGTCACATCGCTGTAATAGGGCACCGCTCCATCCGTCGGGCCGCCGGCGAAGGCGTGCAGCGTGGTGTAGCCTGAACCGTCGGCATTCATCTTGAAGATGATGCCTTTGGCACCGGCGCCGCCTGCCGACGTGAGCCCGTACAGGGTCGTGCCGGACAACGTCACCGAGCCCTTGGGCGAGGCACCGTCGCCGACGCCACCGGCGAACGCGTGCAGGTTGGTGTACTGCGCCTGCACCGTGGCAGCGCCCAGCATCAACATCAGCCCCGACGTACACACAATCTTTCGCATCATGATATTCTCCGCTCAACTTCCTGCTTTGCAGCGGCCATATGGTTCGCGCTGTTGCGACCTAAGGGACATGCACAGAACGCTTGATTGAATTCCTTCCGACCCGAAATATCAACAATCAATTGCAATATTATTAGGGTTTTCCGGCCCCCGGCAGCGCAACTGCAGCGTCGGGGGCTCGTCGCCGACGGCCACGGTCTGTTCGGCAGATGCGACGCGCACCCTGGCGCCGACCCGGCTCAGCGACCGGCGGCCTTGAGCTTCCAGGCGCCGGTGCCCCACCAGTAACTGGCGGCGCGCGCGGTGCCGTTGCTGTTCATGAACCAGCCGCCCGTGAGGCCGGCGGAGTTCTGCCAGACGAGATCGCTGACGCCATCGCCGTCGATGTCCGCCACGCCGCAAAGGGCCCAGTTGCCCGTGTTGAACGGCACACCGCCGCGGATGCTGCCGTCGGGGTTGTGATACCAGATGACCACCGTGCCGGCGGCGTTCTGCCAGAACAGTTCGGCTTTATGGTCCCCATCCAGATCGCCCACGCCACGCAGCTTCCATGCGCCCATGCTACCCAGCGGTATGGCCGCCTGATAGTTGCCATTGGTATCGATACGCCAGTACGCCGCGACGCCCGCGGCGTTCTGGAAGAACAGCTGCCCGCGGCCGATACCTTCGTAGTCGCCGCAGGCCTTGATGTCCCAACCGCTGAGGTTGAACCAGTACCGGGCGCTGCGGGTGGAACCGTCCGCGTTCATAAACCAGCCTGCGGCGTCACCGGCCGCGTTCTGGAAGAGCAGGTCGCTGACGGTGTCGCCATCGACATCGCCCACGCACTTCAAGGCCCACCCGCCGGTGTTGGCGAGGATGCGCGCAAACTGGAAGCTGGCGTTGGTGCCGATCACCCAGCTCGCCAGCAGGCCCGTCGGGTCCTGGTAGAAGATCAACGGCACATGCTCCGCGTAGGGGCACGGCATCCAGTTGATCTGGTCAACCCAGCCCGCGTCGCTGCTGGCGCCGGCGGCGCCGCTCTTCGAGTAGACCCACTTGAGCGTCACCTGGTTCGACGTGCCGATGTAGCCGACATACTGGTTCCAGCCTGCGTTGCCGGAGATCTGGCTGACCAGCTGGGTGTTGATATAAAACTGCAGCGTATTGGCCGCGGCCGTGGAAGCTTTCCACCAGAACATGAGGGAGCCGGGACCGTTGGTCGTGGCTTGGAACCATGTCTGCTGGCCCGTGCCGATCGCGCCGCTCTTGAGTGCGGCGACGCCGTCGTGGGTCGTCGTGCCCTGTACCGTCCAGTCGGCGCTGCCGCCGGTGGTCCAGGCCAAGTTGGTGGCATCCACGGCCGCGCCGATGCCCATGGCAAAACTGGCGGTGCAGATGACATTCGCGGCTGGCACGGTGAAGGCCCGGCTGGCGTTCGTATTGCCATCGTTCCACGCCGTGAAACGCCAGCCCGACCCCGCCGTCGCGGAAAGGGTCACGTTGCTGCCAGACTGGAAGATGCCGCCGCCGCTGACGCTGCCCGCTGCCGCCGGACTGGCCTTCACGGTGACCGTCACGGGCGCTATAAACATGGCCGTATAGGTGATGTTGTTCGAGGGCACCGCGACCGTGCGCGGGTTGACCACGCTGTTGTCGTTCCACTTGCTGAACAGCCAGTTGTTCGACGCCATGGCGGTCAGCACCACGTTGCTGCCCACCAGGTAGGTGCCAGCCCCCAGCACCGAGCCGCCGTGCGCCGGGCTGGCCAGCACCGCGACCGTGCTCACCCGGGCGAAGTTCGCGGTGCGGAGCATGCTCTCCGACACCACCATAAACGTCCACGGGTTGTTCGTGATGCTGCCGTTCCAGTTCATGAACTGCCAGGTGTTCGACGCCGTGGCCGTGATCATGGCGTTGGAGCCCATGAGGTACTGGCCGCCACCGGCCACGCGCCCCCCGTTGGGCGGATTCGCCAGCACCGTCACGGTGCCCAGCGGACTGAAATTCGCCGTATACGTCGCCCCGCCGGAGGACACCGTGACCGTGCGCGGATTATTGGTCACGCTGTCATTCCAGACGGAAAAGACCCAGGCGTTGGAGGCGGTGGCGGTGATCTGCACGTTCGAACCAAGCGGGTAGAGGCCGTTGCCGCCCACCGATCCAGCCATCGCCACATTGACCTTCACAACCAGCAATGCTCCGTCCGTCAGGAGCCCTTGGCGGAGGACCTGGTTGCCGTAGTCGGCCAGGAACACATTGCCGGCCGCGTCCACGGCCACAGCCTGCGCGGCCACGCCCCCGACGATGTTGGTCACGCCCGGGGGCGTCGTCACATCCGCAGCCGGACTGATCCGGCGGATGGTGCTGTTGCCTTTGTCGGCCGCGTAGAGGTTGCCCGCGGCGTCCCGCGCGAGCCCATAGGGCTGGGAGAAACTGGCGGCGACCCCGTGGCCATCCAGCTTGCCGGGTTCGGCCGCACCGGCAAACGTGCTGACGTTGCCGTCGAGATCGATCAGGCGGATCACGGAGTTGTCGGTGTCCGCCACCCAGACGTGGCCGACGCTGTCCGCAACCAGCCCGGAAGGCGAGTAAAAGCGCGCCAAAGAGCCCTGCCCATCCGTGCGCCCGTGGGCACCGGCTTGGCCGGCCAAGGTCGAAACATCGCCCGCCGGCGTGATCTTGCGGATCGTATAGTTGCCGGTGTCCGCCACGTAGATGTTGCCGGCGCCGTCCACCGTCACGGCGCTGGGATGAAAGAACTTGGCCGCCAGAACGGGCCCGTCGTTTGTGCCCGCAACGCCCGCGGTGCCCGCCACGGTGCTGACCGCGCCCGCCGGTGTGATCCTGCGGATGGTGTTGTTGCCCGTATCGGCCACCAGCAGGTTGCCGTTGCCATCCAGCGCCAGGCCCTGCGGAAAACTAAAACGCGCCGCCGCACCGGCGGCGTCATTGGTGCCGGAAAGGCCGGCACTGCCCGCCAAGGTCGTCACGGCCCCTGCCGGCGTGACGCAGCGGATCGTATGGTTCGCCGAATCGGCAACGTACACGGTCCCGGTGCTGTCCACCGCCACGCCGCCCGGCAGATTGAAGAGTGCGGCTGCGCCGGTGCCATCATTGGTGCCGGAGGTACCGACCACGCCGGCCAGCGTCGAGAACGTATAGTCGGGCGAGCCCTGGGCCCCCGTGAACAGCAGCGCGCTGCCGACGAAAACCGCCATGAGCCGCGCTACAGGCCGACGTGTGCTCCAAAGCCTGAATAAGGACGGGTCCCTGATCTCCAAGGCTTGGAAAAGCCGAACACCGCGGCACAAAGCAGCGCGTTGTGCCCGCCCTACCCCTCGAAATGAACAGTGAAACGATTTCATAATCTTCATGGCCTTCACGGTTTTGCAAAATCCTCGGGGAGATCCAGACTGGCACGCTTCAGGGCCTTTTTGGCGGCGGCCAGCAGGTCGGCATCGGTTTCCTGCGCGATGATCTGCTGCAGTGCAGCGCGGGCGGCCACGGTGGGATAATTGCCCAGGGCGTTCAAGGAAGCCAAGCGCACTTGGGCGTCCGCCGAACCCTCGCCGCGGGCTGCTGCGGTCAGGAGGTCAAAGGCGTCTGGGTTGACGGTGCGCGACAGGGCGGCGACCAAGGGCTGCACGTTCTGGCCTTGGGTATCGCCGGTCGTTATGCGTCCCGTCAAATCGCGCACGGCCGCCGGGGAACCGATGACGCCCAGCGTGTCGACCGCCGCCAGCGCCAGCGGCTGGGCGTACTGGCCGCCGGAGGCATCGGCAAGGCCTGACAGCATGGAGATGGCGCTGGGTGTCTGCGCGTGGCGGATGACGCCCAACAGGCGCTCGCGTTCATCGGCGGTCGTGGCATCCTGGTAGAGCAAGGCGGCCATGAACGGCACCGCGGTGTCCGGCGCCTGGCCCAGCACTTGTTGCACCGCCATCACGACATCATGCTCCGGCGCCAGTTTCAACGTCTCCAGTAGCAGTCCCACCGAAACAGGATTATTAGCCATAAAACTGGCATTGCTGATGAAGGCGGTCACCGCGCGCCGGCGCTCGGCTTCCGTCGTGGCCCGGCGGATCGCGTTCATCGCGGCCGGCACGGAGCGCGGAAGTTCCGCGCCTGCCGCTTCGTGGGCCGGTTCGACCACGACAGGTGCAGGGACCTGTTCATAATGCGCAGGCTGGCGAACACTACCGGGCTTGCCCGGCGCCAGCCTCACGGACGCACGAACCACGGCCGCCGTGTGCGCGGTGTGCACCGCCTTGCCTTTCGCACGCGGGGCCGGCGGTGGTTCACGGGGCGCACAAGCGGAGGTCAACAGCAGAAAACCGAGGCACGCCAGCACGGCACTTCTGGACATTAAACAGCTCATGATTTGACGGGAGATTCTACTCCTAAACGACGAATGACGCCATTAAAAGCGTCATTCGTCACCACCTCTCAAGAGCTGGTCACACTCAATAGAAGCCGTAGGTCCGGGTCTTCTGATTGTTGCCTTCGCTCTGCTCCGCCGCCGTGCCGCGGCTGTCGATGAAGGCGCGGAAGGT
>CAITZM010000121.1 GCA_903896925.1 uncultured Lentisphaerota bacterium | reverse complement strand
GTGTTGCTCCATTCCAACGCCAGATATAGACTCACTTCGCTATGCAGTACTGCGGTCATGTCGAGTTCCTTTCGTTTGGTTTTAACACTGCCCAACGAAGCGGATTTTACTCAAACCGCACGTCCTGCATAGCATCTCCCGCACAGGCCTGACCTCCCGACGGGAGGGAGAGCGTACCCGCGAGCCGTTCGCTGCAACAGCGCTCAGCAGGATCGGTTGCCACGGGCTGCTTCCATCGCTTGCTGTTTCGCATGGCCGCGCCCGCAATCCAGGGAGGGGGATCATCACCGTTAATATCGGTACATATGCCGCCGCGATGGACCCATCGGGGGAACAGCTCGTGAGCCACGCCAGTTCGACCGGCACCGCCAAGCCCCCGCCCGGCGTCTTCGCACCAAATTCCAAAATATAAGCACCAGCTCACAAGCTTTCGAGGGACAGCGCGGGCATCCTACGCTCCGTTCCACGCAATGGAACAGGGAGAAAAGATCATGCAGGCTTATAAAAAACTGGCCATGGCGTCGACCGACGAACTGCTTTATGGCATCGCGCCGCATCCGGTACGCACGCGGCACGGCCTGGTCATCGGCGGCGGCAAGGTGTATCCCGAACTCAATTTCACCTTGCCGCCCATGCTCATCAATGCGGACACCTACCCGGAGATCAAGCGGCAGTACAACGAGATCATCACCATGGCCACGCTGCGTGCGGCGGAACTCGAAGCCCCGGGCTTGGTGGTCGAATTCGAAACCTTGCCGCCGATGTGCCAGACCCCCGAGTGGGGCGTCGAACTGGCCAAAATTCTGCTCGAGGGCATGGAAAGCGCACACCACCGGTACGGCCTGAAGAGCGTCTTGCGGATGACGCCGAATGACCTGCGCGAGATGAGCCGGCCACCGCTGATGCGGCGCGGAGAGCATTTCGATCAAATGATGAAGACGTTTGAAGGCTCGGCCGCCGCGGGCGCAGAATTGCTCAGCATCGAGTCCACCGGTGGCAAGGAATTGCACGACGACGCGTTGACGGAATGCGACCTGCCCGCCGTCATTTTCGCGCTCTGCATCCTCGGGGTGCGCGACATGCGCTTTCTCTGGACGGAGCTGAAAAAGATCGCCGACCGCCACGGCGTGTTGTGCGCCGGCGACACCGCTTGCGGCTTTGCCAATACGGCCATGGTGCTCGCCGAGAAGAAATATATTCCCCGCGTCTTCGCCGCCGTGGTGCGCGCCGTCAGCGCCGTCCGGTCGCTGGTGGCCTATGAGTGCGGCGCGGTCGGCCCCGGCAAGGACTGCGGCTATGAGAACGTTTTTCTCAAGGCGATCACCGGCTGCCCGATGGCGATGGAAGGCAAGACCGCCGCCTGTGCGCACCTCTCGCCCCTGGGCAACATCGCCGCGGCGTGCTGCGACACGTGGAGCAACGAATCCGTCCAGAACGTCAAGCTGCTGGCCGCCATGGCGCCGACCTGCTACGCCGAACAATTGGTGTACGACTGTCGCTTGATGAACACCGCGGCGGAGGATGGGCCCGCTGCGGGGCGCCGCCTCCGCGACTGGCTGGTGCGCAGCGATGCCGCACTGGATCCACAGGCGTTGATTCTCGCGCCCGACGCCGTGTTTCGCATCGCACAGGCGATCGTCGATGCGCCGGACCACTATGCCGCCGGCCGCGCCGCCGCCTTGGAGGCCATTGCGGTCATACGCGAGGCCCATGCCGCCGGCCGGCTCCGGCTGGGCGAGCGCGAACTGCCGTGGCTCGACACCATGACGGATGCCGTGGCGGATCTGCCGGCTACGGAGCAGCAGTTCATCGGCGACATACTGGCCCGGGTGGATACCACGCGTTTCCGGCCCGAGGAATACGGTCTATAAAGCAGAGGAGCACTACCATGGACAGAAACGAAACGCTATTCACCGCCATCACCAAGGGCAACCGCAAGGGCGTAGAGGAGCAGGTCAACGCCTGCGTCACGACCGGCGGCCATGTGATCGAGCTGCTGACGGGCACGATGATCCCCGCCATGCGCGAAATCGGCGAGCGCTTTTCGCGGAACGAGGTGTACGTGCCGGAGATGCTCATCGCCGCACGCGCGATGGCGGCCGGCCTCAAAATCATCGAGCCGCTGCTGGTCAAGGCCGGCCACAAACCGTTGGCCAGAGTCTGCATCGGCACCGTCAAGGGTGACTTGCACGACATCGGCAAGAACCTGGTGGCCATGATGCTCAAGGGCGCCGGCTATGAAGTTGAGGATCTCGGCGTGGATTGCGATGTTGCCAAATTCCAGGCCGCCGTGGACCGCGGCGCGCAGGTGGTCCTGTGCAGCGCCTTGTTGACCACCACCATGCCCTACATGAAGACCGTCGCGGAAGGGCTGAAGGGGAAAGGCGTGAAGGTGGTGATCGGCGGCGCGCCGGTGACCCCGCAATACGCCCATGAAATTGGCGCGGATGCCTACGGCTCCGACGCCAACGAGGCCGTCAAGGTGGTGGATGCCCTGGTAGGGGCAAGCCGCTGAGCTGCCGGTAGGCCAGCGGCGTGCGCCCGGTAATTTTCTTGAAGACCTTGCTGAAGTAGCTTTGGTCCGGAAAGCCACAAGCGAGGGCGATGACCGCGAGCGAGTCGCCGGTGCGCGCCAGCTGTTGCGCCGCACGATCCACGCGGTACTGGGCCAGCACCTCGGTGAAGCTGCGCTTGAGCTTGTCGCGCATCAGGTGCGAGAAATGGCTCGGCGACAGGCCCGCGGCGCGTGCCACGGTGTCGCGCGACAGGTTCTCGGCCAGGTGTTCCTGCATGTGGCTCAACGCCTTGCCGAGCAGCACTTCGTTGGGATAACGCCGATGGTCGCGGATCGCATCCATGATCCGCTCCAGCAGTCCTGTCAGCCAGCGCGTCAGCGCCTCGTCGTCGTGAATTTTGGCCAGGTCAGCCAGAACGCGATAATGGCCGCCGAACAATTCCGCCGGTTCGGCGCCGGCCTCGACGGCGGCGCGGCACATCATCACCACCAGTTCCAGCACGAGGCTTTTGAGCAGTTCCAGCCGGTCGCGCCCGAGGAAATAGATCCCGACCAGCACCCGGTTGATGATCGCCCGCGCTGCGCTGCGTTCACCCTTCTTGATCGCCGCAATCAGCGCCGGTTCTTCCTGAAGGTAGAGGCTGCGAATCGCATCGTAGTCCGTGCCCTTCACGCTGTGGATCGCCTCGGCCTTATAGCGTTCCTGCTCGGCCTCCGCCCGGCGCGCGGCCAACAGCGAGCCATTGGTCAGGTTCCGCTCCTCGGCCAGCCTCAAGAGGGCGTCGGCGGCAGCGCGGACTTTTTCTTGCACCCGCGCCGGCGCCGTGGCGATCAAGCCGCCGGTCACCACCTGGTTCGTCATCGCGGGCAGGCCCCAGAGCAGGCAGCCCTGCGCACAGAGCTCAACAAACGGTGTGCCCCAGCGCAGTGCCTCAGCAATAATGCGGCGGCGCAACGCCAGGCAATCCGACGGGCGTTTGCATCCGGCGCACCCGGGTTGGCCGGCACAGACCCGGCCGGCGGTATCCGTGAGGAACAGGACGAAGCCGAACTGTTTCCGGTATTGCCGGATCAGCGCGTTGGCAGGCTCATCGCTGGTCTGACGCGGTGCGCGTTTGTTCATGCGCGTCACTATAGTGGCTTCGCGGACCATCTTCCAAGTCTGGGAAATGGATCAGGGATCGGCACCAGCGCAATCCGGGAAAGACATGGAACTCTGCGACACGGCACAAGCAGGGTATTGCCAAAGTGCACACACGCTGCCAGGTTCGCTCATGAAGCTGTTTGACTGGAGCGATGAGAAGAACGACTGGCTGCGCGCAGAGCGTGGCGTCACATTCGAGGATGTTATCTTCCATCTGGAGCGTGGAGATTTGCTCGACACGATCGAACATCCCAACCGACGGCAATACCCCGGACAACGCCTGTTCATCGCGAACATGGAAGGCTATGCCTGTATCGTGCCGTTCGTGGAAGATGATAAAACGATCTTCCTCAAGACGATCATTTCCAGTCGCAAGATGACAAACCTATATTTGAAAGGTGACTAACGTGAAACTGACAGCAGAAGAGAAAGGCCTGCTCGACTCCGTCGAAAAAGATGAGTGGAAGCGGATTCCGGACTTTCCACGAGAAGCGGCGCGGTACCGCGAGGCGGCACGCGCTACCCTGCGCAAAGACAAGCGGGTGAATATCAGGATGGCCGAGCGGGATCTGGTTCGATTTCAGAAAACCGCGGCGCGTGAAGGGCTGCCCTACCAAACGCTGCTTTCCAGCGTCCTCCACAAGTTCATCAACGGCCGGCTGATCGAGAAAGCAGGATGAACAAGAACGGCCAAGAAGTGCAAGATGTGCGTTGCCCGTACACTTGACGCTTCCTTTAGACGGCTCGCCGGGAGGCTAGTCCTCCTGCACACGGCCTGACCTCACCACGGGGAGGGCGAGCGTACTCGCGAGCCGGAGTGTGGGGTCACCACCGGTAATAGCGGTACGGATCGTCCGTTGCGAGCGGCACATCGAGGTAATAGCTCTTGAGCCATGCCTGCTCGACCGGCAGGGCAAAGCGCTCGGCCAACGGCGTCCGGAAACCTGCGCCCAGGTTCGCCAGCAACCGCGCCGCGAGCGCGTCCGCCCGGCGTTTGCTCGTCCGCAGATAGGGCTTGGCCTTTTCGTCCAGCGCCCACGGCGGAACCTGCCAGAGCACCACGCAACCTTTCCCGTGATGCACCACCCGCAGAGCGCCGTTCATCGTCAGTTTCTCAGCATCAGGGATGGCGAGCGCGTCGAACGACATGCGGCCATGCCAATACCAGTCCGCATTGCACAGTCCGTTGAACTCCGGGGGCGGATTTTCGATCCGCGCGAAGCAGGTGTTGGTTTTGACCGTGGTGAGGGGTACGGGGCACCACGCTTGCAGTTCCGCACCCGTCAGCCCCAGGCACACCACGTTCAGTCCCGCGGCCACCGACTGGGCGAGCCCCTGTGGCGTGGTGGCGCCCGGCCCGGCCACCAGCAGGGTGCCCGGTCCGTAGGCGACCGCCGCGCCGGCGGGCGCCGTCACCACGCCCAACTGCTGGAGCAAGTCCGCACAAACGCCACCACCCGCGCATACGGTCAGGCGCTGCGGCTCGACCTGCGCACGGCCCAGGTAACCCAGCAGATTCACCACCAGCCTGTCGGCCACCGGATCGTTCACCGTGCGCCCGGTCACGTCGAGCTGACAGAAAATCGCTCGGCCGCGGCCTGCGACCGTCTCCAGCAGCGCCGTGTACTGCATATCGAACTCGCCATCGACCAGCGCGCGCCAGTCGCCGCGCGCCGGCTTCTCGATCAGCACGGAGGCGACGTTGCCGCGGTTGCCGCAGCGCCAGACATGCGTATTTTGAAACCCGCACCATTTCCACTGCGGATCGTGGGACTCGGCTTCCTGCAGGCCCTCCAGGTGCTCCGGCAGCAGCGTCGCCGCGCCGGACCAGTCGCGGAAGCACGCTGCGTCGAGCCCCTGCGTGGCCGGATGCACGAACCGCGGGAACAGCCGCCGCGAGCCGCGCTCGGCGATACGGAAACCCAACAAGCCTTCCAGCACCGCGGCGCGCTGCTCGAACACCAGGACCCGCCCCCCCTCTTCAAGCTTGGCCAGCCACGGCAGCCCTTTGGCATCCAAGGCTTCGCGGCCGATCACCACGAGCTCTTCCGCGCCCGGCACACGACCACCATCGAACTTTGTGTAAGCGATGTGCAGCCGGTCAAAGAGCGCGGTGGTCAGCCCGCGGGGATCGTAAAGCAGCACCGGCTTCTTCACCTCACCGGCCGTTGGCGAAGCCACGGCGCGCAGCGATACTTCATCCGTCTGCGTCACCCCGTCATCGAAGGCGAAGGTCGCCGTCAGCCGGAACTCCGTCCCATCGGCGGCTGCTTTCGGCAACTCGCAGACGACCGGGACCAACACCTTGCCGCCGGCGGCCACTTCAGTGCTGCCGTGCTGCTCGCGCAGCAGTTGATCCTTCCGCCGGAGTTGCCAGGTCCATTTCACGGTCTGCGCGCGCCGCTGATCGTTGAGCAGCACCAGGCTCTTCTGCACCGGCGCGCCCGGCGCAAACAGGTGATCCTTCGCGGTGAACGCTTCCGCCGGTCCGCCGATGTAACCGCAGTCCGGCTGGTTCCAGCGCAGCAGCGCCTGCCCCATCGCGCTGGGCCGGTAGGCCGACGGCGCACCCAGGTCCTCGATGAACTGCTTGCCCGGCAGAAGCCGGTCGGGCGCGATGCCCGGTCGCTTCAGGTTCTTGAGCGCGTCGGCACAGGCGGTCGCCCCCGGGGCATCCACGACCCGTTCCCAGAAATCGCCCTGGTCCCACGGCAGCATCGCCGAGACGCCCCACGTCCGGTGTGAGCGCCAGTTGTCGGCGGCGAAATGCGCCTGCACCGCCGTGTAGTTCTGCTCCAGTTTGCGCAGCTGCTGGTTCAGGGTGCTCCAGGCAAACGGCTTCCCGCGCGCCCACAGCGCCTCCTCGTGGTCGAGCGCCTTCACCGCCGCCGCGTCGTCGCGGTAGGCGGCGTCGCCCCAGCACTGCGCAGCGAACTCCGCCGCCCACAAACTTTGAAACGCCTCGCAGCGCCAGATGAACTGCGGGCCGCGGTAGCTCGACCAGCTCGAGATGTGCGGCAGGCCCCACTCGACGAAGAACAGCGGCTTCACGCCCTGCGTCGCCCAGTGTTCGGTCCAGTCGCTGCGCTCCTGCGCCGGCGCCCAGTTCAGGTAGCAGTTGACCGTGTGCATGTCGCCCAGGTTGCCGGACTGGTGATGGTACACCGGCCGTGTGGGGTCGAGTTCCTTCGCGATGGCCTCGGTGATGCGCGCCTGCTTGCGGTTGCGAGCCCACCAGGCGTTCTTGGACGAATCGACCTCCGGGATCTGATAGAGGCCGTCGATCTTCAGCGGGTTCTGGTCGCCGTAATACCCCGTGGCGTTGTGGTTCATCGCATAGAAAATCACCGCCGGATGGTTGCGCGCCCGGCGCATAAGCCACGCCGTCTGCGCGCGGTAGCGCGCCGCCATCGCCGGGTCCTGCAGCTTGTTGCCGAAGTCCTTCATGTGCGGCAAGGAGAAGGCCATCAGCATGCCCGTCGCGTCGCAGGCCTCCAGCAGCCCGTCGAGATAGCCCACCGAACCGGGCGTGAAATCGTAGTTGCCGCCAATGAGGGCGTTGAAGCCGAACGCCTGCATGCGACGACACAGCTCGCGCGCCGCGGACGCGGTCGCCTTGTCCGCGCCGCCGTTGGCCGAGGCATTGTGCAAGGCGCGCAGATGAACCGGCGTACCGTTCAGCAGGAAATCGCGCCCCGCGATCCGGATCTCGCGGAAGCCAAACGACACGGGCGTCAGCGTATCGACCGGCGCGCCCGCCACCGAGGTCAGCGTCAGCGTGGCCGAATAGAGATTCTGCGGCGTGGCGACATCCCACAGCTTCGCGTCCGGCCACGGCGCCGTGAAGCGCAGCGCGCCGGCGGCATCGGGCGTCAGCGGCCCCGATGCGAAAACGTGCGCGGCCTGACCGCAGCCGGTCACCTCCGCGCGCAGGCGGAACGGTCCCGCGCCCAGGCCCGCGGTCTCCGCCGCGCAAGTGATGGTCCGGTCGCGCACCGAGGTGATGATCTGCGCATCCTCCAGCCGGCCCTGCGCTGGCATGGCGCAGAGGAACAGGTCGCCCGTGATGCCCTTGAGCTTGACGCTCGCCTTGTCGGTGACCACCCGGTCCGGCGCCATGAACGCATTGCGTTCGGTCGTCAGCGGCCGTGCGGTCACCAGCAACGCCAGTTCCTGTTCGGTGCCCGGCTTCAATTTCCCGGTCAGCTCCAGTTCCCCGCCGGGATACCACAGCTCGCCGCAAGCCACGCCATCCACGAAGGCCCGCGCGTGCGCCTGAAGCATGGTGAAATCGAGCACGATCCGCCGCCCGGCCCATGCCGCCGGCACCGCGAGGCGCCGCTTGTACCATGCCTGCTGGAAGGACTTGCCGGTGACGTGCTCCTCCAGCCAAGGGGCCAGCCACACCTGCTGCGCCCCGCCCCCGGAAGCCCCGGCCAACTCCGGCCAGATGCCCGGCACCTTGAACCAGCCCCAGCAATCCCCCACGGCCGGCACGCGTTCCGCCGCCTCCTGCGCCAGCACGGGCCGGAAGCCCCACAAACCGTTGAGGCAGATTTTCTCCCGCGTCGGCGTGGTCTGACGCCACGCGTCATCGAGCCGCCACGGGTTCTGTTCCGCGCCCTCCGGCAGCGGTGCATCGGCCTTGGCCAGCGTGCGGAGGCGGGCGACGGTCAGCGACAGGTGGCGGAACTCAACGGTGCCCGACGTGCCCAGGTTACAGGGGCTGAACTTCAGCGCCACCGCGTCCTCCGGCACCGGAAAGACGCGCTCGCAGGTCTGCCAGCCCGTGGTGCCGGTGAAGCCGAAGACGGCCGGCCAGGCGCCCACGCGCTCGCCCTTCGCGTTATGGAACGACATCGTCAGCCGGCCGGTCTGCCAGCTCTCCTGGCCCAGCGTGACGCCGGTCACCTTCATCTGCATGGCGAGCTTGAGCTGGCCGTATTCCGGCTTCAATGGGGATTGGAGGTTCACGATGGCGCCTGCGCCGTCGAGTACCAGCCGGTTGCCCGCCGCGTCCTTCTCAATATGCGCGCCCTTGCCGCGCGGCCAGCCCTCCGGCCAGCCGCGCGCGTCGAGCTTGGAAAAGTCGCCGTTGTTGAGCAAAGCTATCGGCTGCGGGGCAGCCGGCTTGTACTCAGCGGCCGACGACGCCAGCAACGCCATCCCGCCCACCGCACCTATCATCCAGCGCATCTTTTGCATCAGAAGCTCCCTTTTCTTGGCATATGGACACCGCCATGCGATCCCGCGACACAGTCTTCCTCACAACGCAACCGCCCGACGGATATTATCAAAACCTTGGCAGGCCACTGCAGCAGCAGGACTGCCGCTCCTGCCGGGCCAGCCATCGGGGTACTATTTGCCGGGTTCGATACGCAAGCCTCTCCTTGGGCCGTGCGGCCAAGCTCAGGCCATAACGACGTGCAATTCGTGGAGGCACGCGTCCCGCCGCCTGTGAGCGTGCCAGCTGCCCGACCCTATGCGTTGGGTTGTCGGGCGGGACGCCCGACACACCGGCAGGCGGGGACGCCTGCCCCCACAGCCACCCGGCTGCATGTCTAACCGTGCCAAGCCTTCCAATAATCGGAACTCCGCGCCGTTCTTTTGCCGGACCGTGTAAGGACATGCTGTGAACTTGTCCAAGCCTTGGAAAAGCCGGAGTGTGCGACCTCCAAGGGTGGGAACGTGTTCGTGCTGCGGCGGGCTGTCATGCGAGGAATACGAAATGAAAATCAATTGTTGGCTGGGTGGGTTGCTGTTGGGCGCGGGGCTGTGCTCTTGCACGCCGCAGGCGGATTTCTATGTGGCGGTCAACGGCGATGACGCCCATCCCGGCACCAAGGAACTGCCGTTTGCCACCGTCGCGCGGGCGCGCGACGCCGTCCGCAGCATCAGCCCCAAAGTTCCGAACAAAACGGCCAATCCCATCGTTGTGTTCATAGGCGGCGGGACCTACTTCCTGAAGGAAGCCCTGGTCTTCCGGCCGGAGGATTCTTCCGGGCGGCCGGTGCTCTACGCTGCCGATCCAAAGGATGAAGCGATCCTGAGCAGCGGCCAACCCATCACCGGCTGGCGCGAGATCGCGCCGGGGCGCTGGGAGGCGCAGTTGCCGGAGGTCGCCGCCGGCCAATGGAATTTCTCGCAGCTCTACGTCAACGACCAGCGCCGCCCTCGGCCGGTGCTGCCGAAGGAGGGCTATTATTACGTCGCCGGCCAGCTGGCGCCGACGCAAGGGCAGAATCCCGACCGGTTCCGTTTCCGCGAGGGAGAGTTCCGCGCCGACTGGCACAACCTCTCCGACATCGAGATCACCACCTTCCACCTCTGGACGATGGACCGCCTGCGCATCAAGGAGGTGGACGCGGCGCAGCACATCGTCACCTTCACCGGCCCAACGCACAGCCACGACCAGGCGCCGCTGTCGCGCGCCACGTGGTACCGCCTCGAAAACGTCCGCGAGGCGCTGACGCAGCCGGGCGAGTGGTATCTCGACCGCAGCACCGGCGTGCTGACCGTGCTGGCGCTGCCCGGCGAGGACCTGTCCAAGGCGCGCGTCATCGCGCCGCGCCTCCAGCACGTCGTGCGCTTCGACGGACGCAAAGATGCGCCGGTCAAGAACATCACGCTCGCGGGCCTGACCATCGCGCACAACGCGTGGAACACGCCGCCGCGCGGCTACGGCTTCCCGCAGGCCGATGTGGTAATTGACGGGGCAGTCACCGCCCACTACGCGCAAGAATGCGGGCTCAGGCAATGCGTTGTCCGGCACACGGGCAGTTGGGCCGTGGATTGGAGCGACGGCTGCCGTCTCGATTTCGTGTCGCAGAGCGAGCTTTTCGATCTGGGCATCGGCGGCGTGAAGATCGGGCCGTTCCAACTCGGCCACGAGGCCGATACCAACAAGTGGGCCTCTGGATGTTTGGTCGTGGATACGTTGATCACGCATGGTGGCCGTGTACTGCCTGCCGGCATCGGCGTGTGGATCGGCCATGCCGGACACAATTTTATAGCCCAAAATGAAATCTCTGACTTCTATTACTCCGGCATGTCGCTGGGCTGGCGCTGGGGCGCCGGCTTCAGCGCGGCCCACCACAACCTGATCGAGGGGAATCACATCCACGACATCGGCCACGGTGCGCTGAGCGACATGGCAGGCATCTACACCCTCGGCGAGTCGCCGGGCACCGTGCTGCGCGGCAATCTCATCCACGACGTCAGCCGCGCCCGCTACGGGGGCTGGGGCATCTACTTCGACGAAGGCAGCGCGAACATTGTCGCCGAAAACAACCTGGTCTATCGCACACAGGATGCCGGACTGCACCAGCACTACGGCACCGACAACGTGGTGCGGAACAACATCTTCGCGTATGGAACCAACGGACAGATGCGGTTGAGCAACCCGAAGAAGAGCGGCGTCATCACGATCGCCCAAAACATCTTTTACTTTCAGACAAACAGGTTGTTTGAGGTGGAACACCCGATCGAAAAGATCCACCTCTACAGCAATCTCTACTGGCAGGTCGGCGGCAGTCCGATCAAGTTCGGCAAGAATGAAGCGTTTGCCGAATGGAGCAAGCGCGAGCCCGGCGCCGCCGTGGCCGACCCGCTGTTCGTGGCACCGGAGCGGAACGACTTCCGGCTGAAGTCTGGTTCCCCCGCCAGGCAGATCGGCTTCGTCGCCTTCGATGCGAGCCAGACCGGGCGTACGACCAAGACCGCACGCACCGCCAAGCTGCCGCCGGTGCTGCGCGTGTTCCCGGCCGCACCGGCGGAGCGCAATCTGTACCTGAACATGGTGCTCGACGATGACTTCGAGGGCTACACGCCGGGCCAGAAGGTCAACGAATTCCAGACCCAGGTCTGTCCCGGCGATGGGCTCGCCGTCACCACCAGCGTGGCGGCCGGCGGCAAGCAGAGCCTGAACTTCCGCAAAGGCCCGCCGGGGGCCTATTCGTGGACGCCGCACCTCTACGCGAAGATCCGCTACGAGGAGGGGCTCGTGCGCGCCAGCTTCGATCTGCGGCATGAGCCGGGCGCGCAACTGAACCACGAGTGGCGCGACTGGCCGATGCACGAGGGCCAGCCCTATAAGACCGGCCCCTCGCTGCACATCGGCGCGGACGGCGCGGTGAACGTACAGGGCCATAAGCTGCTGACGCTGCCGGCCAACGCCTGGGCGCATTTCGAGATCCTGTGCGGCTTTGGCACGCAGGCGAACGGCACCTATACCCTCACCATCTCCCTGCCCGGCCAACCGCCGCAAACCTTCGCAGGCCTGAAATATCACGGGGGCTTCAAGGCGCTGGACTGGATCGGCTTCTGCACCTTCGGCAAGGAAGGCTCGCAATACCAGCTCGACAACCTCCGGCTCGCGCCGGCAGCAAAACCGTGACGAGCAAGCTCCAACCTATTTGCAGGCGGAAGCGATCCCGCATGCTATGCAAGGCACGCCTAGGGGCGCTACTCCTGCGGCGGCAGGAATGCCGCCGCTCCCAGCTAGCCAAGCGTGACAATTCTTTGTGGGCGGGGCTTCCAGCCCCGCGAGCCCAACACAACACACACCAACGCGGTGCGCCGTGACGGACTCAAAGCCCGGCGCAGCGACGCTGCGCCCTCCAGCCTGGAGGGCGGCGTGTCACGCCGCCGCAGCAACTCACTTCGCCTAAAGGAACAAACATGACCACACCACTCAATCGTCGGCAGTTTTTGGCGTCCGGCGTACTCGCGGCAGGCGCGGTGGCGCTCGGCGGCTGCGCCACGCCGTGGGCCACGCGCTATCCGCGCCGGCTCGGGCCCAACGAGAAGCTGAACGTCGGCATCATCGGTTGCGGCGGCAAGGGCTGGGGCGACATGGAAGGCGTCGCGAAGGCAGGCGAAAACATCGTCGCGCTCTGCGATGTGGACCAGATCGTCCTTGACCGCGCCGCGAAAAAATTCCCGGGCGCGAAGGTCTATCGCGATTACCGGAAGATGCTCGACGAAGTGAAGGACCTCGACGCCGTGACGGTCAGCACGCCGGACCACCACCATTTCCCGGCGGCGATGCGCGCGATCCGACGCGGGCTGCACACCTATGTCCAGAAGCCGCTGACGCATTCCATCTGGGAGGCGCGCCAGCTCACCGAGGCGGCGCGGCGGCACCGCGTGGCGACGCAGATGGGCAACCAGGGCACGAGCGGCAACCACATCCGCGACCTGTGCGAGTTGATCTGGGCCGGCACCCTCGGGCAGGTGCGCGAGGTGCATATCTGGACCGACCGGCCGATCTGGCCGCAGGGCAAGGACCGGCCCGCGGGCGCGGATCCGGTGCCGAACTACCTCGACTGGGAACAGTGGCTCGGCCCCGCGCCGGCGCGGCCGTTCAAAAACAAATATGCCGACCTGGACAAGCACGTCTATCACCCGTTCTGCTGGCGCGGCTGGTGGGACTTCGGCACGGGCGCGCTCGGCGACATCGGCTGCCACGCCCTCAACCACCCGATGTGGGCGCTCAAGCTCGGCGCGCCGGACAGCGTCGAGTGCGTCGAGACGAGCGGCATGAAAAACAATGACAGCTTCCCGAGCTGGTCGGTCGTCCGCTGGGATTTCCCGGCGCGCGGCGACCTCGCTCCGCTGAAACTGTTCTGGTACGACGGCGGCAAGCTGCCGCCGAAGCGGGAGGAGATGGGTAATCGCAACTACAGCGACAACGGCCAGCTTTACGTCGGCGACAAGGGCGTGTTCTGCGCCGGCCGGCTGTGGCCGGAAGCGCTGAAGAACGGCTTCAAGCCGCCCGCGCCGACGCTGCCGCGCATCCCGGAAGAAAACCATTACAGGGACTGGCTGATCTCGTGCAGGGGCGGCCGACCGGCGTGTTCGAACTTCGATTTCGCGGGAGCGCTGACGGAAACCGTGCTGCTCGGCAACATCGCGCTGCGGCTCGGCAAGAAGCTCACGTGGGACGCCAAGCATCTGCGCGTACCGGGCTGCCCTGAGGCCGATGCGCTGATCCGCCGCGCCTACCGGAAGGGCTGGGCGTGAGATAAACATTGTGAATTGCGAATTGTGAATTGCAAAGAACAAGCCGCGTAGGGGCGCAGTCTTGCTGCGCCCACTGTGCTTCGAGCGCGGACAAGCGGATGCACCGCGACAACGGTTTTTTCGGCTGCACTGGTTCTTTGTTTGGCATCCACCCCATCACAAAGCGCAGCACCAACAGCGGGGTTTGTTGCGCGCATGCCCGGGTGACCGTATGCAACACACGCTGGGCGCAGCAAGACTGCGCCCCTACAGCGGTCGCTGCCCAATGCGGCGAGATTCAAGCCAGGTGTATCTTCGTCGGCCAACGCAGCACACTCCTCCGCCCGCAGTGTAATAATCCTCTCCGGGTAGGACGCTCACGCCGTGCGTGCCGCGGCGGCCACGGCGTGGCCGCCTTACCCAAAACGAACTCGATGAGGACAAGGGTATTCCCCATGACCGCGTCAAAGCCGATTTCTGTTTCTCTGCCTACTAGCTGGGAGGGGCGGCGGCTCGCCGCCCCAGCAACAAGAGCCCAACCCAACGAACACTGCGCCAGCACGAGCAGCGCCCATGCGTGACGTTTCTACTGCGGCGGCAGGCTTGCCCCGGCGAAGTGCTTGGACGAAGCCGGGAAAGCTGCCGTGCCCAACTGGATCAGCGGCTGGCCGCATAGCCGGCACGGCCCTCGCATGTAAAAGCCACGACCGCCCCTGCTGTTCGTTGATCCAAATCCAGAATGACAAACGGCAAGCGCGATGCTAACCTCCCGGTGGATAGGAAACGAGGCACATGACCTACTTGAGTGAACGAGTGACGGTTGATCCCGCGCAGTGTGGCGGACGCCCCTGCATCCGCGGAATGCGCATTCGTGTAACCGACGTGCTGGACCTCTACTCCACCGGGTTAAGCCCCCAGCAGATCCTTACTGAGCTGCCCGACCTGGAGGAAGCGGACTTGAAGGCCTGCCTTCAATACGCCTCCAAGCGTCTTGACCACCCGGTACTGGCCGCATGACGATCTGGGTTGATGCTCAGCTTTCGCCTGCCTTGGCGAAGTGGATCACCAACACATTCAATGTTCCCGCTCAAGCCATCCGGGATTTGGGCCTGCGATGAACATGCTACGCCGCCGGTTCTTGAAGGTCATGGGCAGCAGCGCCGCGCTGGGCGTGCTGGCGCCACGCAGCTTTGCCACAGACGGGCCACCCTCCGCCCGGCACTGGCCCGCGCAGATCGTAGCGGCGCCGGAGCTGGCCCTGCCGGGTGGCAAGCGGCTGCCGTTCGGCTGGCGCGCCGCGGCCATCGGCAAGGAGCCCGTGCGGTTCCGTTGGGCGGACGCCATCACCGGCGGCACACCAACACGACTGCGCCTGGCGGTGGCGCTCGATGTGCGCGATGAGCGGAAGATCGAGGCCTTCCTGCCGGAATCCGGGCGCGTGGTCGGCACGTTTGACATCCGCTTCGCCTCGCTCTTCCAGCCCTATGAGATCGAACTGCCGGCGCAGGACGCCGATGCCATGTGCCGCGAAGGTCTCGGCCTGCGCCAGGTCGCCGGACAGGAACCGCTCCGGGTTTTCACCGGCGGCGAACAGCTGCCGCCCGCGCTCGCGGTGCACCTGCTCGTGCCGGGCCGCGCCAGCGCCTTCAGCGAATTCGAAGCACGCCTGGGTTCGCTCGCGAGCATCCAGCCGTTCAGCTGGAACGAGGGCTGCGTGCTCGACGGCCTGCTGGACCTCGCGGAACTGCCGGGCCGCGCGCAGTTCCGGCAGGCCGCGCAGCAGCATCTCGCCCTCTTCATCCAGCACGGCCGGCTGATCTACGAAGACCCCAAGAGCGTGCCCGCCGACGGCCGCGTCTACGGCATCGAGGGCGTCCTGCCCTTCGCCGCGCTGGCGCGGCTGGAGCCGCAGCATCCCCTGCTCGAGCTGCCGGTGCAGTTCGCGCTCAAGCGCCGCGACGCCTCGGGCGCGGGGCTCGACGGGCACAGCACGACCAGCGAAGGCACCTACACGGTCGGCTATCCCCTCGCCCTGCTGGCGCAGGCGCGCCGGTCCGAGGAGCTGGCGCAGCTCGCGCTCGCGCAGCTCCGAGTCCGGCAGGCGCGGCTGTTCGACGGCAAGGCGTTCTACCGCACGCATGAAAGCAACGGCGCGCGCGGCAACCGCAACTGGGCGCGCGGCGTCGCCTGGCAGCTGCTCGGCCTGGCCCGGACGCTGGCCGTGCTGCGCGAACGCAGCAACATCGCAGACCTCGTGCGCGGCTTCGTGCAATTGGCGGACTGGGTGCAGCCGTTCCAGCGCGCCGACGGCCTGTGGAGTGTCTTTGTGCATGAACCGCAGTTGACGCCGGACACCGCGGGCTCCGCCGGCCTCGCCGCCGCGCTCGCGCTGGGCGCCCGTCACGGCTGGCTCCCGGCCACGGCGCGGACGGCGGCCGCAAAAACCTTGGAGGGGCTCAAGGCGCACCTGACGCCGGACGGTTTCCTCGGCGGCGTCTCGCAGTCGAACAAGGGCGGTGAGGCGCTGCAACGCGGCAGCTACCGCGTAATTTACCAGATGGCGATGGGGTTGATGGCGCAGCTCATCGCCGCGTTGGAAGCTCCGCCATCCAAAGGAACCGTATGAACACCAGCCGCCGCAGCTTTCTCGCTTCCCTGTCCGCCGCCCTCGGCGCCGCCGCGCTCGCGCCCGGCGTGCGCGGCGCGGCCGCCCGCCCACCGCGGATCCTGCTGCGCTCGTCGTGGCAGACCGTGAACATCGGCGACATCGCCCACACCCCGGGCGTGCTCACGCTCCTGCAGACCCATCTGCCGGAAGCGGAGATCATGCTGTGGCCCAGCAGCGTCGCCGACGGCGTCGCGGAGATGCTGCGGCGTAATTTTCCCAAGGTGCAGATCGTGCAGGGCGCGGCACTCAAGGCCGCCTTCGCCGAATGCGACTTCCTGCTGCACGGCTCCGGCCCCTCGCTGGTGGCCCAGAAGGATCTCGCCAAGTGGCGCGCCGCCACCGGCAAGCCGTACGGCATCTATGGCATCACCTTGGGCGCGCTCGATGCCGAGGCGCGGGAGTTGATCAACAACGCCAAGTTCATCTTCTTCCGCGACTCCGTCTCGCTGCAGTTCGCCAAGGACCACGGCGTCACCTGCCCCGTCATGGAGTTCGGGCCGGATGGCGCCTTCGGCGTCAAGCTGCGCAACGACGCGGCGGCGGAGCAGTTCCTCCGCGCCCACGAGCTCGAAGACGGAAAATTCCTGTGCTGCATCGCGCGGCTCCGCAACACGCCCTACTGGAAGATCAAGCCGGGCCATGCGTTCGACGCCAAGAAACACGCACGTAACGAGGCGATGAAGGAGCATGACCTCGCGCCCCTGCGCGCGGCCATCGCCGCCGTGGTCCGCCAGACCAAGCTGAAAGTGCTCATCTGCCCCGAGGACTCCAGCCAGATGCAGATCAACAAGGAAAACCTCGTGGACAAGCTGCCCGCCGACGTGCTGCCGCGGGTGGTCTGGCGCGAACACTACTGGCTCACCGACGAAGCCTTGAGCACCTACGTCCGCTCCGCGGGGCTCTTCGGCTGCGAGATGCACAGCCCGATCATGTGCATCGGCAACGGCATCCCCGCCATCGTCTGCCGCTGGCAGGAGCAGACCAGCAAGGGGTTCATGTGGCGCGACATCGGCCTCGGCGAATGGCTCTTCAACCTGGATGAGGAGAGCGAAATCCCCGGCCTTGTCCCCGCCGTACTCGCCATGGCCAAGGACCCCGCCGCCGCGAAGGCCAAGGCCGCCAAGGCGCGCGCCTTCGTCGAACAGCGCCAACGCGAGACCATGGCGATCGTGAAGCAAGCGCTGCCAAAGGCCTGAGCGGTGGAAGAAAAGAGTTCACCACAGAGGTCGCAGAGGAAGCCCGAGGTCACAGAGGGCTAAGTAAAAAAGCAGTCACGGATGACCACGGATTTCACGGAAGCAGAGCGGCCGAGGAGTCGCGCCAAGGGCGCCAAGCCCGCCAAGAAGGAATGCTGATGGGCTGAACGGCAGGCTTCTGGCAAATTAAAGCTATGACGACAAAGGAAATAGCGATTCATACCATCGAAGCGCTTCCCAAGGACGCCACATGGGACGATGTGCAGGAGCGCATCAACTTCGTTGCCGGCGTGCGCAAGGGACTCCGTGAACTCGATGAGGACAAGGGTATGCCCCATGACCGCGTCAAAGCCGATTTCTATTTCTCTGCCTGACTAGCTGGGAGGGGCGGCGGCTCGCCGCCCCAGCAACAAGAGCCCAGTCCAACCATCACAGTGCCACCACGGACAGCGCCCATGCGTGACGTTTCTGCTGCGGCGGCAGGCTCGCCCCGGCGAAGTGCATGGACGAAGCCGGGAATGCCGCCGCTCCCAGCTAGAAATGCGACCAGCCGGAAGACGCCACGGCCGCGCATCGCCCGCCCCGTTGCCGCTGCGCTTGCATCCGCCGCGCCCTAGCCGTAGCATCGCCGCCAGAGCAGGCAAAGAGAAAAATAATTCTATACTGAACGCTGACTTTAAGATGTTGAACCATGAGAATAACATGAAGAGTTGTCCTGATATGATCGCCGGAGCGAAAGTGATCATGTTCACCCCATTGATGATCGCCATAAATTCACTGGTACATGTAAACAGTTAGTCGACGGCAAACTCATGGGCTCAATGTCAGGTTTGGCGATAGGCCAGTATGCCGGTGAAACAGGTTGCTATCTATTCGGCTGCGACACTGAATGGAACTCAAAAACGGACACTTGGCATCAAACCCTTGATGAAGCGATAGACCAAGGTGAATTTGAATACTTAGGAACGAAACAGACTTGGACAACAAAAGGATGAGCAATTGCTCCAAGACGAAGCTGAGAGAATCCTTTATGAAAAAAATACTACTCACCCTACTCCTGCTCGGAAGTTGCGCCGGCCTCGCCGCGGAAACGCCGACGCCGCGCGCCGCGGGCTATGAACCGATCTGGTTCACGCTCGGCCAGTTCTCCAAGCACGGCGACAAATACTCCGGCGGGCTCGGCACCTACACCGCCAACCACGACCCGATGGCCGTCTACGCGCCGCAGGTGGACAAGACCTTCTTCACCTACGGCGGCACGCTCCCGGGGCAGCGGCATCTGCTGATCATGGTGTCCGTCTATGACCACAGGACCGGCACGGTGCCGCGCCCGGTGATCGTCTATGACAAGCAGGGCGTGGACGATCCGCACGACAACGCGAGCATCAACCTCGACGACCAGGGCTACGTCTGGGTCTTCGTCAGCGGCCGCGCCAAGAAGCGGCCCGGCTTCAAGTTCCGCAGCAAGGAACCGTACAGCATCGCCGCGTTCGAACGCGTCGAGGAAAAGGAGATGACCTATCCGCAGGCGTGGTACCTGCCGGGCCAGGGCTGGCTCCACCTCTTTTCCAAATACGCCAAGGCCAGCCGCCCCGGCTTCTGGGAACGCGAACTGTACTGGCAGACCAGCGCCGACGGCAAGACGTGGACGGCAGACCGCAAGCTCGCCGGCTTCGGCGGCCACTACCAGGTCAGCCATCCCTGCGGCAAAAAGGTCGGCAGCTTCTTCAATTATCACCCCGGCGGCGATGTGAACAAGCGCACCAACCTCTACTACGTCCAGACCGAGGACTTCGGCAAAACGTGGACCACCGTGGATGGCCAGCCGCTGGAACTGCCGCTGCACGCGATCCAGAACCCGGCGCTCGTTTTCGACTACGCGGCGCAGGGCAAGCTGATGTACACCTGCGACCTGAACTTCGACCGTGCGGGCCGTCCGCTGCTGCTCTATGTGAACGGCCGCGGCCACGAGCCCGGCCCGGAGAGCGGCCCGCGCGAGTTCTGCCTCGCACGCTGGGACGGCAAGGCGTGGCAGACCTCTATCATTTCGAGCACCGACCACAACTACGACATGGGCAGCCTGTGGGTCAGCGGCGACGAGTGGAAAGTGATCGCCCCCACCCTGCCCGGCCCGCAGCCCTGGGGCAGCGGCGGCGAGATGTGCCTCTGGACCAGCACCGACGAGGGCCGCACATGGGCCATGAAGAAACAGGCCACCCACGACAGCCCGCTGAACCACAACTACGCGCGCCGCCCGCTCAACGCCCACGACCCGTTCTTCGCCTTCTGGGCCGACGGCAACCCGGACAAGTTCTCGCCGTCGCGCCTCTTCTTCTGCGACTCCACCGGCGAGCATGTCCGCCAGCTCCCCAGCACCATGACCACCGACACCGCTGTACCAGCGCCGGTGAAATAGTTCGCGCCAAACCACGCCCAAGCGGCGGGGCATTTATGATTTCCGATTTATGATGGATGATTGGCGGTAGGGAACCTGTCACTGGAGGGCGGCGTGTCACGCCGCCGTTGGGCTGATGTGCGTTGCGGCGCGGCGAAGCCGCGCCCTCCACTGCAGCAACCTCACGCTTGACCGCGCGACGCACCACACCTACGCTGCGCCCGTCATTCCGCACCTTTGAACGCTGGGGAAAATAGGGACAAGCAACTGAACACAGGCAAACCCATGAAGAAAACGTTGTTCGCCTGCCTGCTGCTCGCAGTCTGCACCGCCAGCGCCGCCACAGAAGCGCCGGCGGTCGTGAGCCGACCCAACGAGACGCCGCGGTTTGAACTGCGCGTCGGCGAGAAATATTTCCGCGTGGACGGGCGGCCAACGTTCGTGCTGGGGCGCAACCCGGCCGGGATGAACCCGAAAGAGTTTGCCGGCCATTTCCGCCATGCCGCCGCAGCCGGCGAGCGCTTCGTGCGCATCCACTTCACCTTCCTCCATCCCAACGAGAAACCCGGTGAAATTGAAACCGGTATGCTGCATGTTTGGGATACCATCCTGGACGCCGCCGAGCAGCAGCATCTCGCCGTCTTGCCGGTCCTCGGCGTGTGGGCCGACTGGAACGACGGGAGCCACAAGGAAAACTGGCACACCTGGGACAAAAACCCCTACAACGTCGCCCGCGGTGGCCCGGCACAAAAACCTGCCGAGCTGTTTGATGACACCACCTGCCGCAAGCTCTGGCTGCAGCGGCTGGAGCTTTTCGTCAGACACTGGGCACACCGCCGCGCCATCGTCGGCTGGGAAATTTTCTCCGAGTTGGACCTCGTCACCGGCGCTACCGAGGCGCGCGCGGTTGACTTCGCCGAGCGCGCGGCGGCCGTAATCCGGGCCGCGGATCCGTGGAAGCGGCCAGTCACGGCTTCGCAGGCCGGCATCTGCGCCTGGCCCAAGCTGCTGCAAAGTGACGCGCTCGACTTCATCGAGATCCACCCCTATGCGGACGGCGGTTTCGGCGGCAAGCTCGACGACCTGATCCTGAGCACCGTCCGCGAACGGCTCCAGCGCTATGGCAAGCCGGTCCTCATCGGCGAAAGCGGGCTGAACTCCGGCCCGCCGCGCGGCACGCTGGACGTCGCGCCGCGCGCGGAGATCGGCATCCGTCACGCCATCTGGGCGGCGCTGGTCAGCGGCGCCATGAACGGCCGCGCGCTCTGGTGGCAGGACGGCTATGACCAGTTCGAGCAGGCCGACGTATGCAGCCGCTATCACCAAACCGCGGCGACTGCCGCCGCCTTCGTGCGTGACGTGGACTTCACCGGCTTCGCACCGGTGCCGTGCACGCTCTCCTCCGGGTTGAAAGGCGCCGTGCTCGGCAACGACCAGTTGCGGCTGGGTTGGTTCCGTGATGCGTCCTGCGAGCCACCCGCATGGCCGACAAAACCGCTTGCGGGGCAAACCGTGGTCATGGATGCTCCCGGAGATTCCTGGCAGGTCGAGTTCTTCGACCCCGTCACCGGCAAGTCCACCGGGACAAGTCGCCTGGCCGTGCGCGAGGGACACATCCAGATCACCCTGCCGGAATTTCAAGACGCCATCGCGGTCCGGCTGAAACGATGAAGAGCTGGTGACCAAGGATGAGTTGCTGCGCAACGCCGGGTATCTGAAGCAGTGGGTGGGAGCAGAAAACTATCAGCTGGCCCTGGAAAACACTGAGGCTGCCGGGTGCAGCCCGGCCATGTTGTTTTGAGCGGAGATGCTGCGGAGCGTGGCGGGGTTGGTTTGTCTGGCGGCGCGCTCGGCGAGCGCGCCCTACCGTGAATATCGCCAAGCCTGGCCGGTCAGCAGGAATGATCGGGCGTTATCTTGGCCAGGGTATTTATGGGCGACGCAATGGGCGCTGCTACGAGGGCGGTATTTGCAACCCCGCGCTTCCGCTTAAGTTGGGTTCGCGGGGTTGGAAACCCCGCCCACAAGTCCTGAGTTCCGTTGGGGCGGTATTGTTGGGGCTGGGCGAACTGCGCCCAGCACTGGAAACTCGCGAACTTCGCGCCATTCGCCGTGAGGGCTTTTTCGTTCCTGCCTTCCTGAATTCCTCATTCACCTCCGTGGAACTCTGCAACATCGAAATCCATGGAGGCCTTGTTCGTCTGCTCCGGCTGCATCCCTCTGTTGCCGTGTCGGCTACGGCTTGTTCCGCCGCATGCTGCTGATGCGGGTGGTGACCTCGAGGAGGGTGCCGGTGATGGCCTCGCCGCTCCACAGGCGCAGCAGCAGGGTGCCGGGATAGATCGGCTCGTGGTCGCGCACCTCGCGGAAGGTGGGCGCCATCAGCAACAGCACGCAGAGGCGCACGAGGCCGGAGATGATGAACACGGCAGGCAGCGACGAGATGAAGGCCACATGCAGCGGGCCCAGATGGTAGGTGCTGGGCAGATGGTCCGCCAGCCAGGCGCCGACCAGCGTGCCGCCGGTGAACACCAGGATGCCGTTGATCAGGTTGAAATAGGAGAGGACCCGCGCCCGCTTCTGCGGGGTGACGGCGTCGAGGATGAAGTTCTGCGTGGCGAGGTTGTAGCCGGACCAGGTGGCGCCGGAGATGATCTGCGCGCCGAGCAGCAGCCAGAAGTTGCCGGTGCAGGCCCAGAGGACCGGGAGAATGGGCAGGACGCAACTGGTGGCGATCAGGACGGCACGGTTGCCATGGCGGTCGCCCACCCGCCCCCACCAGCGGAAGAAGACGACCTGCGCGATGAGCATGGTGATGGCGTTGATCGTGAACTGGGTATAGGTCCACTGCAGGTTGCGCAGCATATAGACGGCAAAGAAGGGTGCGCTGATGTTCGCGCCAAAGTTCATGAACGCGGCGTAGAAGGTGAAGCGCGCAAAGTTCGAGCGCCGCGTGCCGCGGAGAAAATCCCAGAGGGTGAAGTTGTCGGCGCGGTTCGGCCGGTAGTCGGGCTCGAAGTGCATCGGGAACAGCTGGGCGGCGCAGAAGCGCGCGCAGCCGGCGACGCCGAAGAGGATGCCGAAGCCGGCCCAGACCCAGCCGAGGCGCGAAAAAGCCGCCAGCAGCAGGCCGCCGGCGAGCGTTGCCAGCGAGAGGGTCAGAAAGATGGCGCGATAGCGCTCGCCGAAGTAGTCGCCGCGCTTGGCCTCGGGGACCACATCGCCCATCAGGCTGATCCAGACCGCGATGCCCAGGCCGCCGACGAACATCGTCAGCAGCGCGCAGGCGACGGCGGCGGGGGCGGCCACCGCCGCGGGCAGGCAGAACGGGACCAGAAAAACCAGCGCATAGGCGAGGCCCTGCACGGTATGCACCAGGTGCAGGAAGCGGCGGCGCGGGCGGAAGGTCTCGATGGCCCGCGCGCCGAGCAGCTGGGCGACCGCGGCGAGCAGTGGCTGCGCGCTGGCGAGGATCGCGATGGCGAGGTTGCCGGCCTTGAGGAAAATGGCAAAGGCGGAGAAGAAGCTCTCGCCGCACGCGACCATCACCGACCAGCCGCAGCCCTCGAGGATGGCGAGGCGCATGGTCTTTTCACGCGCAGCGCTCTCGCCGCCGACGTCCTCGGGACGTGCGGCATCCCACCGTTTGCGCCAGTTGGAAATCGCGGACATATCGGACGGAGCATAGTGCAGGCGGGCGGAAAATCCAACGCTCAGCCGGCCACCGGCACGAGGTGCGCGCGCAGGAAGGGCACCAGCGCGGCCATGGAGGGCACGGTGAAATCGGCGCCGGGAACCTCATGGTCGCCGACGAAGACGGTCCGGCAGCCGGCGCGCCGGCCGGCCTCGACGTCGCGCGCGTGGTCGCCGATCATCCACGAGCGTTTCAGGTCCAGGCCGTGGTCCTCGGCGGCGCCCAGCAGCAGGCCGGGGTTCGGCTTGCGGGTCGGGTGCGCGTCATCGGTGGTCGTGGCGACGCGGATATCGAGCAGGCGCAGGTGCTGCTCGAGGAGCGCCTCGTAGAGCTTGCAGTGCATCTCGATCAGCACCTCCTCGCGGATGCAGCCGGTACCGACGCCCTTCTGGTTCGTCGCGATCACCGCCTCGTAGCCGCGCTCGTTGACCAGGCGCAAGGCTTCGAGAAATTCGGGTATGATCACGAAGTCCTCCGGCCGCTCGATATAGCGCGCGCCGCCCCGGGGCGGAACGTTGACGATGCCGTCGCGGTCGAAGAAGACACAAGGTTTAAGCTGTTGCATGGCGGGGAACCTACACGCCAACGGCGCATTTTCCAAGGCTGGGAAAAACCGAGGGCGTCGGGCTCACTTGCGGTAAACGAAGATCAGCCCCTCGTTGTTCATGGTGAAGGTGTCACCCTCGAATGTGCCCGTGGTGGTGCCGGCTCCTTCCCATTTCATCGTGAGCTTTGAGCCCTGGCAGGTGTACGTGGCTTTGACCTCACGGATGCTCTCACCGCCGGACGGCCCGTAGAAAACCACCTTGCTGCTGCAGATTCCTTCGGGATGGATGATGAAGGCGCCGGATTTAACGCTCAGCGCGACGCCTTCGTGCTGCAGCGCGCAGGGCACCGTGTTCCCGTTCACACTGGCCAGGCTGTAGGTGCCGGCCACAGGGCTGCCGCCATTCACTTTCGCATCCTGCTGGCACCCGGCCCAGGCCACGAGCAGGGGCAGCGCGCACCACAGGAAATGATGCCGCGTTAACCGTCCGTATCCCTTGGGTTCTTTTGCATTCATGCAAAGATGAAATCATCTTGCGAGTGCGGCGTCAATTGGTTTGCCGGCTGGACCGTCAGCGTTTCGGCGGCAGCGTTTCGCGGACGACGGCGCCGAGGGTGTCGCTCAGGATGAGGATGGCGAGCTTCTCGGCATCCTCCAGCTCGTTGGTGTTGAGGCTGGCGTAGTCAAAGCGGCCGCGCAGGTCGGTGTAGCCGTCCTTGAAGAACTTGACCTCCCCGCCCCTGGTGCGCGCGTAGACCTTGACGTAGGCCGCGGGCACGGGCTTGCGCGTCTCGCCGTGGGTGACGACGAGCTGGCCGTAGGCCTCGACCACCTGCACCTTGAGCGTGTTGGCATAGTAGGCCTGCGCCTTGCGCGCGCCGGCGCCGAGCGCCTCGACCATGACGTTCTTCGAGCGGAACTCGGCGGGCAGCTCGAGGGTCGTGGTGTCCTTGCCGGCGGGCAGCTCGACGACGCGGCTGACGACGGGCTTGATGAACGCGAACTGCGCGGAGCCTTCCTGCAGAAACGGGCTGCGCGAGAAGAGCAGCTCGATATCCATCGGGTAGAAATTCAGCGTGCAGGCCTTGAGGTTGCGGTAGTCGAAGCGGATGCGGCCGGCCTCGACCTGCAGTTCCAGCGCGGGCGCGGCGGCGGCGAGCGCGGCCTGCGCCTGGTCGCGGCTCTCCTGGTCGCTGACCGCGGCGGCGGCGCCGGCGGCCTCGTCGAGCTGCGCGAGCACCTGCGCGAAGCGCTGGCGCCAGCGGTCCACCGGCTGCTCGGCGTTGCGCGTGGCGATCTTGCGCGCGGTCTCGACATCGCCGCGGTAGAACGCCAGGTAGGCCTCGACGTAATCGCACTGCAGCTGCTCCGGCACCGCCTTGCGGTCCACGCGCGCGAACCAGTCGAGCGCCTCGCCCACCCGGTCCTGCAGCGCGAGATAATACGTGACGGCGAGCAGGTCGGCGCTGCCGGGCGCGGGCTTGTAGCTCAAGACCTTCAGGAACTGCTGATATTGCGCGCGGAAGCGATTGTTGAGGATCTTCGGCTTGGCGCCCACGGGGTGGACACGCGCGTTGACGAGCGGCGCGTATTCGAGGTGCTGGTAGGCGAGGCGGTCCACGGGATCGAGCGTCAGCAGCGGCGAGACGAGCCACAGGCCGCAGCGGTCGGCGAAGCGCGAGTGCGCGAGGTAGGCGCGGATGGTGTCCGCGTCGTTGTGCAGCAGGCCGTAGGACCAGAGCACGTCGTGATAGACGCGGCGGCTGTCGAGCAGCGACGTGACCTGCTTGAAGGCGTCGCGGTCCTTCATGCGCCAGGCGATTTCCTGGAGGTCGAGCCGGCGCAGGTTCGCGGTCTTGAGGAAGGCGAGCACGTCTTCCGGCGTGCCGTTCTGCGAGAGCCACGCCCAGGAAGTCTTGTCCACCTTGCTCAGCCGGCCGACGACGTTGAACGTGAACGGCGCGACGCCCGCGATCACCTTGTCGTTGCGCGCGACGGTGACGGGGTAGTGCGGATATTTTCCGGTCTGCGGAAAGTAGAAATAATATTCGACCGTCTGCGTGCTGTGCGGCTCCAGCGCGACGTGCGTGCCGCGGGTCTGGAAGCCGCCGTTCACGGGAATGGCGCCCCACGGGATCTGCAGCAGCACCTGCAGGCGCTGCCGGTTGCCGGTCGGATTCGTCAGGATGATCTGCGCTCCGTAGACGACGTGTGGCAGGAATTCGTCGCCGACGAACTTGTCGAAGCGCTCGTTGTTCTCCTCGCGGTAGCGGTCGTCGGCGCGGAAGAAGTTCTGCGCGACGAGCACGGCGCCGTTTTCCTCCGCGCGCGCGGCCTCGCGGATCTCGCGGTGGAACAGCACGAGCGGCGATCCGGCTTGCATTGAGTAGGCGAGGCCCGTGATTTTTTCCGTGTGCGCGCCGGCCTTGAACGGCAGGTCGAGCACGGCGAGCGCGAACATCAGCTCGGTGAAGCTGCGCGTGGCCTGCGGGAAGTTTTTCGAGAGGAACGGCGTCTGCCCGTCGTGCGCGGCAAAGTCCGCCCAGAACGCGTTCACGGTGACGAGCCCCGCGAGCTGCTGCGCGATGGGCAGCTGGTAGTAGTTGTTCTCCGCCCACTCCTTCGTCTGGTCGAGCTTCTGGAAGAAACGGTGCGCGGACTCCAACCGCTGTTGCTTGGCCTTATCGAAGTAAACTTGCTCGTCCCCTTTGGCATCCTTTTCTACCGCGCCGCGGTCGGCGAGCGCACGCATGCGTTTGGCGACGACGACACGACCGTTGGCCGCGCCGGCCTTCCGTTCGGAAAGTTGATCCATGGCCACGGCGTCGCGCACTTCCATCTTGCCCGCGAGCATCACCGCGCCGCCAGCAAACGCCTCGGCCGGCATCGGGGCTGATTCTGGCGACGGCGCGGCGGGCGCGGCGGCGGCCGCCGCATCGGTGGCCAACATGTACGACCTCAGCTTCGCCTCCTTGCCGGCGGCCTGTTTTTCTCGCAGCGTGCCCAGCGCCAGGCCCAGATCGCCCAGTTCCGCTTCCAGCGCGCTGGTCTGCACCGCGGTGTCGAACCGACGGTTGAAGTCCTCGACGTTCGGCGGCAGCAGATCGTTCAGGTCGCGCACATCGTGCGCCACCGCGGCCCCCTGTTCCTTCAGGCGCTGGCCGAGGAGGATGCGCTCCACCACGTTTAGCCGGTTGAAGCGCCACGGTTCGAGGTAGGCCTTGAGGTCCTCGCCGAGCAGCCAGCGGTCGAGGAACGTCTTGTCCTTCTTGTTCTTCAGATAGGGCGCGATGGCGGTGCGGAAAAATTCCGGGTCCTTCTTGTGCAGGAAGAAGCTCAACTCGTGGCAGGCATGTTTGGAATAGAGCCGCTGCTTCTCCTGCGCGCCGAGGTCGGGCCAGCGCGTGACGAACTCGAACTCGGTGAACGTCGCGTTGTTGCCCAGCGTCGAGAGCAGGCGATAGGCCTTGGCGACCGTATCGTAGGTTTCGAACTGCGCCGTGGTCGCATCGGCGATGTCCAGCGTGCCCTTCGCCTGGACCGGCGTGACGATTTTCTGCTCGGCGTAGGTCTTCGCCGGATCGAGGCCGGCGGCGAGGCGCAGTTCGCGCGTCTCCACGGGCGTGTCGTCGAGCGCGAGCTGCCGCAGCACGCTGGTCGTCGGGTCCACCGCCAGGATCCGCAGGTGCGGCTTGCCCTTGAGCCCGGCGCGCGGAAGCTTGACGCGCCCTTCCTTGTCGGCCCTGAGGTTCAGCAGCACGACGGCGGGCTGCTTGAGGAAATCGAGCGCGGCGTAACCTTCCGGCGGTTCGCCGCCGGCGGCGGCCGCGGCGGACGTGACGCCGCTGGCTCCGCCGATACCCGCGGCGTGTCCGGCGTAGGACGTGGCGGCGGCCAGTTGTTCCAGTTCGGCCTCGGTGCTGCGCAGGGCCCAGGGATTGAGCAGCAGGCCGGGCCGTTCCAGCAGATTGCCGGGGAACTTTGTCGCCACTTTGCGGTCGAGGATGTAGCGGTATTCGTCGCCGATGTCGCGGCCGGATTCGTAGAACGTCTGCGCGACCTGCCACGGCTGCTGCCGCAGGCCCGGCGCACCCGAGAAGCCCAGGCGCGCGAACGCGTCATAAGCAGGCAGGTAGCGCGTCGCCAGCACATGGACGCGCGCAAAGGGCGTGGCGTTGGCGAGCTGGATCTCCACCGCATCGGCGCCGGCGGTGACGGCGGCGACCTGCAGCGGCGCGAGGCGCGGACGTTCCAGCGCGCGGCGCGCGGAGAAGACGAAGCCATCGCGCTCGTCGCCCTGCGTCACGCGCACCGTGAGCTCGCGGTTTTCGTTTTTGAGGAACAGCGAGTAATCGCCCGCCGGCAGGGCCCGCAGTTCGAGGAAACCGTCGGCGACCGCAAGCGCGCCGGCCCAGTCCTTGACGAACTGGCCGTGCCGGACTTCGAGCAAGGACGCCTCCGCCGCGGTGGCGCCGCTGGCGACGGCCAGGCGCAACACCTCGCCGGCCTTGCCGTGGAGCGCCCCGGTATAGGTGCAGGCGTCCTGCACGACCGGCCACTGGTGCTCCGTGCCCGCCGGCTCCTTGACGCGGAACCATTCGAGGCCCGCGAGGCTGCCAAGCCAGCTGCGGCCCCGTTCGTCGGTCTTGAGCTCGACGCGCACCTCATCGCGGAAGCAGCGGTGCTTGAAGGTGCAGAAGAGCGGCTCGCCGGGGCGCGGCTCCCCGTTCTTGCCGCGCAGTTCGATGATATAGCCGGCGGCGGTGCGGCTGACATGCAGATCCTGTACCGCCTGAGAGCGGTCAATGCCGTTAAGCGTGAAAAGCGTGAGGTCTTCGAGGTTTTGTTTTTGATTGAGGCTGATGTTCCGGACCTTTGCCTTCAGCGTCACGGCGAGGCTGAAGATATTTTCCGGCACGGCGATTTCCTGCACGGTCTCCGCGTCCTCGCGCAGCACGGCGAGCGGAATTTCCTTTTCGCTGGCGGTGCCCTGGATGTCCTCCGACTTGACCACGAGGCGGACCTCTTCGAGCAGCTTGAGGCTCGTCGGCTGGCCGTTGACGCGCAGGACCGGCCGCAGCACGACCTGCGCTTTTTCGCGGCGAAGCAGCGCTTCGCGGTCCACGTAGAGGCCGGCATGGAGGTCATAGGCCTCGGCGAGGTGCTGGAAGCGCGCCAGCCCGGCAAAGGCGCCGTGTTGGACGATCAGCGTCTCGGGCTGGGGCGCGGTGCTGAAGGGGACGAGGAGGCGGCCATCGGCGCCGGGCGTAAACTCGCGGCCGCCGAGCCAGGCGCGCGCGTCGGCGAGCTTGTGGTTCGCCTCGTCGAGCACCGTAAACGCGTGCCCGGCGGCGGTCACTTCCTGCAGCACGCCGAGCCGGCCCTTCTGCACCAGCGCGCGGCTGCTCTTGCCGTTGCCGATCAGCTCGACCACGTAGGCCCCGCGCTGCGCCAGCTCCGGGAATTCGAACGTGCGCGCGACGCGGCGCTCCGACGTCTCCTTGCAGTCCAAGCGGCGCTCCGACGAAGCGACGAGGCCGTCGAGGTTGATCGCCAGGTTCAGCGGCTGGCCGGTCTGCCGGTAATAATTGAGCGTGTTGATCTCGTAGACCTTCACCAGCAGCGCGGGCACGTTCTTCACGAGCGCCGTCAGCTTGACGGCGTCGCCCGCGCCGAACACGACGGGATTCTCCGGCGCAAAGTCGATGTCCACGCGCTCCTTCAGGCGCTTGTAGTCCTCCGGCGGCAGCAGCGCGGCCCATTGCAGCGGGTCGCCGACGCCGTTGACGATCTTGGACTCGGCGAAGAGCCGCTTGAGGAAATCGTCGCGGAGCCAGGGGAGATATTCCTTGTAGTCCGCGGCATCGCGGAGGAAATGCAGCAGGAACTCGCGCACGAGCGGCTCCTCGTTGCCGATCGCCGGCAGCGCGACCAGGCCGAACGAGCGGCCGGGCTCCGCCATGAAGTCGCCGCGCGGGAGCTGCTTGCGGATTTCGTCGCGCTGATAATAGACGTTGCGCGGCAGCTGCACGTAGGCGAGAAAGCGGGCATGGTCATGGAGGCCGGCCTTCTGGTCGTGGCGCAGGCGGTTGAACAGCACGTTGGCCTTGAGCGAATTGTGGACCGGGTCGAGCGTCTGCACGAAAGCCCAGACGCGGTCGAGGTAGGCGGCGCGCGCGGCGGCCTCGGTCTCGAGGTCGGCCTCGTTCTCCGGAGCGAGTTTCACGAGGTAGGCGTTGACGAACGCGGTCTCGTTGCGCAGCGCGGGCCGCTGCTGCAACAGCTCGTCCAGCTGCGCGAGGGTCAGCTGCCGGTGGATCGCGTGATGCCCGAAGCCGCGGCTGTCGCGGTGATTCAGGTCCTGGATGATCAAATCCACGAGCCCCGGATAGTCGGGCCGCGTCAGGCGTGCGAGCAGGTTGCGCCGCTGGTCGGCCGTCAGCTTCTGCCCCGCCGCCAGCGCCAGCCCGGCGTTCTCAAGGCGCTCGAGACTCTGCTGCTCGTTTTGCAGCGCCTGCGGGAGCAGCGTCGCGACGCTGATGCGCGCCGGATCCAGCTTCGTCGGCGCGTCGCTCTGGCGCTCGCCCGTTTTGCGCGCGTGGTTGAACTTCAGGTTCAGTTCCTTGCGGATATACTCGAGGCTCTTGGCCGGTTCCTTCCCGTAGTCGAGCAGCGCCTGCCGGTTGAGCAGCTCGCGCATCGGGCTGTTGATGTTGCCACGCCGCTCGCGCTTCCAGCGCTCCAGCACGTCGAGGAATTTATCCCGCGCGCCGGTGTTCTGCGCCTGCAAAGCGGTGAAATAAAAATAATCGTCCGTGCCCGGGACGAGCTCCTTGAGCGCCGCCTCGCGGTTGGTCGCCAGGCTGAAGGTTTCGAGATACCCGATCTCTTGCGCCGCCGCCGTCACGACCAGCGCACAGACCGCCCACACCACCAGTTTGATTTTCATCGCCTAGCTCCTGTTCACGGCAGGGCTGCCAGCCCCAGGGCGGGGCAACCGGAACCGTGCCGCGTATAATACGCCTGCCGCGGGCGAAGTCTTCAAAGAATTTCGCCCCATCCAAGGCATCGCGCACAGGGCCCGGTTTTTCAAAACCTTTTATACACGGACTATTCGCTTGACCTTGCCGGCCGCTGCGCGAGAATGACCGTGAGGTCAAGAGGTCACGTTATGTCGTTGAGGAGGATGTTGTCCGTTGTAGCCTGCCTGCTGCTGCCCGGCTGCGCCACGCAGCCATCAGCGCCGGAAACGACCGCGCGCAAACTGGGGCAACCCCAGGCCCAGGAGTTCTGCATCATCTGCGCCATGCACGTCAAGGGCGGCAAGCTGGAGAACTTGCAGCGCGCACTGACGGCGGCGCAGACCTGCCTCACGATCGATGTGGAGCCGATGGGCTTCCGCCTCTTCGATCTGCCCCAGGCCGGCCTCGCTTATGAGACCGCCAAACAGGAACTGCAGGTGCAGTTGAACGGCGCCGTCTGCGCCCGCCAGCACGCCCAGCTGACCGGCGCCGTTGCGCGGGTTGGCGTATGCTCGCTCGATTGCTTCCATTTCTTCGACGTAGATACCGCCACCGGCGTCGGGCGACACCAGGCGCGCTACGAGGTGGACTACGTCCTCTCGGCCAAACCCGGCCCGCCGTTCAGCACGTGGCGCGACATCAGGCTGCTGGTCAACGACAAGCCTGCCGACTGGGCCAACTTCACCGGCAGGGGGTTGCACTTCGACTGGCTGCCGCCCACGGTCAAGATCACGATCGAGGGCACCGATGCCGCGGGCCACCGGGTCAGGGAGTTGCGCTCATCCAGCAACGAAACGCTGCAGGCGTTGCGCGGCGCGTGCCTCGATTAGCCCCGGCAGGCGGCGGCGCCCGCCGCGGGAAATCGGCACTTGACTCTCCGCCGCGCCCCGCAAGAATCCGCGCATGAAAATTCACACGCACGCTTCCTCCCGCCCCTGGTGCGCGGCCGCCGCCGCCGGCCTGCTCGCGCTGGGTTCCTTGGTTGACGCCGCGCCGGTGCTGAAGGCCGACGACCGCGTCGTCATCTACGGCGACAGCATCACCGAGCAGCGGCTCTACTCGCGCTTCGTCCAGCAATACATCCAGTGCCGCTATCCCGATCTCAAAATTAATTTCTACAATGCGGGCTGGAGCGGCGACACGGCGGGCGGCGGGTTCAAGCGGCTCGAGCGCGATGTGCTGGGGCTCAAGCCAACGGTCGTGACGCTTTTCTTCGGTATGAATGATGGCTCCTATTGCGCGCAGGCCGATGGCATCACGGGCAACTTCAAGCGCAATGAGGAGCAGATCATCCAGGCGCTCAAGGCAAAGGGTGTGCGCGTCGTGGTCTATACGCCGGGCGCGGTGGACTACGACCGCCAGCCGAAGCTCGCCGCATGCAAATATAACGACAACCTGGAGTCGCTCGCCAAGGCGGCGTTGGAACTGGCGCAGCAATATGCGCTGCCGCACGCCGATGTGTTCCACCCGATGGTCGCGTTCCAGCAGGCGCAGAAGGCGAAGAATCCAGCTTTCACGATGATCCCCGACTCGGTCCACCCGAGCACGCCGGGCCACCTCGTCATGGCACAGGAGATGTTGAAGGGCCTCGGCGCCGAGCCGATGCCGCCGGTCGGCGCCATCGACCTGCAGTCCGGCGCGGCCGACGGCCTGCGCGTTGTCAGCCAGAACCCGGCGCAGGTGGTCCTCGAGACCACGCGCCCGATGCACATGCCGTTCTGGTTCGACACCGGGTCTCTCTCCGTCATGCGCGACTCCGGCTTCCTCGCCATGACCGCCGGCAAGCTGACCGTCAAGGGCCTCGCCGCCGGCTACTACAAGCTGGCGCTCGACGGCGCCGACGCCGGCAAATATGCCGCCGACGAACTCGCCGCCGGCATCGGCGTGCCGGGCAACGCATTTGCGCCCGCACAGCGCCTCCATGATTTGATCCAGCGCAAGGAGGAGAGCTACTACACCGCGTGGCGTCAGGTCCGCCTGCCGATGGCCGATATCGCCGGCAGCCAGGAAATTGTGGACGGGCTGATGGCCGCAGACGAAGGCTATCAGAAGGTGATCCACAACCTCGCAATGCCGGTGGCCAAATGCACCTTCACCCTGAGCGCCGCACCGGAAGGCCCGAACCTGGCGCAGGGCAAGCACTACGCGTGCAGCGACGAAAACAAATACAACTGGGGTATCGGCGGGCTGACCGACGGCAGTTGGGCCGCGACGCCCCAGCACTGTTTCGCCACCGGCGACAAGCCGGACCTGCCGAAGCAGGTGACGATCGACCTCGAACAAACCGCGCGCATCGGCACGATCGTCTTCGGCGTCCCACCCTTCGGCGCCACCAAGACCGTCAAGGTGGCCATCAGCGCCGACGGCCAGAGCTTCACCGAGGTCGGCAGCCACGAGTTCGCGCCGCGCAAGGAATCGGCTGCCACCGTCGCCTTTCCCGCCCTTGAGACCCGCTACGTCCGCCTGACCTACACCGACCGCTACGAGGAAGACCTCCAGTTCCCGCGTGTCTTCGCCTTCACCACCGAGGTCGAGGTTTACGCGGCGGCGAAGTGAACAGGTTGCCAAAGCATCCACAGATTTCACCGATTCCGCAGCGGATAGGATCAGCTGCAAGCAGCTCAGGAGCTGGCGCGCCGACAAGGGCTTCTGCAAGGTCCCTTTCAAGCAGGGCCTCAACCGCGTCCTCTACCGCGTCGAGAACGGCTGGCACGGCACCCAGTTCTCGCTGGTCCTCTGCCTGAAGTGACGCAAACCTCCGCCGCGTCCCCGGATTTCATCCACAGATTGCACAGATTCCGCAGATTTTCCGGACAGGAGAATAAGGAAAGCAGGGACGGACGCAGTGATGAAGCCAAAGACAGCAGACCATCCAGACCCACAAACCCAAGCCGAAGCAACCAGGCTGTAGCCGGGATCGTTGATCCCGGCCAGCCAGCCCCCATCCCGCCGGGGCCGGGGTCGCCGCCCCCAGCTACAGCGGAACGAGCACAGACCCTGCGTGGGCGGGGCGGGCGAGTTTAAAAAACAAAACGGGCACCGCGAAGGACGCGAAGCGCGCGACTTTCCGGAGGGCGGAGAAACTGTTTGGAGGGCGCGGCGTTGCCGCGCCGAAAACAGCCGAACCTAACCCTCACCACGTCGACCAAAAACAACCTGCCGGAATTGCTCCCGGCCGGACCTCCCGCGGGAACATCAACCAGAACGCAACGAGGAGATCGCGCTCGGAGCGGCTTCCGATGTTGCACCCGGAATGAAAGCCAGGGCTCTGAGCGGGTAGCCCTTGGGGACGAGCAGCCAGAAGACCGCCCACCATGCGACCAGATAAGCTCCGCTGATCGGCATGAGTTCCCTTATTTCATCCTCTTGTACGAACGCATGGCATCCGGGTTCACGAGCGTGAGAGCGAACGCGCGCGTCTCCGTTCATACCATGGGTCGTATTGAAAGCTCTTCACGTTCAAATGGTATTCCAGAGGAGAGAGCGCGAAACGGTTTGCCGCCATAATGATGGGGATGAAGGGGAAGACCTGAACGAGAAAGGGGGCCGCGGGGAAAAGTCGGATCATTAGCGTCACAACGGGAAGCGTTGCTGCAAAGCAGGCGAAGAAGGCCATCGCGATGAGCGCCACCTTGGCCAGCCGCACGCCGATTCTGCTTGCCGCGTTCATGCTTCTCCCTGCTCAACCGTGTTATGGAACAAGATTCAACTACGCCCCAATATCCCCGAGCCTGCGCTCCTCGCCGCCGATGCTACGGCGGGGCGGACGGGGACACCAGCGCGGAAGCGGCGGATTTCTTTGGGAGCGGGCGCCTGGTGCGCACGGCAGCGGCGCGCTGCCCGCCTTGGGTTGGTGTTGGCTTTCTGGCGGCGCGCTCGGCGAGCGCGCCCTACCTTGCTCGGGACGCTTCTTTGTGTCTTTCCTGCCCTGAGCCTGTCGAAGGGTGCTCACCTTCGCGGCCCTCCCAAGAGAAGGGTTTTCAACTTTGCGTTAAAATCCTCTTCTGCCTCGCCTTCCTTCCGTGCTCGTCCGTGGCTTCTTTTCTGCCGCTTCAATCTGCGTAATCCGTGCAATCTGTGGATGAGCTTCTTCCTTTTCCGCCCCACAAACCGTTTGACTCCCCGCCGTGCTCGCGCAAAATGGCGCGGGTCCGTTGGCCGTGCGAGAGGAAACCTATGAAGAAATTATTTACGGTGGTGTTGGGCTTGATGCTGGCGCAGCTGGGAGCGCTGCCGCTCCGGGGCGCAGGGGTGGTTGAGCCGGCCAAGACGCTGCCGCTGATCCAAGACGTGGATGTGGTTGTGGTCGGCGGCACCTGCGGCGCGGTCGCCGCCGCCGAAGCGGCCGCGCGCGGCGGCGCCAAGGTCTTCCTCGTCACCGCCTCGCCCTGCCTCGGCGAGGACGTGGCGGGCACGCTGCGGCTCTGGGCCGAGCCGGCCGAGGCCGCGTCCAGCGACCTGATGCGCGCGCTGTTCGGCGCCCCGCCGAAGACCGCGGCTCCCCTGCTTTACACGACCCCGCTGACCGTGAAGAAGGCGCTCGATACCGCGCTGCTGCAGGCGCGTGTGCCGTTCCTGACCGGCGCCTATGCGACGGACGTGCTCAAGGATGCACAGGGCCAGTTCGCCGGCGTGGTGATCGTCGACCGCAGCGGCCGGCAGGCGATCCGCGCCAAGACGCTGATCGATGCGACGGACCGGGCCAACCTCGCCCGTGCGGCGGGCGCGGAGCTGACGCCGTTCCCGGCGGGCACCTACACCTTTTCCCGTGTGATCGTCTCCGGCGCGGCGCCGGAAAAAGGCTGCCGCGTGGTGCCGCACGCCGACTGGAAACCGCTCAAGGACTCGGTCCAGCTCTCCAGCAAGACGACGCTCAAGCCCGCGCTGTTCGAGTGCGTCATGGAACTGCCGCTCGCCGAGGGCTCGGCGCGCGCCTTCGCCGAGGCGGAACAGGCCGGGCGCGACCGGACATTCACGTCGCTGCAGCTCGACGCGGCCGACCGCCTGCACTTCGTCGCCCCCGACCACATCACGTCGGCCAAGCCCGCCACCGCCGAATGGACCGGCGCGGCGGCGTTCGAACTGGGCGCGCTGCAGCCCGCCCAGGTGCCACACGTCTATGTGCTCGGCGCCTTGGCCGATGCCTCGCGCACCACCGCCGCGCAGCTCATCAAGCCCGCTAACGCGATCCAGGTCGGCCAGCGGCTCGGCCAGCTGGCAGCGGCCGCCGCGAAGGCGCGGCCGGCGCTCGCCGACGTCCGCCTGCGCGCCACGACCGGCGGCCAGGCCGCGGATGTCCGCGAAGTGCAGGGCACGCTGACCAAGCCGTTCTGCACCGCCTCCGGCTCGGTGCCGTGCGACGCGCACGAGCTGCCGGTGCTGGCCGAGGTCGAATGCGTCGTGGTCGGCGGCGGCACGACGGGTGCCCCGGCAGGCGTCGGCGCGGTGCAGAACGGGCTCAAGACCATCCTTCTCGAGCAGCTCCACGAGCTCGGCGGCGTCCAGACCGCGGGCATGATCAGCGGCTATTACTTCGGCAACCAGCGCGGCTTCACCAAGGAGATCGACGAGGGCGTGGCACAGACCGGCCGGGTCAAGTCGCAGGCGAAGGCCGAGTGGTACCGCGCGTCGATCCGTCACGGCGGCGGCGAGCTGTGGTTCGGCAGCATGGCCGTGGGCGCGGTGCTCGAGGGGCACAAGCTCGTCGGCCTCGTCGTCGCGACGCCCGACGGCCGGCGCGGCGTGATCCGCACGCAGGCCGTGATCGACGCCACCGGCAACGCGGACGTCGCCGCCGCCGCGGGCGAGCCGACGGAGTTCTACCTGCCGGAGGAGCTGATCAACCAGGGCGTGGGCATGGCGGTGCTCCGCCTCGGCTCGGGCAGCCACAACAACGACTATGCGTTCGTCGATGACTCCGACGCCTCCGACCTCTGCTTCTTCGGCCTGCGCACGCGCAGCATGACCGAGAGCGGCTGGGACGTCTCGCAGCTGGTCAATTCCCGCGAGCGCCGCCGCCTCGTCGGCGTCTACCAGGTCAGCGTGTTCGACTACCTGACCGGCCGGACCTATCCGGACACCGTGACGCAGCACAAGAGCCGCTTCGACCTGCACGGCGACGCGAGCAGCGATTTCTTCCTGACCAAGAACATCCGTGTCCGCAACCACGGCACCATGAACGCCAACGTGCCCTACCGCGCGCTGCTGCCCCAAAAGACCGACGGCCTCCTCGTCGTCGGCCTCGGCTTCAGCGCCACGCGTGACGCGATGAGCATCCTGCGCATGCAGCCCGATCTCCAGAACCAGGGCTATGCCGCCGCCTACGCCGTGCGCCTCGCCCTGCGCGGCCACTACGAGCTGCGCAACATCCCCGTGCAAACCTTGCAGCAGCACCTCGTCGAGAAAGGCATCATCCCCGCGTCGATCCTGACCGAGCGCGACTCCTATCCGATCCCCGACGTCATGCTCCAGCTCGCCGCTCACAACGTCATGATCGGCTACGACGATCTGCCCTGGCTCTTCGCCGACCCCGCGCGCGCCAAGCCCTACCTGCTGGAGAAATGGCACGAGCTCGACCGGTTCAGCGACGGCCGCGACACGGAGAACAGCCTTGTCTATGCCCACCTGCTCGCGCTGCTTGGCGACGCCACCGGCGAAGACGAACTCATTGAGTGGGTCACGAAACACACGTGGGACGACAAGTGGGCCGAGGGCAAGGACCCCGGCACCAGCCGGATGGGCGCCTACATCCTCGCCCTGGGCCGCGCCCATTCCAAGAAGGCCGTCCCGGCGATCCTCGCCCGAGGTCAGGAGCTGTGCGCCGCCGGCAAGGCGCCGACCAATCCCCAGTGCCGCATCCTCGGCCTCGCCTGCGAAGCCATCGGCGACCGCGCCTGCGCCCCCCTGCTCGCGAACCTGCTCGACCTGCCCGGCATCACCGGCCACTCGATGGTGATGGCCCCGACGATCCCGGCCGTGCCCGGCTACGACAGCCGGAGCACCTACAGCCAGAAGGAAAAGCAGCAGACCGTCCGCGAGATCAACCTCGCCCGCGCCCTCTACAGACTCGGCGACAAGGACGGCAAGGCCGCCGCCATTCTCAACGCCTACGCCGACGACCCGCGCGGCTTCTACGCCAACTACGCCCGCATGGTTTTGGCGGAGAAGAAGACAGCGCACTGAGCAGATGCGGGGACCGAAGGCCGAAGGCTGAAGACTGACGGAAGAATTTCACCGCCAAATTGAAAGTCCTTCGTTTCGAAGGAACACCAAGAGGAAAAACCACAGAGGCCACAGAGGCCACAGAGGCAAACAGAGGTTCACAGAGGCCTTTATGTGTTTAGTTTGGAATTCTCCTTCAAGCACAACAGAAGCGGGAGGCTACAAATTCCTGCTGGCAGGGACGGCGCGCTGCGCCGTCCGCCATGCACATCAACCCCACCCCAACGGCGGCGTGACACGCCGCCCTCCAAGCCGGGCCTGACCATCCCCGGGAAATTACTTCTCCGACAAGGTGCAGCGGCGACACTTACGCAGCACAACCTGGATTACGCATCCAACTATCTGCTCAATAGGCATGCTTGGTCCCCGCATTAAGCCCTGTTGTTCCGAGGCCTCTGCTTTGCGCCTTCTGCTGAACTTTGCAGTGCCTTTGCGTTTAATGCTCTGTCCGTCACCCGTCGGCTCGCGCCACGCGTGTGCTTATGCGCTCAGCGCGCGGGGCGGGCGGCGAGGCGGCGGGCGAGCTGGGCCTGATGGATGTCCTGCGGGTTGAGGCTCTCGGGCTTGATGGCTTCGAACCATTTGCCGGCGGGGTCGGCCGCGGTGGGTTTGATCGTCTGGATCGCAACCAGGTTCATCGACGGCGGCCCAAACTCGGCCGGCGGCCAGACCTGCGGCTTCTGCGCGCGGATGTTCCAAAACGTGCCGCGCGCGGCGCAGGCCTTGCCGAGGTCGGCTCCGCCGCCGTGCCGCCAGAGGTGCGTGCCCGCGCCGGCATCCAGGTTGGCAAACAGGTTCTCGCAGCAAACCCGCTTGTGATGGTCGAGACAGAGGTCCACACCCTTACCACCGGCGGTGACATTGCCGGAGGCGCCGCCATCCACGGAAATGTCGTGGATGAACTGCGTCCGGAAATCAAAAGCGGTGAAGAGGTTGTCCGCGCCCGATATGCTGACGCCGTGGTGGCCGGTGCTGCCGGTCTTGTCCGGCTGGCGCGCTGATTCGATCACAATGTTCTGCGCAGTGCAAAAGCACCCGTTGAGATAGAGCCCGCTGTCCGCATTCAGTATCCGCAGATCGCGCACCCAGCAGTCGCTGCAGCCGGTCAGGGCCACGGCGTTGAAGCCGGACTCGTTGAAGTGTCCCGGATAGGGCGTGTTCGGGAACTCGAAACCAAGTTTTTCCACGCCGGACTCCGTCACGGTCGGCTCGAAGCTGCGCACGACCGGCTGCCAGAGGAGCTTCACATCGCAGCGCAGCGGCCGGTCAAAGAACACTTGGTGGCCGGCAAGCTTCGTCACATGACACACCAGCGCCGCACGCGCCGAACCCTTGAGCTTCTGCGTCGGGCCCGGGTCGCCGGAATAGAGGTGCGCCGCGAGCGTGTTCTCCGGCGTATCGCTCTCGTAGATTTGCACGCGCTGACCCACGCGGAGCCGCTCGGTGGACGCCACCGTCAACGCCTGCGCGCCGCGCAGCGCCTCGGCGGTGACCGTGGCCAGCGGCTTGGTCCGCAGGCTGCCTTTGAGCCAGACGATGCCGCCGTTCCAGGAATAGTTGGAGGTGCGCTTGCCGGTCGTGGTCGCGCCCCAGTTCGGCTTGATCTCGTTGAGCGGGACGGGACAGACGAGCACGCTCTTGTCCGGACCGGCTCCGCGCAGGACAATGCCGGACCTGGTGATTTCCAGGATCTTGGTGACCTTGTAATGCCCGGGCGGCACCTCGATCGCGCCGGCCGGGGCCTTTTCGAGCGCGTCGAGGAAGGCCTGCGTGTCATCGGCCACCCCATCGCCCTTGGCCCCGAAGGTCTTCACGCTGACGCCGGGCGGCAGCACGGGCAGCGCTTGCTCGCCGCAGTGATGGCCGGCCCAGGAGAAGTCCGGCAGCCGGCTCTGCGGCGTCCACAGCTCGCCGTTGCGGCCCCACAGCGCGGAAACGTCCGCCGCCCCCGCGACGCCCGCCGCCAGCAGCAGGGCGCCCAGCCCGACGCACCCCTCGCGCCAAGTCCAGCCGCCCCCCGCCCTGCAGAACGCCCGCAAGGGCCCGCCACGTTCGTGTACATGCATGCGGCATGCTTATGCACAGGACGAGCCCCGCAGGCGAGCACGACTTTTCCGGGGCGACCCACCCCTGACAGGTCCCTGCCCCCCATCGCACAGTTGTACAACTGTGCGACGAGGCCGGGAGGGCCGGCGGCAGTGCGTGCCACGACAAGGGCAAAAGCATGGCAGGAGCGAACGTGGCAGGGGCGGCGCCCCTATTCTGCGACTTCGTCCTCGGCGTTGCCGACGATCTCAACCGGGCATTCGGGGAGGGCCGCGAGGAACTTGCGGCCGTACCACTTGGAGATGATGCGGCCATCGAGGATGACGACAATGCCGGTGTCGGTCGCTGTGCGGATCAGGCGGCCGACGCCCTGCCGGAACTTCAGGATGGCCTCGGGCAGCGAATAGTCGCGGAACGGATCGCCGCCCTTCTCCTTGATGCGGTCCATGCGCGCCTTGGTCAGCGGCTGGTCCGGCACGGCGAAGGGCAGGCGGGTGATAATGACGTTGCTCAGGGCCTCGCCGCGCACATCCACGCCCATCCAGAAGCTGTCGAGGCCGAAGAGCACCGGCGACGGCGCGGTCCGGAACTGCTCCAGCATCGTGTGCCGCGTCAGGCCCTCGCCCTGCATCAGGAACGTGTAACCGGCGGCGGCGAAATCCTCGGCGACCAGGGCGGCGACGCGACGCATCAGGCTGGTGGCGGTGAAGAGCACGAAGGCGCGACCCTGCGTCCGGGCGACAAACTCCTTGATGGCCCCGGCGGCGGCGGCCGGGAAATGCTCCGCATCGGTCGGGTCCGGCAGGCCGCGCCGCAGGAAGACCTGCATCTGCCGCTCGTAGTTGAACGGCGAGCCGAGCTGCAACGTCTCGGCCTCCTCCACCCCGATCCGCTTCCGGAAATAGTCGAGGTTGTCGCCGACCGCGAGCGTCGCGCTGGTCAGGATGACGCTGTCGAGATTATCGAACAGCAGCTCCTTGAGGATCGGGCCGACCTCGATCGGCGCGGAATAGAGGACGGTCTGCATCCGGCGGCGGCCCTCGCGCTCCAGCCAGTACACCTGGCCGGGCAGCGACTGGTCGAGGAATGCGCGCAGGGCGGTGCGCATTTCCTGCGCACGCCGCCGCAGCGCGCGCAGCTCCGACTGCCAGTTCTCGTCCTTCAGCTCCTCGACCACCTCGCTGAGCTGCACCGACAGCCTGTCGAGCAGGTCGACCGCGTCGGTGGTGATGTCGAGCGGCTTGGCGATCACGCGGTAGGTGGTCTCGTGCGTGAACTTGGCCCAGTCGGCGACATCCGCGAACAGCTTGTCGAGCGCGTCGCCGATCTGCGTCACCGTGAGCGCGGCGTCGCGCGCCTTGACGAGCGCCAGCAGGCCCTTGCGCTCATCGGGCATATAGAGGCGCCGCAGCCAGTGGTCGAAGCCGTAGCGGGAGAGGCGCAGGCCCAGGTGGTCGCCGGCGACGTTTTCGAGCATGTGGGCCTCGTCGAGCACGACGAGCTTGTAGTCGGGCAGGAAGGCGGCGCCGCCGGCGCGGAGGCCCAGCTCGGAAAAGAAGAGGTGGTGGTTGACGATGAGCAGGTGGGCCTCGCGGATCCGTGCGCGCGCATGCATCAGGAAGCAGCGCTTGAACTCCGGGCAGCGCGCGCCGAGGCAGTTGCCGTGCTCGCAGCAGACGAGGTCCCAGATGTCCGGCCGCGGCTGCTGCGGCAGGTCCTGCAGGCTGCCGTCGGCGGTGCGCTCGGCCCAGTTGGCGATGCGCTCCAGCTCGTCGCTGGTCTCCGCCTTGAACAGCTCCTTGGTGTGGCCGCGGGCGCGGGCGAGCCGGCGCAGGCAGAGGTAGTTGCTGCGGCCCTTGACCAGCACGGCCTTGAAATCCACGCCGAGATGTTTTTGCAGGAACGGGATGTCCTTGCCCATGAGCTGCTCCTGCAGCGCGATGGTGTAGGTGGAGACGATGACCTGGATGTTGCGCGCGTGCGCCACCAGCGCGAGCGGGACGAGGTAGGCGAAGCTCTTGCCGACGCCGGTGCCCGCCTCGACCACGAGATGTTGCGCATCGGACAGCGCGCGCGCCACGGCCTGCGCCATCTCGGCCTGCTGCGGGCGCGGCTCGAACGGGTACTGCTCGCCGGCGCTGGCGCGCGCGAGGCCGCCCTCGGGCTTGAAGAAGGCTTCCGTGACCGCCACAAGGTCGGCGGCGTCCGGCAGCGTCTGACGAGGTGCAATCATGCGGCGGCGGTTCTAACAGAAAGCCGCCTCCGGCAAAAGCAAACTCGCTGCGCCACACACGAACCAGCGTTCGCCACATCATCTGCGAGTGAAGTTCAGGAACGCGAAAAAGCTGCTGTCTGTGCGGCGCAAACCACTCTGCTTTCCCCTCTTTCCGAGGCCAGCAGCGCAGGGATCCCGCGCAGATAGAGCTCCGCCCCGGGGTGAAAGTTCGGGATTGGAGCGAGCGAAGGGAGTTGAATGCGCCTGAGGCGCACAAGCCCTCTTCAAGGGCATGCTTTACCCGCCTCAGGCGGGCCGCGACATGCCGAGGGAGGCATCCGGCGGTCGGCCAAACTTTTCATCCAACCATTTCCGACCCTGTCCCGATTTCAGCTCCTTTTCGCGCACGCGCGCTTGGAGGTGATCTTGAAATTCTTCGGTCCAGAGCAGATCGAAAGCACCAAGGAGATGTCCGGCCGCGGTCTGATTGCTCTTGTGCTCGAGCAGCCGGCGCGACAGGTCGTTTGTGATGCCCACATAGCGTTTGCCATTGCTTACACTGCGGATGACATAGACGGTAATCATAGGAGGCTTGGGGCGAGCGAAGGGATTTTAATGCGCCTGGGGCGCACAAGCCCTCTCCACAGGGCATACTCTACCCGTATCAGGTGGACCGCGACAGGCGAGATCGGATTACGCGGCCATGGATCAGTCGTGAGCTCTACGGATGTTTCTACGAATGACATCGGCAGGTAGTATAGCAGGAATTGGAGCGAGCGAAGGGAGTTGAACCCTCGACATGCACCTTGGCAAGGTGCCGCTCTACCACTGAGCTACGCTCGCTTGGTGTGGTCAGCGGCGGCGAATATGCCAAAATATTAGCCGCACGCAAGTTTCTTTTTTTGGAAGGGCTTGTTTTGACCCTGTGCGGAAGCTAGGCTGAGGCTCTGGAAAGGCAGTTTTTACGATGAAATGGCCGTATTTTTTAGGGCTTTATTTGGGCCTGTGCTGCGCCACCGGCCTGGCACAAAAAGATGATGCGGCTGCGCTGCTGCAGGCGGAGCGGCTCGGCGCGCAGTGCGTCGGCCAGCTGACCGACCTGCAACATGCCGCTACGCCCGGCATGGTCGCGCACAAGGAAAAATATCGTCAGGCACTCGGCCGGCTGGAAAATAAATTCAAGGCGCAGGGCGAGCTGGGCAAGGTTCTCGCGTTGCGCGAAGACCTCGAGCGCGCCGAGCACAGCGCCGCGCCGTTGCAGGCCAAGGCCGAACTGCCGGAGGCGCGGCAGGTCCAGCAGGAACTGCTCGCCGCCGAGCGCGCCGGCCAGCAGGCCGCCGCCAAAAAGATGATCGCGGCCGCCGAGAACGCCCTCGCGCAACTGGCGGTGCTGCACAAAAAGGTGGACCCGAAAAATTACGGACGCATAAAGAAACAGGCCGACCTGATCACCAGGCACGCCGCGTTGACATGGGTCCACGCGGTCGCGCCGGCGTTGACGCTGCCGCGTTTTGCCGATCCGCCGCCCGACCAGCCGCTCACGATCCAAGCCGGCAAAGGCGAAAAATATACGTTCTATCCGCCCGGCAAGGAGCCGGCCCTGCGCAACGGCCGCCCGCTGCTGCTGGAAGCCGCCTTCACCGATCTCCGCGGCGCGCTGTTCAACTACACGCTCGCCGTCACCGAGGCCGAGGGCCTGCCGCGCGTCAGCCTCGCCGCCAAGAACAGCGCGCTCCCGGCCGGCACCAAGCTGGTGATCGAATATTTCGCCAAATACCCCAACCCGCGCGGGTTCCGCCGCGAGAGCGTCGAACTCATCGCCCTGCCGGCCATCCCGCACGGCTCCGGGCTGGCCGTGGATGGGCACGGCATGCGGAACTACGCCAGCCGGCTGGTCGGCTTCAAGTCCTACCGGCCGCTCTACGGCGTCATCGTCAGCCTCTTCGACGAGCACGGGAAACTCTTCATGCAGGGCTGCGCACCTTCGGCGCTCCTGCAGGAATGCCGCCGCGAGCTGCCCGAGGCGCAGTGAGCGCAGCCGGCGCTACGCGGCGCACAAGCGTACGCGGCCAACCGATAAGCCATGTACGATTTCAGATTGATGATTGATGATTTGCGGTAGTGCACCGTTACAGAAACCTCACGCGGAGCGTGAGAACGCGGCCGAGCTGGAGCGGCAGCGCTGCAGCTCGGACCCCTGTTACAGCTCTGTACTGCTCGGTTTCAGACCTGCTGGGGCACGGGTTCCTCGGCACTCACAGAGCGCCGCTACAGCGGGCACCGCAATCCGCTTCAGGTCTGTTTTATCTGACTGACTGGGCGGGGCGGTGGCCTCACCGCCCCGCATAGTGGGGCCGCCTTGCCGTGACCGCAGAACCGTATGCAACACCCACGCATGATGGTTCCGCTGCGGCGGCAGGAATGCCGCCGCTCCCAGCTAGCAACTGATCCAAAGCCGCACTCTCTGCGTCCTAACCGCTCGCAGGGTTGTACGCCAAGCCCTGATCCGTATCAAAGCTTGGAAAGGGAAACCAACGTTTTCCAAGGCTTGGAAAAACGCAACGGTCGGTGTCCAAACCCTGGAAAAATCAGGGCGCCGGCGCGGAGGCGGTGACGGCGGCGACGTGCGGGCCGTGCTCGATGCGGATGAGGTCGGCGAGGATGTGCAGGGTTTCGTCGAGGACCACGTCGTTCTTCTTTTTCTTTTCCTTGCCGACGGTCACTTCCTCTTCTTCCTGCTTCTGCAATTTTTCGATATCGCGGTCCGCGCGGGCTTCGGCGAGGCGGGCGTTGAGGTTGAGCGAAACTTCCTTGTTCTTCGCGCGCTCGGCGGAGCGTTCGAGGAGCTTGCGGTGGGTGGCGAAGCGCGGGTCGTGGGCGAGGCGGTCCGCAGAACGCTTGCGCAATTCCGGGATCAGCGGCTGCAGGGTGCGGTCGCGCGCATAGCCGGAGGGCTCGACGGTGTTCCACGGGAGCGCGTTGGGCAGGAACTCTTCGCCGACCTCCATCGAGTCGAGCGTGGAGGGCACAACGATGTCCGGCGCGACCCCGCGCAACTGCGTCGAACCGCCGGCAATGCGATAGAAGCTGGCGGTGGTGAGCTTGAGCGCGCCGAGCTTTTCCGACCCGGCGGCCATGGGCAACATCGTCTGGACGGTGCCCTTGCCGTGGGTCTTGGTGTCGCCCACGACGAGGGCGCGGCCGTAGTCCTGCAAGGCGGCGGTCAAAATTTCCGAGGCCGAGGCGCTCAGGCGGTTGACGAGGACGACCAGCGGGCCGGCATAGTCCACGTTCGGGTCGGTGTCGGCGAGCACCTGCACCTCGTTCTGCTGCTGGCGCACCTGGACGATCGGGCCGGAGCCGATGAACTCGCCGGTCAGCTCCACGGCCTCCTCGAGCGAGCCGCCGCCGTTGTTGCGCAGGTCGAGCACGACGCCATCCACATGCTGCGTGCTGAACCCGGCGATGATCTTCCGCACATCGCGCGCCACGCTCGTGGCATCGCGCTTGCCGGCCTGCTGGCCTTTCATGTCGGCGTAGAATTCGGGGACCGTGACGACCGCGAACTGCTGGGTGGCCAGGCCGGGGGTGACTTCGCTGCGGAGGTCTTGCTTGGCGCGCGACTCCTCCAGCTTGATCTCGTCGCGGATGAGGTCAATTTTCCGTGTCTTGGTCATCGTGATGTCGTTCTTGGGCACGACCGTGAGCACGACCTTGGTGCCCTTGTCGCCGCGGATGAGGCGGACCGTCTTGTTGAGCGGCAGGTGCAGGATGTCCTTGGCGGGCTTGTCGCCTTGGGCGACGGCGATGATCTTGTCGCCGGGCTTGAGGCGACCGTCGCGCTCGGCCGGGCCGCCGGTGGTCAGGCGCTCGACCTTGGCCGCGCCATCCTCGGGGCTCAGGACGGCGCCGATGCCGCAGAGCGAGAGGCGCATGCTGATGTCGAAGTCCTCCTCGGTGGTGGGCATGAGGTATTCCGAGTGGGGGTCGTAGGCCATCGTGAACGCCATCAGGTAGCGCTGCAGCACCCAGTCGAGGTCGCTGTCCTGCAACACGGTCTGAAACTGCGCATAGCGCTTGAGGATGAACTGGTTCGGGGTCAGCTGCGGCTCGGCGCTGTCCTCGTCCTCTTCCTTGTCCTTCACGGCCGGCTTCAGGTCCTTGACGCCGGCGTCCTTGGCGGCTGTCTTGGCGCCATCCTTCTTGAGGAAGCCGAACAGGCCCTTCTTTTTCTTTTCCAGAGCTTTATCCTCGTCAGCCAGCTTCATGGCGACGATGCGGCCGAGGTATTCGTTCTCCACCTTGCGCCGCCACAGGTCGTTCCACTCGGACTCGCTGGCGGCCCACGGCGCGTCCTTGCGCTTCCACATGAACACCTCCGGCTTGCTCGTGTCGAAGCCGCGCTTGAGCACCACGTCGACGTAGGCAATCCGGTTGGTCATCCGCTCCATGAACCGGTTATAGATCTCGACGCCCACCTTGACCTCGCCGGTGCGCAGCGCCTGCGCGAGCTGCGGCCCGCGCGCCCGGAACTCCTCCACATCGGACGCGAGGAAGAACGAGTGGTCGTAGTCCAGCATGTTCAGGTACAGGCTCAGCGCGTTCGTGGCCACCTTCTCGTCGAACGCGGCATGGCTGAGGTGCAGCTTCGGCATCCCCTCGGCGATGATCATCGCGGCCTTGACGGGCTCGGTGGGCAACTCTATACGCTTGAAGAGGTTGGTCGCCGCCGGGGACGAGGGGACGGCGCACCACAGCGCGGCCGCCAGCAGCATTGCATTCAGTTTGACAGGTTTCATAACTTCTTCTTCAGACAGGCTTCGTCGCGCCAGCGTTCATCGCCGCCGCGCAAACACGGGAATATACCGGCAAAGCCGCGGATTGCCAAAGCATATTCCGGTCCAACAGCCGTTCGTCGGAATCCTTGGTTCAGGGGACGTCGTAGAGCAGGAATTCGCAGGGCAGATCGCCGTTGAGCAGCGGCAGGCGGAGGCGCGGGCGCGGCGACATCTCCAGCGCGTAGGCGGGCGACCCGGCGAGCAACCCGACGCGCCAGCCGTGCAGGCGGCAGAACGCGGCCATGACCTTGCGCGGGAAGAGCTGGTCGGTTTCGATCCTCACGCCGTAGGGCGGATTGGTGACGATCAGCGCCGCGCTCTCGTCGGGCTGCAAATCCAGCACCGACTGCTCGCGGAACGCCAGCTTGACGCCCGCCGCGCGCGCATTGACCTGCGCCTTGGCGAGCACGCCGGCGTCCACATCGGCGGCGATGATGCGCGGCGTCTGTCCGGCGCGCGCGGCGCGCAACTCGCCCTTCAGTTCGCGCAGTTCCTGCGCCGACTCCTCGCCGAAGCTGGCCCAGCGCTCGAACCCGAACCGCTCGCGGCCGAGACCCGGCGCGATGTTCGCCGCCCACAGCGCGGCCTCGATGGCGATGGTGCCGGAACCGCACATCGGGTCCAGCAGCCGCGTTTTGCGATCCCAGCCCGACATGCGCAGGATGGCCGCCGCGAGCGTCTCGCGCAGCGGCGCTTCGCCGGCGTCGCGCCGGTAGCCGCGCTTGTGCAGCGGCTCGCCGCTCATGTCGAGGTAGAGCGCGGCCTTGTCGCCGGCCAGGTAGAGAAAGAACTGCACGTCCGGGTCGTCGCTCACGTCGGGGCGCTCGCCGCAGCTCTCGCGGAGGTGGTCCACGAGCGCATCCTTGACCTTGAGCGCGGCGAAGCCGCTGTGCTTGATCTCGCTGCCGAGACAGACGGCGCGGACGGAAAAAGTTTGGGCGGTCGTCAGATGCGCCGCCCAGGCGGCGTCACGGACGCCGTCGTACAGCATTTCCGGCGTCGGGGCCGGAAACCGGGCGAGCAGCAGGTGGATGCGCTGGGCGATGCGGCTCTGGAGGCAGGCGCGCCAGCCGTCGCGCCACGTGCCGCGGAAAGGAATCCCGCCGCGGTTGAACCGGACGCTCGGCAGCCCCAGTTCGCGCAGCTCCTCGCAGAGCGCCTCCTCCGTCCCCGCAATCCCCGAGGCATGGAACTCCAACGCCGCCCTGCCGCCCGTCCCGCTTTGCTGCTGAGAATTCATGGGGGCATTGTCCCGCAGTACGCAGCCGGGTCAACCAGTATTTTCAATTGACCGGCGGCGCGCCGGGAACCAGGCCCCACCGCGGGGCGGCGGCGCGGGCTCAGCGGCCGCCGGCTTTCATCTTCCACAGGCCGGTATTCCACCAGCCGCGGGCGTCGCTGGGGGCCCCGTTGGTCTTCATGAACCAGCCTGCGGTCCAGCTGTCAGGCGACTGCCAGAGCAGGTCGCTGGTGCCATCACCATCGATATCCACCACGCCGGACAGCTGCCACGTGCCCATCTTGTAGAGCGGATTGAGCACGGAGACCGGCAAGGCCGGGTTCGGGCGCGCCAGCACGCCGACGATGTCGCCCGTGCCGCCGTTGCGGAACCAGATGGCCATCGTGCCGGCGTTCAGGAAGAACGCCTCACCCTGGTTGGCGGTGGCGGCCCGGCCCACGCCACGCAACTGCCAGCCGCCGAGGTTGGGATACGTCCCGGCGGACTGGATGGCGCCGTTGGTGTCCATCAGCCAGTAGGCCACCGTGCTGCCATTCTGGAAGAACAGCTGAGCGCGGCCGGTCCCGAAGAAGTCGCCGCAGGCGCGCACGTCCCAGGCGCCCGCCGCACCCAGCACCTTGCCGCCGCGCACACTCCCGTCGGCATTCAGGAACCACACGGCCACCACGCCGCCGCTCTGGAAGATCAAATCGCTGACGCCGTCGCCATCGATATCGCCGGCGGTCTTGATGGGCCAGCCCGGCGTCAGACCGAGGAAGCGCACCGTCTGCACGCCGCCCGTGCCATTGAGCGCCCAGCTGGCGATCAGGTTGCCGGGGTCTTGGTAGAAGATCTGCGGCGCGTTGGTCACGTAGAGGCTCGGAATCCACACCACCTGGTCCAGCCAGCACGCTTCGCTGCCGGAGTTCGTGGGGCTGTTCTTCGTGTACATCCACGTGAGCGTCACGGGGTTGGTCGAGCCGATGAAGGTGGCGGACTGGGTCCAGTTCGCATTGCCCGATGCCTGGCTGACCAGTTGGGTGTTCATGAAGAACTGCATCGTGTTGGACGGATACGTGGACACCTTCCCCCAGAACAGCAGCGAACCGGGCCCGGTGACCGTGGTCTGCACCCAGCTCTGGGGGGCGGCGGCGACGCCGACGCCAATGGCACCACTGCGGAGGGCCGCGGCGCCGTCATGCGTCGTCGCACTCTGTACATACCATTTGGCGATGCCACCGGAGATCCACGTCAGATTGGTTGCATTCAAGGCGGCGCCGATGCCCATGCTGAAGAGCGCGGTATAGGTCGAGTTGGGGGACAGCACCGTGACGACACGGCTGGCGTTCGTGTTGCCATCATTCCAGCCCGAAAAGACCCAGCCGGGTGCGGCCGTGGCCGTGATCGTCACGTTGGTGCCCGCGAGATAGCTCCCGCCACCCGCCACGACGCCGCCGTAGGCGGGACTGCCCAGCACGGTGACGAGGGCGACCTGCTGTGTCCCGACGTTCAAGGCGATCAGAAAATTATCGGCGGGCGTGACCGGTCCATTCGTCAGTCCGCCGCGGGTAGTGCCGGCCACGTAGACGCACCCGGTTCTCGAGACGGCGAGCCCGTTCACCCAATCATTGGAGCCCAGCGGCACAGCCACGCGGCCCAACTCACCTCCGACGGAAGAGATCTTCGTCACCAGGAAGCCGGTGGTCGAGTTGGAAGCGACCAGGGAACTGACCCGATAGATGCGGCCATTGGTGTCCGTGGTCATGCTCTCCGCCGACGTGCTATAGGTGCGGTACCATAGTTGCGATCCAGCCGGCGTGTATTGAGCGAGGAACGCCTGGTTAGTGGAAACATAATAACCGCCGGAGACCACCACATTGTTGGAGTTATCAACGACGACGGACCTGGCGCTGGGGTAGCCGGTATTGTCGGAAACCGCAAACCGCGTCCAGATCCGGTTGCCGCTGGAGTCGAATTTGCTCAAGAACGCGCCGTAACCGCCCGTCGGGGGCACCAGCCCATCGAAGGCGCCTTCGGTTTGTCCCGCCACATAAATATTGGCGCCGGTACGATCCACCGCGATCGCACTCGGAAAATCATTGGTGCCTGAACCCCAGACGCGGCTCCATAGTTTCGTGCCCGCGGCCGTAAACTTGGTCAGGAAGCCCTCGCCCGTCCCGATCTGGCCGTCAAAAGGCCCGGTGCCTTGAAAAGTCGAACCGGCGACATAGATATTGCTGGTGATATCCACCGCGACAGCGGCAGCGGAATTCCAACCGTTGGTCCTCCCCCACAGACGGGTCCATTGTTTCGTCCCAGCCGCATTGAACTTGGTCAAAAAGGGCGAATTATTTCCGATGTTGGTTTGACCCTCCAAGGACCCATGCGTGGTGCCTGCCACATAGGTGTTGGCGCTGCTGTCCACGGCCACGGCTGATGACCCCATCCAGGTATTGCTGGGCCCCCAAATCCGGCTCCATTGCTTCACGCCGGCCGCCGAATACTTCGTCAGGTAGGCCGCATCCGTGCCCGGATGGGGATGCACCTGCCCATCGAACGTCCAGGCGGTGGTGCCGGCCACATACAGGCCCGTCCCGCTATCCACGGCCACGGCATCGACATTATCGTTCGACACCGACCCCCATATTCGGGTCCATATTTGTTGGCCGGGCGCAGCCAGCGTGAACAAATACAGCGCGCCCGCCAAGACCACCCCCTGCCGCGAGCTTCGTAATGCCTTCATAATGCTCCTCGGTTGACGGTGGCTATTTATGAAATATGGGACTGCCTGTCAAATGGTTTTCACCCGGCTTGCGGCGCCCCGAAACACTGTCGAAAACCCCGCTTTGCGCCTTGCATCTGCGCGACAACCTCGCAGCGCGGCATGGCCAGCCATTCTGTTCGCGCTGACGGCGCCCGTTGGAGGCGTGGCGCGCAGCGCGCCGGACACATTCAGCAGGCTTGTTTTGCAGCGGGAACGCCTCTATTTTCCGCGCATGAAACCCTGCGGAGTGGCCGGCGGGCAACAACGCTTAACGGCGCTCCTCCACGCACATGGAGAGCTGGTGAGCGCGGTGCTGTTGCTGGGTGTGTTGTTGGCCGGCGGTTTCCTGCGCTTCTATCACCTCGGCGCGCAAAGCTTCTGGATCGATGAGGCCTTTTCCACCGCGCACGCCCAAGCCATCCTCACCCACGGGTATCCGCTGCTGGATACGGGCGAGGTTTCCTGGAGCTATTTCCCCGCCCACTACCTGATGGCTTTGGGCCTCCTGCTGGCCGGGGATCTGCAGGCGGGGGCGCGGCTCTTTTCCGCCCTGGCCGGGACACTCGCCTGCCTGGCTTTTTACCGGCTCAACCGGCAGCTCGCAGGGTCGAAAATCCAGGCGCTCGCGGCCACCCTGCTCCTGACGTTCTCCACCTATGAGATCGCTTGGAGCCGGCAGGCGCGCGGCTACCTCCTGCTCCAACTGTGCGGCCTCGTGGCCATCGGCTGCTATCTGGCCTTTCTGCGCAAACCCCGGGCCGGGAGCCTGGCGTGCGCGTTGGTCGCGGCCGCGCTCTGCCCGCTGCTGCATCCCGCCGGCTACGTGTTTCCGTTGCTGCTGCTTTTCCTGACGCTGCCGGAGCTGGTTCGGCTGCGCCCTTGGTTTCAGCCCTTGCCGCGACGCGTGGCGCTGGGCGCCAGCGTGGTCTTGCTCGCGGTGGGCTTCGCCGTGGTCGCACACGTGACCAACGCCGACCCGCGCAGCACGGCGCAACAGCTGATCGCCCCGCCCACGGGCGCTGCCTATGGCGTGTTCTACCTGCGCTTTCTCCACAGCATTCTGGGCGCGACGCTGTGGTGGACGCTATGGGGTGCCCTCGCCGGCGCCTGGCTTTACCCGCGCCGGGTCATCCCCATCGTCGCCGCCATCACGCTCTATTTTTACCTCATCGCCTTTCGGAATCCGCTGTTCCACTACCGCTACTTGCTGCCCATCCTCCCCTTCCTGTTCTGCCTGGCCGTGCTGGGCGTTCACGCGCCGGCCGCGGCATTGTGGCGCCGGCGCACGCGGCTGGGTCACGGCCTGGCCTGCACCCTCGGCGCAGCCTTTCTGGCCACGGCAAGCACCATGGATTGGAACGTGCGGCCCTATGACAAATATTATCTGGGGGCCACCGAGCCGCAGCCGGAATGGTGCGCCGCTTATGCGCGGATCAAGATCGATCTGGCCGGGCGCAACGCCGGCGCGGAAGCTGTGACGACCATTTCGGCCTTCCCCGTGTTCCACGATCTCTATCTGGGCCGGCAGGGGCAGAAATATTTCCTCCCGGTTTCGCTCACGGGTTGGGCCCACGATGTTCCCGCGCACGCCTCGTACTCCCGCGCGCAAACGGTACATTCCGCGCCGGAACTGGCCGCCCTCAAGGGTTATATCGTTTTGGACGATATGGGGCTGACGATGCTGTGCGACGGACACATGCAAAACTATCTCCGCGACAGGAAACCCGACTTCGTGATTCCGGGGTTCTATAAGATTTACATCTGGAAACAAGGTTTGGGGTAACGTCGGCGCTCGTGCGTGTTCCCGCCAAAGCTTGCGTTCCACGCGACAATTTCGGAAGCTCCGCACCATGAATGCAACACGCAGAACTTTCATCAAACAGATCGGGCTCGGCACGGCGGGGCTGGGGCTGGTTTCGTTGCTCCCCGGCTGCCAGTCGCTGCGGCCGCGCTTCGGCGCCGGCCAGTTGCCCCGCAGCACGCCGGAAGCGGAGGGCGTGTCTTCGACGGGTATTTTGAACTTCCTCGATGCGGCGGCGCGCGCCAAATACGAGCTGCACAGCCTGATGCTGCTGCGGCACGGCCGGGTTGTCGCCGAAGGCTGGTGGACGCCCTACGGACCGGAGTACAACCACACGCTCTATTCCCTGAGCAAGAGCTTCACCTCCACCGCGGTCGGCTTAGCCGTTGCGGAAGGCCGGCTCACGGTCAACGACAAGGTGACGAAATTCTTTCCCGACGAGCTGCCCGCGACGATCAGCGAAAATCTCGCGGCGCTAAGCGTGCGGGATCTGCTAACGATGTCGGTCGGCAACACCAAGGAGCCGACGCACGACATGGTGAAGGAAGAAAACTGGGTGAAGGCCTTTCTGGCCGCGCCCATCGGCCACACGCCGGGCAGCACCTTCATGTACAACAGCGCCGCCACCTACATGTGCTCGGCGATCGTCCAGAAACTCACCGGCCGGACGATTCTCGACTACCTGACGCCGCGCCTGTTCGCGCCGCTCGACATCGCAGGCATGACCTGGGAAACCTGTCCGCGCGGCATCAACACCGGCGGCTGGGGCTTGAGCGTCCCGACCGAAGCCCTCGCGAAATTCGGCCAGCTCTACCTGCAAAAGGGCGTCTGGCGGGGCCGGCGCCTGCTGCCCGCCTCGTGGATCGATGAAGCGACGACCTTCAAGATACAGCAGCCCGCGCCCGCCAAGCCGAAACGGCCGAACGATCAAAACGATTGGCTGCAGGGCTACGGCTATCAATTCTGGCGCTGCCGGCATCACGCCTTCCGCGGCGATGGCGCGTTCGGGCAGTACATGATCGTCATGCCGGAGCAGGACGCGGTGCTCGCGATCACCAGCGAGGTCGGCAACATGCAGGGTGTGCTGGATCTCGTCTGGGGGCACCTCCTGCCCGCGCTTCAGCCGCAAGCGCAAGCGGCCGATACCACGACCCGCGCCCGCCTGCAGCAGGCGCTCGCCACCCTCGCGCTGCCCAAGGCCGGCGAAGGCATCGAGCCGACATCGGTTGTAGGCCGCGTGACCTCACGCGGCGCTGCCATCGCCGCACACATCGCCGGCAAGACCTTCCAACTCGAGCCCAACACCCTCGGCCTGCAGAGCGTCGCCTTCGCCTGCGGAGAAAAGAGATGCATCGCCACGTTCCGCGACGCGCACCAGGCTCATCCCATGATCTGCGGCTGGGATCATTGGCACCGCGGCGTTACGGCGCTGCCCGACACACCGCCGCGCCTGATCTCCGGCGGTGCGCCCAAGCCCGGCACGTCCGCCAAGGTGGCCGCCGGCGGCGCGTGGAAAGACGCGAACACCCTTGAACTGCTGCTGCGCTATTACGAGACCCCGCACCACGACACCCTCACCTGCCGCTTCGAAGGCGAGAAGGTGAGCATCGAGATGATCGCCAGCATCGGCGCGGTCAAGCGGCCGGTCTTGCAAGGACAGTCGGCTTGCTGATGCAGATGCTGCCCTGAAATCAACCTCTGTATATTCGGCCTTCGAGTGCAAGGTGACTTCAACAAAGCAGGCAACTTCCGGCGACGAATGTAGATCGAGCAGTAACTCTCACCGGGTTGTTCTAAAAGTTGTATGAAGAAAAGTTTTGCAGCCTGCCTTATGACTTGCGCCGTGGTATGGATGGCGGCTGATCCTGCCACAGCAGCCAATGCAGTCTTTACCCAGGACGGGGGCAAGGTTTTTGTTATCACTGATAATCCCGCCATTCCGCTGGAGCGGATCGATATGGAGAATGGATCCGTCACGCCGGTGAAAGTCTCCATGGGCAAGGACGATCTCATCGTCGGCCTTGCTCTGGCTGGGACGGAGGAACTGTACCTGGCCACAAAAACCGCTCTCTGGCGTTGGAAATCGGGGACCGCCAAAGCCAAATGGGTAGAGGCGGCACCGGACAAGGTAGCGTTAACGGATGTCGCCTGCCATATCCAAACCGGGGCGGTACTGGTGTCTACCCGCCAAAAAAACGCATCTGATTATTACTACAAAGACGATACCGGCTTTTACTTCAAACGAAGCCGCAGCACGCCGTTGACCTATGTGGGTATCCGTTACCCGCCTGGGAGCACTCTCAAATGTCCGGTGTTTCTGCCCGGCGGTTCCTTCCTTTTCAGCGCCGATGGGGACCTGTGGCACGGGTTGATCGTGAGCAGCACTGAAACGGAGGCTTCTGCTGAAAAATGGACCCGGGGAGATCTCGTCGCCTACCGCTATGCACCGATGGCCCAGCGTGAAACCGACAATGTAACACCGCCGGAAGCCGGCATTGCCGGCATCGCGGTCAGCCGCAACAAGGCCTATGTCCATTTCGCGCGCATGTTCGGCTCTGGCTGGGGGAATGTTCAGCGCTTGAAGTTGCCGGTGCAAAAGCAAGGGGTATGGCAATTCAATAACACTGCCAAGGATACCGTGCGTACACTGGGTTCACTCGAAGAAGTGAAAGAATTTACGAAGGGCGGCTGGGTCTACCTATGTGGCTCACCTGACGGCCGACAGATCTATTACGGCGACGGCTATGGCTCAAACCGGACAGATTGCGTGATCGAGGACGATGGCCGCGTGCTCCCGGTCCCCAAAAAAACGCGAGGCCAGGCACCTGTCGGTTTGCAGACGAATTCGGCACCATCGAAAACGACGGAACACTGACGATGGCGACACACGCGGTGCCTGTCTTTCATGCTCACGCCGCTCATTTTAGTGCGAGATGTTTTCCCAGCATGAGGAGTAGAGCCAGCCTTTATCGCCAGCATCCGACCGGACGAAGAACCACCCTTGCGAGTGAGAAAGGAATGTCACCTCATCCTTCCATGCGAGTTGTCGCTCCTGCGCTGCCAGGAATGAAGGCTCCTTAAAGAGAATACAGTTTTGAGCATGGGCTCACGGCTTCGCGTGTTCCTTAAAAAACTTCACGATGGCCGCGGGGGCGTCCTTGTGGAAGGTGTGGGTGCCGGGGTGGATGAAGGTGACGACGGGCGCGCCGAGTTTCGAGGGGTAGAGCGTGCAGAACTCCACCTTGCCCCACGGCTGGCCGGCATCGCACTGGTTGAGCTTGCGGACCGCATCCATGGTCATCTTCTGCCACGCGAATTTGACCAGCGGATCTTTTTCGCCGGCCACATGCAGCATCGGCTTGGGCTTGAGCGCCGGCAGCTGCGTTGGCGTGGTCGCCGCCGAGGACGGCGCGAACGCCGCAAACTGGTCGCCGCGCTCGGCCCAGAGCAGATAGGTGAAACCGCCGCCGTTGGAGTGGCCGGTGGAGTAGATGCGCTTCCCGTCCACCTTGTAATCCTTCTTGAGACTTTCCAGCATCGCGTCGAAGAACTTCAGGTCGCGGTCGCCCTGCGCGCCGACGCCGTGCTGCCAGCCGTTCTTCTTGCCTTCGGGATCGGTCAGCCGTCCCGGCGTTTTGAGCCCCTGCGGATAGACCACCAGCGCCTCCGGCCAGAGCGTATGGACCGGGCTGGAGCGCAGCACCTGGTTCATGTTGCCACCGTGTCCGTGGAACACAAAGACGAGCGGCGTGGCGTTGGTTTTCGCGGTGGCCGGCGCATAGACCAGCGCCTCGCGCGCGACGCCATCGACAGTCCATTCGCGCCGCGCCGGCTCATCCGCCGCGCGGACACCGGCCCAGGCGGTGAGGGCCAACGCCAGCATCAGTGCCGCACGAGAAGTCAATTGCATCAGCTTCATGTTCGTGTCTCCGTACATTGCGCGGCAGTCTAACGCTTCCCGTTTTCGAGACAATCCTTTATCGCACGAGATGTTTTTCCCAGCCTTGGAAAACTGGCCCATGCGTGCGATGGTGCACGGATGAACGCGCGCTGGCTCATCATCGACGGTTACAGCCTGTTGCACAACGACCCGGCCTTTGCCGGGGTCGGGGCGCGCGGCATGGCCGCGGCGCGCGAGCAGCTCGTCACCCGGCTCAGTTCCGCCGGCCGGACGCTCGCGGAGCGCATCACGGTGGTGTTCGATGGCGGGGGCTTTGTCGGCCAGCGCCTGCCGCAGGCGCCTTCTCCGGTCGAGGTGCTCTTCTCGACCTCCTCCGAGACGGCCGACACGATCATCGAGCGGCTCGCGCACAGCGCGGCGCGGGCGGGCGAGATCCTGGTGATCACCTCGGACCGCGCCGAACGCGTGACGGTGGACGCCGCCGGCGCGCAGTCGATGGGCTGCACGGATTTCCTGAGCGAGCTGAACGCCGCGGAAAACGCCCTGCGCCGCTCCACCTCCGGCCTCAAGCAGCGCGGCCCCAAGCCGACGCTCGGCGATTTCTTCCCCAAGCCCTGAGGGCCCGATCCGGGTGAAATTTTTCGCCACCAAGGCGCCAGGACAACAAGTGAAAACTCAGCGCAGCCACGTTGATGTGGTCTTCGGGCCTTCGTGGTGAACCGCTGCCCTTATCCACCGCGCGCCGCAGGGCCGGCGCGGTTGAGTTCATCCACTCAGCCGCACATACTGGGGTGTAACCCGAGCGGCCTGTCGAGAGGCTCCAAGGGGGCGTTGCGTCTGCCTGTGCGGCAGCGCCTGATTTCATCGTCATAGTGACCGGCGGATCACTCTCCGCGCTCAGCCCGCCACCGGCGCAACAGCATGGTGCCGCCGCAGCCCAGCAACAACAGCATGCCCGTCGTCGGTTCCGGAATGGAGACAAGCACGTTGTCTATGTAGGTCTCTACATTGGGGACTGTGCATTGGCGGAAGGCAACGCCCTGAATGTTGAGGCCCGCCATGGTTGTGCCCCACGTGCTGGTGCTAAGTAGTGTTTGACTGCTCACGGTGGTGCCGTTACGGGAATAGGCGACGATGAAGTTGTTGCTTTCGTCCTTGGTCACAGAAAAACCGAGCGTATAGCTGGTGTTGGTCAAGACCGTCGGGGACTCCGTCCATGCAGTGCCGACAGTAGGCCCGGCGCTGGACATGTTGTAGCTCCCCGTGCGATAGCGGAATTCCGACGCCAACGCCGCACTGCTCAAATCCACGTTGGCGAAAATGATAGAGACGGGGCTAGAATAGTTAACAAGTCCGAAGCTGAAATTCTGGGCACTGGCAAGCGTGCCGCCATTGAACTGGACATCGAACGTCAGGTCCAATTTTTGATTCACCGACAAGCTGCTCAGCGAGAAGTTGGTAGCAGCACCATTGAACTGCCTGAAGAAGGTGTCGGTGCTTTTCGAGTCGCCGAGTTTAAGCACGTTCCCGCTGCCGAACGCCGGGGTAACCGAGGCTCCGCTCACAACGTACATGTTCGAGCCGGCTCCTTGAATAACCATGTATTTTCCGACGCCCGCCGACTCGGTGTTGGTGAGTGTTGTTACGTCGAACCCACTGGAGAGCGTGAAATTATCGTTGGCAAGATAATTGGCCCTTGCGCCAAGACCAAGGAGCGCAACCGTCACGAACGATACCAGACAGCTTGTGCGATTTTTTTTCATACTGAGCACTCCGCTTCCAAAGTTAAATTACTGCCTCTAGCTCCCCACCTACCCATAAGCCCGCGACCAGCGCAAGCCGTTCCCTTAGGTCGTAAGAGATATTATTCTTTCTGCCGGTACCCTCAAGGCTTTTGTTGGAGCCAAGACCGGACGCGCGACCGTATGCCGCCCGGCAGTTGACTTTTTCCGGCCGGGGCTTAGTATTCGCCCGCACATGAAGGCATTCGATACCATCGCGGTTGGACGGCTGGCGCTCGCCAAGGGTGGCCTGTTGTTGCGTCGCGCCGCGGTGGGCGGAGGGGTTCGCACCTAAACGAACAGCTCCGAAATTGCGCGGCTCCAAATCACCCACCACAGCCTGGTGGGTTTTTTGTTTGGCAGAAGCGAGTGGAAAAACGTAAGTTGTCAAAAAATTGAACATGCAGGTAGGGACGGCGCGGCGCGCCGTCCGCGGCGGTCGCAGCGCGACCGCCCTACCCGGTGAAAGGTTGGAAATGAAAACGAAACAGGACCAGAAACGCGTGGTGATCTTCGATACGACGCTGCGCGACGGCGAGCAGTGCCCCGGCGCGAGCATGGGGCTGAAGGAAAAGCTCGAGGTGGCCCGGCAGCTGGAGCGGCTCAACGTGGACATCATCGAGGCCGGCTTCCCCATCGCCTCGCCGGGCGATTTCGAGGCCGTGCAGGCGATCGCGACGCAGATCAAGAAGCCGCGCATCTGCGGGCTGGCGCGCTGCCTCAACCCGGACATCGAGCGCTGCGCCGAGGCCGTCGGGCCGGCGGGCAAGCGCGGGCGCATCCATGTCTTCCTCGCGACCAGCGCGATCCACCGGCAGTACAAGCTGAAGAAGGCCAAGAGCGAGATCATCAAGCTGGCCATCGCCGGCGTGAAGTACGCCAAGACGTTCGTGGACGACATCCAGTTCAGCCCCGAGGACGCCTCGCGCACCGAGCCGGACTTCCTCGCCGAGGTCGTCACCGCCGTCATCGAGGCGGGCGCGACCACGGTGAACATCCCGGACACCGTGGGCTACGCGGTGCCCAACGAGTTCGGCCGGCTGATCGCCGAGCTGTTTGAGCGCGTCCCCGCGCTCTCCAAGGGCGTCGTCGTGCACGTCCACTGTCACAACGACCTGGGCCTCGCGGTCGCGAACAGCCTGATGGCCGTCCAGAACGGCGCGCGCGGCATCGAGTGCACGATCAACGGCCTCGGCGAGCGCGCGGGCAACTGCTCGCTCGAGGAAGCCGTCATGGCCCTGCGCACACGTGCCGACGCCTTCGGCGTCAGCACCGGCATCAACACGCGCGAGATCTTCCGCGCCAGCCGGATGGTGAGCAAGCTGACCGGCATGGTGGTGCAGCGCAACAAGGCGATCGTCGGCGCGAACGCCTTCGCGCACGAGAGCGGTATCCACCAGCACGGGATGCTCTCGCACCGCACCACCTACGAGATCATGCGGCCGGAGGATGTCGGCATCAGCGGGTCCGAGCTGGTCCTAGGCAAGCACAGCGGCCGCCACGGCCTCATCGCGCGCCTCAAGCAGCTCGGCTACACCGTCGCGCCCGCGGAGCTGGGAAAGATCTACGACCGTTTCATCGAGCTGGCCGACAAGAAAAAGAACGTCTACGACGACGACATCGTCTCGCTCATGCATGGCGAGGACCTGCACGGTCCGCAGTCCTTCGCCATCGACTACCTGCACGTCTCGACCGGCACGGTGCTGCCGACCGCGACCGTGCGGCTGAAGAAGGGCGCCGAGGTGTTCGGCCCGGCCTCGGCCTGCGGCGACGGCCCGGTGGCCGCGATGTTCAAGGCCATCGACCTGATCACCCAGGTGCCGGGCACCCTGCTCGACTACTCGATCCAGGCCGTGACCAAGGGCGAGGACGCCGTCGGCGAGGTCAGCGTCACGGTGCGCTTCGGCGAGGCGCTGGTCGTCGCCAAGGGCGCCAGCACCGACATCGTCGAGGCCAGCGCCAAGGCCTACCTCAACAGCCTGAACCGCTACCTCTTCGAGAAGGGCCAGAGCAAGAAAATCAAGGCCCAGCCCCGCGGCGACCAGCCATGAAGAGGGACTGAAGGCCGAAGGCCAGCGGCTGCAGGCCGTTGACACCCTGCGCGGTTTCCAAGGCAAGGAAACGGCGCAGGGTGTTTATTTTTGAAGCCCACCCGATCTGTGCAGCCGCATTCGTCAGCATGCGGCACACGGAGCCCCGGCGTGAGCACGCTCCCAACGCCGTCACCGCGTTCCGACGAACGCGGTGACCAGCAGGAAAGCTGAGCTGGCGGGCGGGATTTCCAACCCCGCGCACCCCACCCTCCCATCATCCAAACACCGCTTGCCCAAGCCTTGGAAACTCACCGACGCGGGGCGAGGCCGGCGAGCGCGAGGGCGGCGACCAGCAGGCTGCCGGCGGCGCAGAGGTAGAGCGCCGTCTCGGGGCGCACGGTGTGTTGCATGAAAAACTCCACCGTGAACAGGCTGAGCAGCGCCGCGCCGCCGACGAGGAATTCGTTGACGCCCAGATTCCACGCGCGCCGCCCGGCGTTGCTGGAATAATAGACCGCCTGGAAATAAGCATAGCCGCACCAGAGACCGATGAGCGGCAGGCCGAGCAGCGCCGCGGCGGAAGGCGCCCACGCGAGCGCTACAAAGACGAGCGCGGCGCCGAGCTGCAACAGCACCAGCGGCGTGCGGCGGTAAAGCCAGCGGGTCTGCGTGTGCATGGCGTAACCGGCCAGACCCTGCAGGGTGATCTGTAGGAAGAGCGGCAGCGTGGTCAGCAGCGCCGAGCGGTGCGCCGTCGCTCCCAGCGGCGGCAGGAAGGTCTGCACGGGCCGCAGCGCGAACACGACGATGAAGATCAGCGTCCAGCCGATCCAGACGTAGCGGCGGCGGACCGCCTCCGGCACGTGCGCGGTTTCCGGCGCGCCGCCGGGCGGCTCCGCGCCGGCGACGGTTTGCGCCGGCGCATGTTTGGAAAGCAGGATTGCGAGCATCGACCCACCGACGAGCAGCGTGAGCGCGGTCAGCGCGAGCGGTCCGAAATTGTAGAGGAAGCCGGCAGAGAGGAAGCCGAGGCCCGCGCCGATGCTCCACGAACAGGTGTAGATGCCTGCGATGCGATGTAGTTGATCCGGCGGCGCCGCCAGCCGCATGAAAGTCTGGAACGCCGTAAAGAAGACCGCCGCCAGGAGCCCGATGCCTGCGCTCAGCAGGGCGAGCGCGACAAAGCCCTGGGCCCAGAGCGCGGCCGCCATGAGCGCGATGCTCACCACCGTGCTGCCCAGCAGCAGGGGCCGCGTGCTGCGCGGCGTGAGCAGGTGGCCGGTGGCGAGGCTGCCCAGCAGGTAGGTGAGCTGCATCAGCACGCCAAGCCAGGTCCATTGCGCGGGCGTAAAGCCGCGCGCGCCGGCGCCGTAGAGGATGGCGAACATCGTCAGGAACAGGAGCCAGTCCATCAGCGCGGGGCAGAGTTGCAGCATGCGCGCGCTCCCGGCGTCAGAACTTCCGCAGCAGCCCGTGCCGGTAGAGCTGGCAGACCAGCTGCACGTCGAGGTGGTGCCCGGCCTTGAACGAGGTCACCTCGCCGCAGAACCGGCCCTCCTCGATCAGCGCCAGGGCGGCGAGCAGATCCAGCACCGCGCGGTGCCAGACCGCCTCGAGGCTCTTACCCTCGTGCATCAGCCGCGGCGTGTTGTAGTAGCTGTTCCGGCCGGCGATCAGCAGGTTCTCCGTCGTGTAGCCGAGGTTGCGGATGTCCGCGAACAGCTTGCCGACCGTCTTGCAGTAGACCATTTTCCACAGGGGCGTGTTCGTGCGCGCCTCGGAGGCGTAGCGGGTGAGCGCCGGATTCACGCGGAACCGGATGCGCTGCTGGCCGATGGCGTTCGGAAAGTCCACGGCACAATCCACGTGCAGTTCCGGCTGCGCCGTGCGGCACGGCGCCAGCGCGAGGAACGCGCCCGAGGGATAGCACAGCACCACCGGCTCCTTCACCGTCCACCACTCCGCGGGCGCGTCGAGCTGCCGCAGGCCGGCCTGTTCGATGCCCTCGACGAGGTCGAGGCTGCCGCGCGCAAAGAGCGGCGGATCGCCCGCCTCGGTGCGGACCAGCACGTGGTCCAGGCCCAGCCCGACCTTGAGCGCGATGATGTGCTCGACCATGCGCAAGTAGTTGTGCAGCGGACCGGCGCGCAGGACGATGTTGCTGACCACGTCGCCGGTGGTCCACACGTTGCGCGCGGCGACGTTGAACGGCAGCGCGTCGGCCTGGTCGTCGCGCTGGATCCACCAGCCGCCGGATTCGCGCGGCTCGAACGTCAGGCGGCGCAGCCGGCGGCCGAGGAAGGTGCCTGGGCCTTCGACGCTGAAGGCGCGCTGGAGCGTCGTCTGCCGCGCAGGCAGCGCCGCGGCCGGCGTATCCATCAAATCCCAATCCACCGGCTGGGCCGCAAAACGGGCCGCGCCCCGCGCGAGGGCCTCGGGGGCCCCGGCGATCAATCGACCCAGAGAATGTTCAGGCATGATTTTTTCTTTCGGCTGGCTCGGGCGCCACCAGGCCCTGTGCTTCCAATTCCGCCACGGTGCGCCGGAAACATTCGGGACAGATGCCGTGCGAAAACTCCGCATGCGACCGCTCCGACACGTACTTTTCCATCTGTTCCCACCGCTGGTTGTCGAGCTTGATCCGCTTGCAATAGGTGCAGACGCGCAGAAAACCGTGCAGCACGTGCCGCTGCTGCACAAACGTATGCGCGATCGTGATGAACCCGATGACGATGATCGCCACCGTCAGAATCGCCGCACCCTGCCACGAGTCCTTGGTGCGCGAAGCCCCAAAGAAGACCTCCTGCAGGTCCAGCACCTGATCCACCCAGACCACCGCCAGCAGCATCAGGAAGCCCAAAAACTGCCAGAAGGCGATCCATTCGAGCGGGTTCGGCCGCTTCCAGATTGTGATACGTGTCATTTCCATAGTGCACAGTATTGAGCATATCGAGTGCCACGCCTGCCGCCACCCGGACGGCTCCACCGGCACCACGGAACGCACCCGCAGTATGCGGAGAAATCTCCGGTCCGTCAAACCTGCGCTTGTGTGCCGCACAGCAGCGGATCGGGTGCTGGATGGGACCGACGACGTCTTCAGTTTCGCCCAAGATTACGCCGGGTCAAGTTCGCCGCTGCAGAAAGAGCGGTGATCGTGGATCTTGCTTGCTGGCCTGTGCTGAAGCATGGCGGCTGACCCATGCGAAGCGGCGAGGATGCTGCCGCTCCCGGTCAGCCAGCCGAACAGGCTGGATCGTCGTTCAGGAAACCGGGGCGAGGGTTGGTCCGCGCCGGCGGGCCTCCTCGAGCAAGGCGAGCGTTTCGGCGCTGGCCCGCTCCCAGGTGAAGGAGTGCGCCCACGCGAGGCCGTTCCGGCGGAAGGCCGCATAGAGTTTGGGATCGGAAAGCAGCTGATCGATCCGCTGCGCGAGCGCCGTCGCGTCGCCGTGCGGCACGAGAAATCCGGTTTCGCCGTCCTTCACCGACTCGCGGAGGCCGGGCGCGTCGCTGGCGACCACCGGGGTGCCGCAGGCGTTGGCCTCGACGACCGACAGGCCCCAGCCCTCCTTGGGCGAAGTGTAGATCAGCGCCGACGCCTGCTGCATCAGCGCCACCTTTTCGGGGTGCGCCACATAGCCGCGGAAACTGACGTTGTCCGCCAAGCCGAGCGCCGCGACCTGCCGCTTCAGTTCCGGCAGATAATCGCCGCCGCCCACGATCGCATATTCGATGCGCGGATGTTTCACGCGCAACTGCCGGACCGCCTCGAAGCCCAGCTCGATGCCCTTGTAGCGCTTGAGCCGGCCGACGTAGAGGATGACGGGATGATCGCCGGCCGGCTTGACGGCCGGCGCGCTGTAGTCCTCCTGCGTCAGGCCGCTGCGGATCACGCGCACCTGCTCGGCCGGGATGCCGCGCCCGGTCAGGTCGGCCTTCGTGCTGTCGGAGAGCACGGAGAACAGGCAGTGGCGGTAGGCGTGCGCGATCGAGCGCTCGAGCAGGTAGACATAGGCCGCGACCGGCTTCGAGGCCTCGCGAAAGACCGTGGTGCCGAACAGGTGCGGCACGATGCACGCCACCGGCACGCGCTGCTCGAACCACGGCATGTTGAACGGGACCTTGTCAATGCCCTCGACAATCACATCGTAGCGGTTCTGCCGCAGCTCGCGGCGGTAAACCCATGGCACCAGAAAATTGAAATACGGCTGCCGCCCGCGCCGGAGGAAGCGGATGCCGTCGCGCACTTCCTCGCGCGCCGCGCCGTCATGGTGGTTGCAGAGATAGTCCACCTGGTGCCCGGCGGCGACGATCCGCCGGAAGACCTGCTGCAGCACCACTTCGGCGCCGCCCGCCTCGGGGTGCGTAAGGTCGCGGAACTCTATGAGTAGAATCTTCATGCGGTGACGCGAGCTTTGTAACCAACGCCGCCCCGCTTCTCAACCTTGAACTGCGCGCCGCCGCGTTTTGCTCGCGCGGCTGCGTCCGGAGCGCGACCATCTTCACGCCCATGCGCGACACAGAGGGAGCTCCAGCCTCCGCCCCTACCGGCTGCTGGCGCGGCCGGTTTCCACGGTCAGGCGGGTGAGGCTGTTTTTCATGGCGCGCGTGAGCGCGCCGCGGTGGAAACGCCACTGCCAGTTGCCGCCGGGCAGGCCGGGGGTGTTCATCCGCGCCGCGGAGCCGAGGCCGAGCACATCCTGCAACGGGACGACCGCAAGCCGCGCCTGATTGTGGAACGCGAGCCGGATGAAGGCCCAGTGGATGTCAGTGTCCTTGCGCTTGTGGAGATAGTTCAGGATATAGGCGCGCTCGGCGAGGACGGCGTCACCGGCCCGCGTGTCATGCGCGCCGGGCACGGCGCGGAACCAGCCGCAGGTGGTGTCGTTGTCGTGCGTGCCGGTATAGACGGCGCAGTTTTCAGGAAACGCCTCCGGCAGCTGCTGTGGCTCGCGGCCGAGATGGCCGAAGCTGAACTGCAGGATGCGCATGCCCGGCAGCGCAAACTCGTCGCGCAGGCGGTGGACTTCGTCCGTGATCAGGCCGAGGTCCTCGGCGATCAGCGGCAGGTCGCCGAGCGCGTCGCGGACGGCGGCAAGGAACGGCGCGCCGGGCCCCTGGACCCAGCGGCCATGGATCGCGGTCGGCTCGCCGGCGGGGATTTCCCAGTAGGCCTCGAAACCGCGGAAGTGGTCGAGCCGCACGAGATCGACCAGCTCCAGCGTGCGGCGCAGGCGCGCGCTCCACCAGGCATAGCCGGTCGCCGCGTGAACATCCCAGCGGTACAGCGGATTGCCCCACAGCTGGCCGGTCGCGCTGAAATAATCCGGCGGCACGCCGGCGACGACGGTGGGACGACCGGTGTCGTCGAGGAAAAACAGCTCCGGATGCGCCCAGACATCGGCGCTGTCCTGGGCGACGAAAATGGGCACGTCGCCGATCACCTGGATGCCGGACTGCCGCGCGAACTGGCGCAGCGTCTGCCACTGGCGGTCGAAGAGAAATTGCAGCACGCAGACCGCGCGGATTTCGTCGCGCCACTGTTCGCGGGCCGCCGCGAGCGCGGCCGCTTCGCGGCGCGCATAGGGCGCAGGCCAATCGGTCCACGATCCGCCGCCGTGCGCGGACTTGAGGGCCATGAAAAGGGCGTAATCGGCCAGCCAACCGGCATGCCGCGTACAGAAGTTTTCGAAATCGCGCTGCACGACCGCGGAGGCGCGCTGCGCGAAAGCGGCGGTGACGGCGCGCAGCACGGCGAAGCGCGCGGGGATGACCGCGCCGAAATCCACGCGGTCCTCCGGCAGCACCGGAAACTGCGCCAGTTCGGCGCGCGTCAGCAGGCCCTCGGCCAGCAACGTGTCGAAGCTGATCAGGAGGGGGTTGCCGGCGAAACTGGAGAACGACTGGTAGGGCGAGTCGCCGTAGCCGGTCGGGCCGAGCGGCAGGACCTGCCAGTATTGCTGGCGCATCGCCGCGAGGTCGCCGACGAAGGCCGCGGCCTGCGGGCCGATCTCGCCGAGGCCCCACGGGCCCGGCAGCGAGGTCGGATGCAGCAGGATGCCGCTGGCACGCGCACGCAACATAGTTCACTCCAAGCGGGACACGGCGCTCACCGCGAAAAGACGAAAAACTTGCGGCCGGCGTAGTTGACCGCCAGCGAGGCCAGGGCCTTGGCAACATAGGCCGCGGCGGCGCCCATGCCGAACCAGCGGATCAGCGCCCAGCCAATACCGGTGCCGAGCACCGTCGAGGTGAGCGAGACGCCAAAGAACAGCATGAACTCCTTGAGCCGTGAGTGGCGCCCGGGATGGAACACCCAGTTGACGTCGATCACGTAGGCCGTCGTGTTCGAGAAGAGGAAGGCGATCGCCATGTCGGCGGCGAAATGCCACGAGCGCAACTGGTCGCTGATCTGCGGCACCTGGATGTGAAACAGCTTCACGATCAATTCGCTCTCGGAGAGCGCCGGCAAAAGCAGCCACGCACAGAGCGAGAACGTCACGATGTCCACCACCGTGGCGATGCCGCCGGCGATGGCATACTTGATGAACTGGATGTGGACGTTGGCTTCGCGCTGCGTGAACTGCTTGAGCAGGTGTTTCATTCCTTTTCCTCTACGCCCAGGTCGGCGGGCGGCGGGGGCTCGGCGGCGATCCAAGCCTGCACGGGCGCGGGCAGGTCGCCCACGGATTCGAGCTGGCACTCGGTGCCGCCGCCCTGCGCGGGCACGCGGACGGTCTCGCCGGCGCGCTTGCCTTCGACGGCGAGCGCGAGTTGCGAGTTACACGAGATGATGTTCAGCGCCTCGTCACGATCCCACTCGCCGAGGACGTTGTACGTCTCGCGGTGCCCGTCGGCGTAGAGCAGCGTGATGCACGTCCCCAGGCCGGCGCGATCGCGCGGCAGGTCGCGGAAATCGCTCGGCTGGATCCGGCTGAGCATCTCTTCCAGCTCGCCCTGGCGGCGCACCAGCACGGACTGCATCTCCTTCGCCGCCTTGAACTCGAAATTCTCGCGCAGGTCGCCATGGGCGCGGGCGACGCCGATCTCGCGCGCGATGCGCGGGATCTCGACATTGGTGATCTTTTCGAACTGCAGCTGCCGCGCACGGTAGCTGCGGCGCGAGGTGACCGCCGGGCGTCCCGGCGCGGCGGCCGCTTCCGGCTTGTTCGCCAGCACGCTGGCCAGGTCGGGAAACATCCGGACAATGCAGCCCATCGCGGAGCGCCGGTCCAGCTCGGCCCAGTTCGGCGCCTTCTTGACGCGCTCCAGGAAGTCGCGGCGCTGCACGTCGCTCATCGGCGTGAGCGTGGTCCGCACCCAGGCCTCGTCCTCGACCAGTTCGCGCAACTGGTTCTGGGCGCGCAGGCGCTCGCCCATGTAATCCTTTTCCAGCTCCGTCAGCACCAGGCCGGCGAGCACCGGCCACGTGGACGGCACCCAGGCATTGAGCTGGTCGAGATGGCGGAAGAGCCAGAGGAGGAACTCGACCTCGGCCTTCTGCATCGCGATGCTGGCGCGGAAGGTCTGCGCCGCCGTCGTGGCGTGGTTGCCCTTGAGCAGCAGCTCCATCGCCTCGGTCAGCGCGGACAGTTCGAGCTGCGGCAGGACCGAGAGCAGCAGTTCCGCGGTGCGCGCGGCATCCTTCGTCGCCAGCCAGTCGAGGAACGGCGCGGCCAGCCGCACGGGCAGGTCGTGCAGGGTGGCGATCAGCAGCTTCGTGTTCAGGAAGACGTCCGGCGTCGGCACGTGCGCCTGCGCGGTCAGTTGCAGGGTGAGCGCATCGGCGTTCATCAGCAGGCGCGCGAGCTGCGCCGGGTGGCGCGGACCGGCGCCCTTGGCGGCGAACGCCACCCGCTCGGCGGCGATCAGGCGCGTCGTCTCGTTCCACGTCACGTCCTTCCCCGCCACGATCAGCTCGTCGCTGTGGTCGAGGATCGGCTGCACGTGCCGCTCCTTGGCAAACAGGGTGAACCAGTCCGCGTCGTAGGCGTGCGCCTTCTGCAGGAGCTGGATCGTGTCGGTGCGCTTGGCCGGCAGCTTGACGAGGGGATCCTGCTTGAGCCCACGGCGGGCGGCATCCCAGAAGCGTTTCCAATCGGGTTCGGCCACGACGTCCGGCACCAGCCGCTTCTGCAGCGCGTCGGCCGTCACCGCGCCGAAGCTGCGGAGCGCACGGCGGACCACCTCGGCGGCGTCCTTCTGCACCAGCGTGCGCAGCTCTTCAGGCTGCTGGTGGCGCAGCACAAGGATGTGGTCGGGGGCCGGCATTTGCAGCGCCTCGGCCGCATAGGCCAGCGACATCTCATGGCCGCGCTTCTTCTCGAAATCGACCGTCACGCGGCCGTAGAACGGATCCGCGCGCTGGATCACGCCGAAGCCCCATGTCTTGTCGAGGCACATCAGGCCCGGCTTCAAGAGCAGCAGGAGCTGGAGGCGGCGAAAACATTCGGCGGTCGGCACCGGCGACTCGAAGCCGGCGTGTCCCCCCAGGCTCTGCAAATCGCGGACCGGCGACAGGGCGCGCTGCACGAGCTTCAGCCAGAGCGCGCGCTTCTGCGGCACGCCCGGCCACCAGGTCGCGCGCCGGCGGACGCACTCGACCGCCACGGGGACGGCCGCGCGCTCAACCAACCCGTCCAGCAGCAGTTCGGACCACGCATCGGCCTGTTCCACCTGGCCCTGCGTGGCCCGGGTGTCGAGAAAATCCAGCAGCGCCGGAGCCACGTCCGGCAGCTTGGCGAGTTGGGCGAGGAACCACTCCTCATGTTGCGACGGATCGGAAGGAATCGAGTTTTGTTCAGCCATTTTTTTTATCCTGAAATAGGGCAAACGGCGACTTTCATAGCCGCCCGCAGCCCCGCAGACAAGGTTTTCTTTTGATTTGCCGCCGGTTTCCAAGCCGGGGAACACCCTCCCGCGCATTTTCCAAGGCTTGGAAAAACCGAGCGTTCTGCCGTCCAAACCACGGATAAAGGCACTAGGTCCGGGGGACGGGGCGGGCCTTCAGGGTGGACTGGAGGGCGTCCAGCAAAGCGGCGACCGGATAGGGCTTTTGCAGATAGTGAAAGTTTTTCTCGGCGATGTCCGCCCACCGCGACCGCTCGTCGCTGTAGCCGCTGCACAGCAGGACGGGCAAATCCGGCCGCTGCGCCAGGAGTTGCGCCGCCAGTTCCTCGCCGCTGCCGTCGGTCAGCACCACATCGCTGAAGAGCAGGTCGAAGCGCCCGTCCGCGCCCGCCCATGCCTGCCCGGCTTCCTGCACGGAGGCGCAGGCGACCACCGCATAGCCGGCGTCGAGACAGAGGCGGTGGGCCAGATTGCGCACCCCGGCTTCATCCTCGACGAGCAGGATGCGCTCGCCATGTCCGCGCGCGGTCTTGCGGCGGCGCGCCGGTTCGCGCGCAACGGGCTGCCCGGCCGCGGTGACCAGGGCGGGCAGATAAACCTTGAAGGTGGTGCCGCTCCCCGGCTGGCTGGAAACGTGGATCCAGCCATTGCTCTGCTTGACAATGCCGTAGATGACCGCCAGCCCCAGACCGGTGCCCTGGCCCAAGCCCTTGGTGGTGTAGAAGGGTTCGAAGATGTGTTGTTGCACGTCGGCGCTCATGCCGCACCCGGTGTCGCTGATGGCGAGGCAGACATACGGCCCCGGCTGCGCCTCCAGCAGTTCGGCCGCGGCCTGCCCGTCGAACACGATGTTGCCGGTGCCCAGCGTCAGCCGGCCCCCGCCGGGCATGGCGTCGCGCGCGTTGATGACCAGGTTCAAGATGATCTGGGTGATCTGACCCGGATCGGCCAGCGTCCGGTGCAGGTCGGGGGCGGGCTCCAGCACCATTTGCACATCCTCCCCCAGCAGCCGGCGCAGCATTTTTTCGGAATCGGACAGCACCTGGTTCAGGTCGAGCACGCGCGGCATCAGCGTCTGGCGGCGGCTGAAGGCGAGCAGCTGGTGCGTCAGGTCGGCGGCGTGGGCGGCCGCCTTGTGGATTTCCTCCAGATCGCCATGCCGGGCGTCGGTGGCGGGGGTGGCGGCCAGGAGCATTTCGTTGAAGCCCAAGATGGTCTGCAAGATGTTGTTGAAGTCATGGGCGTTGCCGCCGGCGAGCCGGCCGATCGACTCCATCTTCTGCGCCTGCCGCAGCGACTCCTCCAGGTGGTGGCGCGCCGTCACGTCCTGCTTGATGGCGATGAAGTGGCTGACGATGCCGTGCGTATCGCGGACCGGCGTGATGGTCATCTCCTCGGTATAGAGCGTGCCGTCCTTGCGCCGGTTGATCACCTCCCCACGCCAGACCTCGCCGGACAGGACGCGCGACCACATGCTTTCATAAAAAGCGGGTTCGTGCCGGCCGGATTTTAGCAGGCGCGGATTCTGTCCGATCGCCTCCGCCGCCGGATAGCCGGTCAGCTCGGTGAACGCGGCATTGACCCAGAGCATCCGGCCCGTGCGGTCGGCGATGAGAATGCCGTTGGCGGCGGCCTGTAGCATGGCGGACTGCAGGCGCAACTGCGCCTCGGCCTGTTTGCGCTCGGAAATATCGCGCAGCGCGGTGACCCGGACTTTGCGCCCCTTGTAATCGAACATCCGGCCTTGAATTTCGCAGGGGAAGGTCGTGCCGTCTTTCCTGAGCGCAGTGACCGGGTAGCGCCCTTCGTACCATTCGCGCATATGCTGCGCCACGAGCGCACGATCTTCAGGGGCGATCCACTCCAGGCCGAAACGACCCACCGCCTCCGTGGCCGTATAGCCGAACATTTTCGCCGCACACAAATTTTGCTCCAGACAAATCCCGTTCTCGGAGATGAAGACGGCTTCGGAGGCCGCATCGGAGAGCGCCCGCAACCGCTCCTCGCTGGCCCGGATTTCCGCATCCGCCTGCTTGCGTTCGGTGATGTCCTGGAAGGTGCCCATGACGCAGGGCTGGCCGCCGTCCTCGACGCGCCGCAGGCCGCGCACCTCGGCCCAGAAGGTCCGGCCGGTGGTGGCCCGGACTTCCGTCTCCAGCACAAACGGCGTGCCGTCCTTCAGGGCACGCTGCAGCGCTTCCTTGAGCCGGGGCACATAGGGAGGGAGGTAGAAGGTCAAGGCCTCGTCCAAGGTCTGCCGATGATTCAGCGGCACCTCGAGCAGGCGATACACCCCCTCGGTCCAGGACACGAAATTCAGCTCGGGGTTGACGATCCATGCGCCCATCCGGGCCACATCCTGGCTTTCGCGCAGCAAGAGTTCGCTCTTGCGCAGCGCCTCCTTGGCCAGTTGGTGCCCGGTGATATCGTCGTGGGTCACCAGGATCATCTTCCGCCGGGTATCCGGGAAGCGCGTGACGCGTCCCGCGAACCAACGCTGCCGACCAGGGCTGTGGCAGGCGTAGTCCAGTTCGAACACGTCGAGCTCGCCGACCAGCACGCGGCGCATGCCCGCTACGAACGGCCGCGCTTCCTCCGCCGAGGGCCCGCGGGCGGTCTCGCACAGCGCAAAATAGTTTGTGCCGAGATAATCAAGGCCCGGCGGTTGACCGTTCTGTAGGCCAAAGGCTCGCCAGGCCTGGTTCACCGCCACGATCACGCCGTGCTCATCGACCACGGCGATGTGGGCCGTCAGCCCGTCGAGAATCGCGCGGATGAACTCCACAGGCTCCTGCCCGGCACCTGCCCCCGGGGGCGCGACCACCGACTGCTTCAGATTGGATGCTGCTCTCATAACGAATGCCGCTGGGCCAGCCAACCAGACAGGAGACCTATAACAGCCTCCGCGCATCAAACGCAAGTGCAACCCGCGGTCCGAACCGCGAAACTCACGGCGGCTTGACGGTGGGGGGCCGCTTGAGGGCGTCGAGCAGCGCGAAGAGCGCGCCGGGCAGCATCGCACCCAGAATCAGGGGGTAGGTGATGAACGAGACGGTGAGGCACAGCGCCTTTGCCATGCCGGCGCGGCCGAAGAAATAGAGGAACGCGCCTTCCTTGACGCCCAGCCCGAAGTAGGAGATCGGCAGCAGGGTGAACATGTTGATGATCGGCACGAACGCCGCGGCCTGGCTCACCGGCACCGGGTGGCCGACGGCGCGGAACAGCAGCACGATCTGCAATACGCGCAGCATCTGCGCCAGCAGGTTCAGCGAAAAGACCCGCGCCAGCTGGGCCGGATGATGGCGGAACGAGGTGAGCGAGTCGTGGACTGCCACGGCGCGCCCGGCGATCGCGACAACCCGTGCCGCGAGTTTGCCGCGTCCCTCCAGCCGGCGCTTGAGCAGCGGCACCCAAAAGATCGGCAGCGGCGAGAGCAGCACCGCAATCAGCGTCAGCACGATGGCGGCCAGGACGAGGATGGTCCACAGCGTCTGCACGCCGAGCAGCGCCAGCCCGGCCCAGGCGACACCGACCAGCGAGAGCACCATGATCGACAGCGCGCCCAGGATGCGGTCGGCGACCAGCGCGCCGGCGGCGTGCGTGAAGCTCTGCTGGGCGCCCGTGATCATCATCAGCCGCAGCGCGTCCGCGCCCACGCTGACCGGCACGGCGACGCAAAGAAAATTGCTGGTGAAAACAATGCGTGCAATGCGCAACAGGCCAAGGTTGATTCCTTTTTCGCGTAGCAGTAGATTCCACTTCACCGCGACCAGCATCGGTTCGGCGAGCACGGTGAGCCACGCCGCCAGCACCCAGCCGGGCGCGACCTCGGCAAAATGCTGCTTCAGTTCGCCGGGATGGATTTTGGAGAAGATGATGACAAAGCAGGCCACGATAAAGGCCAGTTTCAGCAGGTTTTTTTGCCAGCGTTTCATGTCGGGCAACGACGGTAGCAACGGAGAGATGAGATGAACAGGACGATTTTCTGCGCGCTGGCCGCGGCCATTCTCGCAACAGGCTGCGGACAGCAACAGCCCCCGCCGCCCGCGCCGGCGCGCTTCGCCGCGCAGCCGGGCGAGCTGCTGCACTTTGTGCCGGTCGCGGAAAAGCTCGTCGCCCTGAGCTTTGACGACGGACCCAACGACCCCTGCACGCGGCAACTGCTGGCCATCTGCGCCAAGGAGCAGGTCCACGTCACGTTCATGCTCATCGGCGCCAATGCCGAGAAACATCCGGACATCGTCCGGGAGATCGTCGCCGGCGGGCATGCCATCGGCAACCATTCCTACAGCCACCCGCGCTTCGACCAGAGCACGCCCGCGGTCATCCGCGAGGAGATCACCAGGGCCGACACGGTCCTCGAAAAGCTGACCGGCCAGAAGCCCGTCCTCATGCGGCCGCCGTACGGCCTCTACGGCCAGGACTACTTCGAGATCTGCCGCGATACCGGCCACGTGGTCGGCGGCTGGTCGGCCTCGGCCAGCGACTGGAACCCGCACACGCCGCAGGAACTGGCCGGCGCACTGCTCGACCAGCTCGCGCCCGGCGCGATCTTCCTGCTCCACGACGGCAAGGAAACCAACGACGGCCCGCACCGCGTCGCCTCCGTGCAGTCCGTCGCGCTGCTGATTCCGCAGGTCAAGGCGCGCGGCTACCGCTTCGTCACGATCCCCGAACTGCAGGCCGCCGCGGTCGCGCCCCCGGCCGCGTTCGCCAACGGCGTGCAATTGCTCGGCGTGCAGTGGCCGGAGCGCACCGCCGCCTCCAAGGAGGTCGCCCTCCGCATGCATTGGCAGCTGCCCGCCGCGCTGGTGCGCAGCAGCGCGCACGTCTGGATCACGCTCGGCGGCGCCGGCGGACCGTTCACGCTCGACTGCGGTCTGCCGCACGGCGGCGACGTGTGGAAGGAAACCGAGTCACTCAAGGTGCCGCCGCCGGCCTTCCAGCCCGGCCGCTACGCGATGCGCATCGCGCTCGGCCTCGGCGCCCATAAGAGGAAACCGCTGCCGTGCGCCGGCGCGTGGGCCCCCGACAACAAGGCTGCCGCCGTGCCGCAGCCGCTCGTCGTCGCGCCAAACCTCACCGTCGAGGCCTCGCCCTGACCATGCACCGCGTCACCTTCGGCATCATCAACTACAACGGCGCCGCCACGCTGCCGCTGGTGATCGAGCGCCTGTTCGCACAGGAAGGCGTCGAGACCGCCGGGATCCTGCTGGTGGACAACGCCTCGCCCGATGGCTCCGCGCAGTCGATGCGCGAGCGCTTTGGCGACCGTGTCCGCGTGATCGACATGGGCGACAACCGCGGCCCCAACCCCGCCCGCAACCGCGCGCTGCGCGAGGCGCAGACCGATCTCGTGCTGCTGCTCGACAACGACATTCTCTTCGCCCCCGACTACGCCGCGCGGCTCGCCGCCGTCTTCGACCAGCACCCCGAGGCCGGCGCGGTCACCGGCCAGATCCGCTTCCACGCCGAGCCCGAGCGCATCCAGTACAACGGCGCCGACATCCATTACGCCGGCGAAGTCGTCGTCAACCGCGCCGTACACCCCACCCCGTTCGTCGTCGGCACCGTCTCCGCCGGCGCGGCGCTGCTCGACCGCCGTGCCGCGCTCGACCTCGGCGCCTACGACGAGGACCTGATGTTCGGCTGGGAGGATGGCGACCTGACCTTCCGCATGACCGTCTGCGGCCACCCCTGCTACGCCGTCAGCCAGGCCGTCTGCTGGCACATGAGCGCCGGCCGCAGCACCAAATGGGTCCGCCTGCAGGTCCGCAACCGCTGGCGCTTTTTGATGACGCATTACGACACGCGCACCTTCTGGCTCGCGCTGCCCGGCATCCTGCTCTACCAGCTGTGCGCCGGATTTTTCTTCGCCATCAAAGGCCAGGGCGGCGCGTTCCTCGGCGGCTGCTGGGACGCGGTGCGTTCCCGCAGTAAAATCCGCGAGAAACAAAAGTTCGTCATGGCGCACAAGCGCGTGCCCGACCGCCAGTCCCTGACCGGCGGCGCGCTCGAACTCCCCGGTGCCGTGCAAGAGAAGAAAGCGCTCGCCCTGTTCGGCAAGATCTTGAGCGGCCTGCTCCACGGCTGGTGGCTGATCATCCGGCCGCTTCTGCGCAGGAAATAAAACAAAACCACAGCGTACAGCGGCGCACCCGATGCGAAAGCAGTTAACAATTCGCGATATGCAAATCAGGGCGTCAGCACGTCGTGGGAAGTGCCTGAGCCGCGTGTATTTGAAAAGTTCAAGCCCGCTCCAGTGGGAGTGTCAGCATGGGCACACATGGATGGCCCCTGGCAACAAGATTCAGCAAGGCAAGTGGTGTCCAAGATGCGCGGGAAAAGGCAAAACCATCGCCGAGATGCGTGAGGCGGCACACGAGAAAGGTGGTGCATGTCTCTCCGCTAAATATGATGGCATGCAAGGAAAACTTCGCTGGCGATGTGCCTCGGGCCATATTTTTTCTGCAACGCCAAATATGATAATGAACCAAGGCGCATGGTGTAGAAAATGCGGAATTCTAGCCCGAACGCTGAGCCCACGTGAAAAACGATGCTGGCTCGAACGAATGAAAAAGCTTGCACGGGCACGTGGTGGAGCATGTCTCTCCGTCGAGTATGCAGACAATCGAACACTTCTCCTTTGGCGTTGCAGTAATGGCCACGAATGGTACGCCACTCCATCCCATGTAATGTATTCTGGAACATGGTGCGCGACATGTTGCGCGGGGATCAGCGAGAGGATGTGTCGCGCCATAATTGAGAAACTGTTTAAGACGTCTTTTCCGAAAAGCAAACCTGTCTGGTTGATAAGCGACCGGGGAACTAGGCTGGAACTCGATGGCTACGCCAAAGAATTAAAAATGGCTTTTGAGTATCATGGCGCCCAGCACTTTGTCGAAAGCAGGAGATTTCATTCGGCGAGGCAGACGTTAGCCAGAAGGCGAAAAGACGATGATCGAAAGCGGGAACTCTGCCGGGAACATGATGTGCTCTTGGTCGAGATTCCATACACCATCCAGCATCATCAGATTGAGCAGTACATTCGGGAGCAGGTTGATGGGCACCACACAGTGCCGCTTGCTACAGCCATCCCTCTCACCAGTCTGAATGCTTACGTAGCCAAGCCCCTTGGCGAATTAAAGGCTCTCGCTGCGCAACGAGGGGGACGGTGCCTGACCATGTTCTACGTCAATAACAGTACAAAAATGGAATGGCGATGCCGCAAGGGGCATGTCTGGCGCACCGCACCCGAAGTGATCAAGATGGGCCACTGGTGCCCAGATTGCGCTGGCAACCGTCGTTTGACTTTGGGGCATATGCAAGCACTCGCCCTACGGAAAGGAGGCGAGTGCCTTTCGACACAGTATAAAGGGTACAAATCAAAGCTACACTGGCGGTGCGCCAAGGGCCACGAGTGGATGGCGAAGCCGGATAACATTGCCTCTGGTAGATGGTGCCCTCGTTGCTCGCCGACGCCACACATTTTTATCGAGGATGTCCAAGCCCTCGCGGCATCCAAAGGTGGTCGATGTTTGTCAACTAGGTATGTCAATGCGCACACATTGATGCGATTTCGCTGCGCAATAGGTCACGAGTGGACTATGAGCGAAAACAAACTACAGCAGGGTCGCTGGTGTCCACAATGCAACAGAAAGCGGAAAGAGCAAGGAAGCGGCGAAAAATAACCAGCTCGCCGGGTGGAGCCTTTTACATGAGTACGTATGCGATAATCCTTGGCGAACCCGATGGCGTCCTCCGGTTACCGAAGGCACCGTTGCGCAATTCTACCGATTGGACACAGTTGGACTCCGACATCCTCGCCCACCTGATCCAAGTACAATCGCAAATCCAGCAGAGTCGTTGGAATAAATCGGATGTCCGTTTCACTGTCCAAGAAGACAAACTACTTGAGTACTCGTTTCCCGAGTTTGCAGACTTCGTATTTGTTGCGGTCTACTTTCGGCAGTTGATTGCCCTCAAAGACAGCCTTCTGAAGGACGCCGTTACTCGGTACTGCCGTTTCGTCGATTGCCAAATTAGGTCTGCGTGGGTAAAGCATGAACTGGATTCCTTCAACAAAAACATCGCGAGTGATGCCTTCATGATGCCCGGATGCACTGTGCGCCAGCTCTTTGACGCATTCATGTACGGCGCCGCGCTGATACACAAGATTCCTCCTGTCGGTAGCCCAGCGAGGCAACACTTCCTCGACATCTACGACAATCACCCGCGACACAAGTTGCTTTATGCGCTCAATATGTCTCTCAAAACCCTCATGAATTACGTCGGCAACATTACCTTGGTAATCTATCGTGATTATTCTTACTGGCTCCACGACTACGGTCTGCCGCTTCCTGACACCCGCTGGCACAACAAGTTATTCGAAATCAAAGATAGGACCTAAGAGCTATATGCTGTGGAAATATTTTTGCAGTGCGCTGCTCCTAGCCAGCGCGGCGGCTGCGGCAGACCTACCGTGCGTGGTGGTGGCGGCAGATGGGCGCGGCTTCGTGCTGGCGGATTCCAGGTTGCCGTTCCATCCGCTCGGCTTCAACTACGGCAACCGCGGCCGGCTGATCGAGGATTTCTGGACGAACGACTGGGCCGCCGTCGCGCGCGACTTCCGCGAGATGAAAAAACTCGGCGCGAACGTCACCCGCGTCCACCTCCAGTTCGGCAAATTAATGGACGCGCGCGGCAAGCCCAACACGGCGGCGTTCGCGCAGCTCCGTCAGCTCCTGGCGCTCGCGAACGAGACCGGCCTCTACCTCGATCTGACCGGCCTCGCCTCCTATCGCCCGGCTGATGTGCCCGCGTGGTACGACGCGCTCGACGACGCCGGCCGCTGGGCCACACAAGCCTCGTTCTGGGAAGCCATCGCGAAACAATGCGCCACCAACCCGGCGGTGTTCTGCTTCGACCTGATGAACGAGCCGATCGCACCCGCGAGCTTGCGCAAACCGGGCGAATGGCGTTCCGGTCAGCTGCTGGGCGGATATGATTTTGTCCAGTACATCGCACTCGCTCCCTCCGGGCGCAAGCGCGAGGAGATCGCCCGGCAATGGATTCGAGCCATGACCAAGGCCATCCGCAAGCACGACAACAAAACGCTGATCACCGTCGGCCAGTTGCCGTGGGTGCCCAAGTGGGGCCACCTCTCAGGTTTCCTCCCGGAGGCGGTCGCGCCGGAGCTGGATTTCGTCAGCGTCCACATCTACCCCGAGAAGGGGAAGGTCGCCGAGGCGCTCGACGGCCTGAAGAAGTTCTGCGCCGGCAAGCCGGTGGTGATCGAGGAGACGTTCAACCTCGCCTGCGGGCCGGAGGAGGAGCTGGAATTTCTGCGCGCCTCACGCTCCATGGCGTGCGGCTGGCTCGGCCACTACGACGGCCTCACCACGGAAGAATACGACAAGCTCAAGGTCGCCGGCAAACTCACCATCCCGCAGGCCCTCTGGCGCGCCTGGCTCGACGTGTTCCGCGAGTTCGTTCCAGAGGCCGGAGCGGCTAAGAATTCGACGCTGATGAACACCGATGGACACTGATGTTAGGGCGCACGTTCCGCGCTAGCCGCATGACCCATTCGCGCTCATCGGCATTGCAAACCACCCGCGTTTGCTTTCGCAACAAAATTTCAGGAAAGCTGTCAGAACAAACAAGAACCTCTCGCGGAGCGAGAGGCCTACCACGGCGGCGGCTCCGGCAAAGTAGTCCTCACGCTCCGCGAGAGGTTTGGTTACGGCCGCAGGCCACGCTGCGTTAATTTGCGTTCAACTCCTCTCCGCTTCGTTTCTTAGTTAGCTTCTGTTCAAGTCATTCCCCCGCGGCTTCAAGGCGATAGATGTGGTCCGTGTGGGGTGCGCTTACCCCCAATCTCAGACCACGGAGCGGCTAATTTAAAGTAGAATCTACGCCAC
>CAITZM010000120.1 GCA_903896925.1 uncultured Lentisphaerota bacterium | reverse complement strand
GCTCCGCGTGAGGGATTCTTACACGGTGACCAAACCACGTGGCGGCAGGTGTCCCACCTGCCGGTGCGTCGGGCGTCACGCCCGACCACCCAGCGCCACCACAGCCCGCCTGGCGCACCAATCCAGGCGGCGGGACGCCGCCTGCACCGGCACGCGGGACGCGTGCCGCCACACAGCGCGCACGGACAGGTTGTCTTGGTCGTTCCTTCGCTTGGACGTGCGGCCGCGACTCGCACGGCTTTCCCGGTTCTGGTCTTCGTGGGCGGGGCTTTCCCAGCGGTGGATACAGCCTGTACCGGTAGGGTGGCCACGCCGTGGCCGCCGCTCACCACCCCTCGCCATGAATTCATCCTGCGGCGCGCGCGGCGGACTCGACAAGCTCACCGCAGGCGGGTTCGACCCTTCGCGCGGCGCTACGCCGAGGCAAGCCAGCCGCTTATGCTCTGGTCTTTGTGGGCGGGGTTTGCAACCCCGCGAGCCCAACCCCAACCGAGCCTGCGCAGCCACTGAACTGACGCCGCCGGCCAGGTCCCTCACTCAGCGCTGGAACGTGCCGATGAGTTGGCCTTGGGCGAGGATATGGCCCTGGATGGCCTTGACCAGATCGGTCTTGCGGGCTGTTGCGGGTATCGTCAGCTTGCTGTCGAGTGCGAAGACCTTAAAGAAATAGCGGTGTGGTTTTCCAGGCGGTGGCCAGGGGCCGTCGTAGCCGGTGCGATGGTAATCGTTCAGGCCCTGCACAGCGCCGCTGGCGAGATGGGCCTGCCGGTGCATCCCGGCCTCCAGCTTGACGGTTTCCGGCGCCAGGTTGAACAGAACCCAGTGCACCCAGTCGCCGACGGGCGTGTCCGGGTCGTCGCAGAGGATGGCGATGCTTCTGGTGCCGGCGGGCACCTGGCTCCACGAGAGGGGTGGCGAAAGGTTATCGCCGCCGCCCGCGTACTTCAGCGGGATCGCCGCGCCCATGGCGAAGGCGCTGACGACCGTCAACGTCAGGATGTCCATCGCAGCCTCCAATCTCCGGCCCCGCCGGACGGCCAAAATATACCCCGTCCGGCCCCGCAGTAAAGCGCGCCAGCGATTGCCCCTTATCATCGGTATTGCGGGCGGGGTTTCCCGGCTGCACGCGGCGCTGCGCCGGGGCAAGCCAGCCCCACGAACCCCAATCCCTAACCCGGCCCGACCGGCCGCGCGGTGCGCCCGGACCACGCGCTTGCCCGCCATGGTGGTTTTGCGCTAGAATGAGCGAGCCATGCGTATCACACCCATCATCGCCTCGCGGTTGCTCTCCGACGGCGGCACGACCTTCGGCGTCGTGCCGAAGGCGCTGTGGGAGAAGGTCACGCCGCCCGACGCGAGCAACCGCGTCTCGCACAACGTCCATGTGTGGCTCGTCACGCTCGACGACGGCCGGCACGGCCTGCTCGACCTCGGCTGCGGGCCGGCGGAGCTGCTCTCGGAGAAGGAGCGCGCGCAGCGGGGGGTGGGGCCGGGCTGGCCGCTGCTGGAAGCGCTCGCCCGCCTCGGCGTCGCGCCGGAGCAGATCGACTTTGTCGCGCTGACGCATCTGCATTGGGACCATGTCGGCGGCGCGAGCCGCTGCCTGCCCGGCGGCGGCCGTGCGCTGGCGTTCCCGAATGCGCAGCATTGCGTGTCGCGGCAGGAATGGACGGACGCGACGTCCGGCGACCCGCTCTTCTACAAGGCCTACCCGCAGGCCCTGCTGGCGCCGTTGCGCGAGCATCCGGAGCTGTTGCGGCTGGTGGACGATGCCGCGCCGGAGATCCGGCCCGGCGTCCAGCTCGTCCGCTCGGGCGGGCACACGCGCGGCCATGCGGTCCTCGTGTTGCGCGGCGAGGCGCTCGAACTGGTGGACGAGCAGGGCGGGCGCGGCCCGGCGGCGCGCGAGGCCGTGCTGGCGGGCGATGTCTGCCCGACGCGGCATCATCTGCGCCTGGTCTTCCAGTTCGCCTACGACACCTATCCGCTCGATACGCGGGCCTGGAAGCGCGCCTGGCTGCCGCGCCTCGCGGCGGACGGCGCCGTGCTGCTTTTTGATCACGATCCGCAATACTTTGGCGGCACGCTCCGGCCCGATGACAAGCTGGAATTCGCACTAGCCGCCGCATGGCCGGTAAAACAAGGCTGAACTATGAGTACTCAACTACACCAGATCATCGCGACCCCGGGCGACGCCGGCAAGACCCTGCAGGAATTTCTCGCCCAGCAACTCAAGGTCTCCAAGGGCAAGGCGAAGGACCTGCTTGACCTGCGCATCGTGTTCGTCAACGGCCGCCGCGTGTGGATGGCGAAGCACGAGCTGAAGGCGCGCGACAAGATCGAGGTCCAGCTGGCCACCACGCCGACGGCCGTGGCGCAGCACATGCCGAAGATCCTGTACCAGGACCCCGATATGCTGGTGGTGGACAAGACCGCCGGCCTGCTCGTCAACGGCTCGGGCAGCATCGAGGACCTGCTGCGCGAAAAGCTCAAGCTGCCCGCGCTGGAGGTGGTGCATCGCCTCGACCGCGACACGTCCGGCTGCCTCCTGCTCGCGAAAAACCCCGAGATGCGCGACAAGCTCGTGGCGCTCTTCGGCCAGCGCGAGGTGACAAAGGTCTATCACGCGATCGCCGCCGGCCGCGTGCCCGACGGCATCCGCGAAATCCGGACACCGGTCGATGGCGAGCCGGCCCTGACGCGTCTCGAGCGGCTCGACGCCAATCCGCAGGCGAGCCACCTCAAGCTGAACATCGAAACCGGCCGCACGCACCAGATCCGCCGGCATCTGCTCGCGATCCATCACCCCGTGCTGGGCGACAAGCAGTACGGCGCACGGTTCCAGCCGGCGGGCCATCAGGCGGAGATTCCGCGCCAGATGCTGCACTCGGCGGTGCTGGCCTTCCCGCATCCCACGAGCGGCGCGGCCGTGCGTTGCATTGCCACGCTGCCCGCGGATTTCCGCAGCTGCCTGCGCAGCCTGCATCTGCATTGAGCGGGTGAGGCATGAGCACCTTCCTCGACCTCTGCCGGCGCCGCGAGAGCGTCCGCCGCTATGACCCCGCGCGCCCGGTGGAACGCGCCGCCATCGAGCGTTGTCTGGAGGCTGCACGGCTCGCGCCCTCGGCCTGCAACTCGCAGCCGTGGCGGTTCATCGTCGTCGATGAGCCTGCCGCCAAGGCCGCGCTCGCCGCCGTGGCTTTCACCGGTGTCCATAACTTCAACAAGTTCGCCGCCGAGGCGCCCGTCCTGATCATCGCCATCCGGGAACTTTCCAGGTTTGCCGCTCGTGCCGCCGGCTGGGTGCGCGGCCTCGAATACAGCCTGATCGATCTCGGCATCGCGTGCGACCACCTGGTCCTGCAGGCCGCGGAGGAAGGCCTCGGCACCTGCTGGATCGGCTGGTTCGACGAGCGCGCCGTCCGCAAGCAGCTGGGCCTGCCGCGCGGTGCGAAGATCGACATCATCATCCCGCTCGGCTACGCCGCCGACCCGACCGTGCGCGAGAAGATTCGTAAACCGCCGGCGGACGTGTGGAGCTTCTCCTCCGCTGCTCGACCTTAACCCGGTATCCGTGCCATGCCTATCCGGACTCGTCAGTGGCTCTTCCTGCTCGGTGCGCTGGCGCTCGTGCTGACTGCATCCATGCGCCGGGTGTGGGCGTTGACGCAGCAGCGCCCGGGC
>CAITZM010000119.1 GCA_903896925.1 uncultured Lentisphaerota bacterium | reverse complement strand
GTGTTGCTCCATTCCAACGCCAGATATAGACTCACTTCGCTATGCAGTACTGCGGTCATGTCGAGTTCCTTTCGTTTGGTTTTAACACTGCCCAACGAAGCGGATTTTACTCAAACCGCACGTCCTGCATAGCATCTCCCGTTCATCGATCTGTGGCCAGTGGGAAGGCCGGTCTGTTGTCCGCGCGCTTGAAAAACTTTATTTCGCGGCGGATGCGGAGCGGGCGAGGAGGTCCTGGCGGACCCAGCAGTTGCCGCAGCTGCAACGGTCGGGATGGCCGCAGGTATCGGCGACGTCGCGGAACGGCGGCGGCGTGAGGGTGGCGGCGACGAGCTTGCATAGGTCTTGGTACGCAGGGTCGCTCCGGTCGCGGTACGCGCCGTTGGGCATTTGTCCCCAGCCTCCGGCGGTCACAGGCAGCGGCGCGAGCAGGATGCGGCTCTCGGCGGGATTGGCCAGGTTGACGAGCGCGGCCAGCGGTTGCTGTGCGATGTCCGCGCCGAAGCGTTTTTCGATGGCGTCGCGCAAGGCTTTTTCGCCAGCGGCCGAGGGCGGCTGTGTCTCGATGCGGTTGTGCGAATAGTCGCCGTAGAATTGCGCGTTGAGGTCCAGCCAGTCCGCGATGCGCTGGAAACTTGCACGGTCGAGCTGCACACGCGGCTGGCCGTCCTTGCCGGGATGGCCCGCGAGCAGCAGGGGCGCAAGGCGACCGGCGGCGGCGTAATAATCCTTCGGCTTGCTGAACGCGGTCTGCACGTTGCGCTGCGCGAGCGCAACCAGGCCGGGCTTGCCGAGCAGCGCGAGATAGGAGCTGCTGAATTCGGTGCGCTGTTTTTTGCGCGGTTGAGCGGGATCCGGCCGGGAAAATTCACCTGTCAGGTCGAGCCCGCCCGCCGTCTTCTCGAGCCCGTGGCAGCTGATGCAGTGGCGGTCGAGCACCGGCTGGACGGAGCGCATATAGCTGAAGCCGCCGGCGTAGCGCGGGCCGGCGGGCGGAGTGATCTGCTGGATCTGCAGGCGCGGGTTGGCGGCCGGCGGCGGCGCGCTGTTGCGCGGCTCGTGGCAGCCGACGCACGCGGCCTTTTCGCCAGGCTGGAGATAGACGAGGCTGCGCATGGTCAGCACGGCCATGCCGTGCTCGTCGAGCAGCTGGAATTGCAGCGCCTGGTCGGAAGGCGCCTCGAAGGCGACGGAGCCGTCGGCATTAACCTGCACGGTGCCGAGCACTTTCTTGACCAGCTGGTTGGCCACGAGGCTGCGCGTCGGCGAGGAACGCGTCGGCTTGCTGATGATCTGGTTGATGCGCAGCGCCTTGATCGTCCCGCGCGGAAACGGCGTCGAGCTTTGATAGACGTCTTCGACGGAGAATACGCCCGTCTTTTCCACGCTTTTCTCCGCGATCGTGGATTGGATCGCGGGCGGCTGGGCACGCGGGCGCAGCGGGATCGGATCGCAGCACGAGATGGTGTCGTCGGCGCAGATCAACTCACGGCCGCCGAGCGTGTCCACGAGGTAGATGGCATGCAAGGCGTTACGGTCCGGGCCCTGCTGGTAGGCGCAGAGAAAGAGATCCTCGCTGAGCGGCCACGGCGAACCGGCGCGGCCGCCATGCGCGTCCTCGGCGGGCGGCAGGGCCGCGCGCGAGATGCCCGCGGGCACGCCGGATTCCGGGAAGCTCAACTCGGGCGTGATCCACGTCAGGGGCTCGCCGCCTTCCTGGCCCTTGCGCGGATCCACCGTGACGAGCGTGCCGAAGGTCTGGCCGTGGTGCGCGCCGCAGGTGCTGACGGTCTTGTGCGAGCCGGGAATCACCTGCGCCTCGCTGATGAGGCACGGCGCGGCGGAGTTGTTGCCGTAGTAGTGCGCGGTCTGCGTGCCGTCGGGACGGATCGTCCAGAGGCTCTGGAACTGCACATCGTGGCGGTCCACATAATCCCAGCGACAATAGACGAGCGAGCCGTCGGACAGCACGCTCGGCGCCCATTCGTTGGACTCGTTGAAGGAGAGAGCGCGGATGTTGCCGCCCCCGGTGTCGCAGCGGTAGAGCGTGTAGGACGGCACATAGCGGCTGCCGTGGCAGCGGCCGTACTGCTGGCTGCGCGTGGAGATGAACGCGATGCCGCCATCCGGAAGATAGCACGGATCGGTGTCCTCGATGAGCACGGTCTCCCGGCCGTCGCGACCTTCCAGCGGATCGCGCGCGGTGCCGGTGACCTGCCGCACTTTTTTCGTGTCGAAGGCATATTCGTAGATGAAGTAGCCGCGCAACTGGCTGTCCTTCACGCCGCGCGGGTTCTCGTGATCGGCGAACGCGAACAGCACGCGTTTGCCGTCGGGCGCGAGGTCGGGCTGCAAGGTCGCGCCCTTCGGCAGCTGGCCGGCGAGCAGCACGGTTTGCTGCGGCTGCTCCTTCCAGTTTTCGAGCAGCACGAGGCCGGGCGCCACCTGCGAGTGGCGGCCGAGGTACTGGTCGCACATGTGCTCCGGCAGGTGGCCACTGCGCTTGTTGATCAGCAGCGAGGGGAAATCCAGAAGTGGATGCGAGAGGATGATGTTGCGCCGCAGCACACACGCCTGCGCATACAGTTTTTCGCCGGAAATTTGCCCTGCGCTTGCGGCGGACAATTGCGCCTGCAGCGCCTTGAGCTGCGCGGCGAACTCGGGACGCGGCGCGCTCTGCTCGACGTAGGCGAGCGTTTTCTCCGCCAGCGCGAGGCGCTCCTCGGCGTGCGGCACATAAAACAGGCCGCGCACGGCTTCCACGTCCGCCAGGCTCTGGCAGCGCTTGGCCAGCTCCCGCGCCGGGCTGGACAGCTTGCCGCAACGTTTCGCGTAGCGCCCGGCGAGCTCGCTCCAGTCGCCGCTTTGCCACGGCGTCCGCCAGATGTCGGCGGCTTCCTCCAGCCAGCGCTCGCGGTGCGCCACCGGCCCGGGGAACGCCCCGGCGGCCAGCGTCCATATTTTTTCGACCGCCGCGCTGTGCCGCATTTCCTGCTGCGCCACCGATTCGCACGAGACCCAGACGCGCGTCGGCCGTTTGTCGTTGGGATTTTCGTTGGGGACGCCGAGGGTTAACTCCAGCGACTCATATTTACCGCCGAGCTCCAGCGCCACCTCGCTGCGGTTGAGTTCCATGCCGTGAGTGAAAACGCGCCGGCCGCTCTTGACCGGCTTCCAATTCGCCTCCTTGTCGTGGCGCAGATTCCCGTACTGGTCAATCTTGGTGAGTGAAATATGCGCGGCGGTGAGCGCGACCGCGCCGCCTTGCGTCTTGAGCAGGCGCGCGTCGCTGACGACCAACGGACGCGGGCCGCAGCTGCCGAGGAAGACTTTTTTCAGCCCCGCCACGCACAGCTTCAGCGTCCGCGGCTCGTCCTGGCCGGTCGCGGAAAAATCCTGCGCATCGAAGGCCTTGAGCAGCGGATCGCCCAGCTTGCGGGCTTGCGCGGCCTGCAACGCTTGCGTTTCCTGGCCGGCCAGCGCCGTGCGCGACGCCACCACCGTTGCCAGCCACGATTCCTGCTTGACGAAGTACGGCGCGCTGTCGTCCGCCATCACGACGCCCGCCGCCAAGCCGGCCACCCAATACCACATGCGATGCTTCATAAAGTTCCCGGATTCAGACGACGAGGTGCGGAAAGCACACCCGGCGCCACGCGTCGCAAGTAGAACGGGAACCCGGCCGGCTTATTGCCGCCACACCCGCCAAAGACCGCGGGCCAGAGCCTGCTCCTACTGGGAGAAGCCAGACCCACACTGCCTGTGACATGGCACTTGAAGCGGGGGCGCGGGGTTGGAAACCCCGCCCACGCAGAGGAAGCCTGAGTCGTTGCAATTGTTGATGCAACCTATGCGCGATCACTCCGCGCACCAAGGGGCGCAGAGCTTGCCGGCCCACGGTGGTCGGACCGCCGTGTCTGGCTCAAGCGTGCGGCTCGATGGTGATATGGACGCGTTGCTTCTGCGTCTGGATGTCCAGCAGCGGACCGGGGTGCTCGGCGTGCTCGACGGCCTTGCGCAGTTCCTCGAAGGCGATGCCCTCGGACTCGATCGCCTCGCGGGCGCGCGCCGGGATCAGGTTCGCCAGCTTGAACACCTGCACCGGTACGCGGATCACCGCGTCCCAGTCCTCGCCCGTGCCCTGCTGGAGCGAGATGACCAGATCCAGGCTGGTCTTCGGATGCCCGTGGTGCGCGGATTTTTTCTCCGCGTGCGACGGCACGGGTTCTGGTGCGGGCGGCGGCGGTGCAGTCACCGGCGCTGGTGCAACCGGCGCAGCGACCGGCACGACAGGTGCGGGCACCACCACCTTGTTCAGCTTAGGCGCAGGCGTCGCCACAATGTGCTCTTCCGTCACCTTCTGGGTCTGCGCTGATTTGGCCGACACCAGTTGGACCGGAGGCATGATGATCGGCGCTTTGGGTGCAACAAACTCCGTCGCCGGATTAACGGCTGGCTGCGGCGGCGGCACAGGTGGCGGGGGCGGCGCGGGCGGCGGCGGTACGGTCGCTGGCGGCGGTGTCGGGGGGACCGTCATCGGCTTGATCGTCGTGGGCGGTCCGCCACCGGGTTTGCCTTCCGGCTTCTTTTTGAACACCGACACCATCAGTCTCTTGTTGCATGCCGGGCACGTGTTATCGCACGCCTCGGGATCATAGATGTTCCGGCAGAATGGGCATTTTATTTTCATGGGTGCTCCGTTATGCGCGACGCATTCCATGCCCGAAATCCGCAGGGCTGGCAAGGTTAATTGCGGCGACGGCATGTACAAAATAAATTCAAACTGCCTGGGTTGTCCGACGGGGCCAGGAGCTTGCCGCACGAACCGTAGGGTGGACGAGCCGCACCTCCGCCTTCGGACACGATGGAGGCGGCAGGCCCGCACCGCAGCCAGCCCGCGCTGCGCGACTCCAACGCTGTAGATAGCCAGGGGTCGCAGGGCCAAGGGGCTGATGGTATCCTGCGGTGCCGTCGTGATTCATCCCGCGGCGTACGCCGTGCCGCAGGCCGTGTATTCCTGAAGGCCCGTCGGTCTTGAGCGCAGTGCCCGTCCAAATCTTAACGCCGCCATAAAATCATGAGAAACAACTACCTGGGTTTGGGTGTAACCGCGTTGCTGGCCGCCTTGTCGCCGGGTTGGCACGCGCACGCCGCAGAAGCCGTCCGGATCGAAGCGCCACGCGGCTTGCTCGCGAACGGCGACTTCGAGCGTCCGGCGCCGGCGTTCGCCTGGACGGATAAAATGCAGGACTGGGGGCTCTTCCTCCATGGCAAATCCGACGCCCGCGTCAGCGTCGAGAACGGCCAGGGGCGCGGCGGTTCGCGGGGCGCGCGCTACAGCAGGACAACGGCCGGCAGCGACAACGCCCATCTCGACCAGATCGTCGCGGTCGAGCCGGACGCGACCTATGAGGTGGCCGTCTGGGTGCGCGCAGAGGGCCGGCTGAACCCCGTGCTGGCCGTCATGACGCTGGACTGGAAACCGCTGGCGGCGGTCGCGTCCAACGCAGGCACCAACTGGACGCGCGTGACCTTCCTGTTCAACTCCGCCGACCACGACCGCGTGCGCTTCGAGTGGTTTCCCGGCGCGCAGGGCAAACCCTATCAGGGGTTCGCCGGGACGAGCTGGCTGGACGAGGTGACCGTGACGAGGCTGAAACAGGTGCCGCCCGCACTCCAGCGTGCGCTCGCCTTGGTGCGCGCCCCTCGACGCGACGAAATCGATCTAGCCGCGGTGCGGACCGGAATGATCGGTCAACCTGCACCGCTGCGGCCCATCAGCTGCCGGAACGGCGCTCTGGTCTACGCCGACGGCAGCGAAGTGGCGCTGTGGGGCGTCAACCTCCAGACCGCGCTCAACTGGGAGTACGAGTGCCGGATGAAACCGTGCGGCATCCCGCTGGAGGCGGCTGCGCTCAAGCAAATCGCCGACCGCAATCTCGACGAGCTCGTCCGCCTCAACGCCGGCGTGATCCGCATGCACCTGCTGCCGTCGGACTTCAGCGATGCCGAGGGCAACCTGCGTGACAGCGTGTTCCTCGATGTGCTCGACTACACCATCGCCGGCTGCCGCGCACGCGGCCTCTACGTCTATCTGACGCTGATGAACACCATGGGCCATTTCTATTTCAAGGACTCGTTCATGGCCGGCCGCGACCACCGCGATTGGATCGTGGATCCGGCGCTCGTCGACCAAAGCGCCCGCTACATCCGTGCGTTGCTGGAGCGCGAAAACCGCTACACCAAGACACCCTATAAAACCGAGCCCGCGGTGGCCATCTTCGAAATCGCCAACGAGCCGGACTACGTGGACTACCTGGCGCTCACCTCGGAACCCCGGTATGCGCCCCTGCGCCGGACTTTTGCACAGTGGTGCGCCGCCCAAGGCTGCACCAACAGCCCGGACCTCCAGTATCTGGCGTTCCGGCACGACCAGGTCCGCGCCTATCTGGACCGGATGTGCACGGTCATACGCAGCACCGGCTCCCCGAAACCGATCGCCTGGAACCTCAACTGGCCGCAGATGGTCGCCGGACACGAGGACGTATTCCAGGCGGTCGCGGAGAGCGCGGTAGATGTGGTTTCGTTCTGCCTCTACCCCGGGCAAGCCGACGTGCAGGAGCCCTACTGGAACCACCCGGTGGACTTGAGCGGACGCAACTACCTGCCGTTTCTGGACAAGCACTATGCCGACTACGAGCGGCTGCGCTGGGCGCTGGGAAAACGGTTCGCCGGCAAGGCCAAGGTGGTTTACGAGTACGAGACGTTCTTCAACCAGTCCAGCTACCTCTACCCGGCCATGGCGCGGCTGTTCCGCGCGCTCGGCGTGCAGATCGCGCAGATGTGGACCTACTCGCTGACCCCGACGGCCGAGTATCTCAGCGGCTCGCACCACCTGAACCTCTACTGCACGCCGCAGAAGGCCGTGAGCTTCACCATCGCCGGCGAACTGTTCGCCCGCACGCCGCGCTTTGCTCCGTTCGAAGCGCGCGGCGCCGACAACCGCATCTATGGCCCGTGCGCGGTGTCCTGCACCAACAACGTCAGTCTCCTCCAGACCGCGGATGCCTACATGCAGTCGCGGGCGACCACCTGGGCACCCTTCCCAACAAATCCCACAGTTCGCCGCATCGTGGCCTGCGGCAGCTCACCGCAGGTGACCTATGACGGCACGGGCGCCTACTTCGTCGAGGTGGGCACCACCGCCATCGACATCGAGATCAATCCCGACGCCACGTTTGTGTTGCCGCCGTGGAACACCCACCGCAAAGGCATGGGCGAAAAGGTCTGCCGTCTCGATTACAGCACGCCTCACCGGTTCACGCTGCATCTGCCCGGTTGGCAAAACCACGTGAAGGTTTCACGCGTGGAGGCGGGACGCGCCACGCCGGTTGCGACGCCCGGGGACGTGCCCGTGTTCGAGGCGCTGCCGGGCCGTTATCGGATCGAGCGCGTCCGCTAGTCGTCGCACATCACTTCGCGCCGACGAGGTGCTTGCGGAAGAAATCCTCGACCAGCTTGCGGTTCTCGTCGCTCGTGAATTGCGGTCCGCCATGGCCGGCGCCGGGCAGGATTTTCAGGGCTGACTCCACGCCGGCCTTTTGCAGGGCGGCGTGCAGCCGCTGGCTGTGTTCGGGATTGACCGTGTGGTCGGCGTCGCCCTGCATGATGAGGAACGGCGCCGCGTTGGTGGTCACCTGATAGAGCGGGCTGGCCTGCCGGGCGAGGGCGGGCTTCTCCTGTACCGTCCCGCCGAGCAACTGCGTGATGACATCGATTTTATTGCCGTGCGCCGGACCGTCGGGCGTCAGATCGGTCGGGCCATACCAGTCCACGACACACTGAACCTGGTTGGAGCCACCGCCAGTGGTGCCGAGCAGCGCGACGAGGTGGCCGCCGGCGCTGCCGCCCCAGACGCCGACATGCCCGGCGTCGAGATTGTATTTTTTGGCGTTGTCGCGCAGGAACCGGAGCGCGGCGCGACAGTCCTCGAGCTGCGCGGGGAACACCGCTTCCTGGCTCAAGCGGTAATTGAGGCTGGCGACGGCGAAACCGTGTCCGGTCAGCGGCAGACCGGGGCAGAAATCCTTGCTGCCCGCCCGCCAGGCGCCCCCGTGGATCCAGACGACCAGCGGCAGCGGCTGGGCGGACTCGGGCAGAAACAGATCCAGCGAGCGCGACGTGCCGCCGCCGGGGACATACTCGACATCGCGCAAGACCTTCACGCCCTCGGGCAAGGGCGCCCGGCGAAACGTCTTCTGGTTCGCCTGGTCGCGCGGCGCGGATTGCGGTTTTTCCTGAGCTCCGGCGCAGAATGCAGCGACAGCGAGAAGAGTGACAGCGAGGCGGAGGCTGCAGGTGTTCATGGTTTTTTCCACGGCCGGGCCGTAGCCGGATAACGACCCCGACGCAGGCTTTATTGCGCGCCATCGGCAGGAGTGAAAGCACAGGGCAGAACGTCGGCCAGGGCCTGAAACACTTCGTCCGATATCAAAGGACACTTCTCCTGCGCGGCATCGTGTGCGCACGTTTGTCCGTTCCACCCAACGCAGCCAGCCGTTTGGCGCTGTGCCGCGAAATCAGGGACTCCAACCCCATCAGCACAAGCGTGTTGTTGCCCTGCACTCCGGTCAATGCTGATGCTCTCTGCAGAAGGGCGCGGTCAATATCGATCGTCATTTTCATACAGCTTGATCTGTTTCCGTCAAACCCCGCGCTCCGCGTCGTGGGCGCGGATCTTGGCCGTGACCAGCGGCCCGGCCTCGTCATACATGGCGCGGATGTCTTCGTTGGAGAATTCGTAGACCCGGTCCTCGAATTTGGTGGTGTCGAGGCGGTCAAACAGCCGCTGGCGGGCCTGGGCGAGGTCCTTGCCGTAGATGTGGAAGCTGTCGGCCTGCCAGTTGAGCCGGCCGAGCTCGACACGGTGGCCGGAGCGCCTGGCCACCTCGGCGGCGATCACGTCGCGGTTGAACAGGATGAAGCCGAACATGTTCATGAAGTTCGCGCCCCACGCGTCGTTGCTGCGGAAGCGGACGTTGCAGTTGAGCCACCACGTCCCGTCGGCGTCGGGCAGGATGCGGTACCAGAGCGACTGGAGGCACGGCGGATCGTAGCAGTCGAGGTCCACGTTCGGCATCCACGTGATCATCTGCGCCTGCCGGGTGAACGGCTGCGCGGCGAGCTTGGCGATGACCTTCTCGACCTGGTTGACGTTGAACGGGCCGGTGGTCTCGGAGCGGTCGCCGTGCTTCTCACGCCAGACGCCGTAGGCTGCGAGGCGGCCGTGGTAGGTGTATTCCCAGCGCGTGTCGGCGGGGTCGTTCATGTTCTTGACCCAGTGGTCCTTGGCGCCTTGGACCTCCATCACGTACTCGCGCAAATCCTCGATACCGCCGGGGAAGGCCTTATGGATCATCGGCTCGGCGAGCGGCTCGAGCACGGTCAGGTTCAGCGTCGCATCGAGACTCGGCGGGTCGCCGGGCTTGTCGTACTGCGTCGGGAACGGGATGCCGCCGCGGTAGAGCGCGACCAGCCCCTGCTCGTAGGCCTCCGCCAGCGACCGCCCGCACACCTGCAACACCGGAATATTTTGCATCGTTTCCTCCAGCCCCTCGTTCAGGTTTTTCGTGACCGCGGATGATAAAACGCGCCAGCCCGTAAAGCAACGCTGCGGCAGCGGAAAAGCGGCTTGCAGCCGATCCTCATCACCCACCTCGGCGGGTGGGCGGGCAGGCTGTCTTCTTTGCGGGCCATGCTTCGAACCCCTGGGGTTGAGTTGCTCTCGCGGGGCTGGAAGCCCCGCCCACAGGAGGGGAAGGCAAAGTCGTAGCCGCGTTCGTGAGAAGCGGACCGCCGCCTCGGGCGGCGGCTCAACAGAACCTCACGCGGAGCGTGAGGACTACTATGGCGGAACTGTCGACCTCACGCTGTGCTTGCGTAGCGTTTGGAGGGGCCGCAGCGAGGTTGTCCAGTGCGGGTCTCCTGCCTTCCTCTCCCCTCGGGGGAGAGGACCGAGGTGAGGGGCGGCCTGCTTACGGCTGCGCCCAGTAATCCAGCACCGTGACTTTTTCGACGTGCCCCTTGAGCAGCGCGCCGAAGGCCTTGTGCGCGGGATGCGGGAGGTAGGCGTCACGGTCGGCCTGGCTGCGGAAGGTCAGGAGGAAGCAGTGCGTGAGCCCTTGGTTCAGATGTTCAGGGCTGACGTTCGTGCCCCACTCGAAACCGGCGATGCCGGGGATCTTGGCCGGCAGCGCGCGGAACGCCGCTTCGATTTCCTTCACCTGCTCCGGCGTGGTGTTGGCGGTGAACTGGAACATCACCACATGCCGCAACTGCGCCCAATTCGTGTGCCCGATGGGCGAAGCGCAACCCGCAAACAACCCGACCATCAGCACGAGACACAGCATAACCATCTTCTTCATGTTCTGTTCTCCTGTTGCCGTGAGCCTAGCAGCGCGTCCTTTGCGGAGCAACCATTTGGCAACGGATACGGGTGAGTACTTCAGCCAGGCGGAACGCTTAAAGAACTGGTTGCGTTGCTGCAACCTGCCGTGGGTCATTCTTTCGCGGAGTCCGCCTTCGCGGATGAAGTCCTATTCCTGCCCGTGGATCTGTTGGCTGAGCAGATAGTTGGTCCGGTGAGTGCAGCTTGCTTTCTTTGCGTGCGGGATTTTCAACACCGCATTTCCATTGAGGTAGAGTTCACGGGGTTGAAAACGCCGCCCACAGGAGAAGAAAACAATTCCAATGATTGGCAGCAGGGCTGTCCGTCTCGCAAGGCTTGGCTGGAAGCGGAAACCGAGTGGGTTTCCCAACCATTGGGAAAAGTCGTGGTTTCGGTTTCCAAGCACTGGAAAAGTTGCGGGCACGCAGGAACTGCGCTTGCCGCAGTCCGCTGGCGTCGGCGGTTCGACAAACTCACCGCAGACCAGCGACGCCCCTACAAAACCGCGGGGAGTTTGAAAAAGCGCGGGGCGGAGTTTCCATCGCTGGAAATCCGCCCCGCACACCATCAACTGTCAGCCGTCAGCCTTCGGTCTTCAGTCTGCTGCCCGGCCTTCAGCCTTCTTCTTCAGCCGTAGAGCGGGCCAAAGTTCTGGCAGGCGCGGTAGTCCGCGCCCTGCGGATCCTGCGCGCCGAACAGGCCCCATGCGCTCGGACGGAAGATGTCGCCTTCCGCCACGTTGTGCATCGCGACGGGGATGCGCAGCGTCGCCGCCAGCGCGATGAGGTCCGCGCCGATGTGGCCGTAGCTGATCGCGCCGTGGTTGGCGCTCCAGTTGTTCATCACGCTGTAGGCGTCGGCGAAGGCGCCGGTGCCGCTGCAGCGCGGCGCGAACCAGGTGGTCGGCCAGGTGGCGTTGGTCCGGTCGGCGAGGGTCTTGTGCACCTTCGCCGGGATGTCCACCGACCAGCCTTCCGCGATCTGCAGGACGGGGCCGAGGCCCTTGACCGTGCTGATGCGGGTCATGGTCATCGGCATGCCGCCCTTGGAGAGGTAGCACGATGAGAAGCCGCCGCCGCGGAAGTACTCGGTCACGGCCGCGGGCCAGTCCGTCGCGTCGAGGCACTTCTGCGCCTCGGAGGGGGTGATCTCCCAGAAGGGCTTCATCGCGGGCTTGCCGTTGCGGCGCTGCTCGCCGGTGCCGTCGAGCGTCGCGGCGCCGGAGTTGATCAGGTGGATCAGGCCGCCGGCGGCCGCGCCGGTCAGCTTGGCGCCGGTGACGCGCTTGATGGCCTCCGGGCTCCAGTAGGTGCGCACGTCGGCGAAGATCTGCGCGGTGTTGGTGAGCAGGTAGCCCATCAGCATGCAGACGCCGTTGAGGCTGTCGTTCTCCGTCGCGAGCAGGTACGGGTTGCGGATGCCGTTCCAGTCGAACGAGGAGTTGAGGATCGCCTCCATGAAGTCGCCGTTCGGGCAATGATCGGTCCAGGCGCGCTGGCCCTGGAAGCCGCCGAGGATCGCGTTATGGCCGAGCGCTTCCTCGCCATACTTTTCATCCAACGTCTTGCTGCCGACCATCAGGTCGCGGGTGATCATGGTCATCTTGATGACCGTGGCCCACCACTGGTCCTTGGTCGCCGCGGAAGCCTGGTCCTTGGGCGGATTGAAGTCCTTGCCTTCCTTGCAGTTCTGCTTGACCCACGCCAGGGCGCGCTTGAACTCGGCCTGGTCGAAGATGCCCTCCTCGATGCGGCGCGTGATCTCGCTCATGTCGACGGCCTCGACGCGCATGCCAAGGTAGCTCTCGAAGAACGGCTGGTCCACGATCGAGCCGGCGATGCCCATCGAGGTGCCGCCGAGCGAGAGGTAGGACTTGCCGCGCATGATCGCGGTGGCGAGGCCGGCCTTGGCGAAGCGCAGGAGCTTGGCCTGCACGTCGGCGGGGATGGATTCATCGCCGCGGTCCTGGACGTCGCGGCCATAGATGCCGAACGCGGGCAGGCCCTTCTGGTTGTGGCCGGCAAGCACGGCGGCCAGGTAGACCGCGCCGGGGCGCTCGGTGCCGTTGAAGCCCCAGACCGCCTTGGGCATCTCCGTGTCCATGTCCATCGTTTCGCTGCCGTAACACCAGCAGGGCGTCACGGTCAGGGAGACGCCAACGCCTTCGCGGCGGAACTTGTCGGCGCAGGCCGCGGCCTCGGCGACGCCGCCGATGCACGAGTCGGCGATGACGCACTCGACCGGCTGGCCGTTCGGGTAGCGCAGGTTCGCGGTGAGGAACTTGGCGGCGCGCTGGGCCATCGCCATCACCTGTCCCTCGAGCGATTCGCGGACGCCGTTGCGGCGGCCGTCAATCGTCGGGCGGATGCCGATCTTCGGCAGACCGCCGATCAACTGCCATGTATTCGCTGCCATACTGTGCTCCTTCTCTGGGTTTAGTTTTGATTACTTAACGTTCGGAAATCACTGCACCGGCGTCAACCGCACTTCGCGGACGTTCACCGGGTGCCATTTGTCTTTCACGGCCTTCAGCGTCACCTTGAGCGGCTGGTCGCCCGCCAGTTCGATGGTGCCGAGTTCGTACTTCTTGTACTTCTTGTAGTCGCCGGTCGCGGGCGCGAGGTTCAGCTTCGCGGAACTCTTACCCGCCTGGAGCACGAGGCCCGTCACGCCCTGGCCGCCCGCCTCGATCATGATCTTGAACTTGCCCTTCGCCTTCACGTCCCACGACGCGTTGTCGTCGGGGTTGAGCCAGAAGCCGATGTTCGAACGGTGGCCGGCGCTCTCGGTCTTCAGCTCGCCCTTGAGCGTCGCCTCCTCGGCGAGCAGCGCGACGACGCCGTTCGTGCCCGCCGTCACGATCAGCGGCGTGGGCGCGACTTCGCCCTTCACGCGCAGCACGACCACCGACGCGGTCGGGTCCGGCGCGGCCTGCGGCACGGAGATCGTCACGCCCTCAACCGTCGATTCGGTCGCGAGTGCCTGCTTGTTCGCCAGCAGCCAGGCCTTCTCGACGCCGTTCTTCAGGCCCGGCACGAGCAGGCGCCCGTCCTTCGGCCAGTCGAACACGAACAGGTTCAGCGTCGTGCCCCCGGCATCCACCACCTTGGTGCAACGCCCCCACGGCAGCTTGCGGAACGGGCTGGCGCTGGTGGCATAGATCGCCGGGCCATTGACCTTCATCCACTCGCCCACGGCCTTCAGCCGCTCGATGCTCGGCGCGGGAATCTCGCCTTCCGCGGTCGGGCCGACGTTCAACAGGTAGTTGCCGCCCTTGCTCGCGATGTCGCACAGGTTGCGGATGAGCGTCTCGGTGCTCTTCCACTTGTCGTCATAGCTCTTGAAGCCCCACGTGTCGTTGAGCGTCATGCAGGTTTCCCAGTCGCGGCCGGGGTAGCCGGTCGCGGGGATGAACTGCTCCGGCGTCTCGGTGTCGCCGCGGAAGCCGCCGCCGAGCCGGTTGTTGTGGATGAGGCCGGGCTTGAGCTTGAGCAGGGCGATCAGCTTCTCGGCGCGCTCCTTGTTCATGTCCGTGGGCGTGTCCCACCAGATCACGGAGGGGAACTCGCCATACTGGGTCAGGATCTCGCGCACCTGCGGCACGGCGACCTTGTCGATGTACTCATCCATGCTGCGCTCCTGCGCCTTGTCCCACTTGCCGCCCGCAGCGGAGCCGCCGTTGTTCCAGTCCTGCGCCTGCGAGTAGTAGAAGCCCAGCTTGACGCCGTACTTGCGGCAGGCCGCGGCCAGCGGCGCGAGCAGGTCCTTGCCGTAGGGCGTGGCCTTGGCGATGTTCCAGTCGCTGGCCTTCGAATCGAACAGCGTGAAGCCGTCGTGGTGCTTGCTGGTGATGACGATGTACTTCATCCCGGCTTCCTTCGCCGTCTTCACCCAGTCGTCGGCGTTGTACTTGACCGGGTTGAACTGCTTGGCGAAGGCCTGGTAGTCGGCCATCGGGATCTTGCCGCGGTTCATGATCCATTCGCCGATGCCGGGGATCTGCTTGCCGTTCCACGTTCCGGCGGGCACCGCATAAACGCCCCAGTGGATGAACATGCCGAACCGCGCCTCGCGCCACCACTTCATGCGCGCGTCGCGCTGCGCCGGCGTCTCGTCGGCGTAGGGGTCGGCCTTGACGACCTGCGTTGCTCCCTCGATGTCGAGCGCGACGACGCTGGCGATCTTGTCCGGCGCCGCCGCCGGCAACGTGATAGTGACGCTGTTGGCGCCCGTGGTCACGTCGAGCTTCTGCCCGCCCGCGAGCAGCACGGCCTTGAGCGGCTTGTTCGCCAGCCCCGGCAAAACGATCTTGCCGTCAGCAGGCCAATCGAAGATGTGCAGGTAGAGCCGCGAGTTGCCATCGGCGAGCTTCTTCTGCGTGCAGCGGCCCCAGGCCAGTTTCTCGAACGGGTTCGCCGTCGTGCCGTAGATCGCCTCGCTGTTGACCTTCATCCACGTGCCGATCGCGCGCATGGACTTGACGGTCTCTTCCGGCACGCTGCCATCGCCCTTGGGGCCGATGTTGAGGAGGTAGTTGCCGCCCTTGCTGGCGATGTCGACCAGGTTGCGGATCAGCGTCTCGTCGGACTTCCAGGCGTGGTCATGCTCGCTGAAGCCCCACGTCGTGTTCAGCGTCATGCACGTTTCCCAGTCCGCGCCCGGCATCCCGGTCTCGGGGATGTGTTGCTCCGGCGTGATGAAATCGCCGTACTTCGTGTCCATCGAGCTGGTGAAGCCCTCGGTGCCCATGCTCTTCCAGCCCGCCTCCGGGTTGCGGAACAGCCGGTTGTTCATGATGATGTTCGGCTGCTTGGCGCGGACGAGCTTCATCAGGTCGAACGCCCGCCACGCTTCCTGCCCCTGGAAATCCAGCGAGGAATAATCCCACCACAGCACATCCACGGGCCCGTAGTTGCTCATCAGTTCGCCGACCTGCTGGTGCAGGTAGTCCACGTACTTGGTGTGGTCGCGCGTGCCGTTCGGATAGGGCTGGCCCTTAAGCGGGTGAGGAAGCTGCTTGGACTTCTCGTAGGCGTACTGGTCGTGGTGCCAGTCGATCAGCGAGTGATAGAAGCCGACCTTCAGCCCCTCGGCGTGGCAGGCGTCGACGATCTCCTTCGCCAGGTCGCGGTGCAGCTTGGCGCCCGCGTTGTAGTCGCCCGCCTTGGAATCGAACAGTCCGAAGCCCTCGTGGTGCTTGGTGGTGAAGACTACGTACTTGCAGCCGGCTTCCTTCGCCAGCTTGGCCCATTCCTTGGCGAAACCCGGAGTCGGCTTGAACAGCGGCAGCGCCTTGGCGGCGTAGATGTCGGTGTCGGCCTTTACGCGCTGCTCGATCCATTCCATGCCGCCGCTGGTGGCGACGGGCTTGCCTTCCCAGGTGCCGGCGAGGCCGGAGTAGAGGCCCCAGTGGACGAACATGCCGAAGCGCGCGTCGCGCCACCAGCCCATCCGCGCGTCGCGCTCCGCCGGCGTCTCCTGCGCCGTCGCCCGCCACGTCGCACACGAAGTCAGCACCGCCATCAACACCGTCAAACCGACGCACACGATTTTTTTCATCGAGCACCTTTTTTTGATTGCCAACCCGGGGAAGAAGCCACCTGGCATGATGGTCCACTGGAGCGTTGCAAACGCCACGCTTTCCTTTCCCATCCGCCATGCTCCATCAACCATCCACCATTTCTCACCTCTCCCCGCACCGAAGCACAGCCGCGCACGCTAGCCGCCGCCGCTGAAAAGCTCAATAGCCATTCTTGACCACTTGCTATCTATTCTTGACCTCCCCCGAAGGATGCGGGATTCGGGATGGGGGATGTGGGCAGCAAATGCGAACCCATACAACTTCAGAAAACTCCATCTCGTCCATGCCGTCCATCCAGTCCATTCCGCCTCGCCCCACCCCGCCGCCGTGCCATTCCCCCAGGCCTTGGAAAGCTCTCCCACCTTACGATGTTGGTCCCGGCGTAGCGCCTTAGCGACGCCGGGTTCGATGTTGGATGTTCGGTGTTCGATGTTCTCTTCTTCGGCTGCCTCTCACCGCGCGCCCAGCACCTCGACATCGGCGCGGCGTTCGGCCGGCGTGACGACCAGGTCTTCAACCTTGCCATTGCGAACCTTGCCTTCGACCGTTGTCTGGAGCGGCGCATGCAGCTTGAAAGCGCAGTCCCAGTTCTTCGGCCACGCGGGCAGCAGCAGAATTTTGCGGCCTTCGGCTTGCATGAGCATCAATTGCAGCGCATTGACCCCGTTGCCGCCGTTGTCCTCGTCCGGCACATAGTCGGAACCGTGCGCCCAGAAGGCCGGGAAGCGGCACTGACCTTCCTTGCGCGTGAGCACAAAGACGACGTTGGACCGCGCCACCCCCGCCTCGCCGAGCAACGCGGCTTGGATGCCGTCCTGCCGCCAGCAGCCGTTGGTCTTGAACCGCCGGACGGCAAACGTTGCCCGTGCGAGATCCAGGCCGGGCTTGCCGAGGCCGAAGTGGCGGAACGGGTAGACGGAATAGAGCTCCGGGTTCTCGGAATTGTGTCCGCCATCGAACACCTCGGCCGGGCGCAGCACCGTGACGCCATTCGTCGTGCCGGTGGGCAACGCGGGGATTTCGCCGAGAAGCTGCTGCCATTGCGACCGCTGCCCCGCGCTGATCAGGTCCGGCGGCAACGTCAGCAGGCCACCCAGCACCCAGCGCAACCCGGCGATGTCGGGCGCAGGATTGCGCGCCTTCCAATACATCTCGATGGCGTTGTCGGGATCGAGCAGCAGCTTGCCGTTCTCGCGCGGAAAATGTTGGGCGAAGAACTTCAGCCCAGCCTCCGCCACCGGCAGCAGCGACTGCCGCGCGAACTCGCGGTCGCCGGTGTAGGCGAAGTAGTCGAGCATCAGCGCGGAGAGCTCGAGGATCGGCGTGAAGTAGTGCTTCGTATAGCTGCCGGCCTCGCCCGGCTTGATGTCCGGCAGGTTGCCATAGAACGGATTGGTCTCGGCGAAATACGCGCCGTCATGCTGGTAGAACTCGCGCACCGCCCGCGTGTTGCCCGGCAACTGCCCCTGGTACATGCGGAAGAGCGGCAGCAGCATCTCGAAGTCGCCGGACTGGAGCAGCGGCCAGTACATCGGCCGCGTGTTCTGAAACCAATACTGCCCGCCCCAGTCGCGCGCGTCTGCAGTCACCACATAGTTCGTTTCGACGCCTTTGACCTTCTCGCGCTTGACCCAGTCCATCGTGAAGATCGAGCCGTTGAACTTGACCGGGTACGCGCCCCGCCCCGCGCAGGCGGTGACGAACCGCTGGAGCGCGTAGCCCTGTGTCACCTTGCGTGCGTCGTCATCGCCGGCGGCGAAAAGCCAGCTACGCTTCCAGAAAGTCTGCCACCATGCACAGTGCTGACGCCGTGCGTCTTCAAGCTTCACAGCGTCGGACTGCGCAGCGAGCCGTTCCACTTGCTCCCGCCACACCTCCGGCGTCGGCGTCTGCGCGGTCAGCGCCACGACCGCAACGCTATGATGCTTCGCCGCGTTCGCCGATTTCAGCGCCGTACTGCCGGCCGAGACCAAGCCGTCCCCCTCCATCAGCGCGCCGAATGTCAGGTTGGTGAGTGCCGGGACGCGCTTGTTCTGGTTGCGGTAGCACCAGACAATCCGGTCCGCCTGCCCTTCGAAGAGCGTGTCGGCTTGCAGATCCTTCTCCGGCGTCGGCCGCAGCGTCTCGAACATGACCTGCATGGTGCGCGCCTGTGCGCTTTCCGCCTCGACATGGATCACCGGCCGGTTGGCATCCACCCATAGAATAATTGCAGATTTTTGACTGCCGATGGCCGATTCGATTTCAATCGTGGCGTCGTGGAGATTCAGCCGCTGTGTAAATTCACCCGCGACGGCCAGCGGCGGATCGAACCGCACGCGCACGCGGCCGAGCTTCGCCAGGCCCTTGCCTTTCCCGACGTTGTCGGTCCACGCGTCCGTCTTGCTGAGGTAGAACGCCAGGTCGCCGTTCTGCTCGACCCACACGTTCAGCCCGATATCGCCGTTACCCAGCGGCATGGAATCCAGCGAGTTCGTGCCGGGCGTGGTCCAGACCACGTTGCACGCGTCCAGCTGAGGCGTGGCGGCCGTGGTGACAGCGGCGCGGGATGCACTGCAAAGGAGGACGGCAGCGCTGAGCAGCGCAAAGACAGCTTTCACATTTTTCCTTTCGTGGTTGTGCCCGGTGCCTGTATCAGCGGCCAAGCGTCTGTGCGGAACGGCGCCGCGGGCAGGCCGGCTTTGTTGAACAGGTTGACGCCGGCGGCGACGTTGATCCACGCGTAACGGACACTGACCGGACGGGCAACGGTCGCGCAGGAAGCCACGACCGTATCGCCCTCGATTTTCGCCTCGGCCGGGACAAACTTCTGGTCGGCGCCTGCGATGGAGAAATGCTTGAGCGGGCCGCCATCGCTCATCACCAGCCCACCCCCGAGGTGCGTGAACCGCACGCGGATGCTGGCGCCCTCCACCGATGCGGATTGAAACATCGGCCCGGAGGATTCGCCGGTGCGGCCGTAGGTTTGCGTCAACGCCAGCCGCGCGAGCCGTGCACCGAGCGGTGCCTTGATGGGGCCGTGGACATCCTTGTCACCCACATCAATTCCGACGGCCATGCCGGTGTTGGGCAGTTGCAAGGCGCGCGCTTGCGCCTCGCGGGTCAGCGGCGAACCGTTCGGCAACTGCACGAAATAGAACGGGAAATCACCCAAGCCCCAGTGCGTTCGCCAGTCGGTGATCATCAACTGGAAGATTTTGTCGTACGCCACCGGCAACCCCGGGCCGCTCTCGCCCTGAAACCAGATCGCACCTTTGATGGCGAAGGGGATCAGCGGCGCAATCATGCTTTGAAACAGGATGGTCGGCGTCTTGGGGCCGACCTTCGGCTGGTTGAGCTCGGCGGCCAGGCTGTCCTTGACCTCCGGAAGCTTGTCGAGCGCGTCCTTGCTGGTCCACGTCGCCACGCCCGTGCCGCCCCACGAACTGTGGAGCAGGCCCATGGGCACCTTCAATTCCCTGTGCAACTCGCGCCCGAAGAAATAGCCGACCGCCGTGAAATCCTTCACCGTTTCCGGCGAGCACACCACCCAGCTGCCCGGCACATCCTGCAGCGGCTCCTTGGCGGCCCTGTGCGCGACGCCGAAATGGCGGATGTGCGGAAATTTAGCCGCCGCCACCTCCTGTTCCCAATTCCGGATCAGCGGTTGTGGCGGGCGCGGGCCGAGCTGGCGCTCCATGTTCGACTGCCCACCGCAAAGCCAGACCTCACCGACGAGAACATCTTTGATGGTAAATGGTTGATGGCTGATGGCTGATAAAATCCGCAGCTCACCCGGCTCGGCGCTGGCCTTGAGCGGGTCGAGTTTCACCAGCCACTTGCCGTTCGCATCGGCGATGGCGGTCTTCTTCTGTCCGCCCTGCCCTGAGCTTATCGAAGGGGCCTGCCCTGAGCCCGTCGAATGGGCGAACTCGACCGTCACGCTTTCCCCCGGCGACGCCGTGCCCCACACCGGCACCGGCACATCGCACTGCAACACCATGTGGTCGGAGAAAACCGCCGGCAGTTTAAGTTCGGCGGCATGAAGGTCACACAACGCAGCCCAAGCGGCGATCAAAATGAAAAAGCCCATCCGTTTCATGGTTCGATCCTCTTGGCGGAATGCGGCACGGCTTCGACGACGGGCTGCGCGACGTCCTCAAAGGTATTGTGGCCCAGGATCACGCCGCCGACGTTCGGGCCGAGCTGGATGCCGACGGCGCTGTGCGCGACGGAGTTGCCCTCGATGATCACGTCGCGGAACAGCGCGCCGCCGGGCCGGGGGCCGGGCGGGTTGTCGCCGCCCCACGGTTGCATCACGAGCCGCTGTCCGTAATCGAGATGGTTGCCGCGCAGGATGCAGCCGAGTGTCGAAGGCGAGGGCGCGCCGAGCACGTCCTCGGCAAAGAGCGGCAGCTTCTTCCCGGGATATTGGAACGCCGTCGACTTGGTAATGCGCAACCGGTGGCTGTCCAGCCCGGTGTAGCCGAACGGCGCGCACTTCTCCGGGTTCGGCCCGCGCATGCCGATGCCGGGGTGATAGCTGTTGGCGTAGCGGATGGTGTTGTTGCGCAGCTGCACGAACCAGCCCATCTGGCCCCAGATGCCCTGCGAGCGCTCGACGCGGCAGCCGTCCACGGTGTAGTCGAAGAATGCGCCGTAAAGCTGAGCGAACGAACTGGTGTCGAAGCCTGCGCTGTCGGCGACGATCATGTGCCGCATCAGCGACCAGATGCCGATAACGCTGCTGGCGTCGGGCGTCACGTCCCATGGCCTCTCCAGCGTCGCGTGATCGGCGGTGTTGGCCGTGATGACGCGATACTGGCCCGCACCCTGGCCGTCGAGCACAAGCGCCGTCATGCCGGCGAACTCATCCGGCAGCCACTGCGCCGCCTGCGCGGTGAACGCCGCCGGCCGGCTCTCGCGCAGACGACCGAGCCAGGCCGTCGTGCCGTTGTGGGCGTGATGATGCCGCGGCGCGAGTTCCATGTAGAGCTTGCGCGGCATGGTCTCCGGCACGGGCTTGAACGGTTTGTCGAGGAAGACCGTGTCGGCGTTGTTATCCACCAGCGTGCGCCACTGGCCCGCGCCCGCGCCACCGTCATACGCGCGGATCGTCGCGGTGCCGTCCTTGAAACAGCCGGGCGTCCACTGCACGCCGACGAAGCGCAGGAACGGCCGGCCGTCGCGCTCGCCCGCCTCCACCGGCGCGCCCCAGTGCTGGTTGACCGGCCGCGCGGTCGGCAGCGAGCTGATGTCCAGCGTCATCGCCTCGCGCTCGCCGCGCACAAAGTTGTGGCTGACGTTATGCGCGGAATAGACGCGCTGGATGCCGGTCCAGCCCCAGCCCCACGACGACGAACAATTCAAGTCGTTGCTCTCGCACACCGTGAAGTGCGCGCCGCCGCCGAGGCACGTCCACGAGTGCCCGCCCATGCCGTTGGCGACCGCGTTGCCGGTGATGCGCACGTTGCGGTTGTTTGCGAAATAATTGTTCGCGCCCCACAGCGTGCAGTCGCTGACCTCGAAATTGCGCACGCCGCCGACGCGCACGTTGTAGGGCTCGCCGAAATATTTCTTCATCAGCTCCGGCTGCCGCTCGGGATGCCCGCACCAGAGCCAGTTCTGGAAAAAGACGCGGCGCAGGAAGACATCGCGGAACGCGCCGAACGGCTGCATCTTCGGCAGCAGCTCCGGCGGCACGTTGCGGCTGTAGATATGCTCCCAGCTCAAATCCATCAGCGCCGTGTCGGCCTTGCGCACGATCACCGTCAGGTCTTCGAGCGCGTAAGGCGGCGCGCCGAAGATCGCCGCCGTCATGAAATTCGTCACCGAGCCCGGTTCGTCGACCGGCCACTTCAGCAGCGTGCTGTCACGGCTCTCGCCCCGCACCACGGTGCGCGGCGGGATGCAGATCCAGTTCGTCAGCCGGTAGGTGCCCCACGGAAACTGCACGATGCCGCCGCCGTTTTTGTCCGCCGCCGCCAGCGCCGCGCGGATGGCCTCGGTGTCGTCGGTCACGTCATCGCCCTTGGCGCCAAATTTCTTCACGTCGAAAAGCTGCGCCGGCCACGCGTCCGGCGCGCGGATGTCCACCGGCAGCGGCCCGCCCCAGCCGGCCTCGCCGCCGGAACCGTTGTGCGCAAACAGTTCATAGCGGCCCACCGCCAGCGTTTCCGGCAGCTTCGCCAGCAGCGAAAACTTCTCGGCACGTTCCGCTGTCAGCTCGATGGCTTTTCCGTCGCGCCGCAGCGCGATGCGCGGCGCGCCTTGCACCTTGGGCAGCGCCAGATTTTTCCCGATGAGTTGTACCGTCGAGCCCGGCGCCGCCTGGTTTTCGTTCAGCCCGGGCAGCAGTTTCGTCGGCTGCATGAACCACAGCTCCGGCAGGTTGAGCAGGCGCGACGCGCTGCGTTCCCCGCCGGCGGCGACCTGCACGGAAAAGACGCCCGGCGGGAGCGAGGCGGGCACGACGAACTTCACCGAGTTCGCACACGGCTGCAAGGCGGGCGCGGAAATTTCCACAGCTGGTCCTCCCGCCGTTTTCACCAGCACCGCCGAAGCGCCCGCCAGCCCGCCGCCATAGAGCAGCGTCACCTCGCCCGGCGCGCACTGGTCCGGCGACCAGAACACCACCGGCTGGGCCGCCGCCGCGATCCAGGACAGAACCAAACCGATGAACACGTGCGACACCATTTTCTTCATGTGCTTTCTCCGTTCGTTTCCAAGCCTTGGAAACCGGAACCCCGGCTTTTTCCAAGGCTTGGAAAACTGCATCCTGCTGTGTTTTATTTTTTATGGAAGAGGCGCTGCTCGTCCTTCTGCGCTTTCAACAGCGCGGGCACGGCTTCGGGAACGGGCTGGGCGTGGGTGATGCGGATGACGATCGGGTTCGGCCATTTGCAGTCGGTATAAAGCCGCTGGGCGAACATCGCGCGGAGGTGCAGTCCATCGGCGTCCTGCTTCCACGACGCCTTGCAGCTCTCCTTGGACCAGCAGCGGTTGTCGCCGGTCTGGCCGACGACCTCGACCTCGGTATCCTTGGTGGCGCGCACGGTCTTGAGCGTGAACTCGCGCCACGTGGCCCAGTCCCACGGCACGTTGGTTTCGAACGCATAGACGGTGTCGGCGTCCTTCGACTTGGTGAACCAGAGCGAGCCTTCGTTCGTGATGATCCAGGGGCGGATGTTGTAGATCGCCTCGCCATTGACGAACAGCCACAGCGCCAGCTCGCGCAGCCGGCGCGTCTGCTCGAACGGAATGACGCCATCGGGATCGGGCCCGATGTTCAGCAGCAGGTTACCGCCCTTGGCGCGAACCTCGAGCAGCATCTTGATCAGCTCGGTACCGGATTTGTATTCCTCATTCGTCGGCTTGAACGGCCACTCGGTGCCCATCGTGAAGTTCGCCTCCCACGGCCCCGGCAGCGGCGTGCCGGGCAGCTTCTGTTCCGGCGTTTTCATTTCGCCGCGCGTGACCAGAATCTGCGGATCGAGTTTCCACGCGAGCTGCTTGAGCTGGTCCGGCTCGCCATCGAAGAACACGAAATCAATTTTCCCGTAACCAGTCAGCAGCTCGCGGAGCTGCGTGAGGTTGTGCCGCATCAGCTCGGGATTGTTCTTCGGATTCGCTTCCGGCCGGGTGCGCGTGATCGGATGGCCCTGCTTGTGGAGCATCCAGAAATCATCGGGCGAAAGATAGACGCCGACGCGGATGCCCTCGGCGCGGAACGCATCGAACAATCCGCGCGTGAGGTCCTTGGCATACGGCGTCTTCATGATGTTGAAGTCGGTGGTCTTCGTGTCCCACATGCAGAAACCGTTGTGGTGCTTCGCGGTGAACACGACGTACTTCATCCCCGCCAGCTTGGCGAGGCGCGCCCAGTCGCGCGGCTGGAAATCCTTCGGGCAAAACAGCCCCGGCATCTGTGAGAAGAACCGGTCCTGATAATCCTGCGTGGCGCCGACGAGATGGTGGCTGATGACCGAGCCGAGCGGACAATCCACGCTCCAATGGATGAACATGCCGAGGGCCTGGTCCTTGAACCATTCGCACCGCGCCAGGTCGTTCCCACCCGTGCCGCCTGCGCCCTGCGACACCACCTCCGACTTCAACCCTTCAGCCTCCTGGTCTGCGGCGTACAGCAAGGCCAGCGGTGCCAACACCAGCGAGGCGCACGTAACCATCAGTAGCTTCTTCATGTGTGGTCCCTTTCCGAGGACAGCCGCGGCCCATCATCAGCCCGAACCCCTGACGCGCACGTCATTTCGCACCCGCCTGGAGCGCCGTCATCATCTGCGGGATGATCTTGGCCGCAAAAAGGGCGTGGCCCCTGTCATTGGGATGCAGGCCGCCCATCAGGCCATTGGTCGCCGCCAAGGCCCGCGCCACCGCGGGTCCCAGGTCGATGATAGAAACCTTGTTGTCCGCAGGGTGCTTCTGCTTATGGATCTCGACGGCTTTCTTCAATTCTCTGGCATAGTACTGCCCAAAGGGAATGATCACGATGATCTGTGCCGCAGGAGCGCTTTTCCGCAAGGCCGCCAGGCCCTGAATCATGCTGGCTTGGGTGTCGCCCGGGTCGGACTTATGCAGCGAATCGTTGGTAGCGTAGTTGATCAAGATCAGCGAGGGTTCCTGGTCTTTGAGGCCATACGCGCTGAGGTGTCCCTTGGCATCCAGCAACGTATGCCCATTCCCGTCGATTTTATTCCAGCGGCTCAGCGTATCGACATACTGCCCGCCGGCGCCGTGGCTGGAATTCGTAACGACGTAATAACCGGGCACGTCTCCCGGAGGTTTGTCGCCACGGTTGATCCAGCCGCTCCATCCGCACGCATTGATGCCGTACTCGTAGCCCTGTGTCTGGAGCGCCTGCCCGACCAGGTGCGAATAGGCCGCCAACTCGGTGGCCCCACACCCCTCGGTGATGCTGTCGCCGATGATCAACGCCCATTTGGAACCCGGCACGGTGGGCAGGGGCTTGCTGTCAGGGTCCACTTGCAAGCCTGTGACCCGGAGCACGTTCACGCCGCTTTGCCCTGCGTTCCCCCAGCGCTGCTCCTGCTGCGACTGATGCAGATAAACGCACAGCTCATGTTTTCCAGCATGCTTGAGCTCCGTGATGCTGATTTCGTTTGTGCAGGAGAGCTTGGACTTCCAGACGCCATCGCAGCAATAGGCCAGCAGCGGCGGCCTGAAGGCGGGGGGATAGCCGGCTGTGTCCAGCAGCAGCTTGGCATGGGGTGTGGCGTTCGTGGTTTCCCAAGCGACCCTGAAATAGGCGCCGGGGTTCCAGGTTTGCCGGAAGGCCTTTCCTGCGCGACCCTCGTCACCGACCCAGTTTCCGGGCGAGAACACAAACGCCGTCGAGTCGACGGGGATGGTCACCGTTTCGGCCGCCTGAGGTGCGATTGGCGTCACCAGCAACAGGATCGGAAAAATAAGTGCGGTGCATTTCATGGCGCATCCTTTTTTTGTTCGGGCGGGAAGCTTGCAAGGCCGTTAAGCCAGCGTTCATCCGTAAGGCCGGAACGCATCACAGGGGCGTTCATGTCAGGGAGCCAGTTCCACACAGAGCACGCTGGCCAGCGGGTCCGGCGCGGCGGCGGGCAAGGTCACGGTCAGCTGCGCGCCATCCTGCGCGAGGGCGAGCGGCTTGTGTGCGGGATCGGCGAGCAGATAGGCTTTCGCCGCCTTGCCCTTCAGACCTGCGACGGTGAACTTCTCGCCGGGCCATTTGAACAGGAAGAAGTAGAGCTTGCCCGCCTGCCCTGAGCCTGTCGAAGGGGGCTTGGTGGTGCAGCGCCAGTCGTTGCGCGGCTTGAAGGTGGATTTGCCTTTCGCGTCGGGCGTGCCGGCTGCGCCGAACTCGGCACCGAACGGACTGCGGTCGGCGCCATAGACCGCTGCGCCGTTGACCTTGAGCCACGCGCCGACTTTGCACAGCATGTCCTGGCTCGGCTTCGGAATCACGCCCTCGCCGTCGGGCCCGACATTAAGCAGATAATTGCCGCCCTTGCTGACGATGTCTACGAGCTTGAATACAAGGTCATCCGGTTTCTTCCAATTGTGGTCGTGTTTCTTGAAGCCCCACGTGTCGTTGAGCGTCGCGGGTGTTTCCCACGCGCCGGCGCGGGCGAGGTTGGGGATCTTGTTGTCGCCCTCGGACGCATAGTCGCTCTGAAACTTGCCGCCGAGGCGGCCGCTGACGAGGCAGTTGGGCTGCAGTTCGTGCACCAGTTTTTCCAACCGGCCCGCGCGCTCCTCGCTCATCACTTTCAGCGGCGTATCGAACCAGACGACGGCCATGGGCCCGTAGTTGCTCAACAGTTCACGGACCTGCGGCAACGCCTTGGTGCTGAAGTAGGTCTCGAAGTCGCCGTGCTGCCTTTTGTCCCACCGCGGGTCGGCAAAGACGGGGTCGTTTTCATGCCGGCCTTCCCAGATCGCGCCGCCGGGCGCGGACCAGTCCTGCGCCTGCGAATAGTAGAAACCGAACTTGATGCCGCGCTTCGCGCAGGCGGCGGCGAGCTCCTTCAGCGGGTCGCGCTTGAACGGCGTCGCGTCCACAATGTTGAACGCGTCCACCTTGGAACCGAACATCGCGAAGCCGTCGTGATGCTTCGAGGTGATGATGAGATATTTCATCCCCGCGTCCTGCGCGAGTTGCGCCCACGCGTCGGCGTCGAACTTCACCGGGTTGAACTGCCGTGCGAGCTGTTCGTAGTCCGCGAGCGGGATGCGCGCCTTGAACATGATCCACTCGCCGATGCCGTCGTAATATTTCCCCTGCCATTCGCCCGCCGGCAGCGCATAGAGGCCCCAGTGGATGAACATCCCGAACTTCGCCTCGCGCCACCACTGCATCCTTGCTTCGCGCTGCGCTGCCGTATCTTTCGCCGGCTCCGCGGGCGTCTGCGCAAAACTGTTGGTCGTCGCCACCACTACCACTAACAGCAAATATTTCAGATGGTTCATGTCGTTTGCCTCACTGCGTTCAGTCGCCGCACTCCAAACACAACACCGAAGCGATCGCATCCGGCGCCTTCGCCGGCAGCTCGACGGAAACCTCCGCGCCCGTCTGCTTCACCTTCAAAGCGGTGCGGTCAGGGTCCGCGAGCAAATAGGCCTTCTTGACGGTGCCCTTGACGCCGCTCACATCGAACCGACCGGCCGGCCACTTGAAGAGGTGAATATAAAGTCCCCCAGCCTTGGTCGTGCAGCGCCACTCTTCGCCCGGGACGAATTCCGGTTTGCCGGTCTTTTTATTTTTCTTCGCTGCGTCGAACTTGCCCAGCTCCGGCCCGAACGGCGTCATGCCCGCGCCGTAGAGCGACTCGCCGTTGATCTTGAGCCACGCGCCGATCTCCCGCAGGCGCTCGACGCTTTCCGGCGGGATCACGCCCGCGCCGGTCGGCCCGACGTTGAGCAGGTAGTTCCCGCCCTTGCTGACGATGTCGATCAGGTTGCGCAGCAGCGTCGCGGTGGTCTTCCAGTTCGCGTCGTGGCTGTTGTAGCCCCAGTGACCGTTGAGCGTCATGCAGGTTTCCCACGCCTGGGTGGACTTGCCCGACGGGATCTCCTGCTCCGGCGTGCCGTAGTCGCCGAGTTTGTTCCCGATGCGCGCGTTGACGATGCAGTCCGGCTGCAGCCCGCGGATCAGCGCCAACAGTTCCGCGCTCTGGGCCTTCGTGATCTTCTCCGGCGTATCGAACCACAGGATGCCGATCGGCCCGTACTGCGTCAGCAGCTCGCGCACCTGCGGTTTGACCTTGCGCTCGAAGTATTTGGCGAAGTCCTTCCTGCTCTCGTCGGGGTAATCCACCAGGTTGCTGCGGCTGCCCGGCGGGAAGCGGGCGTTGCCGGGGCTGCCGGTCGGCACGTCAGGGTCATGCCAGTCGCGGCCGAGCGAATAGTAGACGCAGAATTTCAGGCCATGCTTCGCGCACGCCGCCGCCAGTTCCTTGACCGGGTCACGCCCGAACGGCGTCACCTTCATGATGTTATAGGGGTTGCTCGGCGAGTCGAACATGGCAAAGCCGTCGTGGTGCTTGCTGGTGAGCACGAGGTACTTCATCCCCGCGTCGCTGGCGATCTGCGCCCACTCATCGGCGTTGAACTTGACCGGGTTGAATTGTTTCGCCAGCTCCGTGTATTCGGCGATCGGAATCTTCGCCGTGAGCTGCAGCCACTCGGCGTGATTGGTCGTGCCCTTCCACTCCCCGCCCGCCTGCGAATAGACGCCCCAATGGATGAACAGGCCGAACTTCGCGGAGTTAAACCAAGCCATCCGGGCACCGCTTTGCTCTGGTGTCTCGGCCGCCTGTGTTGCGCACGTCAGCGCCGCCGCCAACACCAGCCCACCACTCACTATGCTTTTTATCATTTCATTCCTTTCAATTCCGAGCCTGGCACTGCGCTCCGCACCTCGATCCTCTCCCCCGGGGGGAGAGGAAGCCGGACAGCCCACAGCACCCACGTCACCCGCTGAAACCATCATACGCCGCGGGCCGACCCTTGCACCATCATCGGATTAGGTCTCGCGCCTTTTCATCCCTCTCCCTCACACGATGAGGATCGGGTGCTGCCTTAACCTCGACACTGAGCTGGGGCCTTTCACTCCCTCTCCCTCCAGGGGAGAGGGCCGGGGTGAGGGTGCTCTTCCTCGCGTTCAGTGTGTCGCCTTACCCCACTCTTTATTCGGCTCCGCGCCGAGCTCCAATTCAAGCAGACCCCCCGCCACGATTTCCTTGTGGTCGAGCCAGCAGCGGTCGAGCGGCTGGCCGTTGAGCTTCGCAGACTGGATGTAGCGCGGGCCGGGTGCGTTGCCGTGCGCGACAAGGCTGAAGGCTTTGCCGGCGCCATAGACGGGATCAATCCGGATCTGGACCTTGTCGAACAGCGGCGTGAACAGCTCGTAGCGGGTATCGCCGGGGCACGCCTGGTGAAGGCCGGCGGCGGCCAGTACATACCAGGATGACATCTGGCCGACATCTTCATCGCCGCACAGTCCATACACGTCGCTGCCGTAGGCTTTTTCGCAGATGAAGCGCACCCACTTCTGCGTGAGCCACGGCGCGCCGGCCCGGTTGAAAAGGAAGGGGATCAGGTGGACCGGTTCGTTGGCGTGGTTGTAGTATTCGTTCCAGCGGGTGACATCGGGTGTTTTTTCAAAGAACCCGCTGAGCCGGCTGACGAATTGATCTTTGCCGCCCAGCAGTGCGATCAGGCCCGGCACGTCGTGCGGCACGAACCAGCCCTGCTGTAGCGCGTTGCACTCGACACAGCCGGATCCATCCAACACGCCCTTGGCCTGCGGCAGGAATTGGCCCTTGGCATCTTTCGGTCCGAACCAGCCGGTCGCGGGATTGAACACCTGGCGATAGGACTGTCCGCGCTCGCGATACAGCTTGGCATCAGCGCTCTTGCCCAGCGCGGTGGCCAATTCGGACAGGCACCACTCGTCCAAACCCTGCTCAAACGTGTCGGAGAGCCGGCCAGCCGCATAGCCCAGCTTGCCGTTGCCGCAGCGCTCGCAGCTCGCGCGTGCAAGGTCATAGGCCTGCGCCACATCGAAACCGCGCAGGCCTTTCTGATAGGCATCGACGAGCACGGGGACCGCGGGGTTGCCGTTCATGCAGCCGCTATAGGCGTTGAGGAATTCCCAGCGTTCCAGATAGCCCTGCTTGCTTTCCACGGCCAGGTCCGAGAGCGAGTTGATCATGTCGGTGACCACCTGGGGCGCGATCAACGTCATCAGCGGATAGGCGCTGCGGTAGACATCCCAGCCGCTGAAGATCGTGCGGCGGGTGTACTTGTCCGTCTTGTGCGGCTGGCCGTCGCCTCCGGGATAGCTGCCGTCGAGGTCGGCAAACGCGCGCGGGTCGAGCATCGCGTGGTAGAGCGCCGTGTAGAAAGCGATGCGCTGGTCGGCCGTGCCGCCCTCGATGGTGATGCGCGACAGCTCGCGCGCCCACTGCGCGCGCGCCGCGGCGCGGACGCCGTCGAAATCCCAGCCGGGGATTTCCGCGCGCAGGTTATCACGCGCGCCGGCGAGGCTGACGAACGAGAGACCCGCCTTCAGCAGGAGCTGCTCGCCCGCCTGGGTCGGAAATTCCGCGTAGAAGCCCAGGTGCTTGCCTTCCTGCTCGCGGCAGCCGGGCAACACCTTCGCACCCGCCATCGCCTTGAGAAAGCTGGCGTCGAACTGCTGGTGCCTCCGCTTCGCGCCTTCGGGAATGTCCACCGACCAGACGCCGAAATCCTTCAGCGGCCGGCTGAACTCGGCGCGAAAGAAAACCGTGTACTTCGGCCTGCCGCCCCCGTTGCCCCAGCCGCCACCTTCGGCCGTGCAGCGCATCCACCCCTCGATCGCGTTCTCGCCGACCACCTTGACTGATTGCTGCACCGCGGTGCCGCCGACGCGGCGCGCGAGGTCGATCTGGATGCGCGCATGCTCGTCCTGCGGATAGGTGAAGCGCAGGATGCCGCTGTGCGGCGCGGCGGTCAGCTCGGCGCGGACGCGGTGATCGGCCAGCGTGACGGCATAGTAACCGGCCGACGCGGTCTCGTCGCTCTTGCGCGAAAGATATCCGGTGCCCGGCTTGTCCACCTCGCCGTAGCTCGTCTGGAGCGGACCGGTTGTCGGCGTGACGAGAAAATTGCCGAGGTCACCATACCAGCCCACGCCACTCATGTGCGTGAAGCTGAAGCCTTGCAGCGTCGTGTGCTCGAAGTTGTAGCCGGAGCCGTTATCGCCGCCGGTGACGGAGTCAGGGCTGAGCTGGACCAGGCCGTACGGCGTGGCTGCGCCCGGGAAGGTTTTCCCCTGGCTGCCGGAGTGCCGAACCTTCGACTGGGTCACCGCGCCAATAAACGGATTCACCTCATCCACCGGCTCGCGCGCCAAGGCCGCCACCGCGAACGCCGCCGCCAGCCCGCCGAGAATAACAATGTTCATGTTCATGCCTGCTCTTCCTCGTAAGCTGATCGTGCCCGTAAGCTCTTTGCGCCCTGAAGGGTCAGCGCAGCTGCTCCAGATATGCGCCGACCTTTTCCGCCCAGAGCTTGCCGTGCGCCTGCAGGCCCTTGCCGTTGAAGTGGACGCCGGCGCGCAAGTCGCCGCGCAGCGCGTCGGAATCAGGGCCTTCCAGCGCGAGGCCCTCCTGCCACAGCGCAGCCTGTGCCGCGCGGATGTCGGGCGAGGCTTCGTCGCCGGGCCCATGATAGCTGACTTGCGCCACAAACCACAGGGCGTCCCAGCCGATCTCACGCCGCGACTCGCGGATCACGCGCTCCAGCTGCTCCCGATACAGTTTTCCCGGCAGCGTGCGGGCCGGGTCTTTCTGGTTCACATCGCTTTCGCCTTGGTGCCACAGCACGGCGCGAAAGCCGTGTGGACCGAGCTGTTTCATGCGCGCCACCAACGCTGTAAACGCCGCGCCTTTGCTGGCCCACGCGCCGTTGGGCAGTTGCTCCACGCGGCCCACGAGGGTCGGCGGGCTCGGGAACGTCACCCCCCGCGGCAGCCACTCGCGCACGCTCGTCGCACCGATGCCGCACGGCACAACACCCACCGGCACACCGTACTTCGCCACAAGCGCATCGCCGAGCGCCGGCATGAAGCTGCCGCCCTGCCCACTCGCGCCGCGCTGCGGATCCTTCGCGAGCCGCCACTGCGCGCCATCGAACGAGGCGACCTTGCCCGTCGCCGTCTGCTGCTTCTCCGAGCCATGGTTGCCCGAGTTCGATTGGCCCGCAACGATGAACACCTCGCCGACGCCGACGTGTTCCACCACCACCGGCGCCTGCCCCGCGGCGCGGACTTCCAGCTTGTGCCAGCCACCGGCCGCAGCCGGCAACTGCGCGGAGAATTTGCGTGTCGGCCTGTCCACCGCCACAGTCTGCCACGCCTGCGCATCGAGCCTCGCTTCCACCCGCGTACCCGCCTGCACCATGCCTTCGACCACAATGACCCCGCTGGTCTTCGTCGCGCGCTGAAACACCTGATAATCCAGCGGCGAGGTCAACAGGACCGGCGGTGTTGATTCTTGCCCAGCGACGCCCTGCGCCAACGAGACACACGCGAGGACCCAACCGATGAGTATTTCTGTTTTCATGGCTCTATGTCTTTCAAAAGAGTGAAACTATCATGCTTCCAGGGCGTGGCAAAGCCCGCGCCGACTTCTCCCAAGGCCTGGAAAATAGATCCCGGACTTGCGCAAGTCCGAGATGCTTTCGCTGGGCTGGAAACAAGCGGCCTGCTTTTATTCGCACCATGGCGTGGCGCCTCCGAACTTCGACGCTTGCCCCGGCGTAGCCTCTTGGCGAAGCCGGGTTCGCTGTCCGCCGCTTCCGCCCTGTAGTCGCCGGCCTCTGCCGGGCGCGGCGCGGGTTGGCCGCCGAATGGGGCTTTGGCACGCTCACTTGAGCAGAAAACTCCGCTCGACAATCTCCGCGGTCTGCACGGCAGGTGCGGTTTTGCGCCCCCACTGCCACGCGGCCACGGTCACGGTCACCGGCCGTTTGCTGCGCGGCGGCAGCGGGTTGAAGACGAGGCGGTCGCCATGGATTTCCGCGGGGCCGACGCGGACGAAATAGCGCACGGGCAAGCCGGCCTCCGTTGTCGCGTGCAACTGGATCTCTTTCGTGCCGACCGCCTGGTCAGGGATCGCGTCGAACGAAATGTGCTGCGGTTGGCCGGCGGTGTTCGGCTCGAAGTCGAGCCGGCCCGGGTTCGTGCAGAGGCGGTAGGTGGCGTCGCCCGGATGCCAGATGCGGACGTAGCAGCCGCTTTTTTTCCATGTGCGGTCGAGCGCGAGTTGGAAGCGGTTGCTGCCGAGCGGCGCGAACGGCCCGCACAGCCATTCGATCCGCGGAGCGCCGGCGACGTGGCCCAACGGCGCGCCGGCCTTGACGAAGCCCGCAGGCAGTTGGTCGAGGAACAGGCTGGCGAGCTGGAAGGTGATGCCGTCGGCCTCCATCGCGAAAGGCACGGGACCGGTGATGCCGCGGTAGTTGAACGGCACCGGCTGGCCGGCGGCGTCGGCGAAGACCGGCAACGACGACTGCGCGTTCCAGTTGATGTTGGCCATGTCAAACGCAGCCTGCGCGGTCGCCCGGTCGAAATACCACGGCAACTTTTTCTCCTCCGGCTTGCAGTCGCTGTAGCGCTTCGGCGGCAGCGGAGTCGAGCCGGGCACGGAGAGGCCCGCGACCCAACCGTCGTCGAGCTTCACGGCGCGCAGCGCGGCGCCGCCATCGCCTGGCAACCGCGCCCGGCACGCGGCGCGGATGTACTGCGCCAGGAGCTCCGCCATCGCCTCCGTGCAGGAGAAATGCGCGCTGCCGCCCTCGATCAGCAGGCTGCCGGGCCATGCCGGCTGCGCCGCGCGCTTGGCGCAGTGGCGTTGCAGATCGTTGGTGGCCTTCGTTTGCCAGGCCGTGAAGTAATCGTGCTTCGGCTGATCCCACTCGTGTCCGCTGCCGCAGGCGACGAGCACAGGCACCTGCGGCGACTTCAGCCGGTCCCACTGGCCATCCTTGATCTGGATGCCCGCGATGCAGCGGTCGGGATACGCGCTCGTGAGCGCGTTCGGCACCATCAGCGCCATGGACTCGCCCATCGGGAACCACGGCGCCGTCGCCAGCTCCGCATAGCCCGACTGCGCCGCGAGCGCCGTGAGGATCTGTTGGATGAAGGCGCCATGCTCGCGGTTGCGCACGCCCTCCGGATAATCCTTGAACGTGTTGAACATCAGGAACGAGCGGCAGGTGAACAGCAGCGCCAGATCGCAGTCTCCGCACGCGCTGCGGATCGCCGGATGCCCGACCAGCCAGTGCTCGGGCACATTCTGCGCCATGACCACCACGCCGCGCACGCGCCGGCACGCCGGCGGAATCCACAGATACGCATCGGCGGTGACCGCCGTCATGCCCGGCTTCCCCTGCGGCGTGAACATCGCGGTGGTCATGAACTGGAAGACCTGGTTCTCCGGCGACCGCGACGACGACTCCACCGCCACACAAGAGACCATCTGCGCCGCGAGGGCCACAAGCACCGTGATTATTGCTATGGGCTTCTTCATCCTTCACCTCACTTTTTGTGCGCACGGAGAATGTTGTTCCCGTTGATCAGTTTGTCGAGATCGGCCTTGATCTCCGCGGCGCTGCGATAGTCGCCGTCCAGCACCACCGGGACGTTTTTAGGGAGCGGTCCGAGCGGCGTGGTGCGCAGCGAGAAAGGCGCGTACATCAGCCCGTCGAAGCGCGTGCTCGTCTTCACGGCATTGCGGGCCTGCCGGGCAAAGGTGCCTCCGCCGAGCACGATCAGGCCCAGGTGCTCACCCGCCCAGGCGCTCCCTCCGCCCAGGTCAGGATCGGCATTGAGGTTCAAGGCGGCCTTGATGCCCGGTGTCGCCTTGATCAGCTCCAGCAGCTCCGCCCTGCTCTGGCTGCGATACGGGTTGAACCAGAGGTGGGCGGTCACGCCCTGCTCGCGGAGCAGGCGGCAGAATTCGTCGAAGCACGCGCGATTGGCCTGCGGTTCGACATCCTTTGACCCGTCCTTCGGCTTGAGGTTCGTGACCGGACTCATCACGAAGAGGGCGTTCGTGGCCCCGAGCAGCGGCAGCTTCGCGGCGACATTCCGGAAGACCCGCAGGCTGCGGGCATGGTTCCCGATGGCGGGGGTCTTCATGCTGGCGCTCAGATCCTGGAAGGTGAGTCCAGTCCAACCGTTGAGATGGTCGCTGAAATCGACGATGACCTTCAGGCCCAGCTGCCTGAGCTGCGCCCCCAAGCGTTGGCAGGCCTCGGGACTCAGCTGCCAGACCATGGAGGACTCCAGCTTCACACCGGCGAAAGCTTTCCAAACCGGGTCCAACTCCTTCAAGGCGCGCTCGGCGCTGCCCGGATCGCGCAGGGAGAGATACAGGTCCGGCCGGACCGGACGGGCCGTGCCGGTGACCTCGCCCTGCTTCATCGCTTGGCCGACCATGGCGACCGCTCCGGGCCGTTCCCAGGCATGCTTCAGATCGGCATAAAGCGCGTCCCAGTCGCCGTAGGAGGCGTCGAGAACCTGGAGGCCGGGATAGTCGGCGGTGCTCTTGTGATCAACCACGGTCGTTCCGGGAGCGATGAGCAGGAGACCGGCTTCTGCAGGATTCTTAGGTTTCACAGGAGCTGCGTCGGTGCAGGCGATGCGCAGCCGTCCACTGCCGGATCCGAGGGCCTGCGCGGCCGTGGCCGTGAGCGGCAGGACATGCAGCGTGTAGCCGGAATAAACCGGATCAACGGAGAGGGCCGCGAGCGCCTGCACCGCGGCGGGCGTGTCGGCAGAAAAGAGCAGATGCCTCGCACCATCCAGGATCGCCATTTTTTCCGCCATGGGTTTGAGCAGGGCGAGAGCCTGCTGTCCGGCGGACGGGTCCAGGTGCAGTGCACCGTTGCGCTGGGCGGTGCGGAAATCGACGACCAAGCCCAGCTTCTGCCGGTTCAACCACCGGCTGCCGTCATACCGCAGGGCGTCCGTATCGATGTCCCGGAACTGGGTCCAGTCGAGCAGCACGCCATCGCAGTGCTGGAAGAAGGTGGGCCACCGGAGCAGGCTCCGCTCCAGGTCCGGCAGGGTGGGCATCCTCACAAAGCGGTTTTTGGGCGGGGCCTCAAAGACCGGAGAGGCGACGAGCTTGACCCGGTTCGCGGCGGGGCTCACGGCCACCTTGAAAAACCGGACATCGCCCGCCGCGACAGCGGAGGGACCGGAAGGTTGGCCGTCGCCGAGGAAGCCCGCGGGCAGGAACGGGTATTTCTGGGCCAGGTTGTCGAGAGGTATCTCCGTCTTGGAGATGATACCGCCGATCCTGCTCTTGATCAGGAAGGGCTGCCGGGTCAGTTGCGAGTTGTAGATGCCGATCAGGTAGGTGTCAGGCTCCATCCGGTTGACGATAAAGGCGAGTTGGCTGTTGCCGATGGAGAAAAGCTGCTGGGCCTGCAACGTAGAGTTGACCACCTTGAGCACATGCTCCAGCAGCGAGAAGGGCTGGACCTGCTCGGGCGCTGCGTCGAGACTCTGACGCCAGAGCGGATAGGGGCGCTCTGCGACCGGCGCGGGTTGGCTGTTGAGGCCATAGGGGGAGGCCAGCAGGGTGATATGACCTTGGCCGCGCGGGATGTCCAGGGCCAGCGGCGTGCCGTCGGCTGCGGCCATGGTGACGACGGCCCCGGGGATCACCGCAGGGTCAAGGGTCCAGACCTCGAAGGCCAGCGGCTCGGTCAACGATTCTCTGTCGAGGTTGACCCGGCTGCCGGCCGGCAACGCTTTTGTGGTGGAGCTGATCTTCCACTCGGGCCAGAGACGCCGTGCATTGGCGGCCGTAAGCACCAGTTGCCCGCCCGCCGTGGTGTAGGTTTCCAGCCGGTCGCGCAACTCGGCCCCGCCGGTCGGCAGGTCGCCGGCGGCGATCACGGCGCCGTAGCCGGCGAGGACGGGCCCGGGACAGTCGCTCGTGATGACCTCGGTGATGTCGCCGTAGGGCGTCGGGACGATCGCGCGGCTTTCGTTCTTCCAGACGCCGTTGTCGTAGTAGTTCGGATAGACGGCATGGAGCAGCAGGTGGGTCAGGAAATCGCCGGGTTCGTAGGCCATCTGGACATGCTTCTTGAACTGGCCGAGGTGGGTCTGGGAAGGGGTCCAGCCTTGGAAGGGATCGGTAAGCAGCGCGACAGGGCTCTGTACAGGCCCGGGACGGGGATACTCTTTTAGGAACCCTTGCATCCACCGGTTGAAGTCGGCCAGGAGCGGCGTGGGCCCATAGGCATCCTCGCAACTGAGGATGGTGGTGTTCCACTGGTACTGGCTGTAAAGCACACGGCGGCGCAGGGCCAGGCTGGTCCAGTAATGGTCCCAGGAGGTGAAGACAGCGAGGTCTCCGGAGAGCGTCACCCCGTACTGGCGGGAGGCCCCGCGCAGGAACGCGTACTGGACCTGGGTCCCGGTCACCCCACCCCTGTTCTGGCACTCCGCGGCCGCGCTCACCACCGCCCCGTCGCGGAGCATGTCGTGCCAGTTGTACATCACCGTCAGCAGGGAGGCCTTGTCCGCATGGTCCTCGGCTATGCGCTGCTGGATGGTGTGGATTTTGAGCTGCTCCTCGAAGTTGTCCCCGGTCAGCCGGGTGAGCCCCTTGTACCCGTTGGCGTAGTGGCCGTCCTGCTCGCCGATGTCGCAGCCGAGGAACTGGTCCCCGAGGACGGACTGCAGCTGCCCGATGCGGTGGTAATCGACGAAGCCGCCGGGGTGCTGGGTCCAGATATAACCGCCCAGGTTCCAGACGAAGAGTTTCGGGTTGGCCGCCTTGAGGTGGGCCAGCAGGTCGGCGAAGGCCTCGTCGGTGCCGCCCCTGACCAGGTCATAGTTGGGGCGGAAGATCGTGCCGGTCGACCCTCCCGGCAGGGTCTTCTTGACGTTCAGGTAACGGTCCCCGACGAGTTGCACCTGGTTGCCGAAGGTCTCCCAGCCAGGCATGGGCCACGGTCGCCGGTGGTAGTCCGGATAGGCCGTTACATCGACATAATGGTCGCGCACCGCTGGCGCGGGGCCAACGCGTGGTGCGGCGGCGGCCGGCTGGTTCGTCGCCGACTGCACCGTAGCCGCTGCGCCCGTGACCAGCGGCACCATCAGCATCACCGCCAGCAAGCCCCGCCCGCCAGCCATCCCTCTCTGCATCCTGCTGCTCCCGTGTTCCAAAGCTTGGAAGCGCAACCTAGCATTTCTTCCAACCCTTGGAAAAGCCCCGCCGAATCCATCTCGGGGAAATGATCCCGGACTTGCGCAAGTCCGAGAGCATTGGGTCTTGCTGGCTGCGGCCGCAATCTGTCGTGTGGTGTGGTGGCTTGAAACCGACACGTTTGTTTTTCCGTCGGAGATGTTGTGCTTTGCGCGGGACCGGAAAGCCCCGGCCACGAAAGAAAAGTTTTTGCGCTGTCTGTGCTGCAGATGTGTCACCTCCAACCTTCGACGTTCGATGTTGGATGTTCAGTGTTCGATGTTCACTTCTTCCGCCGGCAGGAGCCCGGCCCCTGCCGGGCGAGGTGTGGGTGGGTCGGCGCACGGGGTTCGGCTCCTGCATAAAGCGCCTGGCGCTTCACAGCGCGCCGGCATCAACGATGCCGGCTACAGTTGCGCCGCGGCGGGTGGGCGAGCGTACTCGCGAGCCGTCTTCAGTAGCGGCGGCTCAGCCAGAGGCGTCACCCTGAAAAAATCCTATTCCCGGCGATTCGCGCGGTTGCTTGGGTTGGGCGGCAGACTTCAAAAGCCAAGATGATGTAGCCGATTACTCCGGAACTGCCTGCAGCCGTTTGGTCAGGAAATCCCAGAGGTCTGCCTATTTTTCCGGCGGGTGGCCGGGATATTTCTGATAACAGGTCACGCCGAACTGCACGACGTGTTTCTTCAGCCCGATGCCCCAGAGCGGGGAATGCGTCTGGTAGTTGGCCAGGGTGATCTGTTTCGGGAAGAAAACATCAAAGCCGCGACCGGGCACGTTCTTCGCGGGAATCCAGATCGAGCCATAACACACCACCACGCCGAACGGACCATCGCCCGCCGGGAGATAGACATCCAGCAACTGGTTGCTGTGCGAGCCATAGGCCACGTTGGCGAAACTCGGCGACCGCGCCCCTGGCTGCTCCGCCCTGGTGGCGAAAAGTTGGGCCGAAAGCAGCAGCGCCAACCCAACTAGCCAACCCATCGGGATTTTTTTCATCATGGCATCGCACCGTATTCAACATGTGGAAATGCAAACTAGCATTTCCCCCAAGGGCTGGAAAAGCCCGGGCTGACTTTCCCCAAGGCCCGGGAAATTGATCCCGGACTTGCGCAAGTCCGGGATGTTTCCCGGGGCCGGGCAGCCCCGCCCGCACGAGGAAAGCGTGCCGTTCTCGATGTTTGCATGGTTGGTGTGACGGCTCCGGCGTTGCGGTCATCCAACTCAGATCCCGACAGCTAACGCGGCAATCTTGCCGTCCTTGAGAGTGAAACTGTAGCGGAGCTGAGTCGGGCTTCCCGGGAAAGCCCCGCTGACTTGCGCGGTCACCACAGTCTTGTCGCCCGCTTGTGCGACGCCAATCGCTTGCGCGTCCGGATGGTATGCTGCAATGGCTCCATCAATCCAGTGCTTGATGGCAGCTCCGCGATATTCGTGCGCCTCATCACTTACGAGGGCGTCGCTCGTGAAAAGTTCATTGAAGGCATCTGTCTGGCCGGAGTTGTGCGCATGAAAGAAGGCGGCGATGGCTGGCGTCAGTTTTGCGTTCATGGTGTTCATATTTCCCCGCGTCGTGAGCATTTCTGTTTGTTCTGCGGAGCATGCGCCCCTTGCGTGGCTTGCAGTCTATGGATCAGCAGCGCGGCCTGTACCTGGCCTCCGGTGATATTCAAACCACCAGCCAAAGGATCATGGGGGTTCATCGTTTTCTTTCCACCCGGATCGTGTGGGCTTGGTTGATGGAGAGCGCGAGGTTGAACGTCTGCTGCCAGCGTTGCGTGGCCGCGTCGAAATCGGTCTGCCAGAAATCGTTGCCCTGCACCGCCTGCTTGATAGGTTGGCCATCCACCAGGAGCACGTAACCATCGGGCGCGGTCAGTCCGGTGAAGGTCACCGGCACATAACCCAAGCCGCCGCGGAGTGTGACTTCGGCCGCCTGGTGATCATCAACCGCGACGCGCAGCGGATAGCTCTGCAAGACGCGGCCGCGGCGTGCGGCGGGCCGCAGATCCTGGCCCGCCGCTTCGCGCTGGACCATGCGCCAGGTGTCGGCATCGCGGGCCAACGCGGCCCGAAATGCTTGATCCGGCCCATAGTAGGCGGCCGCGGTGCCGGGGAAGACGACCAGTTCCAGGTCCGCTTCCACATAATCGCCGGGGACCAATTCCTTGAGGCCGGGCGGCGGCGCGAGTTCGACCACGGTGCGGTGATTGCCCTTCCCCCACTCTGTGCAAAAAAACGCGGCGTGGGGCTGCGCCACCGGCCGGCCGCCGAGCACCGCCCGCCACGAGCGCACGATCAGCCCACGGCTGGCATCGGCCTGGCCTGAGCGCAACGCCGCGCGCTCGACGCCGTGGATGGAGACCCACGCCTGCGCGCCGGTCAGCGGCATGGCGACGCGGTCGAACACATCCTTGGCGCGCTGCGGGTCCCATTCTTCGCGCAGGCCGCCCGCATCGCCGAGCGCGACGCGCCGGGCAGGCACGTCGTTGTAGAAATCTGCGCCCAGCTGGAAAAACGCCAGCCGCTGGAACTGCAGCGGACGACGCACGTCGTAGCGCAGGTGGAAGAAGGTGCGCAGATGGTCGTCGCTGCGCGGGAGCGCCACATCCATCCGTGCGGCCAGTTCGCCGCCGACCGACTCCTCGGTATAGCTCACATCCGTGAGGCACGGGCCGTAGGCGCGGTAATTCGTCCGGGTGGCGCGCAGCGGCTGGTAGCGGCCCTGCGCGTCCTGCCACATCAGGAAATCCCCGCCGCCGCAGTTCCCGGCCCAGCCGTAGGGCTTGGCGGGTTTGCCGTGCGGCAAGGTCATCAGCGGGCGCACGTCGTCGATGAAGCAGCGCCGCTGCACGCGGCCCGGCTCGAAGCAGATGCTTTCGCCGAAACTGCCGAGCGCCAGCTGGTCCCAGAACTGATTGTGGCCCCAGCCGATCAGCGAAAGCTGCGCGTGCGACGCCGCGCAGATGCCGCCGTAGCGCGCGTAGACCATCTGGAACACAAGTTCGCGCGTCGCGTGCGGCGCGAGCCGGACAAATGCGCAGCCGTGGAACCATGGACCTTGATGCGGCACGGCGCCCTTCTCCGGGCGCTGGTGCCAGTCCTTGGAAATTTGTACCGGCAATCCTGAAGGCGAGCCATCGGCTTCGCACAGCATCGGCGTGAAGCCGGTGAGGTTGAGATGATGCTGTTTTGTAAACATCAGTCGCACGACGGTCGGGCGGTCGGAATCGTTCCGCAGCGCGACGCGCCAGCGATCCAAGCGGTCCAAGTGCTCCTCCGGATAGTAGGTGCCCTGCGCATTGCTCCACGGTTTCTCCGGCAAGGCGAGCGTCTGGCAGCCGAGCGCTTCATCGAACCCAACTTTCAGCGCGGGGTCCGCGTCCAAACCCGGCTGCGCGGAGGCGCTGGCGCCAAAGGCTTCGAGCAAAACGGAGGTCCTTGCACCCAGCGGCGCAGAGGCGCGGCGTTCGCCCAGCATCATTTCGACCATGCTGCCCGCCGGAAATTCCTTGGGCTCCAGCTCCAGACGCAAGGCCAGGCGGTCCGGCCACGCGGATATTTCCAGACGCGCAGCGCATACGAAGGCCTGTCCGCTCCCGTCGGCGAATTTCAAACCCTCGATCACCACGCGCTGGAAGAACCGGCCGCTCTCCACAAAGCGCACCGGCTGGAAGAACTCGTCCTTGGATTCCATGTGCCCGATACAGGTGAATCTGCGGCCGCCGACCACCACCGCACAGTCCCACGCGACGGCCGGCAGATCCGCGAGCGCCGCGCGGCCGGGCTGCACCGCCTGCTCGCAGCTCATCGGCGCGGCCCACGGGCCGGCGCGCAGCACACGCACTTTTTCCGCGTCGAACGCCAGACCCCACGAACCTGATTGCAGGCACAGCGTCCCGGTCGCCGGCGGCGCCTTGCTGGTGAGGAAATGCGGCGGACCATCGGCCCACCAGAGCAGCGTGTAATCCTCCGCGTGCGGCATGAGCGCGGCGCGCGCATCCACCGCTTCCGCCGCGCGCACAACAGCGGGCAGAGACAGCAGCAGGGCGACCAATCCAGGCCAAAGAGTTCGCATCATGGATTCACTTTGTTCGCGACGGATTTTCCCGGGATGGCGAGCAGGCTGCGCTGCGTGGGCAGGTAAAGCACGCCGTCCACGGCCGTCGGCGTAATGGCCCTGGACTTGAGCTGGGTGCGGGAGAGCACGTGCAGTTCCTTGTCGTGCTTGAGTACCCAGAGCACACCGTCTTCCGTGCTGATATAAACCTTGCCGTCGGCCACAAAGGCCGAGGCGATCCAGCACTTGGAGCCCAAGGGGTGAACCCAATGACGCTGGCCGGTGACGGCGTCGAAGCAGTGCAACTGGCCGGTGGTGTCGGGCAGATAGAGCAGGCCGTCGGCAAGCGCAGGCGTCGCGAGCGTGCGCTCGACCAGCGTCGAGTCCCAGATTTTTTTGCCCGTGGCGGCCTCGACGCAGGAGAGGCAGCCGTGCCCGTTGCCATGCACGGGGCTTTGGCCGATGGCCACGTAGACCCGGCCATCATGGAACACCGGCGTGCCGATGATTTCGCTCGGGCCGTCGGGACTGTTGCGATTCCATAGCGAATACGGCACGGGCTGCCCGTCGCGGAAGCGATAGTCCGGCGGATTGCAATCGTAGGCCCAGACTTTCTTGAGGTGCTGGACCGTGCCGACCGCGGCCGGCACCGGCGGCTCGAATGCGTAGAGGACGCCGTCGCCGCCGCCGAAAAAGATCAGCGTCCGGCCGTTGACCTGCGCCGCGGAGGGCGATGACCAGTTGCAGTGAAAAAGCCGCTGGCCGATTTTCTCGTCGTCGCATGCCACGAGGCGCCCGGTTTTTTTGTCGAGCACGATCAGGCTCGGCGCAAGCGGCGCGGGCACTTTCTTGTGGCGGTCGTCGAGCCCGTTCGAGGTGCAGGCGTAGAGCAGGTCGCCGACCATGAGCAGCGTACTTCCACAGACATCGTGCGGCACGACGCCGAGTTCCTTCAACATGTCGTAGCGCCAGACGATGCGGCCATCGGTCGGCCCGAGCGCGGTGTCCGGCGTGCGATTGGTGATGCCCATGTAAGCGAGTTCGTCAACGGGCAAACCCGTGGCGCGACCGCCCGCCTGTCCGTCGCGGTCGAGGCACAGGATGTCGCCCCGGTTGCCGATCACAAAGACGCGGTCGCCGTCCACCACCGGCCCGGAACAGATGCCGCATTTCCACTGGTCGAAATGATACGGCGGTTTGACGCCGGCCATGTACCGCGGACTCGCCAGCTGCCAGAGCAGCTTGCCGGTCGCCTGCTCGACGCACATCACGACGCCGCCCCCGGTGGGCGTGTAGCCGGGCCGGCTGACGACGGCATCGCTGGCCCCGATATACACCCGACCGCGATCGATGGTCGGGATGGAATACTGGTGCGTGCCGAGTTTCACCTCCCACAGCGGCGCGTTGCTCCCGGGGTCTTCCGGCAGTCCGTGGGCCGCGGAAACCATATTCGGGTTGGTCGTGCCGCCCCAACGCACCAGCACCGGCGCTGTATCGGCGGCATGGAGCGCGGCCAGCGGCGCCAGCAGGAGCGCCATGAGAACCTGGGGATGGCTTTTGTGCATATTGGTAATTTTCGTTGGGCGCTACCTGGTCCGCCAGCGAACGGTCACCGGTATCGCACCGGGCATCAGCTCCACCAACAGGCGGTCAGCTTCAATGGTCACCGGCAGGGGAACGGCCGCGCCTGCGCGCTGCGCCTCGGCGGACGCCGCCGTGACGTGCTCGATCACCACGGTCAGCGGGACGTTAAACAAATTCGCATCCAAACCCGTGGTGAGCGTGATGGTCGCGCTGGTGGCGTCGCGTTGGACGTCGAGCTTCGCCGCGTCGCGTTCCTTGACGTAGCGGCCGACGTTGCCAAACGTGTCGACCCACAGCCGCGCCTGCAGCGGCTGGACGTACTTGAGATGCTCTTCCAACATGCCGGCGTTGGGAAAGGCGGCATAGCCGTTGGTGATGGCATGCAGCATCGACACCATCCAGCGTTTCTGTTGCAGCGCGGAGGCGACCAGGCCGTTGGCCTTTTCGGTGGTGAACTTTGCGCCGCCGTAGCCGCTCTCGTACTCCCGCGCCACGGCGTGCTGCGCATACACAAATTTTCGGAGACGGTCATCGCGCCCGTTGCCGGGATAGGCGAAGCTGACCGGCGTCACGCCGATCTGCTCGGCGATGAGCTGCCGGCCGCCATCAATTTCCGCGCGCACCGCCGCGTCGTCGAGCTTGCGCAAACCTTGATGATGCAGCGTGTGGTTGCCGATCTCGTGGCCGGCCTGCGCGATCTGTTTCCAGCGTGCCCAAGAAATCTTGCCGTAGTCGTGCGCGGGTTTTTCACGGTCATCGAGCGGAATCCTACCGGGCACCAGGAAGAAAGTGACGTGGAATCCGTAGCGGTCGAACAGCGGCGCCGCGACGGTCGCGTTATCTTCCCAGCCATCGTCCAGCGTGAACGAGAGCGCCGCCTCGCGGTCGCCCTTGAACCGGGCCACGCGGATGCCCGCATCCGTGACATCAGCTGCCGAAGCGGCCAGCGTAGCAACCGCGAACAGGCCCAACAGAAGATTTTTCATGGCCTCCTCTAGCATGTTTCCAAGCCCTGGAAAAGCCCGGCCGTGTTTTTCCAGGGTCTGGAAGAAAGCACCACAGAGGTCGCGGAGGATACGGAGGTCACAGAGGAGCAGAATCAGCCACAAAAGAACGCAAAGCTCTCAAAGGAAATCTCTGCGCTCTCTGTGTTCTTTTGTGGCTAATCCCTTTCAACCTCCGTGACCTCCTCCGGACTCTGTGCCCTCCGTGGTTTTCTTCCGGTTCAAGGCCGCGGACCAATGTGGACCAGGTCGCTCGACACGGTCACGGGCCGCTCATCGGACACAACGGCGAACCAGTCGGCGGCCTCGGCGGGGAGCTGCGCCTCGTATTTGTTCTCGCAGGTCTTGTTGGCGGGCTCGGCCACCCACACGCGCTTCAGCACGTCGGGATTCGTCTTGGCCCACCAGAACTCGACCTTCGTCAGCGGGCGCGGCGCGCTGATGCTGATGCCGGCGACCAGCGGATCGCGGGTCTGCTCCACGCTCACCCTGGGCAGCGGCTGGCCGCTGTCCTTGAGAAAATAGTCGAAGAAGGTCACTTCCATCGCGAGCCAGTTCGCCTTGCTGCCGCTGGGCGTCGGATAGGGCTGGAACGCGGTGGGCTTGAACGGCGTAGCGCTCTCCTTCGCGAACACCGTGCCGCCGGGCAGCGGCGTCTTGTGGTTCGCGTTCGGCGCGTAGAGATGATTCTTCTCGCCGGGAATCGCGTCGAGCGTCGCCTGCACCGCGCGCGGCCAGTAGAAGAAATCGTTCGCGGCGCCGGCGACAAAATACGCGGCCTTCATTCCGGGCGCACGCCGCCCGGCGTCGAGGTGCGCCAGCCAGCGCGCGCGGTCCGCCTCCGGCATCGCGCCGAGTGTGGACTTGGGTCCGTTGAGCTGCGCCGTCAGGTCATAGAAGCCGCAGCCGAATACCGCAAAGCCCGCGCGCGCCTGGTCGCCCGCGAGCCCGCAGACCATCGTCGTCATGTAGCCGCCCCACGAAATCCCCACGACGCCGATGCGCTGGCCGTCCACCCCGGGCTGCGCGCGCAGCAGATAGAGCGATTTCATCGCCGCGAGCACGGCATCGAAAATCACGCTCGCACTGGCGTCGGGACTCGCCACCCAGCGGCCCTCGCCGTACTTCAGGGCGTTCCAGCGGCCCTTGGTCTCGGTGAGCTTCTGCGGGTTGGCGATGCCCGGCAGGTCCGGCGCGACGGCCACATAGCCGCGCTGCGCCCACGCGATCGCCTTCTCCGCTTCCGCACAGCCGCCGCCGCCGTGCAGCACGAGCATCCCCGGGTGCTTGCCCGGCGACTTCGGCGTCGCGATGACGGCAAAGATTTCCGAGTTGTCGCGCGACCGGAACACCACGCGGCGCACGGTGACGTTCTCCGGCGGCGCGTTGGTCGCCGCCACCTCGCGCAGGATCTCCGGCGCGCGGCCATCGAGATAGGGCTTGAACGGATCGGCGGACTCCGCCGCGTGGAGCGCGGCTGGCAGGACCAGCAGCGCGATGAGGAAGGCGGTGTTGCGGGTTGTGCTCATAGACATGCGCCTCTTGTGGCACGGACAGGGTTGCCGGTTCAAGTTCAACTTCGCGGTTTTCGCCACGCGTTTTTTGGGATGCATTTCCCCGGCGCGGGCAGCCGCGCCGATCCGGCGATGGGCCGGGCGCAGTTGTCGTCAAGGTCGGGTGCGCCGAGTCGGAGACTCGGCCTACAAATTTTCGATCCGTATACGCTGTAGGTCGGGTCACCCACCTGAGGCGGGCAAGCCGGCCCCGCGTACCCCACCGAAGCAAGAAACCCGCCCACAAGAACCGCCGCACGATAGCCGGTCAGCGCTTGTTTTCGGCCTCGAGCGACAGCCGGCCGACAGTGTCGGTCGGGCCGGTGAAGCCGGGGCCGCCGCCGGCCACGTAGCCGTCGCTGCGGCCGGAGGCGTCACGGCTGACCCAGAACGAGTAGAGCGAACCGTTGCGCAGTGTGAAGCGCAGCCGCACTGGCCGGTCGCGCAACGCCGCCAGATCGCCACCGCCAGCCCACGTGATTTCTTCCAGCGTGCTATCGGCGCGTAGCGCGCGGCAGTTTTTCAACGTGAACGGCGCGATCGGCTGGCCCGCCTCATCAAGCATTTCGGCGCGCAGTTCGCCCTGCAGGGTCGCCGCGTTGACGAACAGGTGCGCGCCAGAGAAGCGTACGGGCCGCGTTGTTAACGTGCCCTCGCTGTCGCCGGCGTCCAGCGAGGCGAACCCATCGCGGCGCAGAAAGGCCACGCCGGTGGCACCACGGTCGTAATAGCCGTCGGTGTGGCCTTTGACCATAGGCTTGTTCGTGTTGCCTTGGAACCCGATGTAGTAGAACCAGAGCTTGTCGCCGCGCACGCAACAGAGATTGCCGAGCGACTGCACGTAGCCGCGGTCCCACACGTCGCGGCGCTCGGCGCGGATCGCCGGCTCGCGGTCGGGCCGGGACCAGTGAAACCCGTCGCGGCTGTAGGCGAACTGCAGCTCGGTGATCTTCGGGATGCCGGTCTTCTTGCACTCGGTGTTGGCCGGGCCGAGATGGATTTCGAAGCAGCCCAGCATCAGGCTCTCGTAGGCGACAGCGTCGAGGTTATAGAGCTGCGCGGTGTCACCGACCGCCGGGTCGGGCGGGTCGAGCTTGTCGGCGGCGGCCCAGATCGCCGGCTCGCCTGGCCGCCACTTCGCACCGGCCAGAAAATCGTCGGCCTCCCAGTAGTGCCGCGACCGTCCGCGGAATGACGAGCGCAGGCTGTAGACCCATTTCTGGCGGAACGGATTGTAGAACATCGTGCTGCGGTCGCCCGTCGTGCCGGTCTTGGTGCGGTCGGTCCAGTGGATGCCGTCGGACGACACCATGCTCGTGCCCGTCCCTTCCCGGCCGGGGCCGCGGACGAACATCTTGTACTTCTGTTGCGGATTCCGGGTCCAGTAATCGAGCACCACCGTCCACGAATCGCAGTGCATGTCGGGCGGCAAGACGCGGTTGGTGCCCGCCTCGACGTCCAGTTGCGGCCGGTCCCAGTGCAGGCCGTCGCGGCTCGTGGCGTAACAGATGGTGTTGAGCCAGCCGGCCTCGTACCAGAGCTTGAAGAGTTGCGCGGCGGGATCCCACCACAGGCCGCCGCTCTTCGGGCAGGCGATGGCATCGCCGCCGGCGTTGAGTTCCAGTTTGGTCTCCGGTTTCAGGATTGGGTTGCCCTCGTACTTCACCGGCTTGTGGAACGTCCTCTTCAGGCTGGTCTGCTGGATCAGGAAATCATCCACGAACAACTGCCGGCCCACATCGATCGGGATCACCGCCGGCGGCAGCGCGAGATACGGCACCGGCATCGGCTCGGTGCTGTGCGGGTCGATGTTGCGCGGCGGCCATTCCTCGGGCAGGCGGATGCCGTTATAGAGCAGCTCGCCTTTGTTCTCGCTCCACGGAATGGGCTTGAGATCCGCCACGGTCGCTTTTGAGAAGCCAACCGGGATGCACCACTTCGTCAGGTGAAACCGCTCGCCGCGTTTCACGATCTTCTGATAGGTGCAGACGCGGTCGAACGTCTGCGTGCCGAAGAGCTGGAAGAGCGCCGGCTGCATGACCCGCTCGAAGCCGCGCTGCTCAAGCTGCACGGACAGGCTGTTCGCCCGCGGGTTCTCTGGGCTGGGCGTCAGCAGTGTCAACACGCCCCCGGCGGTACAGCGGAAATTTTGCTCCTTGATGCTGCTGCGGAGAAACAGTTGCCCTTGCAGGTGGTCGGGACAGTCCTTGACCGTGTACTTGCGGTCGGTATACACCAGCGCGCCCACCCGGAACGTGTCCACTTCGCACGCCGCCAGCGTCTCGATCACGGCGCCGGCACCGGAGAGCGGTGTCGTGCGCGTAGCCGCTGCTTCAGCCCCCATGGCCGCACAGGAACAGACGCCCAAGAGGGCGATGGCCAAGGGGGCGCAGCTCAACTTCTGGGCCTTGCGCCTGCGCAAGCTGCCGTGGAGGCACGCGTCCCGCCGCCAACCCGGATCGCGCGGGCGGGATGCCCGCTGCACCGGCACGCCAGAGGCGTGCCGCCACAACCGCCTGGCGGGCCGCAGGGCACTGCCTACGGATCGCAGAGACACGGCGGCGGCGTTGACAAACCTGGTGCCGGGTTGCGGATCCGTTGGGGGTGGGGTTTGATTCATAACGCCTCGTTCCGTGTGCGTTTCGTGCGCTTTAAGCTGGCAGCCAAAGTGGCACGGGCATCTTGCCCGCGCTTCGTGGGCGGGACGCCCATGCCACAAGGTGTTTTGCTTCTCATATCCACAAGGCCCGTTCATCAGAAGCTGGAAAGGATGAGCGCCGAGGGTTCCGCGGCGTGGGCGCCGTCCTGGCCCACATTGCCGACGGGAAACTGCTCGAGGGCGGCGTTCATGATTTTGAGGCCTTCGTCCGTGTAGCCGCCGCCGAGCAGGAGGCGGCCGAGCTGGAAGCAGCGCTTGGTGTCCTCCTTGAGCGAGTAATGCGTCGGAGATTCGCGCGTGGTGTGCAGCTGGCACGCGGGGCCGTGGTTGGGCTCGGTCATCGGAGCGATGTGCTTGAGCGCAAAGGCCTGGGCCTTGCGCACGGCGGCGTTCAGCCGCTCCTCGCGATAGGCGGGATTGAACTGCTGCAGCTTCATCAGCTCCTCTGTCGTGAGCATGAAGTAGCCGAGGATATCCTTGTTGCCCGGATCGTTGCCCGACAGGCTGTAGTGCCAGAAGCCATCCGCCTCCTGCGCAGAGATGATCTGGCTGTAGAGGCACTTGTCGGCCTTCTGTTTCAACCGCGCGGCGAGCACCGGGTCGACATCGCGCACATACACGCTGAGCATCCCGGCGGCCATGGCGATGGCGGCGCTTTTGTTGATTGGCGAAGGCTTCGAGAGCGGTTCCTTGGGCTCGCCGGTCGTCACGTCGATCGTCGCCGCCCACCAGCCGCCCTCGTTCCACGGATAGCGATCGATCACGTTGGCGACGTAGCACAGGTCGTTGGTCCGGCCGCCTTCCTTGTGCAGGATATAGGCGACGCCCCCCGCATAGTTACCTAGCGCCGGCGCGCCGCCACCGAGGATCGTTTTGCCGCCCGGCTTCTCCTTCTCCTTGATCGCCAGCACGCCGCACTTCGTCGCCCGCATGTCCTTCAGGACCTGGTCCGCCATGCCGAGGGCGGCCCGGCGATATTTCTGTTCGCCGGTGCGCTCGAAGAGCAGGTAGAAGGTCAGCGCCTCGCTGCCCTCCGCCGTCTTCCCCTTGAGCGGGGCCACCGCGCCATCCGCGCCGAGCAGCTGGTCCAAGTGCTTGACCAAGGTCGCCTGCAGCTTGGCCTTGAATGCCGGCACCGGATCGGCAGGTGGCGGCGCATCGGCGGCGTGCAGCGCCGGCAGCGGCGACAGCAGCAAGGCGGCGAGGACGATGGATGTGACTGTATTCATGGACCTGTTCATCTACGGCGCGAGCTTGCCCTTGCGCACAGGCAGTTGGTCTGCCACCGGCCGCTCGCCGCGGAGCAGGCGCGCGCCTTCTCCGGCCAGCCAGAGATAATGATCGCTCGGGAGCCCCTCGTAGGTCAGGAATTTCGACTCGCCACCGACGGGCGGCTCGTTGCTGCACTTGAAGATCGCAGTGCCTTCATCCACCTCGTCGAACATCGCCACATAGAGCATCGTCGCGCCGGCGCGCTTGGCTGCTACAAATTGCGACCAAAGGAACTCGCCCTTGAGCCTCGGCACCTCGTTGAAGGAGCGGCCGTACATGTTGAACCAGCTGAACCCGGGGTAGACCACCGGCAGGAAATCGAGCTTATGCGCCGCGCACCAGGCGAGGTCGGGCTGCCAGATTTTTTCGGCGGTCCTCGCGGCCTGGGCGGGCGTGTGGTAGCGCCCGACGCTCCACGGGCTGACGACATCGGCGAGCGCGATGACGTCCAGCAAGGCAGCGTCAGGTTCGGCATCGCGGTTCAGGGTCCGCCAGCCGGTCGGCACGCCGAGCATCACGGCACAGCCGTCCTGCTTGAAAAACTCCACGAGCTGGCGGCAATCGGCGAGCGTATAGGCGCGCTTGTCGTTGAAGCCCACGCCCCAGAGCGCGACGAGCGGCCGGCCGCGGTGCTGCAGATAGGCGGGGTCGTCGCCCACGCGCATCCGCGTGCGCAGGGCGCGCCAGTCCTCCATCACCTCCGCAATGCGATTGGCGCCAAGTCCGCTGAGGTCGTACATCACGGCATAGGCGCGGCCAAAGCGGTTAGCGCCCTCGCGGCAGTGGGCGAGCACGGTATTGTTGTGGCGGAGCGACCGCGGATCGCGCAGGCAGCTGACAAAGCGCTGGACGAAGGCGCCATCGATCCCATAGTCACGCATCCACTGGAAATGCCGCAGCACGGTGGCCTGCTTGAAGGAGCTGAACACCTCCGCCGTGCGGCCGTCGGCGAATTTGAAGCCCGTGGCGAAGCGCTCGTCGGCGCCGAGTTCGGACACATCGGGCCACAGATCGACCTTCGCGTTGCCCGGCGCAAGTGGGCCGCGGTGCTTGATCCAGTGGACGTTGCCGCGCTCCGCGCCATCGCCCTCGACATTGAACCAGCCCTGATAGCCGCACATCACCTTGCCCGTGAGCGTGCGCGTATCCACACCCCGGGTCGTCGGGCCGGCATAGGGCTTGAGCGTCGCCGACAGCACCTCCTCACGCGTCAGCGACGCCGCCAGCACCGCGCCAGGCAGCAGCAGGGCCACAGACAACCCCAGCAACACACGCTTCATACCCCCGCCCCTTTGTCGCTAAAAAAAATCATAGGGCGGACGTTAGCCGCGCTGTCCCCCGGAGGGAAGCACCAAACGCAGCCGGAGAAGAAGAGGTCAGAGATCAGCGGTCAGAGGTCAGCCGGAAGAAGATGAAAACAGCCAGGGATGAACACGGATCAGCACGGATGCAAGAGACCAGCAGAGATCGGCCGGCGTTCCTCCTGCTCTTGTCCGGTTGGTTTATCTGGCGGCGGGCGCGGCGGATTCGACCCTTCGACAAGTTCAAGGCTGGCAAGCTCACCGCAGGCGCGCCCGCCCCACCTTCCGTGGAATCCATGTTATCCCGTGGCTGGTTCTGCTTGGCGTGCTTGGCGTCCTTGGCGCGAAACTCCTCCGTTATTGGGTTCAAACAGGGTGGCTTGGCGCCTTGTATGCCGGCGGAGCACTTGTCGAACCGCTGCGCCCGCTTTTGTCCCTGATGGGCGGGAGCTCTGCTCCCGCGTCTGCTTGGGTTGGCGGCTCGCGAGGACGCGCGCCCTCCCGCGGGTGACGGGTGTTTTCGTCGGTGGGGTGCGCGGGAGCGGGAGCTCCCACCCACAAAACGGATGTTGGTGCTATTTCTGCGTGAGCACGGCGGCGACGGCGAGGCGGTTGGGGAAATGCTGCTTGCGGCCGCAGGTGTGCGCGAGCTCGTGGATGATCTTCGACCAGAGCCGCCCGCACGCGTTCTGCGTGGGCGGCGGATAACGTCCGCCCTTGGCGTCGCGAAAACTTTGCACCGGCCCGCAACCGACAAATTCAAAATATTCCGGCGCCAGCTCCAGGTGGCGGCGGCGGGCATATTCCTCGTAGAAATTCGGATTCAGGCGCAGCGTGTCGAGCGGATAGAAGTGCAGCGGCCAGACGCAGGGGGTCAGCACGACCAGATTACCGCCGGGGGCGAGCAGGCGCAGGCAGTTGTCGAGGACCGCGAGCGGCTCAAAGGTGTGCTCGAGCACGTTGAGGATCAGGATGGAACCGAAACGGGGGGCTTGGGCGAAGACCTGCTGGTCCTCGGCGCGCTCCATGTTGGCGACGAAATCCACGCCGGGACCGGCTTGCAGATCCACGGTGCTGTAGCGCAGGCCCGCGCCGCAGACCAGCTCGCGGCAGGTCGTGCCGCCATAGCCCGCGCCCAGTTCCAGCACGGGATCCTTGAGCACGCCACCGGCGATCAGCCGCCGGACATACACCACATCATTTTCCGTCATGCTGACAGCCCTCCCCTGTCCCACCGCCCTGCTCAACCCGCGAGGATCGTCAGGATTTCTTCCGCCGTGGCAGCCTGCAGCAGGCGCTCGCGGACCGCAGGATCGTTGAGCTGGCGGCTGATCTCGGCGAGAAATTGGATGTGCGGACCGGTGCGGTTGGTGGGAGAGAGCGTCATCACGAAGATGCGCGCGGGCAGGCCGTCGAGCGAATCGAACTCCACGCCGGCGTGCTTGATGCCGAAGGCGGCGACGAGTTCGTCCACCGAGTCGGTCTTGCCGTGCGGGATGGCGATGCCGCTCTGCATGCCGGTGGACATCTTCTTTTCGCGCTCGAGCACGGCGCGCAAGGCCTCGAGACGGTCCTTGATCTTGCCGGCGGCCACGAGCAGGTCCACCAAATTCTCAATGACGCCATCCTTGGTGGTGGCCGTCAGCTCCTGGGCAATTGTTTCGATTTTGAGCGATTTCTTGAGATTCATCGCAGTCCCCGCGCCGCGGGCGATATTGCGGCGAAGCCCCCCTAAGGTCAATCCGAAACGTTTTCGCGGCACCAAACCGCTTTCGGCTTGCCTTGCGCGGCCATTATGTAACACACTTAAATAATGACGGACGACATCCGCCCGTCATGTGAACGCGAAGGAGCCTGAAATGCAGAACAAACGGGTGATAGGGCTGTTGTGGGCGGCGGCGGGTCTGGCCGTGACGGCGCAAGGCGGCGCGGTGCAGCCGGCCGCGGAACCCTTTCCGCTGGCGCAGGTGCGGCTGCTCGCCGGGCCGTTCAAGGATGCGCAGGAACGCGACCGCAAATATCTCCTCGACCTCGACGCCGACCGGCTGCTGCACAACTTCCGCGTGACCGCCGGCCTGCCCTCGACCGCGGAACCGCTCGGCCATTGGGAAGCGCCGAAGGGTGAATTGCGCGGCCACTTCACCGGCCATTATCTTTCGGCGTGCGCGCTGATGTACGCCAGCACCGGCGATGAAAAACTCAAGGCCAAGCTCGATTACATGGTCGCCGAGCTCGCCAAGTGCCAGGCGGCGTTGCCGGCCAAGGGCTTCAACCCGGGCTTCCTCTCGGCCTACCCCGAATCGTTCTTCGACCGCGTGGATGCGTGCAAGCCGGTCTGGGCACCCTACTACACGCTGCACAAAATCATGGCCGGCCTGCTCGACGTCCACCAGCTCTGCGGCAACCGGCAGGCGCTGGACATCCTGAACAAGATGGCCGACTGGCTTTCGTTCCGCATCAACCGCTTGAGCCACGAGCAGCAGCAAAAGGCGCTCGGCAACGAGCACGGCGGCATGAACGAGGTGTTCGCCAACCTCTACGGCGTCACCGGCAACCCCGCACACCTCCAGCTGGCGCGCGCGTTCAACCATGAGCTGATCTTCGAGCCGCTCGCGCGCGGCGAAGACCAGCTCAACGGCAAGCACGCGAACACGCAGATCCCGAAAATCGTCGGCGCGGCGCGCGAGTTCGAGCTGACGGGCGAACCGGCGTTCGGCGCGGTCGCCTCCAACTTCTGGCGGTACGTCGCGCTCGACCGCGCCTACTGCATCGGCGGGCACAGCGACAGCGAGCACTTCTTCCCCTTGGACCAGTTTGCCAAGCACCTGACGCCCGCCTCCGCCGAGACGTGCAACACCTACAACATGCTCAAGCTGACGCGCCACCTGTTCGCCTGGCAGCCCGCGGCGCGGACGATGGACTTCTACGAGCGCGCGCTGCTCAACCAGATCCTCGCCTCGCAGGACCCGGACACCGGCATGATGTATTACTTCGCATCGCTCAAGCCCGGCCACTTCAAGAGCTACAACACCACCAACGATTCCTTCTGGTGCTGCACCGGCACGGGCGTCGAGAACCACGGCAAATACACCGACACGATTTTCTTTCACAGCGCCGACGCGCTCTACCTGAACCTCTTCATCGCGTCGGAGCTGACGTGGAAGGATAAGGGCCTCGTCGTGCGGCAGGAGACGCAGTTCCCGGAGAGCGATACGACGCGGCTTGTGTTCAAGTGTGCGCAGCCGGTCAAGCTCGCGCTGAAAATCCGGCATCCGTTCTGGGCCAAAGACATCGCAGTCACAGTCAACGGCGCGACAGCCAAGGCGCAGACCGGCGCTGACGGCTATGCGACGCTCGAGCGCGAGTGGAAAACGGGCGACGCGGTCGAGGTGCACCTGCCGATGACGCTGCGCGTCGAGCCGCTGCCGGGCGCGCCGAAGCTCGTCGCGCTCTGCTACGGCCCCGTCGTGCTCGCCGGCGAGCTGGGCCGGGAAGGCCTGGACCAGATCAACCTCTACACCAAGGGCCAGCTCGACCTCCAGCACGCGCCGACGCCCGCGGTGCCCGTGCTGATGTGCGAGCCTTCCGAACTGCTCCGGCACGTCGCCCCCGTCGCCGGCCGCCCGCTGACCTTCCGCACGCAGGGCCTCGGCCGCCCGGCCGATGTCACGCTCTCGCCCTACTACGGCCTGCACCACCAGCGCTTCACCGTGTACTGGAACCTGTACAGCTCGGCCGACTGGGACCAACACCAGGCCGACCTCGCCGCGGCCGCCGCCGCGCGCAAGGCCTACGAGGCGCGCATCGTGGACGAGGTCCGGCCCGGCGAGCAGCAGCCGGAGACCGACCACCACCTCCAGAGCGCCAAGTCCTCCAGCGGCGAGCACGCCGGCCGCAAGTGGCGCCACGCCGTCGGCGGCGGCTGGTTCAGCTACGACCTCAAGGTGGCGCCCGAACAGCCGCTGACGCTGCGCTGCGCCTACTGGGGCAGCGACGGCCTGCGCACGTTCGACATCCTCGTCGACGGCGAGAAGATCGCCGAGCAGACGATCAACCGGAACAAGCCCAGCGACTTCTTCGAAGTGGATTATCCCGTGCCGGAAAAACTGACGCAGGGCAAGCGGCAGATCACCGTGAAGTTCCAGCCGCATCCGAAAAGCATCGCCGGCGGCGTCTTCGGGGTGCTGCTGCTGAAGCCGGAAGCCGCCGCGGCGAAGTGAATTTCCCAAGCCTTGGAAAAGTTCCGGCCGGTTTTTCCAAGGTGTGGATAATGCGCCGGAAACGGGGGGCGGCTGGAACCGCAGGGAGTGAATGCTCGCTTGTACCACCCTACGCTCATCGCCAACCAATGAGGTCTGCCGCTCTGACTAGCTGGGAGGGGCGGTGTCCTCACCGCCCCGCATAGTGTAAACCGCGTTGCCGTGGCCGCAGACCCATGTGCAGCACTCACGCCCGACGGCTCAGCTGAAGCGGTCCCGCCGCGGCGCATAGGACCGCCGCTACAGAAGTTTCTGCCGTGGGCGGGGCTTCCAGCCCCGCGAACCCCAACGCAACCCGCACACGCGCCGCGCCTTTCAACGCCACCCGCTTTCGCCCGTGCAGCGCACACTGGGCGCAGGCAAGCTGCGCCCCTACAAGCTCACCCTCGCAGCAGCCGCGGAAACGCTGCCCGCCGCGGAAGCTTTTTCCCTGCATTCACGGGGACGGTGTGCTAAAAGCCGCAACACAATTTTCAACCGGAGCGAGACAGATGAACAGGGGCAACAGCAAGGTTTGGGTTTTGGTTCTCGGCCTGTGGTCCGCCGCGTGGGCGCAGGCCATCGGGGCGCCGCAGCAGGTGCCGGTGGTCGTCGCGCCGCACGCCGCGCCGACCGTGCGCCTCGCGGCGGCGGAGCTCTCCAGCTATCTGCAACAACTCTACCCCGCGGTGCAGTTCGCCGTGACCGACACCGCGCCCGGCACGGGCGCGGTGATCCGCGTCGGGCTCGCGACCGACGCCAGCCTCGGCGGCGCCAGCCCGGCCCTCGCCGCTCCGGACAGCTTCAAGGCCTTCACGCGCACCGAGGACGGGCGCACCGTCGGCATCGTCGCCGGCGCCGATCCGCGCGGCACGCTCTACGGCGTCTACGCGCTGCTCGAAAAACTCGGCTGCGGCTTCTACCTCTCCGGCGACGCCCTGCCGCCGCCACACGCGGGCGCGTTCAGCTTCGAGGGCTGGGCGCTGGAGGATGCGCCGCTGGTGCGGGACCGGCTGGTGTTCGACTGGCATAATTTCCTGAGCGGCTGCTCGACCTGGAACCTGCCGGAGTGGCAGACGTGGATCCGGCAGGCACAGAAGCAGCGCTTCAGCGCGGTGATGGTCCACGCCTACGGCAACAACCCGATGGTCAGCTTCACGTTCAACGGCCAGACCAAGCCGGTCGGCTACCTCTCCACCACGGCCCGCGGCCGCGACTGGTCCACCATGCACGTCAACGATGTGCGCCGGGTCTTCGGCGGTGCGGTCTTCGGCCAGCCGGTCTTCGGCGCCGACGCGGCGCAGGGCCCGGAGGAGCAGCGGGCGGCCGCCGCGCGCAAGCTGATGCAGGGGGTCTTCGCCTATGCCGGCGGTCGCGCGATGGAGGTCTTCTTCGCCGACGACGTGGACACCGGCTCGGCCAATCCGCAGGAGCTGATCCGGACGCTGCCGGAGTCGGCGCGCTTCGCCATCCAGACGAAAGCCGGCGGCATGACCGGCGTGCGCGGCGAAGGCGACCACACGTTCTGGCTGGCGAACCCGGAGACGCCGGAGGGCTTTGCCTACTACAAGGCGCAGGTCGCGGCGCTGCTCGCGGACTATCCGCAGATCACGACGCTGGTGGTGTGGTTCCGCGGCGGCGGCACGCCGTGGATGGATGCGAAGCTCGCCGAGCTGCCGGCCAGCTGGCAGGCGGAGTTCAATGCGGCGGTCGCCCAAAAACCGGAGGCGGCGAAATACTGGCACGCGCACAACCTGTTCGCCATCGGCAAAATCACGCGCGCCTTCGACCGCGCGCTCAAGGAACTCGGCCGGGAGCGCGTGCAGCTGGCGGCGGGCACCTGGAACTTCGCCTTCCTGCCGGGCGCCGACCTCTTCCTGCCGCCGCAGGTCAAGCTCATCGGCCTCGACTACGGCGTGCTGCACGACGACTCGAAGCTCGGTACCGCCGAGAAGCGGCAGCTCCTGGCCGAGGTCGGCGCCCACCGCGCGGTCATCCCGGTGATCTGGGCGCACCACGACGACGGCAACTACATCGGCCGGCCCTACACGCCCTTCCCCGATTTTTACACCAGGCTGACCGAGGCCAAGGCCTGCGGCTACGGCATCATCCACTGGACCACGCGGCCGCTGGACCTGTTCTTCAAGAGCCACGCCGAGCAGGTCTGGACCGCGACCCGGGACCGCCCGCTGCGCGCCACGTGCGATGACATGGCCGCGCGGGCGTTCGGCGCGCCGCTGGGCGGATACCTTGAGCGCTGGGTCACCGACGCGCCGAAGTTCGCCCGCGAGACGAGCGACCACTTTATCGACCGGCCCCTGACCAACGTCGCGCAGGTCGTGACCGGTTGCACCGAGCGGCTCCAGTTGCTCGCGGCGGTGGACCCGTCGCAGCTGACGCCGGAGCAGCGCAACCGGGTGAACTACTACAAGGGCCTGGAGGAATTCATCCGCGCGTTCTTCCTGAACCACGACGCCTACCAGCGGGCGCAGGCCCTGCTCAAGGCCGGCGACCTGGCCGGCGCGCGCGCGGCGCTGGCGGAGTGCAAGCCGGAACCGGTGATCGAACAGTTTGCCAAGTTCAGCGCGCTCGGCGGCATCACGCGCGGCGAGCAAGGCCTGGTGGTATCCATGAACACGCGCTGGCTACCGCACATCGTGCGCCTGCGCCAGCAGCTCGGCGTGGAGGCCATCCGCTACGCCTTCGGCCCGACCTCGCACGACCCGCTCGCGCAGGCGCCGGGCCGGTTCACCTTCCACATCGGCGCCGGCAACCGCCTCTGGCAGACGCTGGGCGCCGCGGAGACGGGCGCGGACACCTTCGGCCCGGCGGGCGCCCGCACGCTGGACCTCAGCGGCATCGAGAGCACCAACCAGCTCGTGCTGACGCTGCGGCCGATCGCCGGCGGGCCCAAGGACAGCGCGGTTGTGCCGGCGGGCGCCTACCGCCTGAAACTGATCATGCTCGATCCCGTGTCGACCGCAGGGGCCCAGCGCATCTTCCGCGTCGCCGTGGCCACCACCGGCGCGGGCGCCGACAGTGCCTATACGTTCGAGCCGGAGCGAGCGCGCCACTTGCGCCTCGCCTGCCACGGCAATGCGCAGAACGACTGGAACAGCATCGAGGAAATCGCGTGCGACGCGCTGGCGAAGGACACGAACGCGCCGGTGGCCACCGCCAGCCACGAGCTGAAGGAATTTCCCGCCACGGCGGCCGCCGACGGCCAGCTGGAAACCCGCTGGGCGACGCGCGGCCGCGACGAGTGGATCCAGTTCCGGCTCGACCCCACCGTGCCCCTGGAGCGGCTGGGCCTCGCCTGGTTCGGCGGTCTGGCGCGCCAGCCCCAGTTTGAGGTGCTGGTCAGCGACGACGGCCAGCAGTGGCGCGCGGTGAAGAATCTCCGCGCCGCCTCCGGGCTGGCGGTGGCGCCGGAAGCGCGCATCGACCTCTTCAAGGAGACCGGCGGCAAGGCCCGCGTCTTCGAGCGCAGCTGGCCGGTGCAGCTCGCCCGGCCCGGCTGCGTGACCGTGACGCTGACGCCGGTGGCCGGCAAGGCGCTGCTCTGCGGCGCGGTGCTGGAGCCGGTGACGAAACCGTGAGGACCCCATGCCCGACAACAACCTGATCCTGGCCCTGGACTATGGCGGCACCAAGCTGACCGCGGCAACCGTGCGCGCCGGCGAGCGCCGCTGGCTCGCGCTCGAGCGCAGCGTCTCGCCGCCGCAGCATGACGGCGCCTACGAGCGCGCCGCAATGCTCGCCCTCGCCCGCCGGCTGCTCGGTGGCGCGCGGCCCGCCGCGATCGGCATCAGCTTCGGCGGTCCGGTCGACAGCACCGGCCGGCTGGTCTTTCTTTCGCACCACATCCCCGGCTGGGAAAACGTCGCGCTCTGCGACCAGCTCGAAGCCGAACTGGGCGCACCCGCCGCGATGGCGAACGACGCGAACGTCGGCGCGTTGGGCGAATACGCCTTCGGCGCGGGCACCGGCTGCGCGAGCCTGCTTTATGTCACGGTCAGCACCGGCGTCGGCGGCGGCTGGGTATTCGACGGAAAGATTTTCGCCGGCGCCGACGGCATGGCGGGCGAGATCGGCCACACGCTGGTCGATCCGCACGGCCCGCTCTGCGTCTGCGGCCGCCATGGCTGCGTCGAGGCCATGGCGTGCGGCCCCGCGTTCGCGGCCGTCGCCCAGGTACGGCTGCGCGCCGAACCGGGCGCGGGTGTGCTGCTGCGCGAACTGGCTGGCGGCGATATCGCGCGCGTCACCGGCGAACTCGTTGCCCGCGCCGCACAGGCCGGCGACCCGCTCGCCACCGATGTGCTGCTCGCCGCGGCCCGCGCGCTGGGCTTCGGCATCGGCTCCGCGATCTCATTGGTCAACCCCGAGCGCGTCGTGGTCGGCGGCGGCGTCTCGAAATCCGGCCCGGCCTGGTGGGCCGCACTGCGGGAGGCGGCGCGCGCGAACTCGCTGCCGCAGATGCGCGTCGAGATTGTACCCGCCGGGCTCTCCGACGATGCGCCGCTCTGGGGCGCCGTCGCGCTCGCGCAGGGCAAACTGAAATAATCGCTGACACGAATGCGACGTAGCGACCTCTCTATCTGAAGGCGGCTCGCGAGTACGCTCACCCTCCCACCGTATCGGTTCAGCTGATGGGAGGGCGAGCGTCCCCGCGAGCCGCTTGCCACCCTTGGAATACCGGACCGGCGCGCGCGAAATTTTCCTGTTTTTGCTGGCGCGGTGTGCTAGAAGCCTGCGGTCGGTTTTCGTCGGTGCATCCGAATCAATCAGGAGAACAGACATGAAGGCATCGGGTCAGATCAGTCGACGGACGCTGTTGCGGGCGGGCATGGGCATGGGGGCGGGCTTGCTGATATTGCCGTTCAGCCGGGCGCGCGGGGCCGAGTTGCCCAACAACAAGCTGAACATCGCCGTGATCGGCGTGGGCGGCCGCGGCGCGGGCGACCTCGCGGGCGTCAGCAGCGAGAACATCGTCGCGCTCTGCGACCTGAACGCGAACAACCTGGCGGCCGCCGCCAAGAAATACCCCAACGCCAAGACCTACGTGGACTGGCGCCTGTGCCTTGAGCACAAGGGCCTCGACGCGGTCGTCTGCGCCACCACCGACCACACGCACGCGTTCGTCAACATCTGGGCGATGAACCGCGGGCTGCACGTCTACTGCGAGAAGCCGCTGGCCAATTCCGTGCACGAGGCGCGACTCGTGCGCGAAACCTACCTGAAGCACAAGGGCAAGCTGGCGACGCAGATGGGGACGCAGATCCACGCCAGCGACAACTTCCGGCGCGTGGTCGAACTGATCCGCGACGGCGCGATCGGCACGCCCCAGGAGGCGCGCGTCTGGTGCAGCCGCCTGCCCAAGGGCGGTTCGTATCTGCCCGCGGAACCGGTGCCGGCGCACCTGAACTGGGACCTCTGGCTCGGGCCGAGCCGCGAGCACCCCTACAACGCCGGCTACATGGGCGGCTGCCTCGCGTGGAACCGCTTCTGGGATTTCGGCAGCGGCCAGATCGGCGACATGGGCAGCCACATGATGGACCTCGCCTGGTGGGCGTTCGACCTGCGCTTCCCGACCTCGTGCGAGGCCACCGGCACGCCCGTCAACCCGGACACCTGCCCCGAGTGGCTCACCGCGACGTGGGAGCATCCCGCGACCGACAAGCGGCCCGCCGTGAAGGTCTACTGGTATGACGGCGGCAAGAAGCCCGGCATGCCGAACAGCGCGTTCGACCGCGAGAAGCTCTTCAAGGGCCACATCTTCAAGGGCACCGAGGGCACGCTCGTGGCCGACTACGACCTGCGCATCCTGGTGCCGAAGAGCAACATGACCAAGTACCACGCGCCCACGGAGGCGAGCCTGATCCCGCCCTCGGTCGGCCACCACCAGGAATGGATCAACGCCTGCAAGACCGGCAGCCCGACGCTGTGCAACTTCGACTACGCCGGCACGCTCATCGAGCACAACCTGCTCGCGCTCGTCGCCTACCGCGCCGGCAAGAAACTGCAGTGGGACGCCGCGAACCTCAAGGCGACCAACTGTCCCGAGGCCGACGGGTTCATCCGCAAGACCTACCGCGACGGCTGGACCCTCAACGGATAAAGGAGCACAAGCATGACCCCACAAACCCGACGCCAATTCCTCATGACCACCGCCGCGGCGGCCGGCGCCTTGGGCGCAGGCGCATTCTGCGCGACCCGCGCCGCCGAGCCGAAGTTCAAGACCACGCTGAAGACGGCGCTGATCCACGGCCTGCCCGACGAGAAATACCTGGCGGAGCTGAAGGCAGCCGGCTACGACGGCATGGAGTCCAGCGCGTGGAAGGTCACGCCAGAGCAGGCGGCCACCGCGCGCGCGCTGGCGGAAAAAATGGGCCTGAAAATCCACAGTGTCCTGTTCGGTTGGGCGCAACTCAACGACGGGAAGAAATTCGATGAGGGCGTCGCCAACATCACGACGGCGTTGCAGGTTTCGCAGGCCTATGGCGCCGACGCGTTGCTCGTTGTCCCCTGCCGCATCGGGGGCGGCGGGATGAAGTTGCCCAAGCCGCGCGAGTTCCAGTTCGAGTTCGACGCCAAGACCGGGCGCATCCAAAAATGCGTCGCCGGCGACAACGCGCCCTATGCCGACTACATCGCGGCGCACAACGTGGCGATCGACGCCACGCGCAAGGCGTTCGAGCAGTTGATCCCCGTCGCCAAGAAGGCCGGTGTGGTCATCGCGCATGAGAACGTCTGGAACAACCTGTGGGTGAAGCCGGATATCTTTGCGAACTTCGTCGGCAGCTTCCAGAGCCCGTGGCTGCGCGCCTACTTCGACATCGGCAACCACGTCAAGTACGCGCCGCCGGAGGACTGGATCCGCGCGCTCGGCCAGCTGATCGCCAAGTGCCATGTGAAGGACTTCAAGCTCAACGACGCGCCCGGCGGCGACGGCAAGTTCGTCAACATCCGCGACGGCAGCGTCAACTGGGGAAAGGTCCGCGGCGCACTCGAGGCGATTGGGTACAGCGGCTGGATGACGATCGAAGGCGGCAGCCTGACCCCCGCCGAGCATCACCAGCGCCTCGCCCAGATCGTCGCCGGAACATAAGAAAACCACAGAGGACACGCCCTTCGACTCCGCTCAGGGCAGGGAGGTCGGAATGAGGTTCGCAGAGGAGAGGAATTAGCCACGAAAGGGCTCAAAGAGCTCAAAGAAAATCTTTGTGATCTCTGCGTACTTTTGTGGCTATTTCACTCCTTCTCTGTGCCCTCCGGCTGCCTCTGTGACCTCTGTGGTTAATTTTTCCTCCACCCACCCGGGGCTAGGGATTGGCCGGCGCGTTTAAGAAGCCTTGGACGCCGCGCACATATTTTTTCACGCCGGCGTCGTACTTTTCAAACTGCTCGGCGGTGAGCACCGGGCGGAGCGCATCGGTCTTGGCCTGGGCGGTCTGCTCCACAAACTGGGGCAGATCCGCCGGCGGACGGAGCCCGCTCTGGGTCTGCTGGAGAAAATCGAGCGAGGATTGATACAGGGCGGCGTAGGCCGCCTCGTGCTGCTGGTCGGTCAGCTGCAGGGATTTCTTCATGCGGTCGAGATCGGCGGCGGCCATGCGGTCGGCCTGGCTTTGCCGTTCCTCCGTCTGGGCCTTCTGATAGTCCGCCCACTGCTCGGGAGAGAACAGCCGCTGCAGGTCGGCCTGGGCGCTGTCATAGAGGCCGGCCAGCGCCTCGTTGATTTCCTTGCTGTCCTTGCCCTCGAAGATCTTCTCCACCAGCGGGGTCGCCAGGGCCAGCTTCTGGTCGATCATTTGCGAGGCCAGTTGCATCTGTTGGTCGGTCAGGTGCAGCCGCACCTTCAGGTCGGCCAGCTTCGCCTCCACCCGCTGCCGGATGCCGTCCACCATGCCCCGGCCGAGGCTGAAGCCGCGCTCCTCGCCGGCGGGCGCCGCGGCCGGCTTCCCGGCGGACGCCACGTTGGCCCAGCGGGCCACGTCGCCGGCATGGGCGGTTTTCGCCCGCCCGTCTTTGGCTGGGGCCCCGGGCGCTTTCGGCTGCGTTGCCGGCTCCGCGCCAACCTTGGATCCCGACGCCGGCCCCCTCAAGCTCCACATCGTGACGGCCCCGCCTACCAGCACCGCCGCCAGGCCCAACAGCACTATGGTTTGACGTTGCATAAACTTTCTCCCGGATAGGTCCCGCTGCGCAGGGTTTTAGCCTCTTCTGCCCCATCCTCAAGCCCTTTTTGGCGCCCAGGCCAGATTTCTGACACCGGCGCCAAGCGGACTTAACCACAGAGGGCACAGAGGTCGGAAAGAGGTTCGCAGAGGTTCCCACCTCCGTGTCCTCCGGCTTCCTCTGTGACCTCGGTGGTTAATTCTTCTCTTTCCCCCCGGCCGCGGCCGGTGCGACACCCCTGGCCAATCCGCACCGTCGACTGGACAAGCCCCGGCCGCGCCGGTACGTTGCGCAGCGTAGCGTTCGCCGCAGGCGCGCGCAGATGGAAAGGAAACGACAGCATGACGACCAACACGATCCGGCTGCACCGCGTGCTCCGGGCGCCGCCCGAGAAAATCTACCGGGCGTTTCTCGATGCCGACGCCATGGCCAAATGGCTGCCGCCCCATGGCTTCACCGGCCGGGTGCACCACCTCGAGGCCAAGGTCGGCGGCACGTACCGGATGTCGTTCACGAATTTCAGCACCGGCAGCGGCCACTCGTTCGGAGGGAAGTATCTCGAGCTGGTGCCGCACGAACGCCTCCGCTACACCGACGCCTTTGACGACCCGAACCTGCCCGGTGAACTGCAGGTGACAGTGACCTTGAAGGCGGTGTCCGTCGGGACGGAGCTGACCATCGTGCAGGAAGGGGTGCCCGCCGTCATCCCGCCCGAGGCCTGCTATCTCGGCTGGCAGGAGTCGCTCGCCCAGCTCGCGCAACTGGTCGAGCCCGAGATCCCCGGTTAGCGTGGCGCGGGCCGATAGAAAGCTCATCCACAGATTACACGGATGACACAGATTTTCAGCGAAGACGCCAAGCAGAGAACCACAGAGGACACCGAGGTCAGAAAGAGGTTCGCAGAGGAGCGGAATTAGCCACGAAAGGGCACAGAGATCTCAAAGAAATTCTCTGCGATCTATATGTTCTCTCGTGGCTATTTCGCTCTTCCTCCGTGACCTCCGGCTTCCTCTGTGGTTGATGCTGCCTTCCCCGGCCGGAGCAACGGCGACAGAACGACTCGCAATTCAGGATGGACAGCCCACCACCCTCATCGCTACGCTTCACAACATTGCGAGGTTCAGGGGATGAAATCGAGGTCCGCCATGAGGCAAAGCAGCACGACGCAGGCGGCTGCGCCGGCGGGTTGTGCTGTGTTGTCCTTGGCCCCCACCCACCTGACCGCAGCCCGGCATCCGGAAGGGTGTTGTTTCAGACTTGTCCCCGCTTTCGTTATCCAAACGGCGATCACCCGGAGGTACTGACCATGAAGCGTAGCGCCATCCTATCCGTCTCGGCCGCCATGGCCGCCGCGATCCTGCTGACCTCGTGTTCATCGACGGCACCCCTGGCGGGAACCCCGGTCAGTCATGATCCTGCCAGGTCCCTCTATTTGCTGGCCTCGCCGGGTGACCGGCAGGCGGACCCGGAGCGTTACTTTGGCCATGAATATCAACAGATCAACGCGCGCCGCCAAGCGACCGACCTGTCCCGCCGGCCCGACGATCTCCTGGGCCTCGCCATGTCGGGCGGCGGGATCCGTTCGGCGGCGTTCCAGCTCGGGCTGCTTTCCGGCCTCCATTCAACCCGGTACAAGGACCGCACCATGCTGGCACAGGTCGACTACATCTCCTCGGTGAGCGGCGGGAGCTGGGCCAACGGCGCCTATTGGGGCACGACCAACTCCGACGACACCTTCTTCGCCAACCTGGATGCCTATGCCCGGCTGGGAACCAAGGCGCCCCATTGGCAGGAGGCGGCTCGGATTCTGCGCCATGAGCAGAAGCTCTCCCTCTTTGGCATCACGACGCAACGGAAGGAACGCTGGCAGGAGGACATCGCGCACGCCTACTGCGCCGGCGGCGACATCGACCTGTCGCAGCACCTCTCCGACGCAGGGTGCGCGCAGACGAGAGGCCGTCCCTACCCGATCTTCAACTCGACGCATCCTATGTATTCCATGAAGACGCCAGGCTGGGCAACTACCCGTTCGAGACCACGCCCGACTACATCGGCACCATCGTCGATTCCACCAACAGAGGCTACAGCGGTTTCTTCATGCGGCTCGGCGCCACGAACCTGACCTGGACGAACGACAAGTGGTTGTGGTTCGACGACCGGCCCGGCTCCAAGCTGTCGCTCGCCTTGGCCCACTCGTCGGGCGTCGTTGGCGGCCTGCCCTTCCTGCTCCAGTACTCCATGAAGGCGCGCTGCGCGGGGAGCCCCATCCCGGGCTTGCGCACGGTCTACCATCTGGATGACGGCGGGAAGTCGGACAACCTGGGCCTGCTGCCCTTGCTTGAGCGCGGGGTCAGGACCATCATCGTATCGCAGATGGGGCAGGATGATAACCTGACCGACCTGCCCTTCTCCCGTGAGCAAGCGAAGCAGTATTTGAACGCCCACTTCGGGGAGAAATTCAACCCCCTGACCGTGCCGCTGGTCCACAACGAGTCCTACCAGTGCGGGCACAAGTCGGGCGCCCGGCAAGGCAAACTCATCCTCATCCGTCCGACGCCCCGGAACGTCCTCGAGTTCCTGCGGAAGCTCCAGCTCAAGGACAAGGAGGCTTTCGCGGAGTTCTTCCAGGAGGAAAAGGACCTCGCGGAGCACGTGTTCCCCATGACGGCGACGATGCGGCAGGCATACAGCACCATCCTGATCCGGTCCTACTATCTCCTCGGGAAGTACATTGCAGAGACGATCATGCCCGACGCCCTGGCGGGCAAGCTGGCCGACGAGTGACAAGAAGGCGCCAGGCGGGAAGCGGGAGCATCCACAGATTACACGGATGACACAGATTCTCAGCGAAGGCGCCCAGCAGAGTTAACCACAGAGGCCGCACCCTTCGACTGCGCTCAGGGCAGGGAGGTCGGAAAGAGGTTCTCAGAGGTTCCCACCTCCGTGCCCTCCGGCTTCCTCTGTGACCTCTGTGGTTGATGCTGCCTTCCCCCGCCGGAGCAACGGCGACAGAACGACTCGCACTTAAGGATGGACAGGCCCCCACCCCACCGCTAGGCTGCACACCGTTGCGAGGATTAGGGGATGAATTTGAGGTCAGCCATGCGGCAATTCAGGAGGACGCAAGCAGTGGTTGCGGTGCCTGCGGGGTGTTTCGTGTTGTCCGCTGATTCGCAGCCAGAAGGCCCAATCTTGATGAACAGAATTTGATGCCGATGAAAACTCTTTACAAGTTCATAGCTGATCCAAGCGCGGTTTCGTTTCTGTTGCGAGGAATGATCAAATTCACACCCGTCCCTGAGTTGAATGATCCGTCTGAGCTAACGCCCAACATCATAACGGAAGAGGTGAAGAGGTCTCTTGATCGTCTGCGTAAGGATGGTTATACGGAAACGGATATGATCAATCTCCGCCGACAAAAAAACTTGTTGCGGCGGCTCTCACCTCAATTTCACGCAGGCGGACTTCCGGAAACCCCCAATGAAGCGACGGCTCAGCTTCACTTGCCTTACTATGATCAGATCGCGACCTTGGAACAGCAACTCAATGAGTTGGTGCTGGCGATCGCCCCTAATGCAGGGGGTTTTTGTTCATCGCTTCGATATGACTCACTTCCGATGTGGGCGCATTATGCTAACAACGCGACCGGGCTTGTAATTGAGTTTGTAGACTTAGAGCGTGTCTTTCAAGGGGACGATACTGGTGTGCTATCGCAGCCAATCGCTGTTAGGTACGAACGGGATCGTCTTAGCGTTAGCTTTGAGACGCGATCTCATGAGTCAATTTTCTTCGCAAAATTCCCTGACTGGAGCTATGAACGAGAGGTTCGAATTGTCCTGCCCCTCGCCGATTGTCGCAAGGAACCGAAAGAGAATAGTCATATTTACATCCGGGAGATCCCGCGCGGTTGCATTGCACGCTTGATTCTCGGCTGGAGATTGCCCCTCGCAGTAAGAAAAGTAATTCGGGATCAGGTTCAGGAGTTCGATCGCGACGTCGAAATTGTTGATGCGAGCGTTGTTCGTGGACGAGTTATGGTGTAGTCATCTGTACTGTAAGCGCATGAACCAGCGCGGCGATTGAGAGTTCCGCATCGTTCTATCAATCGTGTTGTTTGCGCTAGGTTATGCTAGTCGTTAGCAACGTGTATGGTCTGCTATTTAACCTCAGTGCATTTCCATATCACAGTTGGCAAGGTAAATACCGCAGACCATCGATGGTGTATAGGTCGTACGGGGATTTGCCAGGATCCTGCCTCAGTGTGCTCCAGTTTCCTTCGCGCCCTTTGTCGTCGCTCTTATCTCCCCGCCCCGGCCGTGGCCGGGGCAACGGCGACAGCACGACCCGCACTTAAGGATGGACAGGCCCCCACCCCCGCCGCTACGCTACGCACCGTTGCGAGGCTTAGGGGATGAAATCGCGGTCAGCCATGCGGCAATTCAGGATGACTCAAGCGGCCGGTGCGGCACCAGCGGCCCTCTCTGCGCTACCCATGCCACCCCTTGAACCAATTACTCAAGCGTCGCAGGTTGTGGCCCCCCCGACTCACCGAACCTCAACGCGCCGACGGTCCCACTGAATACAAGGAAAAGAAGAATGGCGAACCACTCAACCCCAAAACTGTTCATCTCCTATAGTTGGACATCGCCTGCACACGAGCAATGGGTGATCACTCTCGCCACAGAGTTGCGCGAAAGTGGAGTAGATGTGATTCTTGATAAGTGGGATCTGAAAGAAGGCCACGACGCCAATGCCTTCATGGAAAAAATGGCCGTTGACCCGGCAATTAAGAAGGTTGCAATGATCTGTGACCGCGTCTATGCAGAGAAGGCTGATGGCCGCCGCGGTGGAGTCGGAACAGAAACTCAAATCATTTCGGCTGAGGTCTACGCAAAACAGGACCAGACGAAATTCGTTGCTGTTTTGCCCGAACGAGATGAGTCAGGCAAGCCGCTCTTGCCAACATATTACAAATCACGTGTATATATCGATTTGAGTAGCCCCGAGTTGTACGGACGTAATTTCGAGCAGCTCCTGAGATGGGCATTTGATAAGCCCCTTCATTTGAAACCTGATATCGGGGCACCCCCTTCATTTCTCCAAGCTGAGGGGGCACCGAGTCTTGCGACCACCGCTCATTATCGCAGGGCACTTGATGCAATCCGTGAAAGTCGCACATACTGTTCTGGAGCCGTGAAGGAATACTTCGAAACGCTGTCACAGAATTTTGAGCGGTTTCGTATCGTGAAGGATGACGAGGAGTTTGACGAAAAGGTGATTCGAAGTATTGATCAATTCACACCCTATCGGAACGAAGCAGTTGATGTCTTCATAGCGCTTGCGCAATACCGCAACACAGAGGAATCGTGGGAAGCCATCCATAGACTGTTTGAGAATTTGCTTCCCTATCTTGATCGGCCAGAATCCGTCACGCAATATCAAGACTGGGACTGGGATAATCTGCGTTTCATCGTACATGAACTATTTCTTTATGCGGTGGCGGTTCTCCTCCGGCGCGAGTGTTTTCCTGCGGTGGCGCACCTACTGCGCCACCACTACTATGTTGCTACAAATGCACGACGCGGGCAAGACGCGATGGTCTCGTTCTCTGAATTTCGGCAGCACTTGACATCTCTTGAGCACCGCAATACGCGACTAAAACTGCATCGCAGTTCCCTCCACGCTGACCTCCTGAACAACCGGTCAACGCACAGCGCTATTTCGTTCGCGCAAATCATGGAGGCCGACTTCGTTCTGTTCTTGCGCGATTGTCTTGATTATCTTCGCGTCGGTGATTCTCAGAATTGGTGGCCGATGACACTGGTCTACTCGCAACGACACTATGGGCCTTTTGAAGTATTTGCTCGTAGCCAGTCTGCTCGCTATTTCGAGAGAACAAAGGTGCTCTTCGACGTTACCTCCAAGCAGGATTTCCTCTCTCTTGCAGAGGCATTCAAGAGTAATAAATTGCACATCCCCAGATGGGACTTTCATTCCTTTAACCCATTTGACTTGCTTGCTTATAACAAGCTCGCGACCCTGCCGTGACGCCACAACATTCACTCGCTATTTACCGTGACCGCGGCGACCGGCAGATAAAGGTTGTCGCTCGCAGTAGCAGCGAAAGTTTTCCCACAGCTTGACGTCCAGTGCCGCTCCACTTCGCCGCCGCGGCATAGCAGCACCGGATATCAGGGTGACGGGCGGGAAGCGACATCGGCACATCACTGCCGGCGCGCTCCTGGGCGTTTCAGCTCACGAATGAAGAGGTTTGGATTGAACGCGGGTGTGCCGGCGAGGTCGTCGATGTTAGGTACTGCTAGGTGCAAACAATCCTCAGCCAAAAGAATTTTACCTCCTTTACTATGGCCCGGAGGCTCCCAGCTTAAATTCAAAATTTTAAGATTGTCTCCTGTTCCGCCGCAGTTAGGGTTTTTAGTGCTTTCTTTCCGTTTAAAGCAACGAGGGTCTGACCGCTTCAGTAGCCGTATTTCCTCCTGCTTAGTGACCGCAACTCGTCGTTGTTGAATGAGCCCTGAGGTTCTGTGATGATTCTTCTGTCATCAGATGGAACCGGTTGTTGCTTTTTAGCAGGGACTTGGGTGTGGTCATCTACCTTGCGAAAAAAAATTGCAGAATGCTCATATGTCTCGATTGTCATGGGTATGAACTGAGTTGTCGTGTACCCCGGTGTAGTCGCATAGGACGTACTATATCCATTGGCGGTACCAAAGGCATATCCTCCGGAACCATATGCGCTGCCGCTGGCGGAACCGCTGGATTGGATCATGGTGGTCTGTGGAGCATGGTAATCGGTCACGGGGATTGCCGTTTGACTGGTTCCGATAAGTCGGATATTAAGAAGAACCACCTGTGCTCCGACCTTTTGGGCCTGCGTAATTGCCTGTAACTTATCTGCGAGTGGGCCGGTAAAATTTGCCTGCCCGATCACCGTATAGCCATCGTACCGGAGCGCCTGCAACGAGTCGGGGGAAAACCGATATATGCGAACAGCCTGTGTAGCCGGGTACTGTTCGTCTGTTTCTGATTGATAAAACTCGCCGAATCCTCCGGACGTAGTGATGCAACCTTGGCCCAAAATGATTAGTGTAGACGCGAGGGCTAACGTTCTTACTTTTCGAAGCTTATTCACCTCGGACCCCTTCCTCGTATCCGATTTATCCACAACACAGATATGCTAGACGCAGCAGAGATGAGGGGTCAAGCGCGGAATGTCTTCAAGGCGTTAGGCTGCGAATCGGGTCTCCAGGTTCGGAAACGGGCAGGAACCAGCGGATGGGGCCGCAGGGTCAGCCCCTCACAATACACTTAGGGAATTTTTCGTAGGCCGCCGATATGGGCTTCCTTGGCCTGCTCAGGCAGTAATCAGGCAAGCCGCCGTCTGCAGGGTGGAGGGCGACGAAGTAATTACAGTTCCCAGTTCTCGCCGAACAGGCCGGCCAGCACGACAGTTCCGTCGCGCTTGAGCACCGCGTAATCGCCGAGCCGCGGGAACAGCAGCGCGTTCGTACCGCGAAACTCCTTTTCGCCAAACGTGTGCCCGCTGTTGAGCACCACGTACCGGCGCGGGTTCAACGGGTTCGGGTAGATCATCACCAGCGTGTGCTCGGCGGCGCTGAACGTCCGCCCCCCGACCACGATGGTGTCCTGCGTCCAGCGGATCGGCAGCCGGCCGGCCAGCTGCGCGATGAGCCGGTTGCTGGACGGGTCGCCGAACAGGATCAGGTGGTGGCTGGCGATGTCCTTGGCCGTGACGGCGGTGTCGGCCTTGACGCGCACCTCCCCGCGCATCCACTTGGCAAACTCCCGGCGGAAGAGTTCCAGCCGCGCATCGGCCGGGCCGGAGGGCTGGACGCACAGGAACGATTCCATGAACGCGTCATCGATCGGACCTTGCAGGCCGTGCGTCTTGCGCAACGGGGAGGCCAGGGAACGCACTTCCTTCCCATCGATCGCCAGCCGGGCCACGTTGCGGGTCTTGAGCTCGAGCACTTTTCCGCCTGCGTCGCGCCGCACCTCGACCTCGGCGCGTTGGTAATGTTTCTCCAGCGCCAGCACCTCGATCCCGAAACAGCGGTTGTAGCGCGTCGTGTAGGTGACGAACCGCACATGGCCCGGCGTCTTGCGCGGCAACATGCCCTGGATGAATTGTTCCGAGCGCTGTTTGCTGTCGGGATGGAACTTGTGGCCGGTCTTCGGGCCGATGAGGAACAGCATCCGCAACTCTTTCGTGATCCAGTTCAGTCCGTCAGGCGTGAAGTGGAAGCCTTCCTGCGTCAACGCTTCGCGCATGCTGGTGGTGTTCGGCAGGGATTTGTCGTCCTCGCCGCAGTAGCCCACGAACGGGACATTGCAGGCGTTGGGCGCGTAGTCCACCGCGTCGTAGATGCGCAGCGTGGCGTCCTGGTATGCCGGCAGGTTGTCGAGCCTGGCGTAGCGCTTGGTGTCCGTGAACCCCGCGCCGGCCTCCACCGCGGCCCACAGGTCGGGATACTGCAACCCGAGGTGCCACGCGCCGGCGCCGCCCATCGAGAAACCGCGCAGCACGACCTGGTTTTCGTCAACCCGATAGCGTTGACGGACCGAGGCGATGGCTTCAAACACGTCGGTCTCGCCCGCCCAGCGGTAGGCGTTGTTGACGCGGCCGAAAACCTCCAGGATCATGTGGTGCTGGTCCGGCGGCAGAGGTTTCGTGGTCTCGTGCGCCGCGATGAAGCTGACCTCGTTCAGCGTCCCGCCGCGCCCGTGCAACACGACATCGAGACGCCCGTCGCAGTGGTCGGGAATGGTCAGCGCGTACGGCTGGACACTGCCGTCCACACGCGAGCGGTAGGCGCGCACGAGCCGGCCTTTTTGCGTGGGCCAGGACGGCTGGCCGGCGGCGAGTTCCTGCGCGCGGGCGAGGCCGCGGTCGAGCACGGCGAGCGTGTCGGCGACGTAGGACTTCGAGTAAAACTCCTCATCGGAGTAGCGCATGATCCACACCGCCGCCTTGTGGTAAATCTCCACGTCGGCGAGCAGTGCGTCGTCCGCCCTCAACCGTTTCAACACGGTGGCCAGTTCATCGGTCTTCGCCCGGATCTGCCGGAGTTCGCCGTCAGACGGTTTATAGGGTGCCGCCCCGGTTGCCCCCAGCACAGCGAGGGCGAGCAGGCATGGATGAAAGCATGATTTCATAGCGGCGGATGTTAGCACAACCCCAGGCTACCAGATAAGTACAGCCGAGATAATTCAGGAAGCGGAGGCACGAAGACGCCAAGAAGTCGAAGCGGGCAATCACGGAGCACTGGATTATGCGGAGAAGAAGAGCCCTCCACAGATTTCACCGATTTCTCCCGCTGAATCTGTGTCATCTGTGCAATCTGTGGATTCTTCCTTCCGCCTCTGTGCCCTCTGGTTTCCTCTGTGACCTCCCCGCCCTGAGCGTAGTCGAAGGGTGTGGTTAATTCTTCTCTTCCCCGCCAGCGTCGGCGGGGCGCTGGCTACTTCAACTCGCGGATGAAGAGGTTGCGGTACTGGACAAGGGCGGGGGGACTGGAGAGAAGGTACGACCAGTGGTACGGCTCGGCGCCTAATGCCTCCGAAATGGTTCTGTCGTAAAATGGTTTTGTCGTTCTGGATTGCGACAGAATCATTGAGGGCAGAACCATAAGACTGAAAAGTAGGTCGCTCCCGGGGCTCAGTGCCACGTGCCCACCGAAATAGTTCTGGTGAGAAATGGCATTGGGCTTTCGGATTACGACAGAATCATTGAAAGACAGAATCATAGGAGAGAAGGTACGACCACGGGTGCGGCTCGGCGCCTAATGCCTCCGAAATGGTTCTGTCGTAAAATGGTTTTGTCGTTCCGGATTGCGACAGAATCATTGAGGGCAGAACCACAGGACTGAAAAGCCGGTCGCTCTCGGTGCTCGTGCCACGTGCCCACCGAAATAGTTCTGGTGAGAAATGGATGGGCATTCCGGATTACGACAGAATCATTGAAAGACAGAATCATAGTAGAGCAGGGTCGCGTCTGCACCCTTCACAGGCACCCATTCCCGGCAGATGGCATGTGCAGCGTGAAGCCGTGACCCTACCGCCTTTTCAATTTCCGAGCAGGCTGGTAGGACAATTTACGAAAGCCTCTCGCAGAGCGAGAGGTCTACTATGGCAGCGGCTTCTGCAAAGCAGTCCTCACGCTCCACCTAAGGCGGACAAGTCCGCGTGAGGTTTGGTTGCGGCGTAGCCGCTTTAGGTCTCTTCGTAGCTATTCCAATCTTCCTCCGTGACCTCCGGCTTCCTCTGTGACCTCAGTGGTTAATGCTTCTCTTCCCCGCCAGCGTCGGCGCTGCGCTTGCCTACTTCAACTCGCGGATGAAGATGTTGCGGTACTGGACGAGGGCCGGGGGACTGGTCCATTTACCGTCCTTCTGGCTGCCGTGGTGCTGGAGGGCGATGGGGCCGCGGGCGGGGAGGCCGGGGATCGTCACGCCGGGCAGGACGGGCTGGCCGTTGAGCAAGACCTTCACGGTGCTGCCGCGCACGGTGATGTCGAACCGGTTCCATTTGCCCACGGGGTGGTCGGCCTTGAGCCGCGGGGTCGCGCCGGCGCGGACCTCGGGCGGCAGGGCGGCGTCGCGGCGCACGCCGTACATCTCGCCGGAGCCGACGGGCCAGCACCAGATGTTGACCTGGTACTTGCCCGCCCCGCGCAGGAAGATCCCGGAGTCGGAATCGGGCCCCGGATAGGGCTGCGGCTTGCCGTCGGGGCCGGGCTCCTCGGTGCCATCGGGCCGCACGTGGTACATGCGCGGATTGGTGTACGGCGTCGCCTTGATCCGCCAGTCGGCGACGAGCTGGAAGTCGCCATACTCTTTCTCGCTCCACAGGTTCTTGTCGGCGGCCGGAGCCTCGCTCAGCGAGTCGTAGTCGATCACTTCCTTGACGACCTTCCAATGCCCGTTGTCGCCCGCGGGCGCCTTCCAGCCGCGCAGGTCGAGCCCAGTGAACAGCGGCACGTAGCCAATCCCCTCGACGGCGATCTCCTCCGGCTTGGGGTTGGTGGAGGGCAGTTCCCGGATGCGGAGGTTGCGGAAGTGCGCCTCGGAGCCTTCGGCCTCCAGCATGAGGTAGCCCTTGCGCGGCGAGGCGGCCCTGGCGATCGTCACCACCTTGCCGTTGACGCTGAGGCTGATGTCGCCGTTGGTGGCGACGACGCGGTAGTGGTTCCATTCCGGCGAGGGCTTGGTGCGGTCCTCCGCCGGGAAGCTGCGCTTGCCGTTGGGCGAGATGCGGCCCGCGACGGTCAGCGCGGCCCCGTTGACGGCAAAGATGTCGCCGTGCGTGGTGTACCACTCGTTCTTGCCGGGGACGTTGAAGCCCGGATCGAGGACCTGGATCTCGATGCCGCGCGAGAAGGTCGAGCCGGTGACCGGCAGGCCGTCCGCCCAGATGAACAGGCCGGAGTTGCCGGCCGCCTTCATATGCCGCCACTCGAACTCGACGATGAAGTTCTCGTACATCCGGGTCGTGCGCAGCGTGCCGACGGGACGGCCGGTGGTGACGATCAGGCCATCGCGCACCGTGAAGGTCTCCGGCGCGACGTTGCACGGCTCCCAGCCGGACAGGTCCTTGCCGTTGAACAGGGGGACAAAGCCATCGTCGTCTGCCGCGCCGAGCGCGCAGGTGGCGAGGCAGGCGGCGAGTATCAGAATGGTCTTTTTCATTTTTCTATCAATCCATCACGATCTTGCGTTTCTTCGCGTCGAACCGCGTACGGCGGCCGGACTCATAAGACATCGTCGCCATGATGCTCGCGACGGAATGCTGGTAGCCGGCGTCCAGCGGCGCGTTCGGCGTGTCACCGCTGCGCATGCACCGGTACCAGTTCACCCAGTGGTCCGTCTGCTCGACCGGGACGACCTTGTTCTCGCCGCGGATCGAGCCGTCGCGGTTGATGCCGCCCCGGGCGGTGTAGGTGGGCTCGCTCCAGAGCGCCTCCATGTTCAGCGTGCCCTTCTCGCCGGCGAGGCGGAGGAGGTTGCCGCTGCTGTTACCGAAGTTGCTCGAGTAGCTGACCATCACGCCCTCGGGATAGTTCCAGACGGCCTGCACCTGGTCAGGCGCCGAGAAGTGGTGCTCGTCCTTCCACGTGTAGATGCCGCCGAGGCAGACGCAGGTCTCGGGGAAGCCGATGCCGGTGATGAAGTGGATGAGGTCGAGGAAGTGGACGCCGAGCTGCGGCACCGGGCCCTGCGAAAATTCCCAGTAGCCGTACCAGCCGGAATACAGGATCGGGTCGAACGGCTTTTTGGTGCGGCCCTTCGTGAATTCCTTCCAGTCCACATCCGCGGCCTGCACGTCGGGCTTGAGGTAGTGATACCAGTAGGGCTTGTCGGCATTGCGGACCTGCTCGATGCGCGAGATCTTCCCGAGGGTCCCGGCCTTGACCAGGGCGCGGCAGCCCCCCGCGCTCGCGCTGCTCCGCGATTGCGTCCCCACCTGGATCACCACGCCCGACTTCTTCGCCGCCTCGTACGCGCGGGTCAGCTCGTCGAACTCGATGGCCATCGGCTTTTCGACATAGACGTGCCGCCCGGCCTTCGCGGCGGCCTCGAGATGCGTCGAGTGCCAGTGGTCGCACGAGGCGATCATCACGGCGTCCACCTCGGGCAGGTCGAGCAGCTCGTGGTAGGTACGGCACTGTTTCACGTCGGCGCCCAGCCATTCCTTGGCCTTAGCCGCAGCGTTTTCGCGCGCCTTGCTCCACGGGTCGCACAGCGCGACGAGCGCGAGGTTCTCGGCCTGGGCGTGCTTGCGGATGCTGGCCATGTGCACGTTCACGCCCCGGTCGCCGCAGCCGATGAGGCCGATGCGGATCCGGTCGTTGGCGCCGATGGATCGCGTGCGCTCCTTCGCGGTGAGAATGCCGCGGGAGGCGAGGGTCGCCCCGGCGGCCAGCGTGGCCGAGGTCTTCAGGAAATCCCTGCGATTGAGGTGGGTGTTCATGGTGTTCTCCAAGGGGTCAGTGCATCTCGACCGCGCACGACCCGAGGCCGCCGCGGTAGTAGTTGAACTGCACGTTCGGGTGCAGGGCGAGCAGGCTCATCGGGACGGCGCTGTCGGCGAGGCGCTTGGATATCATGTAGGCGGTCAGGCGCTGGCCGAAGGGGTTGTCGTGCTGGCCGGCCTGCCAGATGGACACCTTCTCCGCCTTCCACGTCTCCGCCGGGCCGACGCTGATGGCCATGGTCGGCACGAGCGCGATGTTCCCGCCGCCGCTGGTGCGCGCGTTCTGCGCGACGGTCAGCGGGTGCAGCTTCACCACGCGCGTCGCCAGCTTGAGGTACTCGGCGGGCGGCGGCGGGGCGTCCTTGTATTTCCCGGTGCGCTGCGGCGGGTCGTTGAACGCCCAGTGCTTCACGTCGCCCTGCCCGCCCTGCATCACGGCGCAGCGGACGCCGGCATCCCAGCTCCGGCGGTAGGGCGCGGTGTCGGCCTTGGGGAAATGCAGGTGGTCGTCGGCCATGCGCAGTTTTTTCTCGATGCGGTTGAAGCACATTTCGCGGTCGGCGCGCTCGAACGAGAGCGGGTGCGTCACCGCCATCTCCGTGCCGTCCAAAAACCATTCGTCCATGCCCCAGAAATGGCCGGCGCGCACGTCGAGGCCGAGCGCGTTGACGATGCGCGCGACCAGCGGCAGTTGTTCGGTCGGGCCGATCGGGCCGCAGATGCCGACCGGGTTGTCCGCGGTGCTCTGCCGCCAGGCGGTGATGTATTCGAGCGCCTCGGCGAGGTAGAAGTCCGCCAGCGTGTCGTACATGACGACCTTGAACCCGGGCCGCGAGAGGCGTTCGAGGTCGCGCGGCGTCAGCCGCGCGGCGGCCTCGATGAGGTCCGCGTCGAGCGTGGTGTAGTCCCACCAATCCGGCGAAATCGAACTGAGTTTGCGTGGCATGATAGCTGTCCTTTCGTTTCAAACTCCCGCCGCGTGAGGCTTGCCCGCCTCAGGCGGGTCACGCGGCCGACATTTTCCGTTGTAGGCCCGGTCACCGACCCGGCGCATCAAATCGTTTCTCCAATTTCCGCCGCGTGGGGTCACGCGGTATACAACGGCGGATTACCCAAGGAATTGTAGGCCCGGTCACCGACCGGGCGTTCTCACCAGACTGCGCCGCGTGCGGTCACACGACCTACAAATTCAAGCGCTGTAGGCCGGGTGACCTCACCCGGCGTTCCCCTCGTTTTGCAACGGGCGACCGTCCTCCGGATGAAACCCGCCCCAATACGGCCAATCCTCTGCCGTTGTGACCAATCCCTTCCGCACAGGATTCATACGGATGTAAGCCCACTTCTCCGCAAAGCTCTCGTCACTCCGCAGCGCATGATCGAAAAATCCCGCTTGCCACCGGAATTCCCGCTGCGCAACAAAGGCTTTCAACGCCTTGACCCAGGCGCCCAGCGTCACCGCACCGACTTTCGGGCGTGCAAACCAGTGCGCATGGTCGGGCATCAGGACATAGCAAGCCACCCACCAACCGTAGCGCTCCATGCTGCCTGCCAGGAAGGTTTGCCAATGCCCGTGGATGGTTGCGTTGTCCAGCCACGGTTTCCGGTCGGCAGTGCACGCTGTGATGAAATACATCGGCTGACCATCATCCAGCCACACCGTCGTCAGGCGCCGCAAGCGCTTCGGGAATGACAGATCGTTTTGCATTTTCAAATTTCGCCGGGTCAGGTGACCCGGCCTACAACTGCAACCTTCGCGATGGCACGGGCATGTTCTGCGTTGCTGCAGGCCCGGTCGCCGATCGGGCGATTTCGTTCGCTCGGTTCGCCGCGTGAGGTCACGCGGCCTACAACACGGTTACCGCCCGGTGAGGTCGCGTGGCCTGCATCTTCCTTTGTAGGCCCGGTCACCGACCGGGCGCATTCATTCGCTGTAGGCCGGGTCACCTGACCCGGCGTTCCCCTTTTCACCCCCCACGTTCGAGCGCGGCCTCGTAGGATGGGTTGATGCGGCACTGCTTGCCGAGCGCGTCGCGCAGGGGGTCGGCCTCCTCGGCGCAGTAGCCCCAATGCAGGTGCCGGCGCCAGCCCTCTGCGTGCGCGAACCGGCGCGACATCTTCCCGACCTCGCGCGAGTAGCGCTCCATCGTGGCGAGATACTGGTTCATCTTCTGCGTCTCCGCCAGCCAGTCCTGCTGGCTGTGGTGCGCGGCGAGCGCGGCGGTCTTCTCCGCGAACACGCTCCCGGTGTTGACGAACGCGCCGGGGATGATGCGCCGGCGCAGCGGGTCGCGCAGGCCCGTGGGCATCGCGTGGTAGAGCGTCACATCGTGCGGCGTGGACGCGCGGCGCGGCGTGGTCCGGTAGTTGTTCATCCCGCGGACGAACGCCGCGGAGACCGCGAGCCGGCAGGCGTTGGTGTGGTCTTCCATGTAGTCCTGCGGCGAGGGCACCAGCAGGATCGACGGGCCGACCTCGCGGAGGACGGCGGTCAGCCGGCGCAGCGTCGGGTCCGCATAATAGATCTCCATGTCGTCCACGAGGCTCGCGTGCCAGGTCGCGCCGAGCAGGCGCGCCGCGGCCTGTGCCTCGCGCCGGCGGACCACGCGGAGCCGGGCGGGCGGATAGACCTGGCTGCCGCAGGAGCCGGTGGAGAGGTTCAGGTAGTGGGTCTCGAAGCCGGCCAGCTTGAGCAGCCTCAGCGTCCCGGCCATCATGAACTCGATGTCATCCGGGTGCGCGCCGATGGCCATGGCGACGCGGCGGCTCATCGGGCCCGCGCTCCCGGCGTGCTGCTCACGGACAACCATGCGAACTTTTTCATGGGCTACTCCTTCGCCTGTTTCGCCACGGCCTCCTTATAGCAACTCCGGCGGCGTTGGGAAACTCTCACCACCCACGAAGACACCAAGCGGCAGAAAAACCACACCCTTCGACTGCGCTGGTTCGACAGGGCTCACCACCCTTCGGCAAGCTCAGGGCTGGCAGGGCCAGGGCTGGGAGGTCGCAGAGGAAAACGGAGGTTCACAGAGGACACCGACTCTGTGACCTCCTGAACCTCTGTGTCCTCCGTGGTTCCGCTTTCCAACCATTGGCAATGGAAACGGCCATCTCCCCGAGGCTTGGAAAGCCGCAACCACTTCGGCTCGAATAGTAGTTCAGGCCGTCAGCTTGACGATCTGGCCGGTGCGGATGGACTCTTCCTCGGCCTCGCAGATTTCCACGGCGCTGGCGGCATCACCGGCGGTGACGACGGTCGGCGCGTGGCCGGCGCGGATGCTTTCGACCATGTGGGTGAGCTCGCCGAGGTAGCCATCGCCGCCCGCGGGCTGGATGACCTGCGGCGGCTGGCCCTTGGCGAACAGCTTCAGCGCCTCGGCGCCGCGGGCGAGGTCGAAGTCGGCCGTGGCGTTTTCGAAGAGGACGGTATAGGCCATGTTGAAGCCGAAGCCCGGCGTCATCGCCCAGCCGCCTTCCGCCGCGACGCATGCGCCGCCGGCGACGGTGAACTGCGCGGAGACATGGTCGATCGCGCTGCTGACGATGGCCTTGCCCTGCGCGTAGACCGCCTGCGGCCTGCCGAAGCAGTACTGCACGAAATCGGCGTCATGGATGTGCAGGTCCAGCAGCGCGCCTCCGGATTTCGCGCCGTCCAGGAATTCCTTGGACCATCCGGGCGGCTCGGAGACCCGGCGGAAGCGCGCGGAGAGCACGTTGCCGTAGGTCCGGCCGGCGATGGCCTGCTTGAGCCACACGTAGGCGGGCCAGAACCGGATGCACATCGCGGGCATGAAATAGCCCTTGGCCGTGGCGGCCGCGGCGGCGATTTCACGGGCGAGCGCAGCGGTGCGGGCGAGGGGCTTTTCGCAGACGACGTGCTTGCCGGCCTGCAGCGCGGCGATGGCGAGCTTGGGGTGCGCCAGCGTGGGCACGCACAGGTCGATCAGGTCGATGGACGGGTCGTGCAGCAACTCATTGAGGTCCTTCGTCGCCTTGACCTGGGCCATGTCGAGCTTGAAGGGATCGGCCGCGCCGATGTTGCCACCGATGGTGGAGAAGTCGCCATCCACGGGCAGGCGGACGGCGTCGCAGATGGCGGCGATCCGCGCGCCGGGGATCTGGCGGTAGGCCTTGAGATGCGTCACGCCCATGAAGCCGAGCCCGACGACCGCGACATTGACCGTCTTCATCCGTGCGCCTCCAGCAGGCGGCGGACGAACTGCACGCCGGCCTTGATATCGGCGACGCGCTGGTTGTCGGCCTCGCGCTCGAAGCAGAGCCAGCCGGGGAACTTGATCTCGGCGAGCGTGGCGAAGAAGGCCTTCCAGTCCACCTCGCCCGTGCCGACCGTCAGCTCCGAGCCCCACGTGCCGGGCACCTTGGTGACGGCGGCGTCCTTGACGTGGACGCTCTTGACCCACTTGCCGACGACGCGCAAGGCGGCGACCGGGTCGCCGTTGCCGTAGAGCAGCATGTTGGCCGGATCGAAATTGATCGCCACATTCGGCTCGTTCAGGTGTTCGAGGAACGCCTTCAGCGCGGCGGCCGATTCCTGGCCGGTCTCGCAGCCGAGCGTGATGCCTTGGGCCGCGAACAGGCGCGCGATCCGGCGGACGCGGTCCATGAGCTTGGCGAAATTCGGATCGGTCGGCTCGTGCGGCAGGAAGCCCGCGTGGAACATGACGAACTTGAGGCCGAGCCGGGCCGCGTTCCTGACGGTGACCTGCGCGTTGCTCCAGTTCTGGTCCCAGGTCGCATCGGGCACGACGCCGCCGGTGTGGCGGATCGCCTCGAGCGACGAGTAGTCCTCGCCCACCGTGCGGAACATGCCGGACACCACCGTGATGCCGTGCTGTGCGAACAGCGCGGGGGCGGCGTCCCAGACCGCCGGGTTTTCGCGGAACGGATCGAGGTCGATCTGCACGTGCTTGAGCGAAATGGTTTGCAGGTCGCGCACCAGGTCGGCGGGGCACGTCGGTTGCAGCGACCAGCTGCAGACCGCCAAGCGTGGGAGGAACGGATTCATACAGGCACCTCGTGGGTTTGCGTTGTCATAGTGACATGGCCTTTATAGACGCTGCACCGCGTGCGGGCAATGCGATTTTCGAGGCGGGTTCGCGCCGCTACTCCAGGCCGGGCAAGACGCCGGCCGGCGCCTCCAGGGCCTTCATTTCCAGGCCGTCGATTTCCTGCAAGGTCTTGCCGGCGATCCCCTGCATGTCGCCATACATGCCGACGGTGGCCTGCATGACCCGTTCGATCTGCTCGTCGCGCTTGGCCCACTGCTTGGTGATGGCCTTCTTTTCCCGGTCGAGGTCTTCCTTCATGTTCGAGAAGGCCTCGACGATGGCCTGGACCCGCAGCCGGAAGCGCGGCCCGGTCAGGTAGGAGTAGAGCATTTCCATTTTCGTCTGCTGGCCTTCGGAAGACTGCCGGACCATCGACACTTCCACCAGGGACTGGCGCAGCATGAGGGCCACCGGGATGGCGACCTTGGGATGGACGACCCACACGCCCTCCACCCAATCGAACGCCTCGACCCCGGGGGGCAGGGTCTGGGTGACCAGCACCGCGAGTTCCGCCTTGGCGGCCCGCTGGTCGTCGCGGAGTTTCGCCAGCCAGCCGTCGCTCCAGTTCTTGGTGCGCTTGGACTCCCACAGGATGGTGCCGCAGCTTTGCCCGAGGGGGCCGAGAACCCGCTGCAGCGCGTCGCCGCCGTGTTCGCCCTTGGGGACCGGCGCGATGGTGTCGCGCGGAAACTTGGCGCGCAGGAGCGCTTCCAGCTCCAGCTCCTGCACTTCGCCCTGCAACTGCTGCGAGCCCTGTTCGGCGCGGCGCTTCAGCTCTTCGATCTGCTTCTGCATCGAGGTGATGGTCTGTTCCTTTTCCTGCACCTTGAACTTCAGCGCATCCTCGGCCTCTTTGCGGGCCTGGTCGCGGGTGGCGGCCAGGCTGCCCTGCACGCGCCGCTCGATCGTCAGTTCCAGCTCCCGCCGGGCGTCGTCGAGTTCGCGCTGTTTGCGGATCAGCTCCGCCTGCGCCTGCTGCGCCTCGGCCAGTTTGCCCTCCCTGGCTTTCAGGAGCGCCTGGAGTTCGGCGAGCGCCTGCGCCTGCTGGTCCAGCTCGCCGGCCAGGGTGGCGCGGGCCTTCTTGGCTTCGTCGGCGGCGATGCGCACCCGCTCCTGCTGCACCTTCCCGGCGACCTGGTCGTCGAGCGTCGCCCGGGCCTGTGCGATGGCCGCCTCGCCCTCGCGCAGCACGGCCGCGCGCCGGGCGATGTCGGCGTCCTTTTGCGTGAGCCGCTCCTCGTAGTCGCGCCGGATGCTCTCGACGAGCGGGGCCGCCAGCGACTCGGTGAGCTTGATCTCGGTCTTGCACTTCGGGCAGATGAGGGTGGGTTCGGTGGTGTTCATGTTAATCGAATTGCAGGAACAGTTCCTTGGGCAGGTTGACGGGGCGCCAGCGGGGCTCGTCGAGGGTACCGATGAGCTTGAACTCCAGCAGCTTGGTCACCGGGAAGGTGAGGATGCGCAGGGTCTCGGCGAGGATGCCGCTGCGCAGCAGCTGGACCTGCGCCAGGAAGTTCAGGTCGCCGCCCAACTGGTAATCGCCGTGCCCCTTGAGGCTGATGACGCTGCCCTTGATGCTGATGCCCTCGGTCTTGAGCTTGCCCTCGCCGAGGGCAAACGGCATCAGGAATTCGCTTTGCGAGAGATACCCGAGGCCGGGGTGGAGCTTGCTCAGCATTTTGGAAAGGCCGCCGAACAGGCGCACCTGGAAGATCGTGCCGTTGAGGATATGGACCTGGCCGGTGCCCTCGATGGATTTCCACGGGTCGAGCCAGCCGGCGAGCTGCACCTGCGCGGCGAGTTCGCCGCTGAACGCGGCGTTGGTGCTGGCCGGCGCGCCGGGGAGGAACTGCGCATGCACCATCTCGACCAGGCGCGTGGCGTTGGCGTTGGTGATGACGGCGGTGACGGTATAGCGGCAGTTGGTGGAGGATTCGACGTTGCTCAGGTCCACCGCGCCCGCAAACGGCCCGCCGCAAAAAAGCCCGTGGACGTTGGTGAAGGTGAAGTGCGCGTCGTGGGCCACCATGTCAAAGCTGGCATGATCGGCCAGAATTTTCTGCCAACCGAGCCGTTCGCCCTCTGCGCTGATGCGCAGGTCGGTCCCCTTCAGGGTTTCGCCGACCGAGACGCGGCCCTGGACGGCGAGCTGCAAGGGGCCTTGGAACTCGAACTTGCGCATGATGCGCTCAAAGCCCGGCGCGATCATGTGCGCGATGGGATGCGGCGGCGCGTTGCCGGTGACGTCCAGCTCCACCCAGTTCTCATTGAAGTTGTACTTCACACGGCCGTGCGCCTGGCCATCCGCGCGCACGAGGACGGCGTCGGGCAGGTCGAGCACGCCCTGGCCATAGCGGAAGGCCGAGGAGGCCAGTGAGACGGGCTCGTTGCGGAAGGCGAAGTGGGTGGCGGTGACGCGGCCGGTGACGACCAGCGCGCCGAGATTGGTCAGCACGCCATCCACGCCGGCCTCGCACTCCGGCGGCCGCTCGTCGAAGCGCATCAGCGCGAGCAGGTTCGAGACGCCGCCCCCGATGACCGGGGCGAGCGCATTGAAGTCGAACGTGGTGTGGGCCTGCGCGTTGAACTTCTTCGTCTGGAGCGAGGTGGCAAACACACCTTCGAGCCGGCCGCGCTGGCGGTCCGTGCCCACCTCCGCCGCAATCCGGGTGAGGTTCACATCGTCGTCGTGGCGGTTGAACTGCAGGCGAAGGCTACGCACCGGCACGCCCGTCATGTCGACGGTTTGCAGCCGGCAGCTGCCCGTGATGTGCGCCAGCAGGTTGCTCAAGGGCGCGGGGCCGAGGGCGACCTCGCCGCTGGCGCTCCCCTGAACCCGGATGCCGCTGTTGGTATAGGTCCGCTGCCAGTCGGCGGGCAGCAGGGCGAGCACCTGGTCCGCCGGCAGGTCGCAGTTCAGCTGGACCGCCGTTTCGCGCGGCGGCGCCAGCGCGAGCGTGCCCGACGCGGCCAGCCGCCGCGCACCCTGCGCGAGGGCGGCCGAGGCGCTCACCTGCGCGCCGGTCACCGCGAGGGCCACCTGCCACGGCGCAAAGTGCACGCCCCGATATTCTGCAGCGCCTCCGCGCAGCTCGGCGTGGTAGATGTTTTTTTCCGGCGCGCCGCGGCGCACGTCGAAATCGAACGTAAAGTCGGGCACGTCGCCCAGCCGCACGGAGGCCCTGTAGGCGAGCAGCGGCTTGAGCCACGGCGGCTCCGCCTTGCGCAGCGGCGCGAGGAGGGCGGCGAGGTCGACCTGCTCGGGCGAGGCGGCGGTGCCGGTGAGCGCCTCGCGGGCGAGGCCGCGGCCGTGCCAGTGCGCGCCGAAGGCTTCGCACGTCCATTCGGTCAGGCGCACGTCGCGCGCGGTCAGCAGCAGGCGCGCGTAGATGTTGCTCATGCCGGGGTACGGCAGGTTCGGATAGCCCAGGTCGAGGCACGCGCGGCCGTTGACGATGCCGATGGAGCGGATGCCGTGCCGTCCCTCGCGCCACTCGGCGGGATTGAGGAAGACGCGGACCTTCTGCGCGGCGAGCAGCGGCGTCTTGGCCGCGGGCGTCTCGAACAGCTCCACGTCCTCCAGGGCCACCCCGTTGAAGAGGTCGAGCCGCGCCTGGCCCACCTGGAGCTGGATGCCGTGCCGGCCCAGTTCGGCCAGCGCGCGGTCGAGCCAGGGGCGCGGCAGGCCCCAGACGCAGAGCCAGACGACGGCGAGCGCGGCCAGGATGGTGAGCCACTTGAAAGCGAACCAGGCGGCCTGGACCAGGCAGCCGCAGTGCGCACAGAACCGCTGCCACCGCCAGCGCAGCATGAACAGACGGCCGGCCAGCGAGCGGTTAGGGCTGCGCTCCGGCGGCGGCGTTGAGGTTCGTTTGGGCACGCGGGGTCTCGTTGGTGGCCGGCGCCGGCGGCGGCGCCGTCGGTTTGAGCCAGTCTTTGGCCAGCAGCAGCGCGGACGCTTCTTCGAGCACGAAAACCAGGTCCTGCCCGCGGATCATCGCGTAGCGGCCGCCGTCGGTGGCGCCGCCGATGAGCACGGTCTTGGACAGGCTGGCGTCGCCCTTGAGGGACAGCGTCAGCGACTGCGCCGGTTCCACGAGGCCGTATTTCCCGAGCTCCTTCTCGTCGGCCGAAACGAGGCGCTGTGCGCGCAGGAAGCAGAAGGTGCTGAGCACGTCGGCGACCAGCGCGCGGTCCGCCGGGCCCTTGGCCGGCGCGACGACCGCGAAGTCGTTGGTGGCCGCCGCGCGCTCGACCACCTGCGTGGCGCCGCCGCGGACGAGCGCCAGCTTGAGCACGTCGCCGGAGTTCAGCAGGAGGATGTCGCGGCTGCGGAAGGCCAGCGGCTCGGCGGTCAGGTTGGTGAGGGCCGCCGCGGGGATCTCATAGGGCGTGGCCTCGTGCTCCATGCGGGCGGCGACGCGGCCGGCCGGCCGCGGCTGGATGCTGACGAGCAGCGTCTGCGACTCCTCGCCCGGCACGGCCTTGGCCGGCGCGTTGGTCGCGCCGGCGGCGCCGGCCTTCAGCAGGGTGACGCGCCACGCCGGCTCGGCCAGCCCGAGCGCGCCGGGATTCGGGGCGCTCTGGTCGAGGAAGTCCTCGATCTTCACGCCGGTCAGCTGCGTGACGAAATCCTGCACGCGCGCGCCGTCGGCCTTGGCCGGGCGCGGCTGCGTGATGCTCCACTCGCCCTGGGCATCCTTCTTCAGCTCCAGCTTCTTCTCGCCCTGCTGCACGCGGATGGCGGCGATGTCATAGCCGGAGAGCGTAAACAGGCGCCGGTCGCGCAGGTCGTTGATCTGGCTGTGCACCTTGGCGAGCGCGTCGGTGCTGACGGCATAGACGGACTTCTCCGGCGGCGTGCAGGCGAACACCTGCGCCGCATTCGTGCCGGCCTGCTTGCCGACGAGCAGCACCTGCTCGTCGGCCTTGTCGCCGGCGTTGAGGGTCACCTTGACGGCGTTCTCGTCGAGGCCGTAGAGCGAGAAGTCGGCGACGCCGTCGGCGGCGAAGTCGGCCACCTTCCACTCGAAGATGGCGTCGAGCACGCCCTGCACCGCGGCGCGGTCGGCGCGCGCGACGAGCGGCTGCTGCATCTGCCAGTCGCCCTTCTCGTTCTTCGCGAGCTGGACCAGCCGGCCGCCGCCGCGCAGGTCGAGCCGCTTGACGTCAAAGGCGGTGCCGGACAGCAGCGCGCGGTCCCGCAGCGCGACGACATTCGCCGGGAAGGTGTTGGTCACGGTGGCGTCGGTCGCGATGACCTCGCCACGGGCGGCGTCCTTGAGGTAGAGCGCGCCGCCCACCGGCGCATGGCGCCCGAAGAGCACCGTCTGCTTGCGCCCGCCGAGGTCGAGCGCGACGCTGCAGCGCGGCGTTTCCAGCCCGTACTCGGCCAGCTGGGTCTTGCGCTGCGCGCGGTCCTGTTCCGTGATGACCTCGCCGCGCTTCATGTCGGCGAGCCCGCCAAGCAGGCGGTCCACGGCGCCGGCATCGGCACGCGCGGCGACCGGCGCAGTGAGGCGCCACTTGTCGTTCTGCTTCGCGCAGGTGACCGACAGGTTTGTGCCCGCCGTGAACGTGAAGCCGGTGACGCGGGCCTGTTCGATCCGCAGCGCCTTGCGGGCGGCTTCCTCGCGCTGCTTCGTCGTCTCGCCCTTGCGCTCGACGAGGAAGATCCAGCTACCCATGCCGAGGGCGACGAGCAGCAGCAAAACCGTGGTACGTGGATTCATTTCAAGCTCTCCTCCGCAGCCAGACTACGATGCCCAACGCGGCGATCAACGCCGGCAGACCGCCAATCACCAACCAGCCGAGCAGGCGCAGCTGCCCGGCCTCCACCACGAGCCGGTATTCCGCGACCGCCTTGGGCGCGATGGCCATCAACTCCTTGCGGTCGAGCAGCCAGTTCAGGGCACTCTGGAACAGGTCCACGCCGCCGCCCGTGCCGAGCGTGCTGTTGGCGAGGAACGTGGAATCGCCGATGACGACAAGCCGCACCGGCTTGATCTGCGTGTCGAGCGCGCCGGGCGCGCTGCCCTTTTCCACGGCGGCCGCGACGCCGAGCGGGCCCTTGTGGTCCACGCCGGGGTCGTAGCGCACCGGGTTCTGGTCCGGGGTCGTCTCGCCCCAGCCCGCGGCGGTGCACTTGATCAGCGTCGTCGCGCGCGGCCGGTCGGGCGCGGCATCCGGGCCGGGCGCGGCCTCCTCGACCGCGCTGACCGAACGCGGCAGGTAGAGGATGGACGAGACGCCGGCCAGCTTGGCGGTGATCGGGTGCGGCTCGTACTGCGTCACAAACAGCTCGTTGCCGCTCATCGTGCGCGACGGGTCCACGACCACGTCGTCGCCGACCTGCACGCCCCACTCCTTGAGCAGCGGCGCCAGCCCGGTCTCGGTGAGCGAGTCCAGCAGGAACAGCGCGCGGCCGTTCTTGGCGAGGAACTGCCGCACCTGCTCGACCTCCAGCGGGGCGAGCCGCTTCTGCGGCCCGGCGACGATGAGCGCGTCGCAGTCCGCCGGGATCGCCTTCTGCTCGCCGAGCGTCAGCTTTTTGACCGTGACGTTGTCGCGCTTGATCTCGTGCGCGAGGTTGGCGTAGCCCTTGGTGCGGTCATACCCGTCGGGGTCGTGCTCGCCGTGGCCCTGCAGGAAGTAGACCGTGGGCGTCTTCGCCTGCGTGATGTTCTGGAGCGCCGAGGAGAACGCCTGCTCGCCCTTGAAGCCGATCTTGCGCGGGGGGCCGCCCATCTGCGCCGCGGAGTAGTCCATCTCGACGAGCTCCTCGGCCAGCACATACTTGGTCCGGCCGCCCGTGTCGAACATCACCCCGAAGCCGCTGGGCTGGTACTTTTTCGCGAACAGCTCCGCCAGCGCCACGTCGCGGTTCGGGTCGATCTTCTTCACATGCACCGTGGGGGCCGCCTCCTGGTATTCCTTCAGCAGGTTGTCCACGTCCTCGAAGACCTCGGCCGAGGCGGCGTCCCGGTTGGGCTCCAGGAAGACGGTGACCTCGACCGAATTCGTCAGGCTCTTGAGCAGGCCGGTGGTCTTGTCGGAGAGCTGGTAGAGCTTCGTCCGGCTGAAGTCGTGGCGCGCGTAGTTGCGGAAGCTCACGTAGTTGACCATGCCGAAGATCGCCGCCGCCAGCACCAGCGCGACGCCGGTGTTGAAGGTGATGGCGAGCTTCAGCTTGCGGCTCTGCTGCGTGAATTTCTCGCTGTCCGGCGCGCCGGTGTTCCAGGCCTGGGCCGCGGCGTCCGCGCCTTTTTCCTGGCCGGGGGCAGCCTGTTCCGGGGCGGGGGAAGTTTTGGGGTCCGTCATGGTTCTTTCCTCATTTCCACTTGCGCGCTTCGACGAGTTTGACCGTGGCGAAGAGCATCAGCGCGGCGCCGCTGACATAGAACACCACCGGCCGGGAATCCACCGCGCCGCGCGCGAATTCCATCATGTGTTGCACCGAGCAGAACAGCAGCGCCACCTCGCGGACGGAGGCATCGCGCGTGATGAAGGCGAAGATGATGCCGCTGAAGAAGACGCCGCACACGAGGACAAAACCCATCATCAGGGCGATGATCTGGTTCTTGGTCGTGGCCGAGCAGAACAGGCCGATCGCCAGGTAAAAGGCGCCGACCAGCACCGTGCACAGGTAGCCGGACAGGATGGAGCCGTAGTCGATGGCCGCGCTCCCGGCGCCGCACAGCTTGAGGATGGCGACATAGGCCAGCGTGGGCAGCCAGGTGATGATGAAGAAGGCCAGGGCGCCGAAGTACTTGGCCAGCACCACGGCGGTGTCCGACACCGGGGCGGTCATCAGCATCTCGATGGTGCCGCTGCGTTTTTCCTCGGCGAAGAGCCGCATCGTCATCAGCGGCCCCACCACCAGCATGGGTATCCAGAAGAAGATCCAGGTGAAGAACGCCTGCATCACCTGGATGTTGCCGCCGCCGTCGGCCAGGGCCTGGACCACGCCGTAGAAGTTCAGGCCCATGATCAGGAGGAAGAAGATCATGAAGGCATAGGCGATCGGCGAGAGGAAGTAGGCCGCCAGCTCCCGGCGCCACAAGGTCAAGAATACGCTCATGTGCTCTCCTGTTCCGTACGGGTCAGCGCCACGAAGATGTCCTCGAGGCTCTGCTTTTCCTGCCGCAGCTCGCGCAGCGTCCAGCCGTCGCGCGCGGCCGCCTCGAACACCAGCGGGCGGATGTCCTCGGTGCCGCACTCGATGCGGAACCGCGTCCAGCCGTCAGCCTCCTCCGCCGTCACGCTCGTGACGCCCGGCAATTGATAGAGCTTCTGGGCCACCACGCCCTTGTCGCCGCGCAGCTCGGCGATGACCTCGCGCCCGCCCTGCAGCCGCGCCCGCAGCTTTTCCGGCGAATCCGAGGCCACGATCCGGCCGCGGTTGATGATCAGCACGCGCTGGCAGGTCATCTCGACCTCCGGCAGGATGTGCGTGGACAGCAGCACCGTGTGCTTCGGCGAGAGGTTGCGGATCACGTCGCGCACCTGCCGGATCTGGTTCGGGTCGAGGCCGATCGTCGGCTCGTCGAGGATGACCAGTTCCGGGTCGTGCACCAGCGCATCGGCCATGCCCACGCGCTGGCGGTAGCCCTTGGAGAGCTGGCCGACGATCCGCCGGCCGACGTCCGTCAGGCCGCACAGCTCCTTGACCTCGTTCACGCGCGCGCGCCGCCGCCGGCTGCCGACGCCCTTGAGCGCGGCGCGGTAGCTCAGGTACTCGTCCACGCGCATCTCGGGATAGAGCGGCGTGCTCTCCGGCAGATAGCCGATGCGCCGCCGCACCTCCAGCGAATGCCGGAAGACGTCGAAGCCGGCGACCTTGGCCTCGCCGCTCGACGCCGGCAGGTAGCACGCCAGGATGCGCATCGTCGTCGACTTGCCGGCGCCGTTCGGTCCGAGAAAGCCGACGATCTCGCCCTTGGCGACCGTGAACGAGACGTCGTTCACCGCCGCGCAACCGGCGAAGCGCTTCGTCAGGTTTTTCACCTCAATCATATTGTCCATGCCAGACTCCTTCTTCGGTCCAAAATCATTCCGCTTTCAGGCTGGCCTGCGCGCTCTGCGCAATCAGCGCGCCCTGCTGCTCGCGCAGGCTGACGAGCACGAGGGTCACCGGCGCCCCGGCGTGCACGGGCTCCAGGGCCACGCCCACGTCATCGAGCGTCGCCACGTCCCGGCCATTGATGCGCGTGACGATCAGGCCCGGCATCAGCCCGGCCCGCGCCGCCACGCCGCCGGCGGTCACCGCGGCGATGGCGATGCCCTGCCGCGCCAGCGTCGCCGAGCCCTTGATCTCCGCAAACGGCTTCAAGTCCAGGCCCAGCCGGTCCTGCGCCAGCCGGACGCCGTCGGGCTTCGGCAGCGCGAGCAGCTGGGCGACGACCTCGTTCGTCTGCCCGCCGTGCACCACGCCGATCGGCGCGTAGTGCGTCGGCCGCAGCGGCAGCAGCGCCCGCTCGTAGTCGAGCAGCGTGGCCACCGGGTTGCGGTTGACCGCCACAATTTCGTCGCCCTTGGCCACCGCGCCCCGCGGCAGCGGGCGGTCCGGCGCAACCTGGGTGACGACCAGCTTGCCGTTGGGGGCCGCCACCTCGAAGCCGAGCGTCGCCTTCTTCAGCAGCCGCGGCGCGAGCCACTGCGCGAGCAGCTCGCGCATCCGCTTGATCGGCACGGCGAAGCCGATGTTCTGGGCCTCCTGGTAGATCGCCACGTTCAGCCCGATCAGCTGCCCGTCTAGATTCAGCAGCGGCCCGCCGGAGCTGCCGGGATTCACCGCGGCGTCGGTCTGCAGGATGTCCTTGTAGAGGACCTTGCCGCCGTAGCGCGCCTCGCGGTCCTTCGCCGAGAGCACGCCGACCGTCACCGAGTGGCCCAGCCCGAACGGGTTGCCCAGCGTGATCACCGTCTCGCCCAGCAACGTGTCCTCGTCGGTCGCGAACTCCACGGCGGTCAGCGGCGCCGGGGCCTCGATCTTCACCAGCGCGATGTCGTTGACCGGGTCGCCCGCCAGGAACGCGGCCGGGAACGCGCGGCCGTCGGCCAGCGTCACCTGGATCTTCGACGCGCGCTCGATCACGTGGAAGTTGGTCAGGATGTAGCCGAGCGGGTCGATGATCACGCCCGAGCCCAGCGAATGGCTCAGCCGGTATTCCGGCTGCATCTGCTGCTGGAAAAACTGGTGAAAGAACTCGTCGAGCATCTGCCCGCGGAACTGCTGCAGGGGGTCCGCGTGCTGCACCTTGATCAGTTTTTCCGTGCCGATGTTGACGACCGTCGGCAGCGCCTTCTCCACCGCGACGACCACGGGCGTGCGCCGGTTCACCGCCGGCCAGGCCGGCAGCGCCGCACACACAGCCAACAGCCAAAGAACACGGAGCCGCCGGCTCCACCTATGGGCGGTTTGGACCATAATTTTCACGCAACGTTCAAAAATATTTCGTATTCCAATGCAACACGGGAGGGGTATTATGGGAGTGAAAGCTGCGGAGTCAAGGAACGAAGAGCGGCCGGACAAGGCCGGCCGCCTGCCAAGCCAAGGAGGAACGTCATGCCCGCAAAAACGCAGAATCGCGCCCGGCCGCCCGGCCCGGCACCAGCCCCCGTCGGCGTCGAAACCTGCTTCCCGCGCGCCTCGGCCTATCCCGGCCTCCCCAGCGCGGGCCATGTCCGCGAACGGCCGCCGCTGCGCCCCGAGCAACATTTTTCCGAGCGCCACCTGCAATGCGTCTGGGCCGATGACGAACTGCGCCCACCGGCGTTGGTCACCTCCCAGGGCGAGCGCGCCGAGGTCGAAAGCCCCGGCGTCTGGAACCTCGAGGCCGGCCCGGATTTTCTCGGCGCTGCGCTCCGCCTCGGGCCGGAACGCCGCCGCGTCACCGGCGATGTCGAGATCCACATCCATCCCGCGGACTGGCAGGCGCACGGCCACAGCACCGACCCCCGCTATGAGCGCGTCCGCTTCCACGTCACGTTTTTCCCCGGACCGCCCGCCCTGGCGCTGCCGGCCGGCGCGGTGGAGCTCGCGCTGCGCGACGCGCTCGGCGCCCGGCCGCGGTTCGCCTTCGAGAACATCGACCTGACCGCCTACCCGTACGGCATCCGCTCGCCGACGCCGCCCTGTGGCGCGGCGCTGCACAACTGGACGCCCGACGACCGCGAGGCGCTGCTCGCCGC
>CAITZM010000118.1 GCA_903896925.1 uncultured Lentisphaerota bacterium | reverse complement strand
TCATCCAGGGCAGTACCTTCACCCTCTTTGGCGATGGCGCGCAGACGCGCAGCAATACCTATGTTGCCGATGCTGTGGCTGCAACGGTGCTGGCGATGGAGCGGCGCCCTGCGTCCCTCGGGGAAACTTTCAATGTGTGTGGTGGTGAAGTCGTCTCCCTCAACCAGGTGCTTGCCCTATTGGAGGACATCACCGGGCGGCGTGCGCGGCTGGACCGCCAGCCGCCACGACCCGGCGACCAACGACATACGGCCGCAAACATCGCGAAAGCCCGCCAGCTCTTGGGTTACGATCCGCGGACTAGTCTTGCCGAAGGTCTGCGGGCGCAGGTGGCCTGGCAGCACTCCTTGGGTTTATGAGGACCGGTACACATAAAGAGTCATATCTTGAAGCAGCCCTCACTCTGCGAGAGTTCGGGCGGAATAGGGCTTTACCCCGTGACTAGGAAGTGTCCATCGCGCTGCATACCTTGCGAAGAGCCGGGCTTGTCAACACTCGCCGAGGACGGCTGGCTTTGGGGCTGGACACGTACGCCGGAGGGATGGGCGCTCTTTCTCTTCGTTTTTGGCGCGATGTTTCTGAACGGGAACAACCAGCAGCGCTTGCTCGGTATCGTGCTTTGTGGAGTGTCGTTTGCCCAATGCGCACGTTCTCCACGCCTGGCGGCACGCCTGCTGCTGCCAATCCCTCCGGAACTATGCTGCTACTCGGCCTGGGTCCTGTGGGCCGGCTTGTCCGGCCCCTTTGTCGCTAGAAGCTTAAGCGAATTCTGGTCAGGCTATCTCGTAGTACTCCAGATGTTTGTACTAGTTACTTCCATTTACATCGTGCTCCGTCTTAAACCGCAAGCGCTCGGCGGAACGCTGTTGGCCATCGTGGGCGGTGGGCTAATTCAGGTGTGGGCGGTGATCTCAGGTGTCGATTCTTTGGTGGGGGCCCTATCAAGCGATGCCACGGCTGGCGTTACGGCCAACAAGAACGCATTGGGCTTTTTCATGGTTTGGTCTATTCTCGCGCTGCTGTTGCTTTTGGGTTTTGCCGGCCGGCGGCGCAAATGGGTTATTGCAGCCGATCTTCTACTGCTTCCGGCTATCCTGTACGTTCTGTTTATGTCTGGATCCAGAAAGTCTTTTCTGGGTGTAACATTTCTCCTCATCTCGTGGACGCTGTTCGCTTCCTCGTTGCGCCAAGGGATGGCAGGGATAAGCCGGAGAGTGCTGCTGTTTCTGGTCTCCTTGGCACTGTTGTCCGCGGCACTTCCGATCATTACAGAGTACACTAATCTGGGCTCACGTTTCGCCAAATTGGTAGATAATAATGTCACATTGACAGATATGGCGGAAACCGATGGGCGTGCTGAAATGTACAGGACGGGTTTCGGTTTGGTCTTGCTGCACCCCCTCACCGGCGTCGGACTGATGCAATTTGGCCAATACTATTATGAGGGTTGCTATTCTCATTCAGATTATATCGAACCCTTGGCCTCGACAGGGCTGCTTGGGTTCGTGCTCTATCAAGCATTTTATTTCTGTATTCTGGGTCGAGTATTCCGCCTAATTACTCAGGTGAGTGACGCCGTGGTGTGTTATCGCCTCAAGATGATCGGTATCGGGACCCTCACGATTATGCTGATCGGATTAGGGGCCCCACACTACGATAACACGGTTGTATTTGCCCTGCTGTCGGTTTTCAGTTCTTACAGTGTGGCAGTGGCGCAGGCTCTCAGTCGTCAGCATGTATTGGTCCGCTTGCCTCACGCTTCGCAGCGGAAGAGTCTGCGGGGCCCCATAACAAGGTTCAGCGTCCTCCCCAAGACGGTGGCTGGTAATACGATACCGAATGAGGCCTTTAAGGCATGAACATAAATAATTCTATCGTTGATCCATCGCTAGCTGATGCAACTGCCATCCGGGTCACAATCGGCGGAGATTTTCGGCCGACAACAGAAGTGGAACGCATACTCCAACAGGGCCTTTATACTCCAGACTGGCTTGTGGGCGAGGCGGCGCCCGTCTTTCGTCAAAGTGATCTGGCGATTATAAACTTGGAATGTGTTCTCGCCGCCACGGGTACCCCGATTAATAAAACCGGGCCTTGCATGAGGGCGCATCCGGATACTCTGAGTCTGCTCACGCACATGGGCGTGAAGTTGGCCACCATGGCCAACAACCATATCCGGGATTTCGGCGATGCGGGAGTACGTGCAACGTTAGCCTGCTGTGAAGCGGGCGGGATTGCCACGCTTGGGGCCGGTAACACACTAGCCGAGGCACGGCGTATCCACTACCATGAGGCGCGGGGACGCCGCTTGGCCATAATAAATGCCGCGGACGCGGAATTCTCCGCGGCCCGTTATTCGCGAGCCGGAGCCAATCCGCTGGATTTGATTTCCATGCTTGATGACATTGTCGAAGCGCGTCACAATGCGCAGCATGTCGTGCTTGTGTTGCACGGTGGATTGGAATATACGAATGTGCCGAGTCCTAACTCTATACGGCTCCTCCGATTTCTGGCTGAGCAGAATGTGACTGCCATCGTTCGCCACCATTCTCACTTTGTGCAAGGTTGTGAAGTGTGGAAAGGTGTACCTATTTTGTACGGGGTGGGGAATCTCTATTATGGATTGCCTGATAAGTCTGTTGCGGGATGGTTTGAAGGCGGGGTGGCACAGTTGGATATTGGCGCCGATAACCGGTGCAGGTTCACCATGCAAGGTTTTGAGCAATGTCTTTCGGCTCCGCGAATAAGGATGTACCGCGGCAGCGAGCAGGATGATTTCCTCGATCGACTTTCGGCGTATAGCTCTGTACTAAGCGACCCTGAACGACTGCAGTTAGAATGGCGATGTATGCTCGCACAACGCAAGTCAGCATATTATGGGCAGTTGGCGCTGCCGAGTGAGCTGGCCCTTCGGATTGTTCGGCGCTTCGGGCTGTTGCGATATGCTGTTCCGCGGCAGGCCAAACGTTTGCTTTACGAAGAGTTGCTGCGCTGTGAAGGGCATCGTGAAGCGTTGCTCGATATCTTGGAAGAAAATAATGCCTGAAGCCTGTGACCTATGGCCGTCATAATGGGTGCCTTCTTTCTATATAAAACAAGCGCAACGGTCAACCTCTTGTCCGTAAAGATGTTGTTTCGCGCCAAGGGATTCCCGGAGCATGCCGCCCATCGGTGCAGTGGCTGGATCATCTGGTATTATCGCAAACAATTGCGGCCCGAAATGCCACTCACGGCCACCCAGGGCGATAGCACCGCGTTTGCCATAGGATCATTTTCGTATCGAGGACAGGGTGCCCAGAGTAGTTTGAATTCTATTTTGACCGACTATAAGTCGGGACAGTTCGATGAAAATGCACTTATCGGCGGGCTCTGCCTGCTGATTTGCGGGCCAGCGGGTATCACCATCATTACCGACCCTCAGAACCTTATCCATGTGTTTACCAATGAGGCGCGGACCGTCTTCAGTTCGTCGTTTGCCGCCGTGCTAAAAGCTGGCCCCGATAAATTCAGGGTGAATATTCCCGCAGTCCTTGAAAACGCACTGTCCGGCTATATGATCGGACCAGACACAACAGCGCAGGGAATCCAACTGGTCGACCAACGCTGCCCGGTGCGAGTCCGCAATGATGAAATCGTATTTCTACGGTCCACCTTGTCCTCCGCTGTTACCGATGGACGTTCACTACCCGGCAACCTGGACGTATGCATCGGAGAGCAAATGGACGTCCTTGATTCAGTTTTTGGGGCTCTCCGGGCGCTCGTTGATGAGTCAGGGGGTGTCGATATTGGACTGTCAGGTGGATACGACAGCCGATTGCTCGTGTTATTGGCCAAACGACATTTTCCTGACGTTACTGCCCATAGCCACTACCATCAGAAGATAACAGAGGACGAAGTAATCGCTGGCCAGATTGCCAAGGCACTGGCGGTTCCACTCTACCGCTGTGAATCCGCCAAGCAGCCTGCAGAGCTTGATGATGAAGAGTTCGAGCGCAACCTCGATGATACCGCCGCGTTTGCCGATGGACGCGTGATTCAGGATTACAGTTGGATGAGCGTCTTCCGCACGCGAAAGTATCGGCTGAGCGTGCTGCGTGGTGCCCGGTTCGCCATGAACGGGCTGGGCGGCGAACTCTACCGGAATCACGACAGCCTGCTCTGGCCGCGAATCCACGCGCGGGAATGGATCAAGGCTCGGGTTTTTGGTCCGGCTGTTTGCCCTGCGCTGCCGAGAGCACAATTGCACTCACTGCTGGATTTCGTCCAAGGGAAAGCGGGCGCACGTCTCGGGCTTGATTTTTCGGGCTGGATCTCTCGTAACCACGCGCGGCGTTATTATGGCGAACTCTATTCCGTGTACGGGGCTGCTGTCCGGATGAGTGTGGATAACCAGTTGGCCTTCAGCCTTTCGCCCTTTCTCGACCTGCGCCTGCGCAGGGCCGTCTATCGTGCACTGCCTCATCTCGGGCTGGGCGGTCGCGTCGAACGGGAACTGATTAAACGGCTCAATCCGACGGTCGCCGCCCTGCCGTCCACCTACGGCTACTCCTTCGACCGCCCCGAACCGATGAGGGCGATTATGAAACTCGCGCTTCGCGGGGCGGTTCCCTTTGGAGTCCAAAATGGACTTCATACCTGGTGGCTCGGGCTCACCCAGACAGCGGCCCCGACTCTCGAACTGCTCAGTCAACGGCATCCGCGGGTTCGGCGTGCCGTCGAATTGATGCGCGATCCAGCCTTCGGGCTAGTGTGGGAGCGGGTGGTCCAGGATCGTGTTTTGCTCCTGCGGGTCGTCTCGATCGGTCTGATGCTGCTCAAGTACGAGGACTGCTTGGAACTCTGACTCCGGATGCACGGATATCCCCTATGTTGAAAGCCCATCAATTCGAGACCTTGCGTGCAGGCGCCGCCTGGTTGCGCGCCCATCGCTGGTTTGCGCACGCGTTGCCCCCACCGCTGGAGCGGCTGATCCGACGGCGCTTCTTCACGACGGAATACGCGTTGCAGTTGGCCGAACGGGACGCGCCGGTAATGAACCTTCCGGAGGTGTCGGACTACGAGCCAACGCATCCATGGAGGGTGGGGATTATTCGGGATCTGTTCTGGAATCACACCTCCTACATCGCGGCTTGCCGGGATTTGAAAGTGGCGTATCGGGTGCTGGATATCTTCCGGTCGGATTGGGTCGGACAAGTCCAGCAAAGCGCATGCGACGCATTTGTGGCCTGGCCCAGTGAGTCCATTTCAGAATGGAAGAACCTGTATGACGAGCGCCTGCGGCTGCTCGCGGAGGATCTGGGCAAGCCCCTGTATCCCTCCTACGACGCGCTCTGGCTCTACGGCAGCAAACAGCGCGCGCGCGATTGGCTGGACATTCACGGATTTCCGCACGCGGCATGCTGGGTCTTTTACCGGCTTGAGGAGGCGCTTGCCTTCATTGAGCAGGCCTCGTTGCCGCTTGTCATCAAACTTGATATCGGCGCCTCGGCGAATGGCGTTTGGATTGCAGACACAGCCCGCGAAGCGCGGGCGTTGGTGCGGCAGGCATTCGGTCAGGGTCTGATGGGTGATCGTATGGATGTTCGAGCCCGGCAGTGGCGCCATATACTGCTGCAGGAATTCGTCCCCGGTGTCCGCGAGTGGCGGATGATTCGCATCGGAGACACCTATCTTGGCCATGAAAAGGGCAAGGCTGATCAGTTCCATAGCGGCTCCGGAGTCGTTGGTTGGTTTGCACCTCCCCGGACCGCGCTCGAACTGCTGCACACGCTCACGGAAACCGGCGGTTTCCGCAGTATGGCGATGGATATCTTTGAAACCCCGGACGGGCGTTTCCTCGTCAATGAATTGCAGACCGTTTTCGGCGCCCGCGATACGGCACAGATGTACATCGACGGCGTGCCCGGTCGCTATCGGCGCGAGCGTGGAACCTTCGTCTTCGAGGCCGGGCGCTTCTGTGTGAACGCCTGCTGCAATTTGCGGGTTGAGGACCTGCTGGGGTTGTTGAATGAGCGAGCCACTCGAACTGGAAGGGATGTAAGCATATGATCATCGGCACCGACAAGGAACGGAAAACGGATGCGAAGGGCAACCTCGTGGAGTGGCGCGTGGGGATCACGCCCGGCGCTGTTGAGCGGCTTGTTCAACTGGGCCATACCTGCCTCGTGGAAAACGGTGCCGGCCAGGCCGCGGGGTATGGTGACGAAGCGTACCGCGGCGCCGGCGCGGAAATTGTGTCGACGCAGGCGGAGGTGTATGCCCGCGCGCAGTTGATCTACAAGGTCAAGGAACCCCAGAAGCCAGAGTGGGGGCTTTTTCGAAAGGGCCAAATTCTATTCACCTACGTGCATGCCTGCAACCGCCTCGAAATGCTTTCGGGCCTCGTCGAACGGGAGACGGTTGCGATTGCGTACGAAGATGTACAGACGGCGGACGGACGGTTGCCGATGCTCGAGCCCATGTCCATTATTGCCGGGCATATGGCACAGTTGCGGGCGTACCAGTACCTGCTTGTCGATGCCGGGAATGTAGGCATTCTCTCCGGCAGCATGGTGGGCATCCCTCCGGCGAAAGTGGCCATCCTGGGAACTGGATTTGCCGGCGAGTCTGCCATCCGCATAGCGCGCGCCTGTGGCTCGCAGGTCATCGCGCTCTACCGGGACAACTTCACCCGCGCTGAGCGCATCATGCAGAACTATCCCGGAACCATCTGCCTGAAGTCCACGCCGGAAAATGTGCGTTTCGCACTGCAAGGCGCGCATGTGTTGAATAATTGCATGACATGGCCGATCACGCGCCGCAACGAGGTGTTGATCACGGCTGACATGTTGTCGCTCATGGACGAACATGGCATCGTAATGGATGTCTCTGCCGAACTCCAGGGAGGGCTTGAAAGCACCCGTAACTTGCACACCTCGCATGCCGAGCCTGTCGTAACGATAGCAGGCAAACCGCACTATGTGGTGCCCAACATTCCTGCCATTGCGGCGCGTTCGGCGTCGAATGCCCTGGTCAATGCCACCTTGCCGTGGGCTGAAATGATTGCTGGTGGCTGGGATTGGCGGCACGCTCAAGAGGATTCGCCGCTGTATCGCGGCATCACCTGTGCTGGAGGTCGCGTGGTGCATCCGGTGGTGAAGGAATGGTACGACGCCATGCATGCTCCCCAGACCCTATCTCTTCGGGCCTCAGCCCCCCCTCAGGCCGTTCACCCCGTGGTTGTGGGGGTGTGATGCAGGGAAAGGTGGCAGCGATGAACGTCAGGGCCCTATCGGCCGCCGAGGTCGCGTCCCAGCCAGGTGTGGATCACACGGTGGTCACTACAGAGGCCTGGCTTACAGCCTTCGCGGGAGAGGTGCAGGCGTACGGTGTGTTCGACGGGGATGCGCTTCAGGCGGTGTTCGCAGCCCGGCGAGAGCGCAGATGGGGGATTCCGGTCTGCCAGGATCCGTTGCTGGCGCCACATTGCGGTCTGGTCCTGACGGGAGTTCCCGGAAGCGTCGAGCGTATGAACGGCCGTCGCAAGGACGTGGTGTGGGCCATTGCCGATTTCCTGAGCCGATCCCCTTGGACGCTGATCTCGCTCAGTTTTCCCGACTGGACTGGCGACTTCCAGCCGTTCGTATGGCGCGGGTTTAAGGTTGTGGTCCAGTACACCTACCAGATCCGGTTAATTGGCCGCACCGACATGACACTTCTGGCACAAATGGGTGAGCGTCGGAGGAGCCAGATTCGGAACGGGCACAAGCGGGGTTTGCGGGTTGAGCCCTGCCTGGACCTGGGCGTGATCAAGGACCTGGTCGACCGGACGTTTGCCCGGCAGAAGATCAGGAATGACCGCGCCTCCATCCACAGGCTGTTGCATGACTTCGCCCATAAGGGGAATTCTTTTGCCTGTGCGACGATCAGTGAGGGCGTGCCCGTGGCCGTGACGTTCTGCGTGTACGACAAACGACGTGCCTATTACCTGTTGGGCGGTGTCGACGAACGGCAACAGCAGCCGGCCGCCGCACCGATGGCGATGTTCGCGTGCATCCAGCGGGCACGTGAACTGGGCCTTGAAGTGTTCGACTTCGAGGGCTCGATGGTCCCCGGGATCGAACGCTACTTCCGCAGTTTCGGGGGCGACCTGGTGCCGATGTGTCGTGTTGTCAAGGCACCGCTGCCGATCGAACTGCTCCTGAAACCATTCAAACGGTCACTGTTCTGATGCTCTATGAAACCACCTGATAACCAACCTGCTACGGCGGCGCAGCTGCCGCGGCCGGCCGTGTGTCAACTGACCAGCCGGCATTCCTTGATGGATGAGCGCATTCTGCATCGTATGGCATGGACAGCAGCCCGGTCCGGCTTCCGTAGCCTGATTGTTGGCCCGCATGAGCGCGACGAGACCTGCGGCCAAGTGGAACTGGTCGCCTGTCCCCGCATGTCACCAGCGGATGCGGCTAATAAGCGCGTGGCCATTCCCCTCCAGATCTTCAGGTGGGCGCTCCACAGCAGGCACCGGCTATTCCAAATCCACGATCCGGACCTGCTGCCCGTGGCGGTTGGCCTGCGGGCGGCGGGACGGCGTGTGATCTATGACGTTCACGAGGATTATGAGGCAGATGTTAGGATGCACTTCCCGGGGTGTGGCATCGTGGCGCGGCTGGGCCCCTTGACGTGGTGGGCCCTTGAACGCTCCGCCGCGAGCGCCTGTAACGCGATCGTCGCCGCGGATCGGCATGTGGCTTCGAAATTTCCAGGCCGACGGACGGTGGTGCTGGGAAACTTCCCCCGACTTGACTTCACCCGGCCGGCCGATACTTCGCGAGAACAAACCTTTAACATCATCTATGTTGGCGGCGTTTGTCTGGAGCGTGGCCTTGGAGTCGCACTCGATGCGCTGGCCCTTTTGCCGCAACCAGATATTCGATTTCATGTGCTGGGGAACTGCAGCGACAAGCAACTGGATGCACGCCTGCGGGCTGATCGGCGTGTCGTGTGCCATGGGTTCGTGCCATGGACAGAATTGCACCTCCATTATGAGAAGGCGCACCTTGGGTTGGCGCTCTATCAACCCGTGCCGAACTTCCTGTATTCTCCCGGGGAAAATGCAGTAAAGATTAATGAATACATGGCGGCCGGTATACCGACGCTGTGCTCCAACTTTCCGGGACTAAAATCCTTCGTCGAGACCGCGGGTTGTGGGGTTACAGTCCCCCCGTGTGAGGTCCCTGCCATCGCGCGGGAGATTGAGAACTTCTATGTCGACCGGGAGCGTGGTGGACGGCTTGGTCGTACTGCGCGACAACTGTTCGAGCAGGACCACAACTGGGAAAAGCACGAACCGGCGCTTGCCGCGGTGTATCGGAAACTACTTTCTGAATTCGAGGCGTCTTGATGAGCAACCTGGCCGCCATCCGATCAGTTGCCTTTGTGACCCGATGCTACCCTTCGGCGGTCACGCCCGGCGAGTTTGTTTTCGTGCAGCAATTTGTGCGTGCCATGGCACGACAAGGCGTGGCCTGTACCGTTGTGCAGCCCGTGCCCGTGCATCAAGCGGTCGGTCGTTTGCGGCTTCCCTACAAAACAGTGGAAGAAAGCGCTGATGCGGCCACAGTTGTCATCCTGCGTCCCACGTATGTGTCGTTTTCGGCTCGACGGATCTTTGCCCGGTTAGGCCCCTTGAATCCGGGCCTGTGGACCTTTCGAAATTTCTCGGCTGCGGCCCGGCGGGCCATCGAAGCTGCCGCCTGCCGCCCGGATGCGATCTACGGCCATTTCCTCTACTTAGGCGGTGCGGCGGCTGTGCGCGTGGGGACGGCGCTAAGCATACCCTCGTTTCCGTGCGCGGGTGAAAGCGACTTTTGGACGGTTGATGCCTTCGGTATCCGCCGGGCCACTGCCGACCTCGCGGCGGCCGCGGGTGTGTTGTCCAACTCCACCCCCCTCAAAAAGATGATGGTGGCCCAACTCGGTCTCCCCGCCGATCATATCGGGGTGTTTCCGAACGGAACGGATTTGCGGCGGTTCTGTCCATGCGACCGGCGCGCGGCACGGGCCCGCTTCGGCCTTCCGGAGAATCTCTTTCTCGTCGCCTTTGTCGGGAGTTTCTGCGAGCGGAAAGGGGCCCCACGGGTGGCGGCGGCCCTGGATGGTCTGCAAGGTGTGGCCGGCATATTCGCCGGGGCGGGCGAGGAAGCTCCCGCAGGGGCCAATGTACTCTTCAGTCGACCGGTCGCTCACGATGACATGCCCTGGTTCCTATCCGCTGCCGACGCCTTTGTATTGCCCACCTTGGCCGAAGGATCCTGCAACGCCTTGGTGGAGGCCATGGCCTGTGGCTTGCCGGTCATCAGTTCACGGGGCGAGTTCAACGACGATTTGCTGGATGATCGCTCCGCGCTTCGGGTCGACCCTCTGGATATCGCTGAGATCAGGTCGGCCATCATCAGGCTGCGCGACGATCCCCTCTTGCGGCAACGGATGGCCGCGGCCGCGCTGGTCCGCGCGCCACAATTCGACATCAACGAGCGGGCGCGGCGGGTTCTGGAGTTCATGGCGTCGAGGTTGGGATGAGAGCCGTCTTGTTTATCAACGACCCGCAGCATGCGGAGCAGGAGGCCTTTGCTGCGCGCCTCCTGATGAAGCGGATTTCGCCAGGGGCCCAGGTGGAGTGTCGCCCCAAATCGGCATCCGGCCGTTCGGGCTTGGACCTGCCCGGACTGCTGTTCATCTCCAGTTCACAGCTTGATGAAATCTTCGCTGCCGTGAGCCTGCAGCGCGAAGTAGCGGGGGCGCATTACGACGCGTGCGACTTGCTCGTTGAACATACCCTGCCGTGGGCTGTTGACGTCCCTTGGGTTGATCTGCTGGCACGACGTGTGGCGGCGCCCAAAGAGCCGTCCAATTTCCAAGTCATCATCACTCACGATATCGACCGCACTACTGGTTGGGAACTGACTGCCTTGGTGAAGTCCTGTCTGCGTGCGGTGGGGGTTTGCTCCGCCTGGCCATCCTGGTCGAAGGCCCATCCGGCCAGCGCATGGTTGGGCAATCTTGAGCGCCTTCTGGCCTGCGAACTTCAGCAGGGTGTTGGCGCCTATTTCTTCATGCTGGCAGGGCCTTACGGTCTGCGGCGGTACTCCAGCCGATACGATGTGCGCTGGCCGCAGTCTCGCGACATGGTGAAGATGATAGCAGGGGCCGGCATGACGGTGGGCCTGCATGGCAGCTACTACGCCCGCGAACTCGACAGCTATGCGGAGGAGCGGCAGCGCTTGGAGGCGGTCCTCGGTGCCCCTGTCACCTGCCACCGCAACCATTATCTGCGTTTTGACCAGCGGCGCGTGTGGTCGCAATTGCAGGCCGCAGGCATCACACACGATTTCAGCGTGGGGTTCAACCATCGCATCGGATTCCGCTCAGGCTGCGCCAGCGCCCATCAGGCCTACGATCTCGTCCGTGACCGGCCCGCACAGGTGGTCAGCATTCCCTTGCTGTGCATGGACGGCGTTCTTTTCCATAACGATCGCAGCGGGACGCTGCAATGCCTGCGCGCGGCGTTGGAAGATGTGCGGCGCGTCGATGGGTGCGTCTCGCTCCTGTTTCACCCCGAGCTGTTTCTTGTCGATCCGAGTCACTTTGCGATGTTCGAGGAGGTCGTACAGCTGTGTCACGAACTGGGTGCGGACCTGTCTGGGCGGCTCCCGAGCACCGCTGTGGCCAGCCCGCAGCGCCCAGGCCCTGGAAAAGAGTAAACCTATGTGTGGCATCGCAGGCGTATACAGCTCCGGACCGCTTGACCAGTTGAGGTCACAGGTCGCTCGCATGGTCGAGCAGCAACGGTCCCGAGGGCCCGACTTCAGCGCCGTGGAGACCATCTCGGATCGTGCCCGTGGCGGCGGCGTCATTCTCGGTCATAACCGGCTCGCGATCATCGATCTCTCATCGCTCGGTAACCAACCGATGTGGGACCACACGCGAGGCTTGTGTATCGTATTCAATGGCGAAATTTATAATTACGTCGAATTGCGGCATGAACTAGCGATCCGCGGTCATCGCTTTTTGTCGGCCAGCGACACCGAGGTGATTCTGGAGGCGATCAAAGCGTGGGGGGCGGACGCCTTTTCCCGCTTCAATGGGATGTTTGCCCTGGCCGTGTACGATGTGGCTGCGCGAACGCTGCTGCTGGCGCGAGACCGTTTCGGAGTCAAGCCGCTGTACTTCGTATGCGGTCGTGACAAGCTTCACTTTGCGTCGACCTCTGCGACCATGGCACACTGCGCGGGGCTGGAACCGGACCTGAATTACGTCGCACGTGGCATCCGCTATTCGCTCTATGACAGCGATGAGCACTCACCCTACCAAGGGATGAAAGCTGTGCGGCCCGGGCACGTTGTCAAATTTCACATCGATTCCGCCGGGCGCCTGGCCTCTTCGGAAACATGTTTCTACGATCTCCAGGCCAGGGTGGCGGAACAGGTCGAAGTGCTCGCGACCCGGAACGACTGCGGCTTGGTGGAAGACTTATCCGTATTGCTGGAGGATGCCGTGCGGATCCGGCTGCGCGCCGATGTGCCGGTGGCCGTATCGCTCAGTGGTGGCCTGGATTCCTCCACCGTGGCAGCCCTGGCGGCTCGCCAGCCGCAGACGGAGTTCCGTGGTTTCACGTTTGGCGATCCCGCCGTGGCGGATTCCGAGGGGCCCTTGGCCGCCGCGCTCGGTGAACAAGCCGGGATTCGCGTGAGTTATATTTGGCCTGACCTGCAGACGATCTGCGACGCTTTCGACCGTACCCTGGCCGCACAGGGGGCACCTTTCCCGGGGGCAAGCGTCATCGCGCAGCACTTGGTCTTCCAGACGGCTCGTGCCGAAGGCTTCAAGGTATTGTTGGGCGGGCAAGGCGGCGATGAGGCGTTTATGGGCTATCGCAAATTTCAGGCCTTTCACCTGTCCCGGCTTCTGGCCCGGCGCGACTATTGGCACGCCCTCACCTTCGCTTTGTCGCTCTTTCCGATGTTTATCGCAGAGCGTCGTCGCTGGGTCGATTCGTGGCAGGCGCGGAATAGATACCTGAAAAAATCAGGCATGGCCTCTGTTCTGCAGCTTCCAGGTACCCTGATGGCGCTGGGTGATGACGCAGGACAGTCGCTTCGATACAGGCAGATGGCGGACGTCACCACCGCGAGCCTGCCGACCTTGCTGCGTTATGAGGATGGCAACTCGATGGGCAACAGCATCGAGAGCCGGCTGCCCTTCCTCGACTATCGAGTCATGGAGTTCGGTCTTGCGCTGTCCGAGGCCCTCAAACTTCGCGGAGGGCACGGGAAGTGGATTCTCCGCGAGGTCGCTGCCGGGAAAATACCCGAGCAGATCCGTGTAGCGCGTTATAAGAGAGGTTTCGACGTGCAGGAGGCCCGCTGGATCGAGCAGGGACTGGGCGATTGCATCCGCTCACGGCTGCGGGCCGTCTCGGGGCAGATTGCCCAGTGGCTCCGTCCCGGTGTGCGGCTTACGGAGGCGTTCTCTAACGAGCACTTTAGGTCCCGCCCGGCAACCTTCGCCGAGGCGACTACACTCCTCTGGCTCGCCCAAGTATCGAATCGCGCAACAGATGTTGAACAAATTTCTGCCTCGGAAAACAGATGAAGATATGGCTGTTAGAGGTCGGCGAATCTCTGCCGGTGGGCGACAACCGCGGTTGCCGGTTGCGGCGGATAGGTATTCTGGCCCGGCGACTGGCGGCCGCGGGGCATGAGGTGACCTGGTGGGCCTCGACGTTCGACCACTACCAGAAACGCCACGTGGTCGAGACCGAGGTGCCGCTCCCGGTGAGCCCGGGGCTGCGAATCCAGCCCTTGCGCGGGTGTGGCTACACCCGCAATCTCTCCTTGAAACGCTTGCTGGACTACGTCCTGGTGGCGTTCAGGTTCAGGCACCACAGCGCGCGGCTGGAACAACCGGACATCATCCTGAGCGGCTTTCCCAGCGTGGAGTTGAGTTTCGTCGCGTTGCGGTATGGCCTGGCTCGCCACATACCCGTGATCTTGGACGTCAAGGACATGTGGCCGGACATCTTCATGGACCATGCGCCGGCGTACCTGCGGCCGCTGTTGCGCGTGGTGTTGTGTCCGTGGTTCTGGATGACGCGATGGCTTTGTGCACACGCAACCGCGACCACCGGTATGACCGAAGCCTTCGTCGAGTGGGCGCTCCAACGCGGTGGGCGGGTGAAGACACTGCGGGATCGAAGCTTCCCTTTCGGCTACGCTGATGTCCCGCCCTCGGAACAAGCCCTGCGTGAGGCTGAAGCGTTCTGGGATGCGCGTTCTGTCACAGCCGCCGAAGCCAGTCGGACCGTATGTTTTCTGGGTGGCATCGGGCACCAACTCGACCTGACGACCGTGGTTCGGGCCGCCCGGCGGCTCCGGGACATGGGCCGGCCGATACGGTTTGTGATGTGCGGGACCGGTGACCGGCTCGCGGAGTACCGCGCGCAGACACGCGACCTCGATCAGGTGCTCTGGGCGGGCTGGGTGGACGCTGCTAAAATGTACGTGCTCATGCGCCGTTCGATGGCCGGCCTGGATCCTTTGCCGGATCGCTTCGACTTTCTGGCCTCGATTAATAACAAGGCCATCGAATACTTCAGCGCCGGCTTGCCCGTCATTTCCAGCCCGTCGCGCGGCGTGCTGAGCGAATTGCTCGCGGCCAGTCGCACCGGCACCAGTTACGAGTGCGGCGACGATGACCGCCTGGCCTCCATCCTGTGCGACCTGGCCGACCACCCGGACCAACGGACGGCCATGGGGTTACGCTCCCGGCAACTCTTCGAGGAGCGGTTTGTGGCCGATAAGGTGTATGGCGAGATGACCGCCTATATTGAGTCGATCGGGTGCGAAAAGGGTAGGGCATGATCGCCAAGTACGGCAAGGGGTCTGGCTTTTCAGGTATCATGGCGGCCGCCTGCGGCGCACGCCAGGGTCCGTCGCGCCTGCGCCAAAGCATCCTTTCCCTTCTTGGTTCGCGGCATGCGTTCCTCTTCCCCTCCGGACGAAGCGCCCTTGAGTGCTTCTTGCGCGCGGTGGGCGGCGGGGGTGACGTGGCCGTGCCCGCCTATACCTGCATCGCCGTTCCTGAGGCTGTGACCCGCGCCGGCTGGAACCCTGTGCTCGTTGACATCGCCTCCGGTTCCGTGAATATGACCCGCGAAACGTTGGAGGCGAGTCTCACGCCGCATACACGCGTTGTTCTGTTGACGCACCAATTCGGCATCCCGTCCGATATCCGACCGATCCTGGAGCTTTGCCGCAACAAGGGTCTCCTCATCCTGGAGGACGCGGCGGCCGCTCTGGGAGCCCGCTATGCTCGGCAACCTGTTGGTACGTTCGGCGACGCGGCGGTGTTCAGCTTCGGCCTCACCAAGGTGACGCCGGCCGGCCGCTGCGGTGTATTGGTGTTGCATGATGACATCGTGGCTGAGCGGGTCGCCACCCTCCAAGTCCAACGCATAAAGCCCTGGGGCAATCTGGTGGACTTCGCCAGGGCGTGCACCTGGCAGATGGCCATGCACCGGGGCAGCTATGCGGTCCTCCGCGGACTATGCTCTATGCTCCACGGGTTCGCTCTGCATCAGAAGATCGTCCCCGCGCCCGGACTTCCGGCGCCTGTGTTTTCAAGCTGTTCAGGTTTTGCTGCCGCGCTGGCCGCCGGGCAGTTGGTAAACCTTGATGAGAGCCTGATGTCGCGTCGTGACTTGTCCCGGCTATACTCTGAGGAACTGGCAGGTTGCAAAGGCCTTGATCTGTGCACCGTTCCCACGGAGGCCGAACCTGCCTGGCTGCAGTTTCCGATCTTTGTGGAGCGCAAAGAAACCTGCTATCGCTTTCTCCTGAGTCAGGGTGTGGATCTAAGTTGGACGTACCGCTATTCCTGCGGGGAAAGTTATGGCATCCCCACAACTCCCAACGCAGACCATGCCTCGCGGCACCTGCTTGGGCTGCCAACCTACCACGGTTTGTCAATGGAAGAGGCGCGGCGGATCTGCAGGTGGGTGCGGGCGTCGTTGGGCCAGTGATCGGCGGATGAGGGTGGCGTACGGCACGGACTGCGAAGAAGAGACGTCAAAATGAATGCAGAAGTCATGGCGGAGTGGCTGCGGCGCCAAGGGCGGCGTGTGCAACAAGTCGCAGGCAGCTATTGGGTCGAGCTGGCTCCGCGCATTTTTCAAGCCTTCCCCTACCACCGCACGCTCGCCCTCGCTCCGCGGGAACTTCAGACGCTGCTTCGGGAGCTTGGTGCGATCGGCGTGCGCTTCTCAGTATCCACGGAAGCTAGCGAAGGTGCGATCAGTTACCATGTCGTGTGTGCCAATAAAACGTATGCGATGGAACAACTGTCCGGCAAGGCGCGCTATGACGTGCGCAAAGGGCTCGGCGCTTTCCGGGTCGAGCCTATCGCACCCGCGCACCTCGCCGCGGAGGGCTGGGCGGTGCGCGCTGAGACGCTGGAGCGACAGGGGCGCATTCGCGCGGAAAGCCGGCGCTGGTGGGAGCAACTTTGCCTGAGCACCGAAGGCCTGCCGGGCGTGGAGTGTTGGGGCGCGCGCGACACCGGGAGTGGACTGCTGTGCGGTTCACTGATCGCCCTTACCTGTGACGAGATTTTCTGCATTCTCTACCAGCAAAGTCGCACGGCTTGTATGCGGCTCGGCGTCAATAACGCACTGTCGTACGTTGTGACGCAGGCGGCCCTGTCGCGCCCGCAAATCGCCGAGGTCTTTTACGGACTGCACTCGCTCGACGCTCCGGGGAGTGTAGACGAATACAAATTCCGCATGGGCTATAGCGCCCGCCCTGTGCGGCAGCGTGTCGCCTTCCATCCGTGGGTCGCACCGGTCTTCAACGCGACGAGCCACCGCATGCTCTTGCGGCTCCACGAGCGCTTTCCGGAACGCCCGGCGCTGGCCAAGGCCGAAGGGCTGGTCCGGCTCTGGTTGGAAGGGCGCAAACCCCTGGCGGAGCAGCCGTGGCCCGATGCCCTCGCCCTGCAACGGTCCAGCCTTCTGGCCGTGTAGTGCTAACAGTTACACGCGTTTCACAAACGGCTCGCTGTCCATCGTCAACGGCTCGACCTAAACTGCCTCCGTGGTAGCTCAGCAAGGGAGCTGGCTGTTGCAGGAAAGGCGCGAAGGGCCGTCGATTATGAAATCTGATGTCACGAACAAGGTCCTTGTCACGGGGGCGGGCGGCTTCATCGGCAGCCATGTGGTCGAGGAGCTGCTGACCGCGGGCTATGAGGTGCGCGCCTTGGTGCACTACAACGGCGGGTCGCGCACGGGCCACCTCGCCTGGCTGGATGACAAGCTTATAGGCGGTTTGGAAATCGTCTTCGGCGATGTTCGGGATGGCGTGCTGATGCGGTCGGTTGTCCAAGGGTGCGATGCCATCCTCCATCTCGCCGCCCTGATCGGGATCCCTTACTCCTACGCGGCCCCCCAATCCTACATCGAAACCAATGTCGTGGGCGTGCTTAACATCCTGGAAGCGGCGCGCGCCAACGACACGGCGCGCGTGGTCATCACCTCCACCAGCGAAGTCTACGGCAGCGCCCAGCGGGTGCCGATCGACGAGGAACACCCGCTGTCGGCGCAGTCGCCCTACAGCGCCTCCAAGATCGGCGGCGACAAGCTCGGGGAGAGTTATTTCAGATCCTTCGGGCTGCCCCTGGTCACCCTCCGTCCGTTCAACACCTATGGCCCGCGCCAGTCGGCGCGCGCGGTACTGCCGGCCATTCTGGCCCAGCTGCTCTCAGGTGCGCAGGAATTGCACCTGGGGAGCCTGTCGCCGAAGCGGGATCTCGTGTTCGCGAAGGATACGGCGCGCGGGTTCCGGCTCGCGCTGCAGACTCCGGGGATCGAAGGCCAGGTCATCCATCTGGGCACCAACAGCGCCGTGAGCGTGGGCGAGTTGGCGCAACTCTGTCTGAAAGTCACGGGCCGGGCAGCGGTGATCCGCGAAGATCTGGACCGGGTGCGGCCCGCCCACAGCGAGGTCGTCCATTTGCAGGCCGACCCCGCGAAGGCGCAGCGGCTGCTGGGGTGGGAACCCTTGACGGCGCTCGAAGACGGCATCCGGGCGACCGCGGAATTTATCGCGAAGCACCCCGAACTTTACGACGCAGCGCGCTATGCGGTGTAGGAAACACGCAGCACATTTAACATCATGATTATGCAGCTGACAACGACTCCGCCAGTAGCGCGCGCCTCCACCGCGTGCGACATGTCCCTGATCCCGGCTGTGATTCTGGCCGGGGGCCGGGGCGTCAGGCTGCAACCGTTCACGGTCTGTTTTCCCAAGCCGCTGATGCCGCTGGGCGACCGGCCGATCCTGGATATCCTGCTTTCGCAGCTGGCCAATGCCGGCTGCTGCCGCGTGACCTTGGCGCTGGGCCACCTGTCCAGCCTGATCCGGGCCTACATCGGCCAGCATGCCGAATTGAACCGGAGATTGAAGATCGACTTCATTGAGGAAGTGGCGCCGACGGGCACCGCCGGCTCCCTCGCCTGTGTGCCGGGCTTGACCGGCACGTTTTTGGCGATGAACGGCGATTTGCTCACGGATGTGGATCTGGCCGTGCTGCTCGCCGCCCACCGGCGCTCCGGCGCCGCGTTGACCATCGGGACCTATAAACGCGAGGAGCGGATCGACCTCGGCATCATCGATACCGACGGCGAGGGCACCGTTCTGGCCTATCGCGAAAAACCGGTGCACGCCTACACCGTCAGCATGGGCATCTATGTGTACGAGGCCCGCGTGCTCCAGCATATCGTCCCCGGCCAGCACCTCGATTTCCCCGATTTGGTGCAGACGCTGCTCCGCTCCGGCGAGAAGGTCGGGACGTATTGTCATGACGGCTTCTGGCTGGATATCGGCCGCCCGGATGACTATGCCAAGGCGCAGACGATCGTTCAGGACAACCCCATGAGATTTGCCTAGATGAATTGGACCCTTCCACTCTTCAAGCCTGAGTTCGGGCCGGCTGAACTCGAGGCCGTGCAGCGACCATTGCGCCAGCAGTGGCTGACGATGGGGCCTATCACCGCGGAGCTCGAGGATGCCTTCCGCCGACGCACCGGCGCGGGCGAGGCCATCGCCGTGACCAACTGCACGGCGGCGCTGCATATGGCCCTGCTCGCCAACGGGGTGGGGGCGGGCGATGAAGTGATCGTGCCCTCCCTGACCTTCGTGGCCTCGGCCAACGCGGCGCGCTACTGCGGGGCCAAGGTCGTGTTCTGTGACATTGTGGGAGCGCATGATCTGACCCTGGACGTCCGGGATGTGGAGCGGAAATTATCCCCGCGCACCAAGGCGATCGTGGCCGTCCACTACGCTGGTTTTCCGGCGGATATGCGCGCGTTGATGGCCTTGGCCGCAAAGCATCAGGTGGCCGTCATCGAGGATTGTGCGCACGCGCTCTTCTCGCAGCTCGAGGGCCGGGTGCTGGGCACGTTCGGCGCCTGCGGCTGTTTCAGTTTCTTCTCCAACAAGAACATGACCTGCGGCGAAGGCGGACTGGTGGTCACCAACAATGCGGACATCGCCCGCAAGCTGCGCCTGCTGCGGTCCCATGGGATGACGGCGATGACGCTGGACCGGCACGAGGGCCATGCTTGGTCCTATGACTGCGTCGAAACGGGCTGGAATTTCAGGATCGACGAGATCCGGGCCAGCTTGGCCCTGGCGCAATTCGGCAAGCTGGACGGGTTTCTGGCGCGGCGTGGCGAGGTGCGGCGGCAGTACGTGGACGGTCTGCAGGGGTTGCCGCTCCAGGTGCCCTTCGCGGATGCCTCCGCCCGGGGGGCTGCGGATGTTGGCTTTCATATCATGCCGGTCATCCTCCCGCGGGGCGTGCGGCGCCAGACCATCATGGAGGCTCTCCGTGACGAAGGGATCCAGTCCAGTATCCACTATCCACCCGCCCACCAGTTCAGCGCCGTTCCGGTCGCTGAACGGATTTTCTTGGAACAGACCGAAGATATCGCGACCCGCGAGCTCACCCTCCCATTCTTCCCGTCGATGTTGCCGGACGACGTACAGCGGGTCTGTTGTGTGCTTGGTCGGGCCTTGGCGGCGTGCGGAGCTGGTCAGAACGCAGTGGGAGATGTTCATTTGAACCGTGAACGGGAAAGCTAACCATGTCGGCCCTATTTTCCAATTACAAGCAGCGGTCTCGCATCCTGAAGGTTTTCACGAACCCGGATTTGCGAATTCAGGATCATGATGCCCCTGCGGTCCGTGTAAGCCCCCGCTCCTGCTTGGGGCTTGGAACCTCGGCCAAGCGGGGAGTGGATGTCTGTCTCGCGGTGGTGATGCTCACCCTGCTCGCTCCGTTCTTCCTGCTCATCGCCATCCGGATCAAGCAGGATTCACCCGGCCCGGTGTTCTACCGGGGGCCGCGCATGGGCAAGGGGGGCAAGGTGTTTGGCATCCTGAAATTCCGGACCATGTATGAATGTCCGGAAAGTTATGCGGGGCCGCGCATCACTGCGCACGACGATCAGCGCATGACGGCGCTCGGCCGCCGTCTGCGCGATACCAAGCTCAATGAATTGCCCCAGCTGTGGAATGTGCTGGTCGGCGAGATGAGTTTTGTGGGGCCGCGCCCCGAGGATCCGCAATTGGCCGAGGCCATGCCGCCGGACGTCCGTCAAGAGATCCTGTCGGTGCGCCCTGGGATCACCAGCCCGGCTTCCGTGCTCTTCCGGGATGAAGAGAAGCTGTTTACATCGGGCAAGCTGATGGACCTGTACATGGGTTCCATCATGCCCAGCAAGTTGCGATTGGACCAGCTCTACGTGCGCCATCACTCGCTGTTGATGGATCTGGACACGCTTTTCTGGACCCTGCTGGTCCTCCCGGTCCGCCTGCGGGCCAATCCGGGCGAGGAAAACCTGTTCCTGGGGCCTTTCGAATTGTTTATGCGGCGCTTTGCCAACTGGTTCATGATCGATACGGTCGTCATGCTGCTTGCCATGGCTGTGACGGGCGTGGTCTGGCGCTCGTTTGTGGTCCTAGACGTGGGGCTGTGGCCTGCCGTGTGGATCGCCGTCGGGGCGGCCTTGTTGAACAGCGTGATGGGCGTCATGATCGGGGTCAATGCGACGGCTTGGTCGCGGGCCGGTTTCATGGAAGCGCTCGACCTGATCCCTGCCCTGCTGGTGACGACCGCAACGGCGGTGGTGGCGAACGCCTTCCTGTTTGGGTCGCAACCGCTGCTGCCGCAGCCGTTGATTATCACGGCGGCGGCCCTCGCCTTTGGTGGCTTTGTGGCTGTGCGCTATCGCACCCGGCTCGCCCAGGCCCTGGCCAGCCGCTGGATCAAGGGGCGGGACGTGGCGTGCCTGGGGCAGGAACGGGTGTTGATCGTGGGCGCCGGCGAGTGCGGCCAGGTCATGGCCTTATGGCTGCGGAGCGGCCGGGTCAGCAAGGCGTTTCGGGTCGTGGGTTTTGTCGACGATGATCTGAATAAAACGAACACGCGCATCGCCGGGGTGAAGGTGCTCGGGAAGTGCGACCACATCACGGCCTTGGTCGAGCAGCACGATATAGGGGTCATCCTTTTTTCCATCCACAGTCTCCCTGACGAGGAGCGCGCCCGCTTGATGGTGCTGTGCTCCCAGACGCAAGCCCGGGTCGTGACGGCACCGAACGTGCCGGCGGATCTATGGGGGGGGGCGGGGGAATACGATGTGCAGCAGGCGTCCATGACCGGGCGCAAGGCCGGACTGCCGGTGGCGGAGCAACCTCCCATCCCTCGCGATAAAGTGGCCGCCTGGTTGTCGGAGCTCGGGACCATGACCCGCGCCGGCAACCTGGCCGAGCTGTGGTCCAAGATCGACAGCCTGCAAACGCAGCTGGCGGGGAAACAGCCCCCGGCCGGGGCCGGCGCTGATCCGGCGCTGTTCAACGAACCGACCCTGTTGGTGAACCAGCGGCGGCAGCCGGGCAAGAAAGGCGCGCGGGTGCTGATCGTGGATGATTCGGCCTTGATCCGCGAACGCCTGGTGGCCCAACTGCAGCAACTGGAGGGCATCGAAATTGTCGGCCAGGCGGAAACGGCGGAGCAAGCGATCAGCGCCCTGCGGCAGCTCAAGCCCGACGCGATGACGTTGGACCTGCGGCTCCCGGACGGCAATGGACTGAATGTCCTCCGCCTGATCCAAAGCGAGCATCTTCCGACGGCCGTCATCGTCTTCACCAGCTACCCGCACCCCCAGTATGAAAAGCGGGCCCAAGCCGCGGGCGCGTATGCGTTTCTCAACAAGGCCAGGGATTTCGCCAAGATCTCCGACCTGTTGGGGACGTTGATGGAGGGGGGACAAGGGACGGTGTCGCAGGTGGCCTCGTGAGCTTGCGCTGCTGTGGAGCGCCGGTGCAAGGCCTCCCTTTGACCGTGGGCGTTCCGACAGGAACAGATAGCAACTGCACTGAAAAAGGGTGCACTCCCGGGGGTGGGGTGGCAGCCTCGTTACGAGCTAAGGTGATCTTATGGCTGTAGTCTTATTGGTGGACGATGAAAAGAGTATCCGGGCCTTTCTCAGCGCGCTGCTCAAAGACGCCGGACACGAGGTGATCGAAGCGTGCGATGCCGATGAGGCGATACGCTGCGTTGAGCGTTATCCGTTGGATGTGGCGCTCCTCGATATCATGTTGGGGACAGGCAACGGGCTGGATGTGGCCCGGCACATCCACGACTGGCGGCCCGATGTGCGAGTGATCCTGATGACGGGCGAGCCCAACTTCGCCTCAGCACGGCAGTCGATCAGCCTGCGCATCTTCGACTACCTGGTAAAGCCCTGCGATCCGCAGCTGGTTTTGGAGATCGTCAGCCAGGCGGCCGCGGCGAAGGCGCGGGACCTGGAACACGCCTTGCTGGTAAGGGAACGTGCACGTAACCAGGAAGACTTGGAGCGTCGGGTCAGGGTGCGGACGGCGGAATTGAACCAGTCCGCGATTAATTTGCACGCCTTGGCGGCCCGGTTGCAGGTCGTGCGCGAGGAGGAGCGCAAAGCCCTCGCCCGCGAACTGCACGACGAATTCGGGCAGAAGCTGACCGCGCTGCAGATCGATCTGAACTGGTTGGACCGCAAGTTGCAGCCTGTCCAGCCCGGTGAGGCGGCGGAGATGCAGGATAAAATTGCGACCATGATGCCGCTGGTCGAGCAGTTGACCGAGATGACGCAAGTCATCTGCGCCTCGCTCCGGCCGGGCATGCTGGACGATCTGGGCCTGCTGGCGGCCATCGAGTGGCAGGTGGAGGATTGCGAGCGGCGTACCGGCCTGAAGTGTGCCCTGTCGCTTCCCACGGAAGACATCGTGTTGGAACGGGACGATGCCTTGGCCCTGTTCCGGATCTTGCAGGAGGCGCTGACCAATGTGATCCGGCATGCGCGAGCCACTCAAGTGATGATCCGTTTGCAGATCACCGATGGGGAACTGGAGTTGGACGTGCAGGATAATGGTCGGGGCTTCACTCCGGAAGCCTGCCCGGTGCCCGAGGCGCTCGGGTTGCTCAGCATGCGCGAGCGCGCCATCGGTTTCCAGGGGACTGTAAACATCCGGAGTAAACCCGGCCACGGCACTGCCGTGCAAGTGCGTATGCCCTTGGTCCAGCGGGTGGTGACCTCTGCGCACGGGGGAAACTTCCCCGGCTTTGCGGGTCCCACCGCCGACTCCGGCACCAGTTCGTCGCCTTCCGGACCGGTGAGCATTACGGGTTCGGATTCGTCCTCCTTGGGGGGTGAATGAAAGTTCTTATTATTGATGATTCGGCACTGATCCGCATCCGCTTGGTGACCTTGCTGGAGGCCATCGCCGGCGTTGAAATCGTCGGCCAGGCGGAATCCGTGGCGGCGGGGTTTCTGGCCCTGCGGCAATGCAAGCCCGATGTGTTGTTCTTGGATCTGCAACTGCCTGACGGGAATGGCCTGGAGGTGCTCAAGGTGATGCATCAGGAGCGGAGTCCTACCGTGGTGGTGGTGCTGACCAACTATCCCCACGCGCAGTACGAGCGCCGCGCCCGCGCGACCGGTGCCCACGCCTTTCTCAATAAAGCCCGGGACATAGGCAAAATTCCAGGCTTGCTGGCGGGGTTGAAGACCGACGGGCCGCCGCATGGTGAGCGGGCCGCACAGGTGTGACGAAAAGAACGGACAGGTTTGCTGACCCTGCCTGACGCGAAAAACCTGACCACACGAGCGCCGGAGTTCCTTGGACGCTGCCGGATCTCAGCTTGGGCGGGGCGCGGGCGGTTCGCGCGGCTCCAGCATATGGGGCTCGGCTTCCACCCTCACGCTCTGGCCGATCATGTCCACGTTGAGCACCACCCGGGTCATGCCCTGCACGGACGACACGACGCCTTCCAGCCCTTGGAACGGCCCCGAAATGATGCGCACCGGCTGGCCCGTCACAAGCTCGGGCGTAGCCCCGAGGGTGGCATCCACCAGCAGCGCCTTGCGCACTTGCTCAAGCTCGTTTGCAAAACCGACCTGATCCGGCACTTCGAGGCAGCGCACGAGTTTGCGGCTCTCCTGGACGAGCAACCGCTCGCTTGGGGGGAAATCGGCGAAAACATAGCCGGGGAACAACGGTTTGCTGACGATCACCTTCCGCCGCTGGTAGACCTTCGGCTCCTGCCTCAGGGGCAGGTAGGTTGGAATCTGGTGCAGCGTGCAGTATTCCGCCATTTTCTTCTCACATCGCGGCCGGACATGTAATACGTTCCAGTTCATGTAGCGCCCATCCTCTTGAGCGGCCATTTTTTCGACCTTTATCCGCTCATTTCAGCCAGGGACCCGCTAAAGACCTCTGTCCGCCACCAGCCTGCGCCGGCCTGACGGGGCCGACGCAGCATGGGCTGTCGCTGGTCAACTTGCTGTTTAGCAGTATAAATTGCGTGGGTTGCGCTAGCCAGCTTTTTACCTCATCCATGCGGGCGAAGCCCTGCTGGTTGTCTTCAACGGAAAAAGGTCAGCATGTTCGAAATGAACAAGCTGGTTTCCAGGAACGTCCAGCCAGCCTGCTGCATAGGCGGGGCTGCGAGGCGCTCTCCCATTAGGGGGAGCGCCTCTTTTTTTGGACCGGAGCACACCTGTCCGTGGAGTAGGCGCCTTCTTGCGCGGCATGGAGTCTGGGCTCCGCCCCGCTTTCGACCGCAGGCATGCTGAACTGACCGCTGGTTGGCGCCCATAGTTCCGGCCGCTGTACCAGTTTGTGAGTAATAAAAAGTTTTGACCTGATCTGGCTGAGCCTTGATGCTGCCCTTATTAGTTCGTGGAGGACCCACGGGTGGCATTCTGTTGCGTTGATCTGTGGCCGGTGCAGGCTCTGATATCGCAGCAGCGGAATACAGCGGTGATTGAGCGGAACTTATGGCCTTTGACATCTTCGAATTATTGGAAAGCGAACATCGCTTGGTCGCGAAAGTGCTCACGGTGGCGCATTCGTGTATCCCGAACATGGCGCAACCTGGTGTGGCCGTCCAGCCGGTCAGTACCGAACTCATCGGGTTCTGCGGACAGTTCGTCAGCCGTTATCATCAGCCCAGGGAATTCGAGTTGTTCCGTTGTCTGCAGCGCAAGGGGTGCGCCTCCATCACTGCGCCCATGAGGGACTTGTTGGCCGAACATGGCCGGCTCGCCCGCTTGACCGGAATGATGGAAGCGGCCTGTTGGCTGAATGCGGCTGATCAGCCGGGCACCAGCACGCGTGTGGCCGGCTATCTCTCGGACTACATCGCGCTGACGCAAGAGCATATGCTGAAGGAAGATCGCTTCATCCTGACGGCTTCCAGCCTCGTGGACAGCTTCGACCAGGCGGCCCTCGCGGTGGCTTTCGAAAAGTTTGAGCAAGAGCTGCCGGGTACAGCCCTGTGCGCTCACCACGCAAAATGGGCTCAGCAGTGGGCCTGTGGCGACACGCTGCCTGTGCGCCGTGCTGACGGCTCACGCATCGCTTGCTTGGCGCCGGCGGCACCACCTTGGAGTTGCGCAACTGCGCATAGCGTCGCTGAGCCGCTCTAGCCTGGGTTGCCGGCGATGGTGCTCTTCTCGGGCAAGCTGCCCGTGCCACGGCGAAAGAAACGTTCATCTCCCTGCGCGGGCAGGGCCGCTGCCTGTGGTCTCATCATTCCGCCGGAAGCCACCTCGGTTCCTGTGCGTTTTCAGGTGGGAAGGACGACACTGCTCCGAAGAACCGCTATGCGCGAAGGGCACCATTCGCTCACCAGGGGCGGTTGTGCCGCCACAACACCGGTCGGAACCGTTCTGCCTCCCGCCAGGCAATCAGGAGGACGCAGAGCGTGGTGAGCAGCAGCACAAGACTTACCCCCGCAGGCAGGCTCGCCCGACAGGCTCCCTTCCAGTCGTGGGCCTGGGCTTCCAGTTCCATGCACAACACGGCGGTGACGTTGCCGGCGCCCTCGGTGGAGAGCGGTACCACGCCGCTGACGAAGCTGCCGCTCGAATCGGTGAGGTGCCCTGTTGTCTCCGCCGCCCCGGTTACAAACACACGACGCAGGCTTTTGTCGATACGCCTGCCGGTCTGAGCCCCGGCGGCGAGGTCGGCCGGACGCGTTTCACCGATGGGAATCAGCGTGCCATTGGCCTGGCGGCCCACGAGCTGGACTGAGCGGCAATGAGGAGTGCTGGCACGGAGCATGGCGAGTTGTTGCTTGAGCAGCTGGCAGGCTGGCGCAGCCAAGTCCGTAGGCGTGCGCAAGAACACCTGGAGAAGCTGCAGATCCACCCGCTGTGCCGCCCGACGGGTCCGCTGAAGCATGTCGGCGCTCATCGCATAGTCGGCCCGCACGGCGGTCCAGGCCAACAGCAGTGCTCCTGCAGCAAGCAGGGCTGTCACCGATAAGGTTGCCAACACCGTTCGTTTCATCCTCAGCATCGCCAAGCTCCGTTTACAAGCGAAGCGCTTGCCCTCCTAAACAGCTTTGCTCTGTCAGGGGGGGGCGCTCCTATCGATTGGCGCAAGGGTGGAGGGGGAGGGGGTGTTTTCACCAGAAGAAAAAATACTCGCAAACAAGTAGGTGCGGGCCGGCAGGTCAGCCCTGCGCGGGATGGGCTTTGGCTGGCTGCGGCTTGGGCAGAGGCGTTCCGGCTCTTGCGGAGCATCCGCGTGCAGGGCGCGCCCGACGGGTGTTGCGTTGGGGCGGAACAGGTCCAGGTCCGCAGGCTCTGCTGCCGGGGGCCTCAGTGCGCTGCGCCCGCCGCAGTGTGTACCGCATGGCCCCTGCGGATCGCGATCGCCGCGGCAGCCATGGTAAGTCCGAGCAGAAAACCGCCGATGACATCACTGAGCCAATGCTCGTTCATATATACACGGGTGCAGGCCATGAGGATGATCAGCCCTGCTCCCGCCAGCCGGTACCGCTGTCCAAACTGGTCCACGCTGAGGCTGACCAGGAACGTAGTGCGCAGCAGATGGCCACTCGGGAAGGCATACGGCAGCCAGATACTCTCCGGCAAGGCGTGGGACAGGTTCCAGGCGAAAGGCAGCTGCCATCGTGTTTGAAAAACCAGGTGCGGCGGGGGTGGATGGCACAGGGTGTATTTCAGGACGACCTCGACGGCTACTCCGGCAAACAGCAGCAGGGGGGCTAGGCCCCCGCGCCATCCGTACTGGCGGCCCCACCGCACCGCCAGTAGCAGGGCGATGAGGCCGGTGACTTCCATATTGCCCAAATAGGACAGCACGGAGCCGAGCACATCGAGCGCATAAAAGGAGAGCGTATCGGCCAGCGCTCTGCACCAACGATCGATACCGGCCCAGGTGTCCAAGGCGGTCAGCACCGTCATTCCTAGAAAAGCGGCGCCGCACCAAACCAGCTGGCGCGGCTTGGCTGACCAGGTCGCGCTCAGCCGCGACCTCCATCCATCCGCCATGTTCAAGCTCCCCCGCGCCGGGGCGCGGTTGCGGCCAGCCGCAGCCGGTGGCGGCCTGAAGGGCCCCACTGGCCTGGCTCACAGATCAGTGCAGTAACTGGATGTGAAGCAACATATCCAATGGAACTGTGGCGCTTGCCGGCCGCCGGTCCGTTATAAGAAAACATGGGGGCATTTTCGCGAGGTGCACGCCATTGTCAAGTTGTCTGCAGTGGATGTCATCATGGGCGCTCTGCGTCATAATTAATGACAGCGTGAGCGGCGAGCCTCCCTTGAACGGCACCGGGCGTTTGTAGAAGAGCGCGTGCTGCGCGATGGCGGTGTCGCCGGAACACCAAGGCGGCGAGCCGGGTGCCACGGGACGCCCACCATGTACTCTAGCGCGAGTAAAAAATAAATTCGCGCGCTTCTGCGGTCTGGCCAATATTCACCCGGGCACCGCATGCCGACCCCATCGAGGCTTACCCCGGCCTGCTTTTCGGCATGCGGTGCTTTTTATTTAGTTCCTTTGGGCCTCGTTGTCACCGCCCGACTGTGGAAGCGTGGGCTGACAGCGGTGCCGAGTCGGGTCTCGCCAGCGTGGATATCTCCAGGCCGGGCGGGACGGGCTCGCGCGGATCAAAGAACACATGGCCCTGGCTCCCACCCGGCCATCCTCGAGCTCTCGCTGCAGCATGAGAGCCGCCGTGCCCCGTAGCGAGGCCATCGCTGAACGTCAGACACAGACCCTGGCCACCTGCTGCGCCCAGGGTCCGCTCCGCCCCGCCGTCTCCCGGTCCAGTTTTTCGAAGCCTGTCATGAGTTCGAACTGCTCGGAGGGTTCCAGCACACTGGCCACCAGCTTGTAGAAGCGATCCTCTTCGAACATGTGTTTCCTTATCAAGGCGATATATTGCGCAAAATGACTGGCGAAAAAATTCCGCTCACTGGCCGCCTCGTCCTCGATCATCCGCAGCGAAATGGATAGCGACTTGGTCAACTGGGCCAGCCGGCAATGTTCGGTCAAGAAGCCGGCCACAAACTCGGTGACCGGGAAAAACTCCTTGCGTTGCAAGTAAAGGAACAGCTTAAATTCCTTGGCCTGATGCCGCCGGGAGACGAACTCTTCGGCGAAGCTGCTCAGTTCCGCCCAGAACGGTTCAGCCGCCGCACCCGGTTGTGTCACCTGCCGGGCGCGGGCATCTGCCACCGTGAGCACTTTCGCGATCAACCCATGCTCTTGTTCCAATACTTCAAAGATAGTCATAGGACACACCCTTCTTTCGCCCGCCATTGATCCCTCTCCCAGCCCGCTGACATCCGTACCAGCGCCCTGCAAGGCCCATGACCGACGGCCCATGCCCCGAGGAAAACCGGGCCCAAACAGCGCACGAAAATTAATAAAATCCAAACCCGGCCAGTTACTGCTTTTGCTCATTTTCCAGTACACGCTTCGCGGGGCCACCGCTTCACTTCAACATAAACCCGCAATCGCACTTGCAGGCTGCCGGTGGATTTTCTTTCAGCATGGGCGACCTGGAGTAGGGCATGACTGTGGGCGCCAAGGACGACGCTTCAACCCGGTTCGAGCTCCACGATCTGCACCATGGACTTACGGAAACCCTGCGAGTGCGGGCGGTTGGCTTCGGGTGCCGCCTGGCACTTGATGTACCTCGTGGCGAACGGCTGAGCATTCAGTCGTGCTTTGGCAATCAGCCCGTCGCAGTTTTCACAGACACCATAGGTGCGGAGATCAAGCCGGCGGAACGCATCGATAATGCCGTTCAACATGTCCTGCTTGTTCCTCATGTGTTCTCCGCTGTTTTAGGCTGCGCGCTTGCGGCGGCAGGCCGCACAGCCGAGGAGGCTGAGGCGAGAAATAAGAACCGTACTTAACACCCCGACCGGACCGAGACGCGTTTCCATTTCCTTCTCAACATGGCAAGACATGCACCGACGCCGAGCAAGGCGCAACTTGTCGGCTCTGGCACGACCGTGACACTGGATATGCCAATGTTAAAAGCCGAATAAGCCTCAGGGTCCGGAGTCGTCCAGGTGAGGCTTGAAAAAGTTCCAATGAATTCAATGATCCCATCGCCT
>CAITZM010000117.1 GCA_903896925.1 uncultured Lentisphaerota bacterium | reverse complement strand
GGGTCACCGCGTACCAATCCTGCTCCTGCTTGGTGCTGTCGTAGGTGCTGATCAGCGTGCCTTGGATCAGCGAGCCTTTCAGATTACCGATGCGGGATTGACTTTCGCTAACGGCGGACAGGCTTGCGGGAACAGGGGTCAGGTTTTCCGGCAGATAGGTGCCCAAGTAGCCGTCTGTTTCCTGGCATTTTATCAATTCCTTCACCGCGCTCGCGATCTTGGCACGCAGCTTTTCATCGCCGCTGTTGGCCCAGGCCATGCTCGCGGCATGGATGTATTTGCCGATGTGCTCTCCATCCCAGGTCATACAACCGGGGCGCTCGCGGTACCCCTCCAGCAGTCGGTCCACATCCACCGTCTCCAACAGACGCGTATAGGTATTGGCGTGGATGCGGGCACCGAGCATACCGCTGAGCTGCACACGGTCGGGGACCTGCGCCTCCTGCCGATCGTCCACCACCGCCGGCACAACATAGGGCAGCGGTGTGATCGCAGCGAATGAGGTGAGCGCAGTGATCGGCGCGAGCAGCAGCGAGGTGAGGAGCGTGAGGATGTGTTTTGTTTTCATTTCATTTTCTCATTCGGCCACGCGTTGTCACCGCCCGAGGGCGATGGACCTGACCACCACCTCGCCGCCATCTACCGGCATGTCCGCGAGCCAGACCGTCAATTGGGTGATGAGACCTTGGTATTCCGGTTGCGCGGCGAGACCCACCTCCACCGTTGCCTCCTTGCCCTCTGCGGGGATGGCGAAACTGGCACGTAGGGGTTTCGCAGGTTTATCGTTGCCAAGCTGCTTCCAGGTCACATGACCGGTGCCTTTCAGTCCCTTCCATGAGCCGGTTATGCGCAGCTTGGGCGCGGCCTCGGCGCGGAACGGCTGGATGGGGCCTTCGATGCGCGGCTTCATGCCCTTCGCGGTCGCGAGGTGCAGGCCCTCCTTGATGGGCCAGCCCGCATCGGCGCAGCCCTTCGGCACCCAGTGCTGACGGTCCCTGGCGAAATTCCAAACAGGCGGCGTGCGTTTGGACATGATGGCATTGAAATAATCGCGCAGATCGTTGAGCTTCCCGACCCGCACCATGAGATCGAACTCGAAGACAATGTCACGGTCCAGCACATCCGTGGACATCGGGCTGACATACATGGTGGGACCGTCGGTGGAGACCCAGGAGTTCTTAGGACCACCATGCCTGCCACCGAGGTAGTCATAGACCTCCGGATTGCACACACCAATGCCCCAGTCGTCATCGCCCACCACCGCCGCCCAACCCTCGGTGGCGAGGAAGCGTGTCCAGGGAAACTTCTGCCTCCAGTCATTCGCGATGCGGGTCAGGGCGCCACCGCTGAACGGCTTCTCACCGGAGTAAGTCATCAGACGTGTGAGTCCAGTCACGGTGTAGATCGCCGGCAACTCCTGGTTGAAGCCGCCATACCAGTTCGTGTCCGCGCGCTGATTGAGCAGCTTGTAATGAACCTTCAACATAGGCCCGTCGAGAACCAGGCGCGCTTCGCAACGGCAGTCGCCGGGCACGTTGTTGAGCGCCCATTGCAGCGGAATGCAGGTGAGGCGTATCTCGGTCCCCGTGTTGGTGAGTTCGACCACCTTGGCCCGGTTGCGATAGACGTCGCCGGACTGGATGGGGTTCCAATTCCAGTTTTTCCAATCCGGATGCGTCTTCTTGCCATCCGGCTCGAAGGGTTGCGGCCCGGAATAAAACGAGAGCTGTATCTGCCGGCCCCAATCACAATTGTTGATCAGGTTATCGTGCCCCGGCGCAGACAGCCAGGTGATGGCACCACCGAGATCCTGATTCACGCCAACCTTGATCTGGCCGTTGTCGATGTAACTGATGCGATCTGGCGCCGCCGCCGGCTGCGCTTCACCTGCGAGGAACAAGACAGCGAGGAGCGGGAGCGTGTATTTCATAGTTGTTCGCTTCGTTTTCATTGATTCGTCAGTTCCAAGCATTGGAAGTCATCGCACCGCAGTTTCCAAAGATTGGAAAATCATCAGCGTGACCAGCTGCTCGAACTACAAGCGACCGTCTGCATGGCATTGTTGGCACATTGCTCCAGCCCACGGTTCATGCTCCGCCCGGCCAGCCGGCAAGCAGTGACTTTTCCCAATTGCACTTGAAGTTGTCTGCGATGGCCTGAAGCTGGTCATCCGTCAAAGCCTTCTTCACACCACCGGCAGCAGCACAAGCCAGGTAGATCTCAGCCGCTTTCTCTGCTACGTAGATCCGGCCAAAGGCTTCGTCAAGATTACGCCCTGTACCGACAATCCCGTGATGCTCCCATACAACCAGCGTGCGGGTGCGAAGTGCATCAGCGGTCGCATGGGCCAAGGTGTTGCTGCCCGCCATCATCCAGGGGAGAAACTCTATCCCCCTCGGAAATACGACAACACACTCGGCGTGCATGCGCCAAAGCAACGATGTCAGATTGGAAGTAGACAGGTCTGCGAAGGCATAGGTCAAAGCGATGAGGGAGGGAGTATGCGTATGGATGACCGCGTGTGCGTAGTTATTCGTGCTCTCCTTGATTGTGGCGTGTGAAAGAAGGTGGGCCGCCAACTCCGATGTAGGACGACCATTGGATTCAAATCCCCACAATATCCGGAATGCCGTCCCGCAAAGGTTCAACTCGATGATCCCGATATTTCGTTCAGGGGCAAGTTCAACGTTGCGCAGGTAGCGGCCAGTTCCGGTGAAGATGAAGCGTTCTCCCTGCAAGGTGGGTGCCGCTACGGAAAGCGGAATCCATTCAGATTGACCTTGCAGTCCTACAACCGCGGCGTTTTGCTCTTCGTTGAGACGAAGACTGACATTTCCGCCATTCGCCTCAGCCCAACCACGGTCCCACATATCCCGGGTTGTTTTGGCCACATGCCTGATTAGTATCTCACGTTTCATTTTTTGTCCTCATCATGCGAACAAGTGATTGTTTGGAACTGTCGTCAAGGTGCGGCCCGCTTGCCGCGGTGCCGACCCGGTCGTGATCATAATCGCCAAAACGCATCCTTTCACACCGCGCTCCATTGCCCTCCTCTTATTCCGCCGCGTCCACCACGCAGCGGAAGCCCAGCGTGCCGGCGCGGTCCCTACTGGGTGCCATGAGCAGCAACTTGCCGTGGGTGTTCAGCTCGATCTTGTTGGGGAAAAACCACATCGAGCCTTGTGGGTGAAAGTAGCTGCCGCCGCGGAGAATCCCGCCACGCGAATGTTCATCGATATATTCATCCGTCCACTGCCACACATTGCCCACCATGTCCATGACACCAAACGGGCTGGCACCTTTGGGGCATGCGTCCACATCCGTCGGCGGACGCAGCACGTCTTTATCCGTGCACGCCGGGGGAATCGCCTCGGCGTTCGGCGTGTTGCCCCACGGATAGAGGCGTCCATCACGGCCTTGCGCGGCGTAGTGCCACTCGGTTTCATGCGGTAGGCGTTTGCCGGCCCAAGCGGCGTAAGCCCGGGCATCTTCGAGCGACACCCAGGTGACCGGTTTTTTGGCCCAGCCTTCCGGATAGGTGCCGTTCTTCCAATCTCTCAGAAAATTGTAAGCATCGCGCGGATGATATTTCGTCGCCTCGATGAATTTCTTGAATTGGGCATTGCTCACAGGATAGGTGTCGATGTAAAACGCTTTTACGGTTAGGGGCTGACGGTGATAGCGGCGCGGTGCCGTCTCCCAAGGATACTGCACATCGACGCCCACCATGTTCCAGCCTTCGACCATAACACCCTCGACCCTGAATTCGAAGCTTCCCGCAGGAATGTGGATCATGCCCGGCGGCGCCGCTTTCGCACGCGCGGTGGCGGCGATCGGCACCTGCGTTTGTGGCAGGAATTTCCATTCGCCAGAGAAATCAGACAGGCGCTTGGCCGAATATTTGTGCATCTTCTTAAGCAAGGCGTTGAGTTCCGCTTCAGGTGCACCGTCCACAGCCAACACAGATCCGAAGCCGTTTTCTTCAAGCTCGAAATTCAGCACAACCTCCTGGTCATCTCGCACGGGCTTCAATTCCACGCCATGCCACAGATCGAAATAGCGGACGCCTGGGTTTGCCGGCGCGCGTAGCTGCGGACCAGCAACCTGATAGGTGTTGCGATTGATCATGGTCCAAAGCGTTTGCTTCGCGCCGGGAAAGCGGCTGGCATAAATGCCCTTTTGCAGAGTGGGCGTGTGCGGTTCCCAATCGCGACTGACGAGCAGGTCCGCATAGGCGCGCATAATGGTCGCGATCCGGCGCAGAGCCTCGCCGTCCCGGGGCGTGATCCCATTCCAGATGCACCAGATGCTTTCCCATGATTCGTAACCGGTGCCGTTGAAGAACGCGCTCTGCAAATCCCAGTTCCTGTCCCGGGCCCAGCGATCACAGATGTTGACCATGTGCCGGGGTTCGAGCCATTTGTATTTGCTGACGATAGGAATTTCTTTGCCGGGTGCGGCCAACCATGTTTTCAACCCCATGAGATACTCGCCTTCGCGCCAATACCCCCACGTCATGTTGATCCAGGGCAGTTCCGCTTCCCCGGGTTTAACCCCGCCTTCGGGCTGGAACGCCAGAATATTGCCACTCTCGTCGGAAGCCTTGCGATATTCAATCGGCATGCCTGACATCGTGTCGCCGTTGACGCCGTCGGCCCCGATCGCCTTCATATCTCGCACAATCGCCACTGGGAGCGGCACGCCTTCGTTGCGTGAGCCCTTTTCCCACCACGGCATGACAGCGAACAGCACTTTCACATTCCGTCGATGGAAGTCAGCCACCATTTGCTTGAGTGCAGGAATACCGCCCGGCAGCGCGCGGAACTGGTCGAACTGGTTCTGGTTGTCGATGCCGATATTGGGATAGATCGCCCACACCAGCACCGCATCAATGCCGCCGTAGCGCTTTTCAAGGTCATTCAGATAACGATCCACCGTGTATTGACCATTCTCCACATCAAAGAAATAGCGATCCTCGACCATCATCTGCGGCTGCACAAAGGCGCGCTGGCACCACTTGAGTTCAGGACGATCGTATTCGGCACCGCTATAGTTCATATCAGCCAGTTTCAGTTTGCGCCACTGTTTCATGTCGTCGAGCCAGGTTTTTATCGCGGCACTACTCTGGCTCGGAGGTCCTTGGATATGCTCGTGGGCCATTTTGAGCTTGGCTTCCAGCGCCGTGATCGGGGTTTCGGGCGCCTTGGGTTGACGTGCGGGCGCAGCCGCAGTTGCAGGCGACTGTGGCAGGGCACTGACCCCGCCGGCCATCGGCGCGCGGTAAACCGCCAGTCCAGCGCTGGACGAGAGTGACCGTGTCGGAACATCACCGCAGGCAGGCCGTCCGATGACGCGCACCGAAAGCGCCGTCACCGGCGGCGCGAGGGTGCAGGAGAAACGGGTGTTGTTCTTGATGTTCTTGTTATCGGTGGCGGAGGTGGCGGGATAATCCTTGAGTTCACCGACTGTCGTCCATGGTCCGTCTTTCACGGCCTGTACTTGAACCTGGGGCTTCCCTTTCGAGGTATCGAACCACCCGCCGTCATGAAAGGTTGCGCCGTGGGTGAAAACCACACAGCCCACGGTGGAAGGCTGGGCCAGCGTCACTGCATACCAATCCTGCTCCTGCTTGGTGCCGTCATAGGTCGTGACCAGCCTGCCTTCGACCAGCGAACCTTTCACGTTGCCCTGACGGGAACGGCTTTCGGAAGCGGCGGGCAGGCTGCTGTCTGCCCCGCACACCTGTGCCGTGATGAGCATGAGCACCATGCTCAACCCTGCGCGCTTACTCTGGAGTGCCTTCATTTTGTTTCCTTGAAATTCTTCTTCCGACTTCCATCACGCCGATCGGATGCATCTTGAAAACCGCAGTTGAAGTGGTGACAGCGCAGGAAATGCCCTGCGCCAAAGGTGTTGAAATAAAACGCGATCCAGGCTCTTGATGCGCGTGGTGTCTAGATCCACGGCCACTAGCTGGGCGGGGCGGTGTCCTCACCGCCCCGCATAGTGGAACCGCCATGATATGGCCGCAGAGCAGGATGCAATATCCACGCCTGACGGCTCCTCTACGGCGGCAGGAATGCCGCCGCTCCCAGCTAGACGGACACTCCTGCCCAACTTCGGTTTTCAGGATGCACGCCGCTTTCACGGATTATTCTTCAGAAGCTTCTCTATTTCTTTGCGTGTCGGCACCGAGGTTTGCGCGCCCAGCCGCGTGACGGAAATGGCCGCCGCCGCATGCGCGAAACGGACGGAGTGCTCCAGCGTCTGCCCCTCCACCAGCGCAACGGCCAGCGCGCCGTTGAACGTGTCGCCTGCGGCGGTGGTATCCACCGCTTTGACCTTGAACCCTGGAACCAGCTTGGCCACGCCGTCGCCGGCCACAAACGCCCCGCGTGAACCCAGCGTGATGATCACGGTCTTGACGCCAAGCGCGAGCATTTTGCCGGCGGCTTTCGCCGCGGCGGCTTCGCTGTCAACCTTGATACCGGTCAGCAGCTCGGCCTCGGTTTCGTTCGGCGTGATGATGGAGACCTTCTTTAACAGTTTGTCCGGGAGCGGCTGGGCAGGCGCGGGATTGAGGATCACGCGTACACCGGCCTTTGCTGCCAGATCGGCCGCTGCCTGGACGGTAGCCAGCGGGGTTTCCAGTTGCATGACCAACATGCCTGCGCCGGCAAATACGTTTTTCGCCTGCCGCACATCCGCCGGGGACAGTCCGCCGTTCGCACCGCCGGCCACGGCAATGCTGTTCTCGCCATCCTTGGCCACGAAGATCAGCGCCACGCCTGACGGCCGGGACTTGTCGCGCAGGACATGGTCCGTGTTGATGCCTTCCCTGTTGAATCCGGCCACCGCCTGGTCTCCGAACATGTCCGCGCCGACCCGGGCGATGAACGTGACCTGCCCGCCAGCGCGCGCCGCGCCGACGGCCTGGTTCGCTCCTTTGCCGCCGGCCGCCGTAACGAATTCGCCGCCGAGTATCGTCTCGCCGGGGAGCGGGATGCGCTCCAGTTTGATGATCATATCGGTGTTGGAGCTACCGACGACGATGATGGGTTTTGTGCTCATGGTGTCCTCACACTTTAGAGGCGATCAGGACGCCGAGTCCGATTAGATAGAACAGGAACATCGCGGCGAGGAGTTTGCCGGTGCCGGCGGGCGCGCCCTTGAATTCCTTCCAGACGAACACGCCCCAGCAGGCGCCGACGAGCGTCGCGCCCTGGCCGAGGCCGTAGGAGAGCGCCGGGCCGGCGGCGGTGCTGGCGACGATGCTGAAGCCCATGCCGAGATTCCAGATGACGCCACCGAGGATGCCGATGGCGTGGAGGCGCGCGTTGCCCTTGGTGAAGTAATCGCCGAACGGCACCGGCGTGCCGGTGAACGGCTTCACCATCATGATGCTGTTCCACAGGAAGTTCGAGGCGAGCAGGCCGGCGCTGAAGAGCACGATGGCGGAGTACGGCGACAGTTTTCCGATTTCCAGCGCGTGCGTCGTCGGATCAATCTTGCCCATCGCCTGCGCGACGAAACTATAAAACCAGCCCATCAGCAAGCCGGCGGCAACGGAAATGACAATACCTTTGACGGGCGTCTTCTGGCCGGTGCTGGCGAGCTTTTTATAGGCGAGCGCGTCGAGCACGATCGCGAGCATCACGCACGCGACGCCCGCCGCGAGCATCGGCACGTTGCCTTCCGGCTTGGCGAGGTAGGTGGTGACGACGCCGAGCACGAGCGCGAGGCCGACGCCGACAGGGAACGCGACCGCGAGGCCGGCGATATCAATCGCGGCGACGAGCAGGATGTTCGAGAGGTTGAAGATCACGCCGCCAAGAAACGCGGAACCGAGCCATTTCAGGTCGGCCTGTTGCAGGTCGGGAATGAAGCTGCGGCCGACGCTGCCGGAACTGCCCAGCGTGAAGGCGAGGATCAGCGCGAGCAGCAGCACGCCGATGGCGTAGTCCCAGTAGAAAAGCTGGAACCGCCATTCCTTGCTGGCGAGTTTTTGCGTGTTGGCCCACGAGCCCCAACACAACATCGTGATGAGGCACATCAGCACTGCGACCGAATACGATTCAACGATAACCATGACCGGCTCCTTTCACTCGCCAAACGCCTGTAACTCGGCGCACGACGAGAATGCTTGTTTCGGGTTGATGCCACCGGCCGGCACGCCGAGGACGCGCACGGCCAGAACTTTCTCCGGGTTCGAGAGACGGAGGGTGAAGGTTTGCCCCGCATGCAGCTGCCTGTTGTTGACCGCGGTCGTGGCGGGATAGTCGCTCAACTCGCCGACCGTTTCCCACGCGCCGCCCTGGCTGCGCTGGACTTGCACGCGCGGTTTGCCTGCGCTGGCGTCGAACCAGCCGCCGTCGGGGAAGTTTCTTCCGTGCGCGAAAACAACGCGCCGCACGCTCACCGGCGCGGCGAGCGTGACGGCAAACCAATCTTCCTGCGCCCGCTTGCCATCGAAGGTCACCACGATGCTCTCGAAGTCGTCGTCCTTGATGGAACCGTGTTGGTTGCCTTGGCGCGACCGGCTTTCGGTGCCGTCGGCCAGCAGGGAATCAAGGGCCGTCGCCGCCACACCCGGCGCGCGCAGCCAGATGCGATAGATGCCACCCTCGGCACCGGCATCGGCGAACGTCACGAGCTTCGCCGGCACGGGCTTGCTGCCCGTCGCACCAACCACCTTTCCGCTAAAGGCCAGCGTGGTGCCGGACTGCAGCGTGAAGGACGGCTGCAACTCGACCAAGCCGAGCGCGCTGGGTTTGGGCAGATCGGGATTCAGCTTCTGGTCGTAGGCGAGCACGAACGGTCCCCACATGAGCGCGGCGCGGCCGGTGTTGCCGTAGTCGCCGGCGACGAGCCGCGCGGCGAGGTTGAATTGGATGGCGATGCGGTCGCCGTCCTTCCACTCGCGCGCGGGCACCACGACCCAGCCGGATTCGACGGCGGCCGATTTCACCGTCACGGGTGCGGCCCAGGCGGGCGCGCGGATTTTGAGGGCGAACGTCGCGGGCTTCGCGAGGTGCAACGTCAGCACAGACTCGCCGCGTCGCGGGAACTGACTTTGTTGCTCGACGGTCACTTGCTGGCCGCCGATTTCCAGCGTGGCGCGCGATGTCTCGAACGTACTCACGAGCAGCGCTTCGCCTGTGGCGGCGGTCTGTGACCGCCGGCTGTCGTATTCGTTACCCGGATTTCGGCGGTCATAGACCGCCGCTACAGATTTCAAATACGATGACTGCGGCACGAGCGCCATCCCGCGCGGGCCGCTGGAGTGGCAGCAACTGATACCCTTGTCGTAGGGTTTGCGACCTTCAAGCGCGGTGTAATAGCACCAGTCATGACCCTGCGGATGCTGCGCGGCGGCGAGGTGATTGTAGAACGCGCGTTCCAGTTCGTCGCCGAACTTCGCCTCGCCGGTGAGCCGCAGCAGTTCGAGGTTGAACTGGATCCATGTTGTCGTCACGCACGTCTCGCCGATGTGAGCGAGCGCGTCGTTGCGCAACACGTGGTCGGCCGGGAAATGTTCCCCCGCGCTGGCGCTGCCGGTGATGTAGAGGCGCTTGTCCACGATGTCCTGCCACGCGTTGAGCACGGCCTGCAGCATTTCGCGGTCGCCGGTGACGCGAGCCAATTCGCACAGGCCGACGAGGTTGGAGAGCATTTCGTAGGCTTTGCCGTTGGCGACCTTGTTGACCTGCTTCTCGGTGAGCAGCGTCTTGAGAATCGCCGGTCCGTTGGGTTCGTCCCACGACTTCACGATGTAGCGCGCGAAGCCGAGGTAACGCTCGTCGCCCGTCAGCCGGTAGAGCAGCACGACCGGCTCCAACACGCTCGTCGCGGCCATGCCGACGTGCGTGCCGGCGGCGAGAATGCTTTTCTTGGCCGGGAACGTGGCGATGAACAGGTCGCCCATCTTGCGGCACGCGTTGAGCGCGGCTTCATTGCCGGTGAATTGGTAGTAGGTGAGCAGGCCGATGAGGTTGTATTTGTGCGACCACACATCCCAGTCGGCGCCCTTGACCAGCATGAACCGCTGCTCCGGCACATAGGTACCCAGATAACCATCCGGTTCCTGCGTCGCGATCAACTCGGCGGCCACGCAGTCGAGTTTCGCGCGCAGCGCCGTATCGCCGGTGTTGGCCCACGCGAGCGTGGCGGCGTGCAGCCACTTGCCGACGTGCTCGCCGATCCACGGATGACTGCCGGGCTTTTTGCGGAAGCCCGCGAGCAACGGCTCGGTGTCCACGACGAGCAGGCGCTGCGCTTCGTTCGCGTCAACGCGCGCGCCGAGCCAGCCCTCGATGTCCACCGCCGACGGCGACAACATTTCGGCTACATCGCACAGTTTCGGGGGAATCTTGAACGGCAACGGTTTGAGGGAAGCGGTCTGCGCGCGGCTCGCGTTGCGGTATTCACGGGTGCCTTTGATCTGCGCCATTTCCTCGGGCGTGAACTTCGAGTCGGTGGCGGGACCGGGGTCCCAGGTTCGCTCCAACGCGCCCGGCTTCGGCGTCTGCACCGGGATCACAAAAACTTCTTCACCGTTGGCGTCCTTCTCGACGCGGCCGCCGGCGCGCGTGACGGCCACGCGGGCAAGCTTCTCGCTCACCTCATAGACCTTCGGCAGCGTGTAGTCGGAAAAGCTAAACTTGCGGCTGGGATCGAGCTTTTCGATGAAACGCGCGGGGATTTTCGACGCGCCCAAGGCGGCGAAAAATACACCTCCGGCGTTGGCGGGGTTGCAGTCGCTGTCCTGGCCGCCTCGGCAGGCGATGACCATCGTCTTGTCGGGATCGCCTGCGCCGTAAAGCAGGCCCATCAGGATGTAGGCGCCGCTGAGTTTGACATCAATGCTGCCTTCGCCTTTGCCGCCCGGCTTGCCCGACAACCCGTGGCTGTAGCGCGGGTCCTTGTGATATTTCTCCTCGACGAGCTGCCAGGTCCTGGCCCAGTCGGCGTTTTCCTTCGACCACGCAAGCAGGTCGCGAACCATCCCGGCGTATTGGCTGTCAGGCGGAATGCAGCGGAGGCCGGCTTCGATCAAGCGCCGGGGATCGGACTGGAAATACGCCTCGGCATACATGCCGCCGATGAATTGCCCGGCGTAGAGGCCGTCGCCGTAGTTCATCAACCGGCCGAACTTTTCGCCGAGCGCGATGGCCACGTTCGGCAAGCCGGGCGCGATGATGCCGGAGAAGTCGGCCTCGATCTGGTAGTCAATGTCGTCGCCGTGCGCCGAGAATTTCGGATGACTGCTGTCAGGCGGGGCGATGCCTTTGCGGAGGTTCTCACGGCCGGCCTGGTTGGCGCACCAGAGCGGATAGCCGCTATTGGCGAAGTCCATGCCCGCCTGCCGGATGGACGCGTCGAAGCCGTATTGTTCGAGCGTCCGCAGGAACGTCATCTCGACATAGCAATCGTCGTTGTTGTGCTGGTTGACCATCTCCGGTTTCCACGGCGGCATCTTGTCTTCCGGGATGATCTCGCCCTTGACCTTGAACTCGGTGGGCGCGCCCCAGCCGACGCCGATCATCTGGCCGAGCCACGCGCCTTGCATCTTGTCCGTGAACTCCTTCACGGGCAGGCGGCGGACTTGCGCATCGGCGCCGAGCGCTGGCGTCAGGCCGGCCATGAGGCCAGCGACGATGAGTATCTGTAGTCTGTGTCTCATGGTGCTCCTTGGGGTTCTCACTTAATTTTCTTAACCGAGCGTCTGACAATCAGGCTGGTGGGCAGCAGGATGCCGCCCGTGGGTTCACGTTCTGGTGACTGGATCTGGTCGAACAGCAACTTCACGGCGACGTCGCCCATTTCGGAGCGCGGTTGGGAAACCGTCGTCATGGGCGCGGCGAGGTAGGCCGCATACGGCTGGTCGTCGAAGGCGATGATGGAGATGTCGTCGGGAATCCGCCGGTGCTCCTCCGCCAGCGCCCGCAGCGCGCCGAGCGCGAGCAGATTGCTGAAGGCAAAGAGGGCGGTCACATCCTTCCGGTTCCTCAGCAGCAGTTTGGTTTCTATGTAGCCGCTCTGTTCGCCGAAGCTGTCGCCGACGAGGAGCGACGCGTCCACCGGGAGCCGATGCCGTGCGAGCGCCTGCTGGTAGCCGCGCACGCGAAACTCGTTCGGCGAAGATCCGCGCACGCCCTGCAAGCAAGCGATGCAGCGGTGGCCGTTGCTGATCAACAACTCGGTGGCCTCGCGCGCGCCCGTGAGATTGTCCGCGGCGACGTAGGGCAGCGACAGATCCGGGAAATACCGGTCCACGAGCACGATCGGCAGATGCGCCTGCACCAGGTCCACCAGATGGGCCGCCGAGGTGCCGACCGGACAGAGCACCAACCCTTCGACCTGCCGATGCCGCAGCAACCCCAACGCCTGCGCTTCAAGCTCGAGGTTCTCCTGGCTGTCGCAGAGCAGAATCGAATAGCCATGCTGGCGTGCGCCCAGCGCAACCTGGTGCGCGATCCCCGCGAAAAACGGATTGGAAACATCGGGGATGACCAGGCCGATGGTGAGCGTTTTCTTCAGGCGCAAGCCGCGGGCGAGTTGGTTGGGTACGAAGTTAAACTGGCGGGCGAGATTGCTGACGGCGGTTTCCGTTGGCGCGCTGATGCGATACCGGCGGGCCTGGCCGCTGAGCACGCGCGAGACGGTGCTCATGGACACCTTGAGCTGGTCAGCGATGCGCTTGAGGGTGGTTTGGGGCGGCGTCGGCCCGCGGCGGCCCGCGGCGGGCGGCGCCGCCGGCTTCCGGCGCAATCGTTTGTTCTTTGCGGCACCTATCTCCATAAATACCCTTTGATTGTGTTGCGCAAACGTTGGCGCTAACACTAACGGACGGGCCGCGCCGCCGTCAACAGCAATGTGCACACGCCCGCGGAGCGTGCGTTAAACCGGCGGGCCTGGCGCCACAGCAGACAGCCGAAGAACTCACCGAAGCCGCGCCGCTGCGGATGCAACGGCGCGGTGACATACCCGCTCGTGAAACGCGCTCCGCCGGCCGCCAGCGCATCGAGGTGCGGCGTCGGGGAATCTCCTTCCCGCCGTAGCAGCCGAGTTCGCCATGCGCGGGGTCATCGGCGACGATTAAAACGATGCTTGGCTTGGCCGCATATCGACGGCGTGCAGCGCGGCCAGCGCCATGAGCAGCAGGGCGGTGGGCCGGTTTGGGTGAGGGTCATTTTCAGGGTGCTGCCTTCTGAGGTGCAGCGGGAATAGCGCTTAGCGGCGCTCCGGTTTGGAGATCGAAATACGCGGTGGTATAGGGCGGCAGGGAAAGCCTGGTGGCAGCTCCGCTCAGCGGTTTGATGGTCTTCTCGCCGCCGTTCACCGAGCAGATGCCGATAAGGCCCCCACCCACGGCGACGTAATCCTTCTCCACGGTGTTGTCCACGAAGGTGCGAATGTGCGCATCGGCCAGCAGGGCCTTGAAGATGGCGAGCGGCGCCTTCAGCGGGACGCCAAAATAATAGACCTTGCAGCCGCTGATGTCTTTGACGGCGGCGGCCGTGCTGCCGGACGGGTAGGCGCCGATGCCCTGCGCATCGCGGTCCGCGACCCGGAACCGGCTCACGAGACCGTTATCGTCCAGATCCGCCGTTTGACCGCTGAGCGTCACCGTCGGATGGCCGTCCTGCTCTGCGGCCTTTTCAATCTTCATGCCGACCAGGCTGCTGATGAGCACCGTGCTGTTCGTCTCGCCATCGGTATAGCCACACCCCGACATGAATACGACGGTGCGCCCGGCTTTCAGCACATGCTCCTTGATGTAGGCGCGCTGCGTTGCGTTGAGTGCAAAGGTGTTGCCGAAAATCACGAGCTTGTAGGGCGAGAGATCCGCCAGCGGCAGGTCCATCAAAAAGATGCGATCGAACGCCGCACCGGTGCCTAGCAGCGAGTCCGTCATCGCCTCGGTGATCATTTTGGTGAGCCGGTCGGCCTTGGCGGGGCGGACATAGTTGAAGGCCGCCATGTCGTAGACCACCAACACGTCGGACGGTTTTTCATAGGGCCGTTCCAGGCAGGCGTCCGCCAGCCCGAGCAGGCCCTTCGCTTCCGCGAGCATCGCGGGCGTGCTCCACCAGCCGCTCCGGTTTTTGGGGCCGAAGTCATACCACCATTGCCCGGCGCCGTCGGTCAGGCCATACATGAAGTTGCGGCGCATCCGGGCCAGGGACTGGGCTGCATCCTTCGGCACGGAGGGGAACTGGCTGTTGCTGATGTTCCCGAGGTGCGTGCCGCCATCATGCTCGGTGAGCCAGACCTTGCCGTTGAGCGCAACACTCTTCACCAGGCTCCGCGGGATGCCCGAGCCGTTCATGTCGCGTGAAGCATAAGGCCCCGAGAAGTAATCGACATAGGGGCTGCGGAACAGGGTCTGAATATCGCATTGGCTCGACTGCGCGCCCACCGTCCAACCGCCGTAGAAGTAGCCATAGAACAGGCCGACGATGGTGGGGCGCGACCAGGTTTCCTTCACGCTCTTCGCCAGGCCATTCACCAGGGCGCCGACGGTGGCCTGCTGGCACTCATAGTAATCAATGACGTAGCGGTCGCGCTGCGCATCGCGAAAGTCGCCGTCACTCACCTCGTAGCGACGCTCGAAGGAGGGGACCACCAGCTTGTCGAGCGCGGGGAACGACGTGTGCCACGCGGCGTTGATCCGGTCCAGGGCACCATGCTTGCGTCGGGCGAAGGCGATGAACTGCCGGCGCATCGGCTCCGACGCATCGGGCTCGTTGTAGATCCCGTAGTAGTGCCACTCCCCGTAAACGCCACCGCCGATGTGAAAGCCGATCACGCGGTCGCCCTCCGGGGTCTGCTCCAGTTCCGCCACGAACTGCTTCAAATACTTGCCGGCAAACGCCGCGTATTCCCCGGAGGCCAGGCTCTCGGCGCGGTTGCCGCCGAAGACATCCTGCTTGGGCGTCTCGATCTTCGCGGTCACCTTGCACGTTTCGTTGGGATTTTGCTCCAGCCACCACTTGGGCGCGGACACGTTGATGCGCACGACAAGCTTGGCCTGCGGATTGACCTCCAGGATGCCGGCGAGCTGGCGGCGAACGCCCTCCATGTCGAACGTGCCGTCCGGCCGCAGGGAGTACTTCAGCCACAGGTCGGTCTGGAAGATCTCATAGCCCAACGCGGTGAACTCCTCGAGGCTCTTGCGCGGCTGGCCGGCCCACGTTTCACGGCTGTGCTCGGTGCCGGAATACATCTGCGGCGCCATCGGCCGGCCGTTGACGAAGATGACATTCCTCCCCTTGTACGGGGCCACCATCGCTTCCAGCTTGCCCGTGGTTCGCTGCCACACGGGCATGGGAGGCACCACTTCTGACGTGGCTTTCCCGGCGGCGCGGAGCGAGGCCAACGGCGCCAGCAGCATGATGATGACAAGTGGAAGAGTGTGTTTCATGGTTGTGCCCTTCACGCGTAGTTCCATGCCTTGGGAATCGGCGCACCTTGTTTTCCAAGGCTTGGAAAGAACCGACGCGAGTTTTCCAAGGCTTGAGCGGAGCGAGCGGTCAACGACGGTCCGGATTCAATCATGGTCCTCCTCCCGGACGTTGGGATCCAGCCGGAGTCCTAGCGCCTTGAGACCTTTGCCGTGCGCGCCGGTGTAGGCGACCGGAAAGGGTTCATCACCGCGGACCGTAGACCAGACCCAGCGGCTGAACAGCAGGGCTTGGGCGTCCAGTCGGTCCGGTGCGGAGAAGTCGAGCTGTTCGGTCTTCGGGGCCAGCCGGGCCTGCGTTTTCGAGGGAGCTTTTCTTGGCTCGGGATTCATTTCGTCGAGCGGAAGAGTGGCTGGACGACAGCGGTAGGGTGTGCCGTCGGGCTGCGCCTGAAAACAACCGTCCATGACCGGCGCCAGCGCCACGCTCTGATTCATAGGGGGCAGGCCGAGGATGCGACAGATGGTGTGCAGGACCGAAGCCTGATTGTAAAACTTGCTGCACACCATGCCACCGCGCTTGGCGTAGGGACTGGCGACGAGACAGAAGGAGCGGTGGCCATCAACGTGATCGGCGCCGGTTTGCGGGTCGTCTTCGTTGATGAAAATCGCCATGTCTTTCCAGAACGGACTCTTTGAAAGGCCCTCGACGACGCGTCCGAGGGCGAGGTCGTTGTCGGCCACATAGGCGCGCGGCGTCGGATTCTTCGGCGAGCCGTGCTGGGTGTGGTCGTTGGGCAGGTAGATGATGACCAGCTCCGGCATCTTCCCGCCCTGCTCGAATTCCTTGAGCGCTGTGAGGAAAACGTCGGCGCGCGCCTGGTCGGGGATGTGCATCTCCCAGCCCGGATAACGGAGGTCGCTGTAGCGGCGGATGGCCTCGAAGCGATATTCGCAGGTGAAGGCGGCGCGACCGGCTTTCCATGCGTTGTAGTGATCGGCCCAATGACTGCCCTTGGCGATGACGCCGTCGCCGAGCTCACCAAAATTCCGGAACGAGAGCCCATGCCGCAAGGCGTGATCCCAGATGAAACCGCAGCCGGCGAAGCACAGCGGATCCTGGCCGAAACCGTAGATGCAATGCGCATTGGCCCAGTCTTTCTCGCGATAGGGCGAGGTCAGGCCCTGGTCCGCCCACTGGTGGCCGTCGCAGGATAGCACGCCGCAGCAGTAGTAATTGTCGAGCAGGACGAATTCATCCGCGAGCGCATGGGTGTTGGGTGTGGTCGCGCGGGGAAACTCGCAGAATTTGGGCTCGCAGTTGCCGCGCCCGATATCGCCGAGGACCTGGTCGAATTTCTTGTTCTCCTTGATGATGTAGACGACGTGCTTGAGGGGCGAGGGTTCGCCCGGGTTGGCCGGCACCGGCTGCGGTGGCACGCCGGAGCTGGCGCGGGTTTGTGCGCGCAGGATTTCGGCCAGATGAAAACTTCGGCACGCGGTATCGGTCATTTTTTTCAGGGCCGCCGGATCGCGCGGGACGCTTACCTTCTGCACGTCGCCCGCGTAGGCGGTCACGTTGCCGCAGTAGAGCGTGTCGCCGCGCACGCAGACGGAACCGGGGAAACCTCCGGCGGGGATGAAAGCGAACGGCGGCTCGGTGGGACGCTCGAGATGGAGCAGCGCAATGGCGTTGTTGCCGGCATTGGCGGCGAAAAGCGTTTTCCCGTCGGCGCTGACCGCCAATCCTGTGGTCAGACTGCCATAGGGAAGGTCGGCGCGGGGTTTGGTGTCCAGAACCTCCACCACCTTGCGGCTCGCGACGTCAATTACAGAAACGCCGTCACCGCTCGCATCCACGACATACAGCCGCCGGCCATCCGGAGCGAGCCGCAGCGCCTCGGGATGAATCCGGGTTTGAATCTCACCCACGACTTCGCGTCTGGCCAGATCAATCACCGACACCGTCCCACGTAGCGCCACCGCACGATCGTCCACCGCCATCTCGGTGCCGATTTTGTTCAACCCTGTGGTCCGCTCGGTCTTGTCCCCTTTGGTCGGCAGGCTGCCGCCGAGATTGCTGACAAACGCCGTCGTGCCATCGCGACTGATCGCCACACCATAGGGGCAGACGCCGACTGGAATCGTCGCCAACGCCTTGCCGGCGACCAGGTCAACCACAGCCACCCGGTTGGCCAGGGCCAGCGCCACCAGCGCCAATTGGCCACCCGGCACCAGGCCAACGCCCAGCGGATTGCTATTTTGGTTTTCGATGCCGACGTTGATGGCGGACGCGAAGGTCAAGTCCCCTTGCTCGCCAACCTTGCCTACCAAAAGATGTCTGGCCTTGCTCGTGAAATAAACCGTCGCATCGTCCTCGCCGACCGCCAAGCCATACATGGAGCCACCGTAGGCGCCCCACCCCACGGCAGCTGTTGCTTTGGGCTTCTTATCCGGCACCGCCTCCACCGCCAGCAAGTCGGTAACCGCATATTGCTTCACCAGTTTGAACGTCGTGGCGTTGATGACCGCAGGACCTTGGTCGGTCTTGACCACCAGAAACTTCCCGCCGCGGACCAACTCGAGAGCCATGACCCGTCCGTGCACGTTCAACAACTCGCCGGCCGGATTCATCAACTGGCCGGTCTGCGCCAGCTGCCTGCCAACCTGTTGCTGGGCCCAATCAGTTCCCTCGATTCCCCGGGTGTCAACAGCCTGCGGCATATGTTTCTCTTCAGGATGCTCAACCGGCGCCCGTTTTTCTCCACCCGTTGCAGTCAGCAGGGCCAGCTGCAAGGCTACGATAGAGCAGCGTGATATGCGTTTCATTTTATCTTCGATGATTGAGATCCGTTGCATCGCTGGCGCCCTACTCGTGCGGGGTTGGTTTGCCGTAATACGGGAAGGCGTCGAAGCCCTCGTAGGCGGGATCAACCCGCGGGTCGTGAGTTTGCTGCATCCACCCGTCCACGCGGGCGCGGTGTTGTTTGAGCGCGTCGGCGTATTCCGGTTTGTCGGCGACGTTGGCGAGCTGGTACGGGTCGCTGCGCACATCGTAGAGTTCTTCGGCGGGACGTTTACCGAAGACGAGCGCGATGTATTTGGCATACGCGGGATCGTTTTGGTGGGCGAGCAGGAAGTCCTTCGACCGCGAGGTGTCCACGTCGCCGGACGGCCGTCCGTGAATGAAGAACACATCGGGGTCGCCGGCCGGCCAGCGGTCGGGGCGCAGGTTGCGCAGATAAAGAAAGTCGCGCGTTCGGACGCCGCGAACTGGATAACCCAAGTTGTCGTGGCGCACGTTCGCATGGCGTTCGCGCTCGATGAAGACCGCGTCGCGCTGCACGGTGTCCGGCTCGCCGAGCAGAAGTTTTTTGATGCTGCGCATGGTCATCAGCGGAGGCGGCGTGAGACCGGCGAGTTCCAGGAAGGTCGGACCGAGATCGGCGACGTTGACGAAGTCATCCACCTTGCGGCCGGCGGCGAGGCGCTGTCCCCAACGGATCACGAGCGGCACGCGCGAGCCCATGTCGTAGCAGTTGGCCAGCCCGCGCGGCAGCTGCCAGCCGTTGTCGCTGGTGTAGATGACCACGGTGTTGTCGAGCTCGCCGGCTTTTTCGAGCAGCGCGATGGCCTGCGCGGCTTCCTCATCGAGCTTCAACACGCCGCCATAATAGTTCAGCAAATCCTGACGGACCTCGGGACAGTCGGGCAACCCCGGCGGCACCACGAGCGCCGCAGGATCGAGCCCGGCCCGGGTGGCTTCTGCCGCAAAATCCAGCCTGCGGCCACGGGTCGCCGTGCTGGTGTTGCCGAGCCAGAAGAAGAAAGGTTGCGTGGCTTTGCGCTGCGCATGGAAAGCGCCGAAGCCGGTGAATTTCGGTCCCACGGGATTTTCCGTCCAGCCGGAGAGTTCCGGTTTGCCCGGCGCCCACGGTTTGCCGCAGCAGCCGATGGCATAGCCTGCGTCGCGGAGCAACTGCGTGACGACCGGCGTGTCCTTCGGGAAGCCGCTCCACAAGTTCGCGCGCTCGCCGAGCTCATGCGCAATCCGGCCGGTGAGCAAACAAGAGCGCGTGGGCGAACACGACGGGACGGGATTGAAAACATGCGTGAACACCACGCCTTCGCGCGCGAGGCGATCGAAGGCCGGCGTGCGCGCCATCGGATCGCCGAGCGCGCCCGCCGTCGGCCAGCGCCAGTTGTCTGCCAGGATGAAGAGGATGTTGGGTTTGGCCGAGGGATTCAGACTCGGCGTTTTCGGCGTTTCCGCTCCCCGGCCGATGGAAGGCAGCGCCAAAACTGTCGCCGTGGCGGCAGCCATACGCAGAAAGTCACGCCGGGAAGGGGGTGAAACTCGTTTCATGGCCACCCCTTTTCCCAAGGATTGGAACGTAACACCTGCCTTGTTACCAAGGGTTTGGAAAAGCGCCGGCAGCTTTTGCGTCGGGTCGGATTTCATGACGTGGTGTCAGGCCAAAAAATCAGACGCGCAGGAAGATTTTGTTTTTGTAGAGGAACCGGACAAACCAGAACGCGATCAGGAGTCCCATGAGCGCGATGAGCAGGTCGCCGCAGCCCTTCGTGATGTGCGCGTCCGCAAACTGCTGCACGTTGCCGCCGACCAGACGCGCGGCGATCCCATTGAAGCCGCCGAGCAGGTTGTCCACGAGGTAGATCGTGATGGCGTTCGTGCCCATCCACACGAACGGCAGGCACCACGCGCGCACCTGCCACACGTCCACCACCAGGTAGAACACCCCGAGTAGGATGGCGCTGTAGCCGCCAGCCACGAGCACATAGGAAGAAGTCCAGAGCCGCTTGATGATCGGGAATTCCAAGCCCCAGAGCAGGCCCAGCGCAACCCCCACCCCACCCGCCGCCAGCAGCCACACCACTTTTTGCTTCCCGCCCCAGCGTGCGCTCGTCAGCAGCCAGCCGGCCATCACGCCGAGCAGCGTCGTGGCCACCGCGGGAAGCGTGCTCAACAAACCTTCGTTCGTGTAATACAGGTTCCGCTTCTTGCCCGGCAGCCAGCGGAAGTCCACGTAGTGCGTCAGGTTGTGCCCTTCCTCGAACGTGCCGCGGACGGTTGTGGAAATATTGGCGAGCAAAACCTCCGGCGTTTTCGCCTTCGCCTGCGTTTCGTTTTTGCCAATTTTGCCGTGTTCCAAACGCACGTCGGGGAACGGCACGAACATCATCAGGGCCCAGTAGCCGACGAGGCAGAGCGCCGCCACGCCGACCAGCGCTTTGCGCGACAGCAGCACATAGAGCGTCGCCGCGAAAAAATAACAGAGCGCGATGCGCGGGAGAACGCCCGCGAGTTGCACGTCCGGCCACGCCCGCGTCACGCCGCCATAAAAGAACAGGCCCAGCACAAAGAGCAACACGCTGCGCTTCGCAATGCGGATGAGCGCGCCCTTGCGCCCGGCCGTGGCCAGCATGCGATCCATCGAGAGCACGATGGACACGCCGACGATGAACAGGAACAGCGGGAAAATCAGGTCGTAGAAGCGGAAGCCTTCCCAGTCGGCGTGTTCCATTTGCGTCGCCAGAAACTGGGTGACGGGCGTCGGGCCCATGCGGTTCAGCGCCTGCACCAGCGCGTCCGCGCCGATGATCCAGAACATATCGAACCCGCGCAACGCATCTACCGAGAGCAACCGCTGCACCGCAGGCTTGGTATCCGCTGTACTCATGAAGGCACCCCCCGGGCAATTTTTCGGCACACCGCTTCCACGAATGGGAAGAGCGGCACCACCGGCTGTCCACGACTCCTGAAAACGGGAATTGAAGGTTCCTGCCCGCCTAGCTGGGAGGGGCGGCGTCCTCGCCGCACCGCACAGGAAAGCCATCCTGCCATAGGCGCGGACTGGCGGGCAAGGCCCCCGCACGACGTTTCTCCTGCAGCGGCGAGCCGCCGCCGCTCCCAGCTAGAACTGGCGACCGACCGGCATGGTGGGGCGATGCTGACCGGGCATGGCCAGCAGCAGTTGGACCGCATACGACTCTCGAGGGAATGCGCTGCGCAGTTCATGATCGCCCGTTTTCCTTCACGGAAACACCTGCGATGCCTTACGCCTTGGGAAACAATGCTTCATCTGGTGTCAGAGCTTATCCGCCTTCACCGTTCTTGTCTCACCGTTGACGCGGACTTTCACCGCGCGCGGTTCGGCGGAAGCGATGCGGTAGCCGGTGACCTTGCCGTCCTTCCACTCGATATCCACGGTGAGGCCGCCGCGGGCGCGCAAGCCTGTGACCGAGCCGGTGGACCACGCGGCGGGCATCGCCGGCAGCAGGACAATCTCGTCCTCGTGCGACTGCATCAGCATCTCGCAGATGCCGGCGGTGATGCCGAAGTTGCCGTCCATCTGCATCGGCGGATGCAAGCCGTAAAGATTCAGGCACGTGTTGCGGTCGGCCAGGAGCATCTGCACCATCTGGTGCGCCATCTCGCCATCATGCAGGCGGGCGTAGAGCGCCGAGCGCCACGCGAACGACCACTCGCGCACGTCGCTCTTCGCATCGGTGCCGCGCGCATCGAGGCTCTTCTTGGCCGCCGCCGCGAACTCCGGCGTCTTGCTCACGCTGATCTGCTGGCCCGGATACACAGCGAACAGATGCGACGTGTGCCGGTGATGGTCGTTGGGCGTATCCAACAGCTTGTCCTTCTTCTCCTCCATCCACTCCAGCAACTGGCCCCAGCTGCCGACCTTCGGGCCGACGAGCTTGTCGCGCATCGCCACGATCTGCTCGCGGTAGCCGGCATCCACGCCCAACACCGCGCTGGCGGCGGCGTAGTTGTTGAACAGGTCCCAGACGATCTGCTGGCTGTAGCTGACGCCATCCTCGTGCGGGCCGTGTTCCGGCGACCAGCCGTTGGGCACGACCAGCCGGCCATCGGGCAGCGCCTTGAGCCGTGCGGCCCAGAACTCGCAGGTCTCCTTCAGCACCGGATAGGCCACGCGCTGCAGCCACTCCTTGTCACCCGTCCACACGTAGTGCCACCAGAAATGCTGGCAGTACCACGCGTTTGCGCTCACGTCCCATTGCCAGCCCTGGTCGCCGTGGATGCCGTGGGAGGTGCGCACCGCCCAGCCGTGCGGCTGGCCGTCGGCGGTCTGGAAACGCTTCTCCTCGGCCGTCGCCTTGCGCCACGCCGGCAACTGGCTTGTGATCAGATCGAACAACGTCGTGTGGCATTCCGAAAGGTTTGCCGGCTCGGCCGGCCAGTAGTTCATCTGGATGTTGATGTTCGCGTGATAGTCGCTGTGCCAGGGCGGCTTGTTGCTGTCGTTCCAGAGACCTTGCAGGTTCGCCGGCAAGCCACCGGGGCGCGAACAGGAAATCAGCAGGTAGCGCCCGTACTGGAACAGGATTTCCTCCAGGTCGGGATCGCCGCCTTTCTCCGCATGCAGGACCTTGCGTTCGTTGATCGGCAGCGCGAGCCGGTCCGCCGGCGTGGCGCCCACGTCGAGCGCAACGCGGTTGAAGAGTTGCTGATAATCAGCGATGTGCTCAGCCTTCAAGGCCTCGAACGGTTTTTTCTGCGCGGACTTCAGCAGGCGTGCGACGGGCTTGGCGGGATCATCACCGCGATATTTCCGCGAGTAGTCCGCGACATAGTCCGTGCCCGCCGCGAGCAGCAGGGTGACGGAGTTACACCCGTTGAACTCCAGCTTGTCCGCCTTCGCCGCCATGCTGCCGCCCTCGTTGAGCGCGACGAGTTGCGTGGTGTACTTCAAACCGTTGTCGAGCTCACCGGAAAACGTCAGCGTATTTTTCTCGCCGACCGTCGTCTCCTTGTGCGCGCCGGGCAGCGTGAGCGCGCCGTTGAGCGCGCCGGCTTTGTCGGCCGAAAGCTTCATCACCATCACGCCCGCCGGATGCGAGGCGAACGACTCGCGTTTGAAATGCACGCCATTGTTTTCGTAGGTCACCGTGTGCGTCGCCGTGGCCAGATCGAGCGCGCGGCGATAATCCGCCGCCGCGGGCGCCGCCGCCGTCGCGTTCGCCGAAACTCCGACGAGCGCGATTTCCGCAATCTGGAAATGTTTTTGCCCGGCGTTCGGCTGGAAGTTCAGGCGATAGGCCTTATAGGACGCATTGGACTTATTCGCAGCAAAGGTCTTCGTCTCGCCGCGTTTGGCAAAGGGCGGTTCCTTCTCGCGCTTGTCGAGCGTGGTCCACTGCTGGCCGTCGTTGGAGCCCGCGAGTTCCCACGAAGAAGGATCACGCTTCGGGGTATCGTTCGCCGAGGTCAGCTTGTACTGCGTCACCACACGCGACTCCGACAAACGCACCTCCCAGAGCACCGGCGCGTTATGGTGCTCCACGCACCACTTTGTCTCCGCCTTGCCGTCGCTTGCCGCGATGACTTCCTCGTGCTCATAGAACGCCTGCTGTCCGCTCGCGCACAACGTGGTCGCCTGGCCAGCGGGAGGGGCATCACCGGTGAAATCAATGACGAGGTCGCCGAGCTTCTGATAGGAGCCCATCTTGTTGTAATCGTCCGTGGAAATTTCGGCGCCGGTCCAGAGCGAGATTTCGTTGAGCTGCACCACCTCGCGCGCGACGCCGCCCAGGATCATGCCTCCAAATTTTCCGTTGCCGAGCGGCAGCCCCTCGTTCATGCCCTTCTTCGCCGGCTGCGTGTACCACAACGTCAAATCGCCCGCCTGCGCCACCACCGCCCAGGCCATCGTCAGAACCAGCATCGCCTTCTTCATGATATGCTCCTTTGCGAGCGGGGTTTGTAACATGGTCACGGGGCGTTTTCCAAGGGTGGGAAGAGCCCTCGCATGATTTTCCAAGGATGGGATGTTCCAACGGGAACAAGCCCCGGCGTGGAAACCGGCTCAGCCCTCGCGGGTGCGAAGGCGGGGATCGAGCGCGTCGCGGAGCGCATCGCCGAGCAGGTTGAAGGCAAGGACGATCACGAAGATCGCCAGCGTGCTGAAGGCCATCTCCCACCAGACGCCATACCAGAGGCGCAGCCGCGCGTTGCTGATCATCAGGCCCCACGACGGCTCGCCCTGCACGCCGATACCGAGGAAGCTCATGAACACCTCTGTGCCGATCGCGTAGGAGAAGCGCAGCGTGAAGGTAACGATGACGATGTGGAAGACGTTCGGCAGGATGTGCCGGAAGATGATGCGGGCGTGGCTCAGGCCGAGCGCGCGGGCGGCCAGGACGTAGGGCCGCGCCTTGTGCTTGAGGACCTCGGCGCGGATCAGGCGGCAGAGGTTGACCCAGGTGGTCAGGCCGATGCCCAGGTAGATGCCCAGCAGGCCCTTGCCGACGACCATCGCGATCGCGAAGATGAACAGCAGGCCGGGGATCGCGGCGAAGGTCGAGAACAGCCAGACGATGAAGTCATCGGTGCGCCCTCCAAAGTAGCCTGCCAGGCAGCCGAGGATGACCCCGATCGGGATCGCGATGAGCGAGGTGACGATGCCGACCTGGAAGGCGATGCGCGTCCCCTGTAGCAGGCGCGTGCCGACATCGCGCCCCAGCCCGTCGGTGCCAAACGGATGCGCGAGGCCCGGCGCCTGGTATTGCAGGTCGAGATGCGTCTCGTTGTAGGGCGCCGTCCGGTCCTGCCACTGGTAATACAGATACTGGCCCTCGCCCACCAGCGCCGCCACCGCATAGAAGCCGATGATCCACAGGCACGCCAGGGCCAGGCGGCTGCGCCGCAACTGCTGCCACGCATCGCCCCACAGGGAACGGCCGTGCACCGCTGAGGCTGTCTCGTTCATGTCTTCATTCTGTCCAGTCACATTCCGCAAATCGGCAATCTTCAATCTGGCATCGTCAAGGCCTGCTCACTCCAGCCGCACGCGCGGATCCAGCCACGCGTAGAGCAGGTCGGTCACCAGGTTGGCCACGACGAACAGCACCGCGCCGATGAAGACCAGCGCGCGCACCACGTCCACGTCCGAGGAATTGATCGCGTTGATGCCGAGGTAGCCCAGGCCCGGGATGCCGAAGAAGTTTTCGAGCAGGAAATTGCCCGTGTAGAGGAACGGCAGCGCGATGACCACGTTGGTCGCCACGGGAATCATCGCGTTCTTCAGGACGTGTTTGAACAACACGCCGGACTTGCTCACGCCCTTGGCGATGGCGGTGCGGATGTAATCCTTGTACATCTCGTCGAGCATGATCGTCCGGTAGAAGCGCAGGTTGCCGCCCAGCCCGCTGACAATGCCGATGAGCACCGGCAGCACCAGGTAGGTCCACGACTCGAAGCCCCACACCGGGAACCAGCCCAGCTTCTGGCCCAGCAGAAACTGTCCGCCGACAATCCACGCCAGATAGTTGATGCTCATCAAGGCCACCGCGATGACCACCAGCGTACGGTCCAGCAGGGTGTTCCGGTAGAAGGCGCAGCCCAGCGCGAGCACAATGGCGAACAGCTCCTCGCCGATCAAAATCGGGAACATCAGCATCAAAGACGGCCCCACCCCCTGCTTCAACAGCGTGCTCACCGGCTGGTTCAGGCTGCTCGACACGCCGAAATCCAGGTGCGCCAGCTGGCGCAAATAGAACAGCAATTGCGAGTCATAGGGCCGGCTCATGCCGCGCTGCAGCTTGACGGCGCGCAGGTCGAGCGCGCCGCCTGCAACACGGAACACCAGGTCGGTCACCGTCGGCTTGAGGCCGGCGCGGAAGTCGAGCGCTACCGTTTGCCAGTCCTTGCCTGCCCTGAGCGTCGTCGAAGGGCCTGCCCTGAGCGGAGTCGAAGGGCCTGCCGCCAGCGACTGCGGTTCCCCGCCTTGGAAAGCCGCGCGCGCCCCCTCGCCCAGGCGGTAGGTGACCGTCAGCCGGTATGCATTCGTCGCCTGCAGCGCAAAGGCCAAGGGCACGGTGATGTCATTGGTAAGGCGCAAGCCGGCTGGCGCGAGGAACTGCCCGCCGGTGCGCCATGCGCCGGCGCCGTGTTCGAAGTTCTCCGCGGCCAGGGCGCGGGTCTTGGCCCACCAGCCAAAGAACAGCGGCTTGTTGAAGCCACGCTGCTCGTCGAACTCCTCCAAGGCGCGCGGGCTGACATGCTTGCCGAGCGTCATCGTCGCCGGGCTGCCTCCGACGACGTTGAACAGAACAAAGGTGATCAGGATGACGCCGAACACGGTCGGAATCATCTGCCAGACGCGCCGTATGATGAAATGCAGCATGAGCGCGCGGAGTGTACCGGACGCCGTGCGGCGCCGGAAGATTTTTCCCGCAGCGGCTTGACAACGGCCCGCGAAAATCTACTTTGGCGCGGTCCGTGGCGCACCGCGCCCGGTGGAAACAGGAGCGCATGATGAAACGGCGGGAATTCTTGGCGGCCTCCGCGGGCTGTGCGTGTTGGGTGCTGGCACAACCGGGCCTGGCCGGGACCAAGGCCCCAGTCACCGCAACCGTCGGACCGATCAAGATCGGAGACCTCAGGAGCTTCACCAAGGAAGGGATTGACATCCGCTTCCTGACGCACGGTTTCGTCCTCATACGCGGCAAGGATCGCATCTATGCGCTCTCGGCCTTCTGCACGCACCAGCCCACAGAGCGCCTGGGCGGCAGGGCCGGCGGCGAACGGCTCATTTGCCCCAGTCACGGCTCCCAATTCGCGCTCGACGGCAGCGTGATCCGCGGCCCCGCCCGGCGCAACCTGGCGCGGTTCGCCATCACGGCAGATGACCAGGGTCAGGTCACCGTGGATACCTCCAAGAGCATACCCCCCGACAAGGCCGGAGATCCCGCGGCCTTCGTGAAGGTCGGCTGAAGCGCCCTCGCTGCCCGAGGGTGGCCGGGAGCAGGACTGCGTGCCGGGCTGCATCGCGCCGGAAGAGCACTTGACATCGGGCCGCGAAAACTTACTTTTACGCCCTTGTCCGCGGCGCAGCACGCCCGGCGATAGGAGCAGCCTCATGAAGCGCAGGGAATTCTTGGCCGCGTCGGCAGGTTGTGCGTGTTTGCTGTTCACAAAGTCGGGCCGTGCCGAGACAGCGGCCACGGGGCCGGTGAAGGTCGGCGCCCTCAAGAGTTTCACCAAGGAAGGCATCGATGACCGCTTCCTGAAAGACGGCTTCTTCCTCGTGCGCGGCAAGGACCGCCTCTATGCACTTTCGGCCTTTTGCACGCACAAAACCGAGGTGCGCCTGGCCAAGTCCGGCGAGGAAAAGATCATCTGCCCGCGGCACAAAGCGCAATTTGCCCTCGATGGCTCGGTCACCCGTCCCCCCGCCAAGCGCAAGCTCGATCGTCTGGCCATCACCGTGGATGACAAGGGCGAGGTGACGGTGAACACCTCAAAGAAGATCGATGCGGGCAAGCACGACGAAGCGCCCGCGTTCGTGAAGCTCGGCTGAACCTATTCCGACTTGCTCAACCGCTGCACGGGCTTGTCGAACAACGCCTCGTGCGCGGCGGCGAGCAGGCCCGGAATCTGCGCGGCGAACGGGCTGCGGCTCAGCGCCGCGCTCAAATCCACCTCGCGCACGCGAGCCGCATTCTGACCGGGGAACCAGCTCTCGGCCTGGCCGAGCAGATTGTAGCGCATCTTCGCGAACGCGAGCATGTCGAGGCCGCGCGCAAAATTCCAGAGCCGCAGGATCTCGTGCAGGTTGATGTGGCCCGGCACGTCCTCCCACTCCGGCAGCCCCTCGTGCCAGCGCCGCATCCAGTCCGCGCCGCAGCCGCGCGCCAGCTCGGCCTCGAGCCGTCCGGCGATCTGCCGCGGCAGGAGCGCATCGCCCAGGTGCAGGAGCGCGGCGACATGTTCCTCGAAGTCGGCGGGCCGCGCCGCGCCGATGCTCAGGGTCTGCACCTCGGGCCGGGCGAGGCAGAACAGGTCGTTGAAGCCCATCGCCGACAGCGGCGCACAGCACTGCGCCAGCTTCGGCGGCGGCTCGTAGAGTTTGCCGCCCTTGTCGTTCGGGCTGATGATCAGCACGCCCATGTCGTGCCGCGCCGCGGCCGCCACGGCCGGCCACGCGAACGGGTTGACGAAGTACCAATGCAGGTTCACATAGTCGAACTCGCCGGTCTCGACGGCGCGCAAGACCACGCTGTTCGTGTTGTGCGAGGCGAAGCCGATGAACCGGCAGCGGCCCTCGCGCTGGAACTGCCGCGCCGCATCGAGACAGCCGCCCTTGCGCAGCGCCCAGTCCAGCCGCTCCTGGTTGTTGAGACCGTGCAGGGCGAGCAGGTCCACCCGCTCCACCCCCAGGTTGCGGAGCGACAGCTCGAAATCGGCCTTGAATCTGGCGGGGTCCGCGTCCGGCCCGACCTTCGTCTGCAGGATGAACTGCTCCCGCGGGAAATGCGGGAGCACCCGGCCGAGCTGCGCCTCGGACGTGCCGTAACCGCGCGCGGTCTCGATGTGGTTGAGGCCCAGCTCCAGCGCACGGTGGACGGTCGCCTCGAGATTCGCCTGGTTCTCCGGCGTAACCGTGGCGGTGTCGTCAAAAGACTGCTGGAAGCGCATCGCGCCGCACGTGAGCACGGGCATGGCCAGCCCCGTGCGCCCGAACCGCCGCCGCGGGACGCGTGGAAAAGGTGAGTTCATAGGCGTTACCGATAGCCGATTCCACGCGGCGACGGAAGCGTTTTGTTGCACGGCACACAGCGGATGACCGGAGCCGCACGCAGTGCTGCCCTCGTGACGGGAAAACCGCCGGAGGCCTGCCGTGCAGACGCGCGGGCCGCTTATTCAACTTGACCGCCTTGGATTTTCGCCGATACTCGCCTCTCAGGAAAAGCAACATGCACGAGGCCCTATGATGGAATGCACCAAGTTCGCAAGCCTGGCGTGGTTGGCCGTGGCCACCTGCGCCTGCATCGTACGCGCCGCGGCGGGCACGCCGGAACCGATGCCAAGCCTGTTCGTCAAAAACGACGCCGGCCTCGACAAGCAAGCCCACTTCATCATGGTGAAGGAGCAGAAGGAATTCGAGCGATACTTCGGCCAGGCCGCGCTGATGTGGCAGAAGAAAAAATTGCCCCCGCCGGACTTCGCCAAGCAGATCGTCGTCGCCGCCATCCATCAGGGCAAGTTTTACACCGAGTACAAGGTGCAGGCCGTGACCAACGCGAACAAGGTTACGACGATCATCTACACGACCGTGACCAAGCCCACACCCGCCACCACCTACGCCTGCCCCATGATCCTCACCCTGCCCCGCGAGGGCCTCACCACCGTCAACTTCGTCGAAAACGGTCAGCCGGTCGCCGCGCTCAAACTCTGATCCGCGCCAACTGCCGGCATTTCTTCAAGGCTTGGCAAGCCAAGACTTTGGAAAACGGACGAGCGAGCCGCTTCCACCGCGGCCGCAGGGCGACGGGAACGCGTCAGCGGCGGGTATACCAGAAGAGAAACACCAAACCCGCAACGAAGAGGGTCCAGACGAGCAGGGTCTTGATCAGCGGGAAGCGGTCCAGGGTATCGAAGGCGGACTCGGCGAGGTCGGGGAGCAGGCCGAGATCGATCTGGCGCGGAACCATGCTGCTGACTTCCAACTCGGGTCCGGTCTTGACGATGCGGGAGCGCAGGGTGTCGGCGAAGTCGGGCGGCGCCTGCTGCGGGTTGAGGAACGCGCCCGGCCAACGCATCGGCGCATCGCAGAGGTAGAGCGCCAGGAAGCCCTCGGCCAACGTGAACGGCTGCTCTTCGGAACGCGACGGCAGCAGATTCGCCAGCCAGTTGGCCACCAGTTCGCGCGCTTCCTCGATCGCGAGCGTGGCGAGAGGAGGCAGCGGAGCCGTAGCGGATTGCGCATTGCGCATTGCGGATTGCGGATTTTCGGAAGCGGACAACTGACCGCTCACCACTGACGACTGACTACTGACCACCGGTTGCTGCCGACCGCTTTCGCGCCTTTCAATGGCGCGCTGCAGGATCAGCGCGGTCAGCCGCGCGCGGTGCAGGCGGCTGGCCACCCGGCAGGCGCGGAGATAGTTCTCCACCTTCTCGAACGCCTCGTCCCATTCCGCGGCCGAGGCCGGGTCCCAGACAGGCAGTTTTATGGCCTCCAGAGATAGGTCCATGTTTCCGTTTGCGGTTTGTCCGCAACCTTCAGGGCGGCATGCACATTGACGGCGTCGGCTTTGTCCTCGGCCATCACGTCAAAGGCGAGCCGCCAGGTTTTGTGATAGGGATTGAACTCGGAGGAGAGCCCGCTGATCTTGCCGCGGGTGGCGGTGACCTCGGGCGTGACCTTGCCGCCCTCGGCATCGCGGGCGAGGTTGGCCCACGTGAAGTCGAGGACGAATTTCTTGGCCCGGGGCTGGCCGGCCCAGCCGGTCCGTGTGGCCACACAGCGGCCGAGCAGCGGGAGCGTCGGATCATCGCCGAACCAAGCAAGCTGGTAGGCGAATTCGGCGGAGCCGCCAGCCTTCAGACCGCCCTCGGGTTCCCAGAAAGCGACGATGTTGTCCATGTACTCGTTTTCGGTCTCGATCTCGACGAGCTTGACCGCGCCTTTGCCCCAGTCGCCGACGGGGCGCACCCACGAGGAGGGACGGCGTTGATACTGGGCTTCGAGGTCTTCGTAGGCGGCGAAGCTGCGGTCGCGCTGGAGCAGTCCGAAGCCTTTCGGGTTGGCGTCGCCGAAGGTAACCATGCGCAGGCGGCCGTCATTTTCCAGCGGGCGCCAGAGCCACTGGCCGAGGCTGGTCTGGACGAGGAGCCCATCGGAGTCGTGCACCTCGGGCCGGAAGTCGTTGAACTTGCGGGCCGTGTTTTTACCGTACCAGAACATGCTCGTCAGCGGGGCGATGCCATACCGGGGCATATCGGCGCGGGCGAAGAGGGCCATGCGGGTATCCACGAGCGTCGGCGTATTGGTCACGCCGGGCGTGAGGGTGAAAGAGGCCGCCCCGGCCACACTCGGTCCCTCAAACACGCCGAGGATCAGCACCTTTTTCCCCTCCTTGTCGGGGCGGTGGATCCAGAAGGTGCGGAAGCGCGGAAACTCCTCGGTGCCGGGCCCGCCGCAGTTGATGGCCAGCGCGCGGGCGGAGAGACCGTAGATCTGGTTCGGCGAGAGGCAGCGGAAATAGGTGGCACCCTGGAACACGGCGAGCTCATCGAGGACGTCCGTGCGGTTGAGCGGATAGTGGATGCGGAAGCCGGAAAACTTCATCGCGCGCAGGTCGAACCAGTTGAACTTGTTTGAGCCGTAGTCGAAGAAGTCGCGATTGAAAGGCAGCTCGGTGACGGCGTCGCCATCCACAAGGTTCACATCAATCTGCGACTGCTGCGGGCCGCCGGGGTGGAAGAACTGGAGCTGGAACGGCAGGCGTTCGCGCCGCCAGACGGCCTGGCGCGGATCGAAGCGGATGTCGCGCATCTGGTCGTAGGTGATGTCCTTGAGCTTCTGCGCAATATCGAGACGGTCCTCGCGCATCGGCTTGGCGGCCAGTTCCCGCGCCTTGGCCTTGACCTGCTCGAAGTCCATGCCGGCGCCGGCCGCGGCCAACGCCGCGCACGCAAACAGCATCGCCCAGATGACCCACCGCCCTGCCTGTAATGGTTGCGCTTTCATGTCCGGCGGCAGCTTAGCAAAAAAACCCGCCGCATACAATTTCCACCGGAGCATTCCGTTGTTGACTCGAATTCGCGGGGCGGTCAATCTGCGCCCCGCTTTTGGGCCTTGTGAAACTATGCATCGCAGACTTTTCAAATTCGTGTGGTTGCTGGCCGCCGTGTGGCCGTGTGCCCACGCGGCGGACACCAACGCCCCGGAGGCGCTGACGCTCGACGACTGCCTGGCCGAGGCGGCGCGGCATCAGCCCGAGGTGGCGGCCGCGCGGGAGGCCGTGCAGCGCGCCGAGTTCCAATACCGCGCCGCGCGCGCGGCCTTCCTGCCGCAGCTGTCGGCGAGCGCCGCCGGCTCGCGGTCGGGCGGCTCGGCAAACGGCGTCACCGACAACAACTTTGCCACCACCCTGCAGGCGCAGGAGTCGCTCTACACCGGCGGCCACGACACGGCGCTGCTGGCCCAGCGCGGCTACGACCGCGAACTGGCCCGCGCCCAGCTCGCGCTGATACTGGCGCAATTCAGCTACAACGTGCGCGGCGCCTTCATCCAGCAGCTCTACAATGCCGACCTCATCGCCTTGAGCGCCGCCATCGTCACGCGGCGCAGCGGCAATGTGGACCTGGTCTCGCTGCGCTACGACGGCGGACGCGAGCACAAGGGCTCGCTGTTGCGCATGCAGGCGATCCTGAGCCAGGCGCAGTTCGATGTGCAGAGCGCGCAGCGCGCCTTTGGCGTCGCACAACAGCGGCTCGCGGCCGCGCTGGGGCGCGACGTGCCGGTGCCGGCGGTGCGGGGCAAGCTGGCGGGCGCACCGCTCGACTCGCCGCCCGACTACGCCACGCTCGCCGCCACGGTGCCGGATGTGCTGATCACGACCGCCCAGGCCAAGGCCGCGCACGAGGGCGTGCGCGTGGCCAAGAGCGAGTACCTGCCGACCATCTCGGCCGCCGCCAGCATCACGCGCAGCGATGATGTGTTCTTTCCCCAGGAAAACGGCTGGACGGTGGGCGTGCAACTCAACTATCCCTTTTTCCCGGGCGGCCGCAATATCCAGGACGTGCGCACCGCGCAGTCGGACGAGCGCCGCTTCGCGCTGCTGCAGCGGAGCCAGTGGAACCAGGCGCAGGTGAACCTGAAGCAGGCGTACAACGACTGGCAGGACGCCGTCGAACGGCTGCGCGTGCAGCAGGAATTCCTGCGGGCGGCGGAGCTGCGCGCCGAAATTTCGCGCAACCAGTACGCGCTCGGGCTGCTCACGTTTGAAAGCTGGGACATCATCGAGAACGACCTGATCTCCCAGCAGCGCGCGGAAGTGGCCGCGCGGCGCGACACGCTGCTGACCCAGGCCGTGTGGGAAAAAGTACGCGGCGTGAGCCTGCTGCCGGTGAAGTGACGGCGAATATTTATGATTTGCGGTTTATGATTGAAGCCTGCGGCGAAGTGCCGAGATGCTTTGCGGCAGGAAAGCCGACAGGAGAACAGCGCGAGACCAGAGACTCGTGACGCGGGACTTGCGACGAGAGACATGAGGGCACTGTGAAAATCGGGAAAGTTATTGTGGTGGTGACGTTGCTGGCGGCGGCGGGCGGCGGCGGGTGGTGGTGGTGGCACCGCCACCAGAAGCGCGACGACCTGCCGACCTACGAGCCGGTCACCGTCCAGCGTGGCGATGTCGCCGTCAGCATCCAGGCGACGGCCAGCATCACGCCGGAAAACCGGGTCGAGATCAAGCCCCCGGTCGGCGGCCGCATGGAAGAGGTGCTGTTCGAGGAAGGCATCAACGTCAAGAAGGGCCAGATCCTCGCCTGGATGAGCACGACCGACCGCGCCGCCCTGATCGATGCGGCCCGCGCCCGCGGCCCGAAGGAACTGGAGCGCTGGCAGGAAATCTACAAAGCCACGCCCGTCGTCGCGCCGCTCGACGGTTCGATCATCCTGCGCAAGGTCGAACCCGGCCAGACCGTATCGTCCAGCGAGGTGGTGATGGTCCTCTCCGACCACCTCATCGCCGAGGCGCAGGTGGACGAGACCGACCTGGCGCAGATCCACCTGGGCCAGCCGGTGAAGGTCGTCCTCGACGCCTACCCCGACCGCAAGCTCATCGGCAAGGTGACGCACATCTCCTACGAATCCAAGACCGTGCTGAACGTCACGACCTATACGATCGAGATCAACCTCGAGCAGATTCCGGAGTTCGTGCGCAGCGGCATGACCGCGGTGGCCAATTTCCACATTGCGGCGCACACCAATGTACTCCACCTCGCCTTTGACGCGGTGCGGCAGGAAAAGAACCGCTCCGTCGTCACCCTCCCGGCCCCGGAAGAGAACGCGCAGCCGGAGACGCGCGAGGTCAAAACCGGCCTCAATGACGGCAAGCGCATCGAGATCGTGTCGGGCCTGGAGGAAAATGAGACCGTGCTCATCGTCCACGCCCCGGTCAATGTGCCCGGCCAGACCACCAATCCCTTCATGCCCAAGTTCCCACCGCGCCGCTCACGCTGATGATCCGCCTCGACCACGTCTGCAAGACCTACCGGATGGGCGACACCCTGGTGCGCGCCCTCGATGACGTGTCGCTGGAAATCAAGTCCGGCGAGTTCGTCGCCATCATGGGCGCGAGCGGTTCCGGCAAGTCCACGCTGATGCACATCCTCGGGCTGCTCGACCGCCCGACCTCGGGCGCGCACTGGCTGTTCGGCCGCGACGTGGCGGGCCTCGGGGAGGACGAGAGCGCGATTCTGCGGAGCCGCACCGTCGGCTTTGTGTTCCAGCAATTCCACCTGCTGGCGCGCACCAGCGCTGCCGAGAATGTCGCGCTGCCCGCGCTCTACTGCTTCGATCCCATCCCTGCGGAGCGGCCCGCCGCCCTGCTGAAGGCGATCGGCCTGGGCGCGCGGCTGCACCACAACCCGAACGAGCTTTCCGGCGGCCAGCAGCAGCGTGTGGCCATCGCCCGCAGCCTGGTCAACGCGCCGCGGATCCTGATGGCCGACGAGCCCACCGGCAACCTCGACTCCGCATCCGCCCGCGAAATCATGGGCCTGCTGAGCGAGCTCAACCGGCGCGGCATCACGGTCATTCTCGTCACGCACGAACCGGATCTGGCGCTCTATGCCTCGCGGATCATCCGGCTGCGCGACGGCAAGATCATCAGCGACGAGGCCAACACGCCGCCGGAGCTGCCCAACCTCGGAAAAACCGGCGCCGACCTCTTCCAAGCCCTGGAGAGCAGAGAGCAGAGGTCAGAAGTCAGCGGTCAGCCGGAAGCCGCCAGCGGGCCGCATTCATCCACCATCAGCCCTTCACCATCCTCCATCACCCCGCTCCCCGCGCTCGACGCCGACACCCTGTTGCCGAGCAAGGCCGCGCGCTTCCGCGGCAGCCTGCGCCGTTTCGGGCCGCTGCTCCGGCAGGCGTTCCGGTCGGTCGCGGCGGCCAAAGTGCGTTCCGCCCTCTCGATGCTCGGCATCCTGATCGGCGTCGCCGCGATCATCGCCATGCTCGCGCTTGGCAGTGGCGCCAAGCTGGCCATGGAGCGGCAGATTTCCTCGATGGGCTCGAACCTGCTGATCCTCTACCCCGGCATGACCCAGCAGAAGGGCGTCAGCCAGCAGCTCGGCGCCTCGACGCGCCTGACGCTGGAAGACTCGCTGGCGCTCAAGGACGAAATCCCCTCCGTCCGGTACACCGCGCCGCAGTTGGATGGCCGTTTCCAAGCCGTCTATCACGACCGCAACTGGAACACCTACGTGCTGGGCACGACGCCGCCGCAACTGACGATGCGCAGCTGGTCCTTGCTGAGCGGCCGCTTTTTCAACGCGGAGGAGGTCCAGACGCGCGCCCGCGTCGCCGTCATCGGCGCCACCGTGCAGCGCGAGCTGTTCGATGAGGGTGTCAACCCGGTCGGCGAGTATATCCGCCTCAACCGGATCAGCTTCCAGGTGATCGGACTGCTGGGGCCCAAGGGCGCCTCCGGCTTTGGCGACCAGGACGACGTCGTGATGATCCCTGTGACGACCGGCCTCTACCGCCTGATGGGCCGGCACTTTCTGGACCGCATCAACATCGAAGTGAAGGACCTCGCCTCCATGCCGCTCGCGCAGGAGCGCGTGATGGAAGTGATGAAGCGGCGGCACCGCGTGCCGGTCTCGCAGGAAGAACCCTTCACCATCCGCAACCTCGCGGAATTCCAGGAAGCCCTGATGACCGTGACGCGGACCATGTCCGTCCTGCTCTCCTCCATCGCCGTGATTTCGCTGCTCGTCGGCGGCATCGGCATCATGAACATCATGCTCGTCAGCGTCACGGAGCGGACGCGCGAGATCGGCCTGCGCAAGGCGATCGGCGCGCGGCGGGGCGAGATCATGATGCAGTTCCTCGTCGAGGCGCTCGTCATCAGCGTCACCGGCGGCAGCATCGGCATCGCGCTCGGCTGGGGGGTCAGTGTCGGGATGAGTTCCCTGGCCGGCTGGCCGACCTCGGTGTCGCCGACCTCCATCGCGCTCGCCTTCGGCTTCTCGGCGCTCGTGGGCATCGTATTCGGACTCTGGCCCGCCCGCAAAGCCGCCCTGCTCAACCCGATCGAAGCCCTGCGCTACGAATGATCGACTGCCGGGCGCCTCCCGACACCTGAGGCGGGAATACCCGGACAAGATCCACACCCCCGAAAGCTCGTTGCGGACCAGCCTCAGAAGAAAGCCGCCGCTCCCAGTCAGCCGAAAGGCGCCGGGTTTGCTTTGGTTGGCGGCGCATCCCGACCTGCCGCCAGGGGCTGCGCATCGACACCCGCCACAGCGTTGAGCCCCATAGGCCACAAAAGCAAACCGCCCGGCGGGTCCTGAAGGACGGGCCGGGCGGCAGCTTGGGTTGCACCCAGGTTCAGTAGCGGTAGTGGTTCGGCTTGTACGGGCCGGCGGCGGGCAGGCCCAGATACTTGGCCTGCTTCGGCGACAGCTTCTGCAGCTTCACGCCGAGCTTGCCCAGGTGCAGCCGCGCCACATGCTCGTCGAGGATCTTCGGCAGCGTGTAGACGCCGACCGGATACTTCTCGCGATTGCAGAACAGCTCGATCTGCGCCAGGGTCTGGTTGCTGAAGCTGTTCGACATGACGAAGCTCGGGTGGCCCGTCGCGCAACCGAGGTTGCAGAGCCGACCCTCGGCCAGCAGGATGATGCTGCGGCCGGACGGGAAGGTGATGCGGTGCACCTGCGGCTTGATCTCCATCCACTCGTACTTCTTGATGGCCTCGACCTGGATCTCGCTGTCGAAGTGGCCGATGTTGCAGACAATCGCCAGGTGCTTCATCTGCTTCATATGCTGCTCGGTGAGCACATCGCAGCAGCCGGTGGCCGTGACGAAAATGTCGCCGAGCTTGCAGGCCTCTTCCATCGGCATCACTTCATAGCCTTCCATCGCGGCCTGCAGCGCGCAGATGGGGTCGATTTCGGTGACGATGACGCGGGCGCACTGGCCGCGGAGGCTCTGGCACGAGCCCTTGCCCACGTCGCCGTAGCCGGCGACGACCGCGACCTTGCCCGCGAGCATGACATCGGTCGCGCGCATAATGCCGTCCACGAGCGAGTGGCGGCAGCCGTAGATGTTGTCGAACTTGCTCTTGGTGACGGAATCGTTGACGTTGAAGGCGGGGAAGAGCAGCTCGCCGCGCTGCTGCATCTGATAGAGGCGGTGCACGCCCGTGGTCGTCTCTTCGCTGACGCCGCGGATGCTCGCCACCATCTTGTGGAAGCGCCCGGGGTTCTTCTTGACGGCCTTCTTGACCTGCGCGAGCAGGATCTTTTCCTCGGTGCTCTCCGGGGCGCGGTCGAGCACGCTCGGATCGTTCTCCGCGGCATAGCCGAGGTGGACGAACAGCGTCGCGTCGCCGCCGTCATCGAGAATCATGTTCGGGACTTCGTCGCCCCAGTCGAGGATGCGGTCGGTATAGTCCCAATAGTCTTCCAGCGACTCGCCTTTTACGGCGAAGACCGGCGTCCCGCGCGCGGCGATGGCGGCGGCGGCGTGGTCCTGCGTCGAGAAGATGTTGCAGCTGGCCCAGCGGACCTGGGCGCCCAAATGCTGCAGCGTCTCGATCAGCACCGCGGTCTGGATGGTCATGTGCAGCGAGCCGGCGATGCGCGCGCCCTTGAGCGGCTGCTGCTTGCCGTACTCCGTGCGGATGGACATCAAGCCCGGCATCTCGAACTCGGCCAGTTCGATTTCCTTGCGCCCAAAGTCGGCCAGCGCCATATCCTTGACGACAAAATCGCCCTTGCGGACGGATTTCTTGTTTTTCACGGCAGACTCCTCGTGCAGGTTGTGCGGGCGGAAGGGCTCAGGGCTGCTTGGTCTTCGGCAAGCCGTAGGCGCGATCGCCCTCTTTCCACTTGTCGTTCTTGCGCATGATATCGATGCGCTCAAAACGCTTGAGCACATTACGTTTCGCCGTAATCTTGCTCGCCGACTTCAGACTAGGATGCATGGACATGGTTTTGGCTCCGTTCTTCCCGCCGCTGCGCGGCGGGCGCGGATTGATAGCAGATTTGACAGGAAAGTCAACCCGCCGCTGTCACAAAAGCGACTCACGCTTCGTCGCCGAAGCCGGTGCCGAGGGAGCGGGCCGCCCGGACCAGCTGATGATCGGCGGGGACCGTGCGCAGTTTGGCGATCGCATCCTTGATCTGGACGGACACGATCTCGTTGTTCTGCAGCGCGGCCATGACCCCGTAGGGGCCGCGGCAGGCGCAGTGCGCGGCATGGACGCCGAGGCGGGTGGCGAGCACGCGATCGAATGCGGTCGGCGAGCCGCCGCGCTGGAGGTGGCCGAGGACGGTGACGCGGGTCTCAAGCCCGGTGCGGTCCTCGATCTCGCGCGCGACCGCCGCGCCGATGCCGCCGAGCTGCTTGGCGTCGGTGCGTTTGTTGTCGAGGCCCCTGAGCACCTCCTGGCCATCGGGCAGCTTGGCGCCTTCGGCCACGCAGACGAGGCTGAAGCGCTTGCCGTGCGTCGCGCGCTCGTTGACCTTGCGGCAGATGGAGTCCCACGTAAACGGAATCTCGGGGATCAGCAGGACATCCGCGCCGCCGGCGACGCCGCCGTGGAGCGCAATCCAGCCGGCATAGCGGCCCATGACCTCCACCACGATCACGCGGTGATGCGAGCAGGCGGTCGTGTGCAGGCGGTCGAGCGCTTCGCAGACCACGGAAACGGCGGTGTCGAAACCGAAGGTCAGGTCGGTGGCGGCGAGATCGTTGTCGATCGTCTTGGGCACACCGACGACCTGAAGGCCGAGGTCACCCAGCTTGTCGGCGATGTGCATCGTGCCGTCGCCGCCGACGGCGACCAGCGTATCGAGGCCGGCCTGCTTGAAGTTGCGCAGCGCCTTGTAGGAGGTGTCCTGAATTTCGACCTTGCCGGACGCCACCTCGACGGGATAGTGCCACGGGTCGCCCTTGTTCGAGGTGCCCAGGATCGTGCCGCCGAGGTTGAGGATGCCGGACACGTCGCGGTTGCCCAGCTCACGCATGCGGCCCTCGACAAGGCCCTCGAAGCCATCCTCGATGCCGATGAGCGTGGCGCCATACTCGTGCATCACCGTCTTGCCGACGGCACGGATGACCGCGTTGAGGCCGGGACAGTCGCCCCCGCCGGTGAGGATACCGATGCGTTTTTTTGTAGCCGTCATGCTAGCCATTCTCCAGTAAAGCGCCGGACTGTAGGCCAGACGCCCCTCCCGCGCCAGCCGAAAGAATTCGAAACACGGCCTGAATGTTTCAGCGGAAATCGTCTCGCGCACCCGCCGCGTCGGCGGGTACCCGTCCAAGGCTTAGGATTGGGAACCCAGCGACCAAGATTCGGCGAGTTCACGACCCAGCACGACCTCGCTGGCGGAATCGCCGACGGCGACCACAGGCCGCCGCTACAACAGGCTGATCAGGTTTTGTTCGCGCTGGGAGGATTGCGATCCTGCCGGATGGTGCGGACAGCCTGCGCGATTTTATGGCCGTAGCGTTGCACCCCGGCGTGCTCCAGGTGCTCGAAGCGCGGATGTTTCAGGATGGGTGCGTCGGTCAGGATGGATTTCCCGTCGGCGTTCGTCGTATCCTTGAGCGCGCCCGCGAAGGCCGCGCAGAGGCCGTTCATCTCATCAAGCTTCTCCCGCAGCATGCTCTCCGAGCAGTCGGGCCAGTAGCCGCCTTCGTCGGTAATACCCACCTGCACGCCGAGCGTCGACCAGCAGCGCAGCAGGTCGATGACGGCGCGGTGGCAGTGCAAAAAATTGCCCCAACCGTGCACGCCGGCATATTGCGTCTTGCAGAAGAATTGCAGCCGCCAGCCCTGCCCCACCTGCGTGGGCAACACCTGGCCGCGATACTGGATGGTGGCGGGATAGCGGCACAAGCCCGTCAGCAGCCATTCGGAGCCCTCTCCGGGATTCACCGAAAACATCCAGCCGTCCTGCGGCGGGACTTCGGCGTGCGTGGCTTCATCATCCTTGGCGCCGGGCAAGGGCAGCCAGTGGATGCCCATGATGAAATCCGGTTCGACACGGATGAGCGGGGTGACTTCCAGAACAGCCTGCCGCAGCGCGAAGTCGCGCACTTGCGCCGTGAGCGCCTCCACATCTGCCAGCGTGTGGTCGCCGTCCAACTGCAATGTGTAATGAATGGTCAGGCCCATGACAGCCTCCTCAAGGTTGAAAGGCATACGCACCGAGGGCAGGCGCCAAAGTCTGGCGCGGCGCGCTGTTTTGCGGGGCGCGATAGTGGTCCAGCTTGCCGCCGATGGCGCTCAAAATGTCCGGCGGCAAGAGCGGCTATACACCTTCGTGCTCGTGTTCATCGTCCTCGGCCAAGCCCTTCGGGATCTGATGACCCGCGACCGCCGAAGATGCCGGCCGCCGGGCCTGGAAGGTCAGGACCTTGCGCCCCGCCACGTCCATCAGCCCCGACGTGAGCGTAACGACCTTGCCGGCCCAGTCATTGGTCTCCTCGCTGCCGAGAATCTCGGCGAACTGGTAGGCCAGCGACTTGCCCATGACAATGCCCTTGCGCGCTTCGCGGAAGTACACGACGAACTTCTGCACCTCCGGCGACTTGGGGTTCGGCCGCATCTTCTCCGGCACGACACGTGCGATCGTCAGCGTCACTTCTTTGCCCTGCAATTCCTCGGCGCTCGCATAACGCTTCGGAAAGATCTCGTTCAAGTGCATAGAAACCTCCTTGCATGACATAAGACTAGGCGCTTCCCAGCCCGCGTCAAGCCCGATGTGGGCGCCCTGCGGGACGCATCGGTCTGAAGCGCACGGCGCAGGTATCCGGATCCAGGCCGGCCGGCTCACAGCATCAAAGCCGCGACGGAAAAATAAAACAGCAGGGTGAAAAGGTCGGTGAAGGCGAGCGTGACGGGGCCGGCGGCGATCTTCGGATCGAGCTTGAGCGCGTGCAGCACGGCCGGAATGCTCAGGCCGAACAGGCAGGCCGCGCAGAGCGCCAGCAGGATGCTCGAACCGATGGCGACCGCGGCCAGGGCCGCGCCCCGCCAAAGCCAGACAATCAGCCCGACCGTGCCGCCGCACGCCGCGCCCAGCAGCAGCGCGGCGCCGAGTTCACGACGCAAGGCGGCGAGATACCAGCGCCAGGTGGGCCGTATCGAGCGCAAGGCCTGGATGGTCATCGTCATGGACTGGATGCTCACGCTTTCGCCCAACCCCAACACCATCGTCAGAAAGAAGGTCAGGACCAGGCTCTTGGCGAGGGTGATCTCAAACACGCTGGCCAACAGTGCGCAGCAGGTGCCGCTGAGGATCGTGGTCAACAGCCAGGGAAACCGGTAGCGGAACGCGCGCCCCGGCGCCGCGTCATGGACCTGCGCCACCCGGATGCCAAGCGACTCGAACAGTTCGCCGGTGCGCTCGCGTTCGGCGATATCGAAAACCTCCTCCGTGAACAGGCTGACGTCCACAACGCCCAGCATGCGCCGCCGGGCATCCACGACCGGGAACGCGAGCAACTTGTGCATGGCGAACAGCTCGCACACTTCCAGCAGCGTCGCGGTCTCCGGAATGGCGATCACGCGGCCGATCATGATGTCGGCCAGGGTCTTGTCCAGCGGCGCGGTGAGCAGTCGGCGTGTCGGGACCACGCCGACCAGCCGTTCCCCGGCGTCCACGACGTAGAAATAGACGATCTTCTCGCCGATGCCGTGCCGGCGGATGTCATCCAGCGCCTGCTGCACGGTCAGTTCGCCGCGCAGCGTGGCAAAGTCTTTGCGGGCGTGTGCCAGCACCGGATCCTGCAGATGTTCGGTCGGCGGGCTCATGCGGTCAACGATATAAAGCGGTCGGCGGGCGGTCGGTGAGCGTGTTGTAGTGGCGCATGGCGAGCTTCCACCACGGGGCGAGGTGCGCCTCCGGCTCGTGCCAGATGCGGTGGTGCAGGCTGGTGACGGCGTCGGCGTTCATCAGCAGCGCGAGCTGCTCGCGGCGCTTCAGGTCGGCCGGGCCCTTCTGCACGAGCCGGTCCTGCAGCTGGCGCAGATAGTTGGTGACGGCGTGCGGCTGGCGGCGCTTCTGGCGCAACAGCGAGACGTGCGCCGCGTTGATGTAGGGATCGAGCACGGCCTGCATGAGGCCGTTGTGCGGCGCGAGCCACTCGGGCGGCGCGAGGTGCCGGCGCTCGGCGGCCTCCAGGTTCTTCGCCAGGTGCGTGACGACCGACGTCGGGGAGATCTCCATCGGCGTGCGGAAGAGGCCGATGCGCTTGAGGGCCTCGCCGACGCCGACATAGCTCAGCAGCGCAGAGAGCGGGATGGAGGCGATCAGGCCGAAGGTGATCGGGCAGACCCACCAGAAGAAGGCCGGATTGATGTGCCAGGCGGCGAGCGCCCAGACGATGCCCACGCAGGTCTGCCCCGCATGCGCCAGCAGGATGCCGCCCCAGTCGGCGCCGCCTCCGCCCTCGCGGCGCTGCGCGTTCCACCCCACATGGCGGCCCAACATGATCTCGATGACCCACCGCGAATTGAAGAGCATGAAGATCGGCGCAAGCACCGCGGAGAGCAGATGCTCCAGGGCAAAGCCGGTGACGACCGCCACCGTGCCGCCGAACGCGCGGCGGCGCGCGCCGTCCCGCAGCGTCAGGAGCACCGCCAGCATCTTGGGCACCGTCAACAGCCCGAGCGTGACCACAAACAGGATCAGCGCGAGTTCGCCGCCGCCGATATCCAGGAAGGAGGAGATGCCCACGTCGGCGTCGAAACGGGGCGGCGCGCTGCTGGACCAGTAGAGCCAGCACTGGATCGTGCCGAGCAGCAGGAAGATCAGCCAGAGCGGCGAGGAAACGTACGAGAGGATGCCGAGCAGCAGGTGCAGTCGGTTGACCGGATGCAGTCCCTTGGCGGTGAGCAGCCAGCTGTGCTGGAGGTTGCCCCGGCACCAGCGGCGGTCGCGCGCCGTGTGGTCCACGAGCGTCGGCGGCAGGCTTTCGTAGCTGCCCCCGAGTTCGTAGGCCATCCAGACCTCGAAGTTCGCGCGACGCATCAGCGCCGCCTCCACGTAGTCGTGGCTCATGAACCGGACCCGCGCCGTGCGCAGCGGCGGCAGCGCGCAATGATCCATGAACGGCGCCACGCGGATGATCGCATTGTGGCCCCAGAAATTGCCGCAGCCCGCCTGCCAGTAGTTCAGCCCCGCCTGGAAGATCGGGCCATAGAGCGTGCCGGCAAACTGCATCAACCGCGCAAAGAACGTGCTGGCCTGGATCGGCGCCGGCACCGTCTGGATCAGACCCGCCTGCGGGCTCGCCTCCATCAGCTGCACCAGCCGGACCAGCGTGCCGGCCTCCATCAGGCTGTCGGCATCGAGCACGACCATATAGCGATACTTGCGGCCCCAGCGGCGCAGGAAGTCGCTGATGTTCCCGCTCTTGCGGTTCAGCGGCGCCGCGCGCTTGCGGTAGAAGATCCGCCCGAACCCCTTGAGCTGCTTGCAGAGGTCGAGCCACGCGACCTCCTCCTCGATCCACTTGTTCGGATCGGTCGAATCGCTCAGGATGAAGAAGTCGAAGCGGCCCGCGCAGCCGGCGCGCGCCAGGTCGAGGTACATCGTGCGCAGCCCTTCGTAGACCCGGCCGACATCCTCGTTGTAAATCGGCAAGGCGATCGCGGTCGCGGGCAGTTCGTCGGGCTTCGGCGGTTGTTCCGGCAGGGTGCGGCTGATGCTGTAGGGATCGCGGCGGCGCAGCAGGATGATGAAACCGAACACCGCCTGCACAAAACCGACCGCGACCATGCCGAACATCGGCACGAACAGGACCAGCAGCGCCATCTCGACGCCCGTCAGCCCCCCGCGCCAGAGAATATCGGCCATCACCCACGAGGCGAAGCCCGTCAGCGCGAGCACCGTCGAGAAGAAAATGAACTGACGCCGCGCGGAGCGGCGGAGCGGCGTACGGGCGATGACATGGAGTTCGTTCATGGGAACACGCGGATGCTACAAACTTTTCCGCCCCTATGCAAAGCGAATGCCACAGTGCCGCCCCACCCACGTCCGCCGCAGCGGCTCCGGAGGCCTCAGCCTTGGGCCGTTGTTGAGCCGCACTCTGCCCCCCCCACCCGCCCAAGCGCCGCGGGTTTGACCGTGCAAGCGCCGCGCCAAAGCCAAGGCCCAAGCGGCTGGAGCGCCTCCAATTCAGCGGTCAGGGCCAGGCCTGGATGCGATAATAGATATTGCTCGCGGCGCCCGCGCCGCCGTGCAGCAGGCTGTTGGTGACCGGTGTCGGAGGAACGTTGGTGAACAGGGCACTCCAGCGATTGGCGGCGAGGTCCTCGCAGCAATCGAGGCTTTGCCACGCATTGGTGCCGCCTATCCAGGTGATGAGCACATCGTTCGTGCGGAGCGCAATGCTGATGAGGGCGAGACGTGAGGCGCCGTTGGTCGGATTCGTGCCCGCCAGATATTCCTGCAGGTTGCTCAGTCCATCGCCATCGAAGTCGCTCGCTGCGCACGAGAGCACGTTCGTCGTCAGCCCGGTGCCACCGAAGTACTGGACACGCCAGCGGTCGGTGATGCCGTCGCCGACCGAGTCCAGAAAAGTGGCCGTGAGTTTGACGAGGCCGACCGTATTGGTGTCCATGCGATAGGCGAGCCCGGCGTCCGGCACGGTGCCGATGGAGAGGCCGTTGTAGGTCAGCCCCCCGCTATAGGTGAAGAGCGTATACGTGCCGGCAGCGAAACCGCCGGCGTTGGAGAGGTTAAGCCTGCCGCCCAGGGTCAAGGGGCCGGCGACCACGGCAAGGTCGTTGCTGGCGCCGAGGGCGAAGCGGAGCACTGCGTTGGTGGCCAGGGTCAACGCGTTGCCGAGGGTGAGGCTACCGGTACCGGCTAGGGGACCCGGCGCGAACACACCGCCGCCAAGGATGGTCACAGGGCCGCCCATCTGGCCCGTGCCGGCCAAGGTGGCGTTGCTGGCGACGGTCACACCGCCGCCGGTGAGACGGCCGGCGAGCAGCAGCGTGCCCGCAGAGACCGTGGTGGCGCCGGTATAGGTGTTGGTACCGGCCAGCGTGAGCGTGCCCACGGTGCTTTTGACCAGGGTTCCGCCACCGTTGAGTTCGGCGAGATTTTGGAGCGTGCCGCTCCCGGCGACGAAGTTGATAGGTTTCGCGGCAGAGCCGATTTTATTGCCGTGCAGGTCCAGCGTGGCGCCGGCGAGGTTGATGGTGCCCGTCGCCGTGACACCGGCCGAAAGCAGGTCCGCGCCGGCGCTGAAGGTGCCGTTGGACAGATTGAGCAACCCCGTGACGGTGCCGCTGGTGTTGGTGGCACAGCCGAGGAAGAGGTTGGAGGCGACGGTGGCGGTGCCACCGTTGAAGTTGAAGACGCCAGTAACCCTTTGGGTGTTGCCGATATTGTTGTCGGCGCTGTAGCCGAGGAAGATATTGGAATTCACCAGAAGCCTGCCGCCGTTCATGCTCAGGGTGCCGGTGAAGGTCGGAGAGTTGAGGTTGGTCGCCACCGTGGAATTCGAGGTGGCATAGCCCAGGAAGACATGGTTGACGTCCACGGTGCTGGCGTTGCCGCCAAAGATGAGGATGCCGTTACCTGAGCCATAGTTCTGGCTCGCCACGCTGGCGCCTATGCCGAGGGTCAACTGGTTGAGACAAAGATCCACCGTCGCGCTGCCGGCGTTGAGGGTACCGGTGGTCACGGCGGAGCCGCCGCCATAGCCGAAGCCCGCAAGGCCGACCTGGTCGCCGATGTACAGGTTCGCGCGACTGGTACCCCCGGAGACGCCGCGCATGATGAGATTGGAACTGGCGCCGGCCAGGAAGTTCATCGCACCGCTATAGCGCCCGCCGACGAGCACCATGGTGTCGACCTGAAACAGGGATCGCGAACCGAGGTTGATCGTCACCGTCCCAAAGCCATAGGAGCTGGCACCAAGGAGGATGTTGGTGGCGGTGATGAAACTGTTGGTGGCCAGGTTGAGCGTGAACTGGCCCTGCACGTTGTTGGGCTTGCCGCCGGTGAACGAGGCGCTGAGGCTGCTGACACCGGCGGTGAAGTTGGACAAGCCCGAGAGATCGAGCACCGCCAGCGCAGTGCCCGCGTTATTGGTGCCGCTCGGTTCGATGGAGCACACGCCATTCGGGGTGTTGACGGCGAACGCGCCGCCGCCGACAAAAGAGACGCGCGTCGTGGCGGTGAGCGCACCGATGGTACTGCCATAATTACCGACGCCGAAAGCAATGCCGGAGGCGGCGTTGCTGATTGTCAGCGTGTGGCCGGCGGCGATGCTGACGACATCGGTGGCGGTACTCAACGATTTGAAGTTGAGGCTGGCGATGGTCTGGTCGCAGCCATTCAGCGTGAGCCGGCCCACCGTGCCGTTCGTGCTGCCGATGGTGACGGCGGTGGAGTTGGGCAGTGCATTGTTGATGCCGAGCGTGAGCGTGCCAGCCTCAATGAGCGTTTCACCGCTATAGCTATTGGTCGCGCCGAGCGTGAGATTGGCCGCGCCCTTTTTGATCAACGCGGTGTCCGCGAGGAGCGGCATGGTGAAGGTGGTGTCGGCAGCGGCGGTGATGGTCATGGAGCCGCTGGCATGCTTGAGCGCGCCGCCGGAAAACAGCCAGGTGCCGTTGGTCGTGGTGAGCTGGTTCACCCGTTGCGTGCCGCTGATCGCGATGGAATAGGCGCCGCCTGCGCCGATGAACGCCGTGTCGTTGCCGGGCGCGGGCCACGTTTGCAACGGGCCGGAGCCGGCGGCGGCGGACGCCCAGTTCGAACTGCTTCCATCCCAGATGCCGTTCGCAGGCTGCAAGCCTGCGGCGGTCGAGGTGTCCCAATACCACGTCGACGGTAAAATGGTGATGACCACCCCGGCGTCAGCCGTATTGCCCGCCGTGTCCGTGACGGAGTAGAGAAACTGGCCCGTGCCGTAATAATTAACCGCCGGCGTGAACCGCACGGTGTGACCATCGGCCAACAGCGCGGCCTCGCCGTTGGTCGCGCTGGAACAGGCGAAAAGGAGATTGCCCGCTGGCGTGGCGGAGTCGCTGGCCAGCGTCGTCAGATCCACGTCCACCGGTGTGTTTTGGGCCGCGGCAAAATAGCCGTCCAGCGCCAGCGGCGGGTCGTCCTGTGGAATCTGCCATTGCGCCAACGGCGTGAGCGTGGGCGCAACGAGTGGCGGCGACTCGCCCGGCGCGAGCGGTACGAACCACACCGCGAAGGTGGTATTGCTGACGCCGGTGAGATGCAGCGCGAGTTTCTGGAAGGTGCTGTTCAGGTTCTGGCCGCCCGGATCGGGCGACGCCGGCAAGGGGCGCGCGCTCATGATTTGAAACGTCCCGCTGCCCAGCAGTTTGACCCAGAGCCGGTTGTTGCCCTGCGTCAGGGTCACGCTCGTGCCGTCGGACGAGAGCGCGGCCTGCGTGGTGGAGGACTGATAGTGCATGAACCACCAGACGTTGGCATTGGTGGCCCCGGCGATTTCGTCCTGCACCAGAGCTTGCTTGCGCTGCGGGCCCAACAGCTGGAAGCCGCGCCAGAGGCGGGTGACGTTCGTCACGACGGGCGTGAGGTCCACCACGGACAGGGCGCGCACCCCGGCTTTGCTTTGGAAGAGCAGCACCGGGGCCACCGGGCCGAGTGCGGTGTCGGGTCCATTGCCCGGATTGATGACGAGGGTGTTCTGGCCCTCAGCGCGCATCCGGTAGTAATCCCAGCGGTTGGTCGCCGACGCGGGATTGGAATCGAAGTAGCCCGGCAGCGCGTAATCGTCCGAGCCGAGATCCCAGGCCCAGCGGTTGCCGAGCGCTTCCAGCACGAACGTGCCGGCGTCGAGATCGCCATGGCTCGCGCCCATCTCGCCGCCCTTGAACGCCAGCAGCGTTTCGCTCGTGTCGCCCCACGACGATCGGAAGACGCCGACGTGCTGCGGTTTGAACGGCGTGGTGCCGGTCGCTCCGAGGAACAACGTGTCGCTGCCCACGCCTTCGCCCGCCGGATCGCCACCGCGGTCATCCCACAACAAGGCGCTCGTCACATCGGCGACCCCGTTCGAGCGTTCGTAGCGGCTGTAGGCGGGCAGGTTGAAGCGCCGCGCCCACCACAGCATTTGCGGTCCGCCGGAAACGCCCGCGCCGCCGCTGTCGGCAAAATTAAAATTGCGCTGCTTGGCGCTGGTGAGCAGCAGCGCAAAGAGGCCGGCGTTGTTCAGCCCGTTGGTCGTATCGAGCCCGAAGCCCGAGCCGAGCGCCGACTGCAAGCCGGCCAACATGCGAAAATTATAATCGCTGGCATAATCCCAGTAGCCGGGCCCTTCGTACCAGGCGCCGTTGTCGGCGGTCCAATGCTGCATCACCGGGGCCTGCGACACGATCGTCTTGCTCAAGACCTGTTCGGCCGTCGTCTCCACATCGGTGCCCGCCGCCAGCGCGCCGAGCGTGAGGCCGCCATTGCAGACCATGTTCCAGTTGTTGCCGTTGGATTGCGCCCACCAGGCGTTATTGGTGAAGTCGGTGAGGCCGGCCGTCAGGCCCTTGCTGGTGAGGTTGGTGAGGATGAACGTCCGCCGCGCGGGCGTCCAATATTCGTAGAACCAGTCGTAGCCGATGGCGAAGCCATGCGTCATCTCGGCGGTGTCGAGGAAATGCGGCGGATGCCAGTCGGGGAAATTGCCTGCGGCATTCAACTCCGTCCACGCGCGTTCCGGAAAATTCGTGTCTCCGGTCATCTTCCAGGCGAGCCCGAGCAGATACATGCGGTCCTTCACCGTGCGGCTCTTGTCGAGGATGGTTCCGCGGTTGTCCTGCACATAGGTCATCGGCGCGGCAAGGAACAGGTTCGTGGCGCTGCGCAAGAGCGACGCATACCACTGCGCCGGCTGCCCGGCCCCATTGGTGGCGATCTGCTGCCGCAACCACGCGAAACGCTCCGCCGTGGCCAGCAGCCGCGGATGGGCCGCGGCCAGCGTGTCGCAGATATTCGCCTGCGCCGGCAGCGCGCGCGTCAGCCCTGCCGGAACCAGGTTGTCGGCCCCGATGACGCTGAGCTGCGCCGCGCCGGGCGGCTGCCACGCCACGGAATAATGCGTGTCGTTCGTGCCGGCCTTGTGCAGGAGTTCCACATAATATTTCTGCCAGGCGACGAGCGTCCGGCCGGTGGAGATCTGCGACGGCTGCTGCGTCCAGTCACGGAACGCGGTGGCGCCGCCCACGGAGGCGATGCGCTGCTTGTTCGCCGGATTCGTGTCGGTGCTCAGCCACAGTTCCGCCGTGTCGCTGGCCGCGACGGCAAACGTGTGAACACCGTTCGTCTGCGGCATCAGATAGCCGGTGACCCGTGTGCCGAGGTTGGTGGTCCAGTTGGGCTGGAGACACTCGAAGCTCAACAACAGCTCGCGGCCGTCGGGCCTGTTGGGATAGTTCGCCGCGTTGGTGAGCGCCGAGATGCTCGTGCCCGGCAGGCTGCCCCAGTGCTCGCGCAACACCGTGCCGCGCTCGCCCGCCATCAGCGCAGGATAAAGCTGCGCCTGCGGGATCACCTCGCGCGCCTGGCTGGTGCTCGCCCATTCGAGGCGCACGCTGGCGCTGCCCGTCTTCTCAAGGTATTCGAGCCGGAGATTCACGCGCTGGCCGGCCTTGAGCGCCAGCTCCCCGGACAACTGCGCTGGAGTCGCGGCGAACCAACGCGAGACGAGCAGGCGGTCGTTGACCCACAGCGTCGCGCCCTCGTCGGCGGTGACGTAGAAGGTATAGGTTTCGTCGTAGCGCGGCTCCAGCTGGCCCGACCAGCGGATCGAGAAATTATTCGTGCCCAGCCCGCCAAAGCCAGGCGCGCCGGCGCCCCAGTCAAAGTTTACCGTGGCGTCCACGCGGGTGGTTTTCGTGCCGGTGAAGTTGTTGGTGGTAAAATAGTCGCCCGTCAGGCCCGTGCCCGCGGCACAAGCAGCGGTGGCACACACCAGCCCGACGGCCAAGCTGACTGCAACCCTCATGGAGACCAGCGGCATGGAACAGGGGATATTGCGTATCACGGGAGAGCTTCACGGGAAGCATGACTCCAGCGGCCAGCGTTCGAGGGACAGACGCCACACAGCGTCTCGAGCACACCGACCGCCAGCCTGTGCGCGGCAACTATACGTCTCCGAAACTGTTCCAACCAGCTTTTAACCACCGGCCTACGGGCTGGCGTATGCAACCAGGAACCGCCGGGAACGAAGGAGCCAGCAGCTTGTCGGCCTGCCAGCACTACCGCACCCGAGGCTGGGCAGCCTGCACAAAGCCGCCCGCGTTGCGGATGCGTGCCGAACCGGCCAGGCCCGCCGCAAACCCGTGCGCGGAAGTGCAAAGGCCCGCACCTGGATGCGACGCGCACCCTCCCTTCCCCGACACCTTGAGGCCAACCGCGCGATGACGGCCAGACCACAGCCGCTATTGCCGGTGGAACACGAACGAGCCGGTGTGGCCTTCGCCGTCGTAGTTCGGCACGCCGCTGAGCGAGAAACTGCTGGCGCCGACACTATAAGCGCCCGACCAGTTGTAATCTCCGGCGCTGATGTTCAGCGTGTTGCCCGTGACGCTCCAGCCGCCCCCGTTGCTTTCGCTGGCGCCTTGCCAGACTTCCGTGGCGTTCACTGAGCCGTCCGCGTTGAGTTGCAGCTGGACATCCCAGCCGATGGTCGCCGGAGCAAACGAACCGCTGCCATTGACCGACATCGCGACCATCCTCCAGTTGCCGACGAGCGCCGGGTCACCGCCCGAGCCCCCTCCTCCACCGTCGCCGCCGCCCTCGCACCCCATGATACCGACCAGCAAGCCCAGCAGTGCGCCAGGCCACATCGCCTTTATGAGTCGCTTCATACTGTCCTCCTTCTGCTAGAGCGAAAGTTTGTTGGCGTCCGCCGGAGAAGGTCGGTCCGTCCAGCGCACACCATCGCTGATAAACCTTCATGCTCATTTTCACAGCCCACACTGCAATGTCAAGCTACTTCTCGAACCCAACAGCATAGCCTTGGCCCTCCGCTTCAGGCAGCACCTGCTTCGTGGAAGCGGCGTCACGCCGCTTTTGCGGTGCGTTGGTGTTGCGCGGTGGGACGCCGAATTCACGGGTGCTGCTTCAACGCGGCGGAAGCGCAGGTTTCGGTCGGGTTGGGCTCGCGGGGCTGGAAGCCCCTCCCACAAAAACCAGAAGACCCATTCCGTATGGAATGGGCGCGGCATGATCTCAGAGTCTCCTCTGCGTGGCGGCACGCGTCCCGCGTGCTGGTGCCGGTGGCGTCCCGCCGCCTGGAGGGTTGCAAGGTGCGGGCGGTGACGGTGCTGGGTGGTCGGGCGTGACCCCCGACTCACCGGCAGGTGGGACACCTGCCGCCACGAGTGCCCGACCCGTCGGCCGGCCCTCGCGCGTTGCATGAGGGCTACGCCGTCGGAACATTTCCAAGCCAGAAAAAAACAACGCGCCCGGTTCCAACAACTGGAAACGGGCGCGTCGCCGACGGGCGGAGTCTCGGGCTCAGCCCTTTGCCGTGAAGCGGCGGCGGATGCGCCGCACGAGCCACGCCGCGCCCACCAGGCCGAGCAGCGCGGCCGTACCCGGCTCCGGCACCGCGGTCAGCGTGATCGTGTTGACGCCGTTGGCGATGTCGTTGTAGTTGATCCGGAAGTAGTTGTTCGACCCGGTGCCGCCATTCACGCCGAAGACGTCGTGGTTTGCCCACAGCTGGTTGGTGTTCGGGCCGAGATCGTTGAGCGTGAACCAATTGGCCGGGTTGTCTGGATCGAAGCCCGAGACACCGTTGTAATCCACGATCTGGATCACCGTCCCGTAGCTGTAGCTGTAGGCCGCCAGGTTCAGCTTCAGTTGTCCGCCCTGCAGCGACAAGCTGTTGGTCACGAAGAGCTTGTCATTGCCCGCGCCGATCAGCTTGAGGTCGAGCACGCCGGCGTTGGTCAGGGTGAGGCTGGTCATGTAGGTCGTCGCGACGACGCCGTTGGTGCCCGGCGCGTAGGTGCCGCCGTTGACGTACAGGCTGCCGAGGTTGCTTACCCCGTTGACCGTGCTGCCGCCGTAGACCGTGATCACGCCGCCTTGCAGGCCGTTGACCGTATAGGTGCTGCTGTTGGTGACGATCGTGCTGCCGACGTTGTTCGTACCGACCAGGCTCATCGTCCCGCCGCCGTTCAGCATCAGGGTGCCCGGCCCGGTCAGCGTGCCCACGAAACTGGCAGCGGCGCCGTAGGCCAGCGTCAGGGTACCGGCAGCACCCACCTTCACCGTGCCCGTGATGTTCGAGAGGTCCCGGTCATAGGTTTGCTTGAACCCGGCGACATCGAACGTGCCCAGGGGATCCACATACAGCGTGGAGTTGGCCGACAGCGCATGGTCCACGCCCAGCGCCAGCGTAGCGCCATTGTTGACGCGCGTATCGCCGGTATGGGTGCTCACACCGCCGAGCGTCAACTGCCCCGCACCCTGCACCGTCAGGCCGCCCGTGTTGGTGAGCGCGCCGACCGTCAGGTTGTTGGCGGAGACCGTCACGGTGCGCGTGACGGCGCCCTGATCCACGGCGCCAAGGCCCAGATGCAAGTCCGATGTGCCGGCGAACGTAAAGTCCCCGAGCCACCGCTGCGCGTTGTCGTTGACGTTGGTGAGGGCGTTGCCGCTCGTGTTGCCCAGGGACGTGCCGCCGACGAGAGTGAGCAAGCCCGTGCCCACCGCCGAGGCACTGTTGATGTTGAGCGTGCCATTGCTGACCGTGAGGCCGCCGGAGAAGGTGTTGACGCCGGAGAGCGTCTGCGCGCCGGAACCCCGCTTGATCAGCACGCCGCGGGCGTAGGGCAGATCGGTCAGGTTGCCGCTGTAGGTCTCGTTGGAATTGTTGCCGCCGATGGTCAGCACGATGCCGCTGCCGGCATTGTACAGCGCCAGGTTGCCCGAGCCCGCGAGGCCGCCGAAGAAGTTGGTGCCCATGCCCAAGGCAAACTGCACGTTGCCGCTGAGGTAGTTGAGCGTGCTGTTCTGCAACGCGAGCTGGTTGCTGACCACCAAGGTGCCGCCCTGCATCGTCGTATCGCCAGTGTGGGTGTTGGTGCCGCAGAGCATCACCGTACCGTTGCCCACGATGTTCAGGGCGAGATTGCCGGCGAAGGAGCCGCTGTTCGTGGTCGACAAACTGGAAGCGCTTAACGTCAAGGTGGCTTGCGTGGCGCTGGAATTGGTGACAAATTTCCCCCAGCCGCTGAAGTTGTTGAAGACAACATTGCTGACGGTCTGGTTGTACCCATTCAAATCGAAGATGGCGGTACTGTTATCGCCTTGTCCTATAGTTAACGTCGAAGCCGGGGCCAATATGTTCGCCAGCCCCATCTGCATCGTGCCGACGCTGACCGCAGTATTGTTCCAGACATAAGTGTGGCCGGCGGCACCAATGAGCCAACGACTGCCCGTATCCGTCTGCGTCAAATCCCCCGTGAGGCTTACGTTGCCGATAACATTGCCGCTCCCCCCGGCACCGCGCACGGTGAAGCCATTGCCGCTGATATCACCGGCCAAGGTCAGGAAGCCGGCACTCGCATCGAAGCTGATGGAGTTAAGCTGGATATTACCGATGGTGATCGCGCCTTGCAACGTGTTGGAACCGCTGATGTTTTGAATTCGACCCCGACCGGCCGTAGTTCCGATAACCGTCAATGCATTGGAAACAGTGATGTTTCCGGCCAGTTGCAACGAATAATTGGACGATCCGCCGGAGCCGTAAACCGTGACAGGTCCCGCTTTGTCGCCCAGCCCATAGGTGTTCTGCACAAGCACCGCACCATTGGTAATGATCGTGCCGCCCGAGTAGCTGTTGGCCGCGTTCAACGTGGTGGTGCCATTGCCGGACTTAAATAAGATACCGCTGCCACTGATCGTCTGATTCAAGACGAGACCATCGGTGTTGTTGATGACCAGCGTACCGTTATTGGTGACATTGCCGCTGCTGGCAAACCAAGCGGTGGCATTGCTGTTACCGAGCTGCAGCGTACCCGCGTAGATCAGCGTGCCACCCGTGTAGTTGTTGTTGGTCGAGAGCACCACGGTGCCACCGCCGCCGTTGCCGACCACAACGTTCCGGCCGCCCGTCAGTGCGTTGACGTTGGTGAACACGATCGTGCCTCCGCCGCCGCCCACATAATAGGTGCTGCCGGCGGGCGTCAGCGTGCCGGTATAGAGCACGTTGCTGCCGATCGCCGCGCCCAAGGACAGGTTCGGGTAGAGGGCCATGTTGATGTTCTCACTGACGCTGTTGCTGGTCAGCGCCAGCGCGCCGCTGGCGCCGCTGACGATGTAACCGCTGGTGAGCCAGTCCGTGACGTTGCTGTTGGCGCCGGCGACGGCCAGGGCGCCGCCGCTGTTGATCGTGATCGAGTTCGGGGTCTGGTTCGGAATGGCGTAGGCGCTCGCGAACAGGACGACGCCGGAATTGATCAGCGTGCCGCCGGTATAGGAATTGGTACCGCCCAGGATCAACATGCCGCTGCCCGATTTCGTCAACGCGCCGGACGCGTTGGTAGCCATCGTGACCGCATAGCCCACCAACGGCAGGGGCACATTGGTGCTGCCGCCGCCGATCAGCGTGAAGGTCGGGGTGGCGGTGTAGCCCACGCCAGGGTTGGTGATGAAGATATTGGTGACGGAGTTTATCGCGTTGTCGTACTGTGCCACGGCCGTGGCGCCGATGCCATTGCCACTGACCGCCACATAGGGCGCGCCGATGAAGCCGCCGATGTTGCCAGAAAACGCGATGCTGACCACGCCCGAACCACCACCCACGGCGGGCGTAATCAGGCTCTGCCCGATGGTGACGGTGTTGGTGGCCGTATCGATGAAGGCGCCACCATTCCAGACATACGCGGCATCCACCTGCCCGGTGCTGTTGACGCCGCCGGGGCCGAGCAGTATGGCGTTGTTGGCGCTGGCCCGGAGTGTGCCGCCGTTGAAGTTGACGGCCTGATAACCGAGATTGGTACCCCTGAAGATGCCGCTGACCTGCAGCACGCCGCCATCCAGGTTGATGAAATTGGTGCTATAGCCCGCGAGATTGTTCCGGCCCATGGTTATGTAATTGGTGGTAATCACCAGCGCATTATCCGCCACCGTAAACTCGGCGCGCCCGTTGGCCGCAGCGTTGTTTCCGATCAGGATCTGATTGTTGTTCAGATTCATCAACCCGCCGGTCACATAGATGACACCTGTACCGCTGCCTCCGGCAGCCAGGAGCCCGCTGGCTGTGACAACATTCGTGCCGCCGCTTTGATAGAACAACCCCAGACCATTGTCGCGAGCTGCGCCTATCCAGTTGTTGTTGGACAGCACGCCGCCACTCAACTGATAATATCCATAAGCGCCGGCAGCGACACCGAGTTTCAGTTCGCCGTGTCCATCGAAAAGACCACCGCTTTGGTATACGGCGCCCGCGCCGCCGGCGCCATTACCGACCAGATCCGTGGGACCATAATACACGCCATTGGTCACGGTCATGATACCCACACCTGCGTTACCGATATACACGTTGCCACCCTGATTGCTCACGGCGCCGCCGAATACATTGAAGCTGCCGACCGCTCCCGCATTCTTACCGAGTTGCATATCGCTGCCCTGGATCCACACACCACTGGTGATGTTGACGGTACCGGTCGAGAACGCATTATTGCCGATGACACTTTGGTACGAGTTGAAGAAGCGGGCGTTATCCTGAATGTTGAAGGTACCCTTGGCGCCGCCATTGTTGCCTACTATCAGCGTGTTATTGGTGCGGTTGAATACGCTGTTATTCATCAACGTGAGCGTAGCGACATCGTTGGTAACATCGCCCACAATGTCGCTTACATTGGCGAGCATATACGGACTGCCCACCATGGACCCGGACGCCAGCACCAGCGTGCCCATGTGAACATTCAGTCCACTGGCAGTGGCATTATTGAACACCAAGGCGCCCTGATTGCTGACCACCAAGGTGCCCGTGCCATACTTCAGGAGGCTGCCGCTGGTGGCGTAGAACTGGTTGTTGTTGGTCGGGGCGCTGTTGTAGAGGCCGCCGGCGAGCGTGACCGTGCCCGTGCCCACGTTGATGCTGCGCGCGCCGCCATTGATATCGATCAAACCCCGGAAGGTAATGTTGGTCTGGCCCGGGGTCGCGTTGTTGTTGAACACCAACTGTGCGGGGTTGAAGTAATTGGTGCCCCACACCAGCGGCGAACCGCTGCTCAGGTCGATCGTGATCGGGTTGGTGACGGCGTTGAAACCAGCATTGCCCGCAGTCAACTGGATGGTATTGCCGGTATAGTTGCTGCCGACGCCCAGCGTGATGTTGGCAGCCGACTCCCAAATACCGCCCGCCAAGGTGATCAAACCGTTCGTCGCCATGCCCACGCCCTGGTCGGCACGCAGGATGCCCGCGCTGACGATCGTGCTGCCATAGGTGTTCGTCCCCGTCAGCACCAACGTGCCCGCCCCATTCTTCGTCAGGATGCTGTTCCACAGCGTGCCGGCGCTGCTGATGAAGCCGGAGATGACCGGTGCCAGCGTGGGGTTGATATTATTGACTGTGATCGTGCGCGCTTCGCCAGCCAGGTCAATGTTGTTGAGGAAAGTCAACGAGGCATTGGCGGAAACTTCCTGCAGGCTCAAGGCGCTGGGATTGAAGTAGGAGTTGGCCTGCCAGACCAGCGTTGTGCCGCGGTCCAGGCTGACGGTCACCGGCGCGCCATAGGCGGAGAAACCGCCGAGCGTGCCTTGGTTGAACTGGATCTGGCCGGGCTGCTGGCCCAACGAAGCGTTGATCAAGCCATCGGTTTCGAATACGCCGCCATTGAGGAGCAGCGGCGCGATGTTGGTCGGGATCCCGACGCCGAGGTCGGCGCGCAGGATACCGCCGCTGATGGTGACGCCAAACCCGGAATTGGTGCCTGTGAGCACCAGCACGCCCACGCCATTCTTGGTCAACTGGACGGAAGTGCCGCTGTTGATAATCGGATGGGCAATCGTGCTGGTCAGGTTGGTGGGCAGGGCGGCGACCGAGATGGTACGGGCACCACCATTGAGATCGAGGCTGTTGGACAGGATCAAACTGGTGTTGGCGAAAGAATCATTCAGCATCAACGTGCTCGGATTGAAGTTGTTCGTGCCCCACACCACCACCGAGCCTGGCGTGTTAAGCGAGAACACCACGGGACCTGCGATGCCACTCAGGTTGGTGTTGGCGCTGAACCCGTCGGTGGCGCTCTGGAAGCGGATCTGGCCGGGCCCGAAGCCCAACGTGCGGTTGAAGCTCACGCCGGTCTCGAAGGTGCCGCCATTGAGGATCAAGAGGCTGCTGCTGGGCAGGCCGACGCCATCGGTGGCCCGCAGCGTGCCTTTGCCCAACTCGGTCGGGCCGCTGTACGTGTTGCTGGCGGTCATCGAGAGTTGCCCGGCTTGGTTGAAGCCCACCATCAACCGGCCCGTGCCGTACACCTGATTGCTGAAGATGGCGACGCCCGCGGCGTTGCCGAAGTCCACGCGCGTATCGCCCATCAGTTCGATCGTACCCAAGAGTATATTGGTGGAAGTGCCGTTGCCGAACCGAAGCGCACCATACGGATTAGTATCCGTTTGGGCGCCGATACCGGAGAGGTGCAGGTTGTTGGTAAGGTTCATGGTTCCCGTCAGAAAGAGCTGACCACCACCCTGATAATCTCCGTAAACCCAAACATCGCCGTAACCCAATTGCCTGGCGTTCGATAGAGATACGCGGGCGCCTTCGACGCGGGTGCCGCCGGTATAGGTATTCGTGCCACCCAACACCAAGGTGCCGCTGCTCAACGTTTCGTTGGCGATCACGGTGATGCCGGCCGTGCCCGTGATGGGGGCATTGATCGTGCCACCCGCCTTGCTGACCGCGATCACGGCTTCCGCCCCGCCAAACAGCAGGTTGCTGGCACCGTTGATGGTGCCGCCGTCGAGGATCAACCCGGCCTGGCCCGCGCCATTGCCGATGGTCATCTGATTGCTCAAGACCAGCGTGCTGTTTGTCATCTTCATGGCGTAGACAGCAGTCAAGGCGCTGTTGTTTGTGTAGGGAACGGTGGGATTGAAAAGCTCGATCTTGGTGTTGTTGGCCGCGAAGAAGTTGGTGTCGCTATAGGTGGCCGTGATGAAGCCCTTGGTGTTGTCGTAGGTCAGGAAATCCAAGTTGGCGTTGCCATCGTTGTTGCGACCGAGGATATACGGGGCGACCATGCCGTTGTTCACGGGCACGCCACCGTTGACGATCACCTTTTCCGTAAGGCCGAGGTTGGTCATACCGGAGTTGGCCGCGATGATGAGCGCGCCATAGCCGTTGCGATTCAAAACGGAATTGGCGCCGGCGCCGCTGTTGCCCAAGGTGAGGGTCAGGTTGGTCCATGGGCCCTGATTGACCACCAAGGCGCTGATGCCTCCATAGGTGACGGTGCTGCCCACGGTGGCGTTGGCCGCGGCATAGGTGGCCAGGAGGTTGGTGGTGAGCGCCTGCGGGGCAAACACCAACGTGCCGCCGTTGAGCACGACATTGCCGGTGCCGATGGGCGTGGTGCCACTGGGCGCGGCATTGGTGAAGTAACCGCTATTGAGGGTGAACGCACCCGTAAAGCTGTTGTTATTGGTGACCGTCCAGATGCCGGAACCATTCTTCGTCAGGTTCAGGTTGCCACCCAAAACGATGCCCGGCGTATACGCGACATTGTCCTGGCCCACGGTGAGGGTGGCGGAAGTGGCGCTGCTGTTGGTGATGGTACCCACGCCAGAGATCGGTCCCGCCAAGCTGGTGCCCTTGAGATCGAGCAGGGTGTTGGTGCTCATGTTCAGTCCGCCAGCCAGGTTGTAGGTGGCCACCGAACCGAGCGCGACGGAGCTGTTGGCCATGAGCATCAGACTGTAGGGATTGACCAGCGCGTTGGCATTGGTCAGCGTCGCGCCGCCACCGCCGAGCCGGTAGAAGTTTGTGCTGTCCATGCTGTAATTATTGATGGTGTACGGCACGTAGGTGTTCGCCACCGCGCTGCCATAGGGCGTGAACACGCCGGTGTAGTTCATGTTGCTGATGGCTCCGAGGAAGGCGTTGGCCATATTCGCGCCGCCAGCGCTGAAGTCGAGCGACTCATTGGCGCTGGTCGGGGTGAGCGCGAGGACACCGGAGAGGCCACTATCAATGCGGTTACCCAAGGTAGCCTGAACACCGGTATAGTCGACCGCCACCACGCCGTTGGTGGTCACCGAAATCAGGCCGGTACCCGGCATGGCATTGGTGCCACTGATCACCAGGGTGCCGCCGGCGACGATCGTGCCCGCGCCATAGGTGTTTGTACCCGAGAGCGTCAGCGTCCCGGAGCCCATCTTGGTCAAGGTGTCACCAGGCAACCCCGTGATGTTGCCGCCAAAGACTCCGTTCACGGTTTGCGTGATCGTCAGATAGGCATTGTTGATGGCCAGCGTGCTACCTTGGTCGCCGCTCAGCGAGCCGATGGAGGCCAGCGTCCCGGAGGTCAACGCCGAATTGAGCAGGCGGTTGGTCGTCCCGCCCGGCGCGGCCACATCCACGAAGAAGCCCAGGTTGCCGCTGCCATTGCCGTAGGCGATCACGATATCGTGCGGTCCGGCGGAAAGGTAGATCGAGCCGTAGTCGGGGTTGTTGCTATATCCGTTGGCCGTATGCTTGACCACAAGCACGCCATCGACCCAGACGGCGCTTTGGTCATCGCCGTTGCTGTCGAAGACATACTTGCCGCTGCTGGGGGCGGTGTATTTGCCTGTCCACACCGCCTGCTGGTTATTCGGACGGGTACCCCCAACACTGACGTCCCTCGCAACGGTGGCCCACGGAGTACCTAGGAACGCACCCTGCCCCCAACCCACTCCATTGTCGCGGCCGGCATCGAAGATGGTCCCCATAATGGTGCTGGCCGCTGTGAAAGCGATATTGCTGGCCGCCAAGGCGGTCAGCAACGGGGCCGGACTGTTCGAATTGAGCGGCGCGTAATTCGGCGAGGCGACGTTATAGTACCGACCGAAAAGGCCCTGTTGAATCGCGCCATTGACCGCGAGCGTGGCGCCGGCGGCCACATTGACCGGGCCAGCGACCGAGGCATTGGTTAGCGCGAGCGTGCCGCTGTTGATGGAGGTCAAGCCGGTGAGATTGTTGGTGTTGTTGGCCAACGTCAGGGTGCCGGCCCCCGCCATGGTGAGATTGCCGGAACCGCTCATGGCACCGCTATACTGATCGTTGCCCGCCGTGCTGACCGTGAGCGTCTTGCCGGCACCGATCAATTGGACGTTGCCGCCGAGCACGCCGCCGCCCGTCAGGCCGGCCACGGTTTGGTTCTGGTTGCTAAGAATAAAGGCCGCGCCACTCGTGTTGGCCAGCGTCACCGTGGTGCCAACGGGCAACACATTATCCGCACCGCTGACCTGCAGCGCGCCACCATTGATTGTCGTAGTACCATCGTAACTCCCCGCGGTCGTCAAATTCAACGTGCCCGCCCCACCCTTGATGAGGCCGGCGGTGGCGCCGCCGTTGACGAGGGCACCGCTGATGGTCGCCGTGCTGTTCGCATTCGTGGCATGGACCAGGATCGTGCGATCCTGGCCGTTGAAGTCGAGCCCGTTGGCGAAGGTGAGGTTGGTATTCGCCGTGATGCCGTTGAGCACCAAGGCCGTCGGGTTGAAGTTGGCGTCACCCCAGGTCAGCGAGCCGCCGCCATTGAGATTGATGGTGGCCGGTGCGCCGTAGGCGCTGAAGCCGTTGGTGCCGCTCCCCACTTGAATCGTGTTGGCAATCGTGCCCAGCGCGCGGCCGAACGTGCCCGTGGTCTCGAAGAGTCCGCCATTGAGCACGAGATTGGCGGAGGAAAGGCCCACGCCATCCGCCGCACGCAGCACGCCGCCGGAGACCGTAACCGCCCCATCGTTGAGGTTGTTGGCCGTCAGGCTGACGACGCTGCCAGGCATATAGCCGCCAATGATGATGTTGGTGCCGCTGGCGCCGATCACATTGGTATAGGTCAGAACCGCGCCGCCGCCGCCGAGCCGGTATGTGGTGCCGTTGGGCGTAAAGTTGCCGCCATAGGTGAGGTTCGTCGCGGCGCCCAGGAAGGCGTTCGGCATCGAGGCAAAGCTGACACTGGAATTTTTATTGGTATCGAGCAGCGCTATCGCGCCCGCCGAGGTGGCCAGCACACGGGTGGCGAGCACCGCCGAAATGTCGTTGGTGAAGCCAAAGGCCACCGCGCCGTTGGCGTTGTTGGTGATACCGATGGCCGCAGAGGTCCCTCCGATGGCATTGCTGGCGCTATAGACCACGAGGCCCTCATTGATGCTGATACCGCCGAACGTGGCATTGGTTCCGGCCAGCACCAGTGTGCCGCTGCCCAGTTTGGTCATCGAGCCGGCGCTGCCGATGAGGTTGTTGGAGAGAGTGACGTTATAAATACTCGAATCGATGGTCGCGCCACCGACAGCCACAATGGCCGTGGACAGATTGGAAATCCAGTTGGCATTGTTGCCGGAGGCTTGGAGCTTGCCGCCATTGAACGTGAGGCCACCATACCCATTGTTGCGTGTGATGTTGGACGCGATCAGGGTGCCGCCGACGAGATAATACTGACCCGAGCTGGTGCTGTTGCCGAGGATGAGGCTGCCGTTGGCCAGATTGACGATGCCGTTGCTTTGCATGACCACCCCATAGCTGCCGGCCACGTTGCCCAACACCATGGAAGCGCCGTTGTTCAGGTTGATCTGGCCGCCATTCATGAAGAGCGTATTGGTGCCCGTGCCGTTACCGATCAAGAAATTATTGATGGTTCCCGGGTTGTTGAAGGTGTTGACGTTGAGCGTGCCACCGGCCATGTCCACCCGCGTAGTGGTGGTGGCCGCATTACCCATGACAAAACCGCCCAGGGCATTGATGACACCATTCGTAAACGCCAAATAGCCATTGCCGCCATTGCCGACGCGGAAGGTCATGCCCGTCCAGCCGGCCGTGGCGCTATCCACGATCGCGGTCGCAGATATACCACCTGTATTGCCAATATTGAAATCGCCCGCATTCAGGCCGTTGGCGCCCAGCATGCCATTGCCGATGAGCCGGAGCGTGCTGTTGCTCGAGACGGCCGTGGCCCCGGCATAGGCCTGGACGGAATTGATGACGAGCGCGCCCTTGCCGATGGTGGTTAACCCTCCGAGCCCGGTGATGCTGGCCGTATTGGTGATGACATCAGACCGCATGAAGGACAGCGTGCCATTATCCACGATCGTCGGTGTGGCCAGCCAGCCATTGGCCTGGTTATTGCCTATCTGCAGGGTTGAATTGGCCACCACGGTGGCCACGCCGCTGGCATCGTTGCTGGCGGAGAGAATGACCGTGCCGCCGTTGCCCATGCCCGAGTTCACGCTCATACCGGCCCCGGTGAGGGCATTGGTATTGACCATGATCAGCGTGCCGCCACCGCCGCCGATCCTATAGGTGGTGCCATACGGTGTCAGCGTTCCGGTGTAGCTGATCGTACCGATCGCGCCCAGCGATAGATTCGTATAAACAAGACCGGTGTTCATATTGATGTTTTCGCTGGAACTTTGCATAAGGGCCAGGGCGCCACCGGAGGCGGGGTTGAGCAAGCCGCTGTTCAACCACTGGGTAACCGTGGTGTAGGGGCTGTTGACATTGTTGACCGCCATGGCGCCACCGTTCAAATTATAGGCGAGAATACCCATGTTGTTATTGACGTTACCTTGGTAGGAAAGGCCACCGGTGCGCAAGTAGGCCGCATACCCGCCGTCATTGATCGTGATGCTTCCGGGGGTGGCCGGGGCGGTGGCGCCGGCAAATTGGACCACGCCCTGATCAATGAGAGTTACGCCACTGTACGATGCGTTGGTGATGATCAGGTTGGAGGATCCATTCTTCACCAGCCCGCCGGGCCCGCTCACGCCACCGCCTATCGTGTACGTACTGCCATTGTTAATTCCATTCGTAGCGGCCTGCAAGATCACCTGACCCTGGATCAAGTTGACGCCACTTTCGCTAAGCGTGCCACCGTTCAGCACGACGGTCGTGGTGTTGGTGAGCGTGCGGCCATACAATTGCAGGGCGGCGCCATTATTGACCTGGATCAAGGGCACGTTGGAGGGATTGAGCCCCTGGATGCCAAGGGTGCCGGAGTTCACATACAGACCGGCCAGATTATTGACATTGCTATACGTGTACGCCGAGGCATTGCCAATTTTGGCCAGATAGTTGCCATTGCCATTGACGACGCCTTGGATGCCGAAGTTTTTGCCGTTGTCCTGACCGATCGCCGAACTGCCGAGCAGCGTGACGTTGCGCACACCGCCTGTCGCCACATCCGTGCCGGAGCTGTTCTGAAGTGCGCCGATGGTGGTGGAGACACCGAAGCTGTTGAGCGTGGTATTGGTGTAGAGCAGATCCTGACGGAAACCATTCAGATCGAGCGAACCGCCCAACGTCTGGCCCACCAGGGTGCCGATCGTCAGGCCGCTGCCGGCGGAAGGCGTGCCGAGGGCGGTGGCACCCCCGAGTTTGATCGTACCGGCATTGATCACCGTGCCGCCCGTGAAGAAGTTCGTCAGTCCCGGATTGATGACCGTCGCAAAGTTGGTGAGGTACAAGAGGCCCGTGCCCTGCTTGGCGAGCGTGCCAGGCCCGGTGATCTGCCCGTTGATGGTCATGGTCTTGCCGCTGGCCACATCGAACGTGCCGGTGCTGCTGCTGCCGCTCAGCCAGATGGTCCGGTTGGTGTTGATCGTGATGCCGTTGGTGTCTGAGATAATGCCACCGAGGCCGCTGAAGGTGATGTTCGTTGCGGGCGTGACGAGCGGAATCGCGCCAAACGTTCCATCGGCATTGCCAATGGTCAACTGGCCGCCGGCGATGGTGATGCCATTGGTAAACGTATTGGCAGCGCCAATAGTCAGGTTGCCTGCGCCAGCTTTCGTGAAGCCATTCGCACCGGCAAGGACACTTGTATTCGTCATGTTACTTCCGATATCCGTCCAGAACGTCAGGCCCGCGTTGTTGGTGATGAGACTGGAAACAGCCATGGCCGTCGTGTTGCTGAGGATGAGCATACCGTTCCGGATGGTCGTCGGACCGGTGTAGGCGACCAAAGGACCACCCAGCGACTGTGTGCCCGGACCGTCCTTGATGATGGACAAGGCCGAACTGCCACCAGTACCATCACGCAAATACCCTTGATAGGCGTAGCTGCTCCCGGTCGCATTCGAGATCGTCAGTGTCGCCGGCTTCCCGGTAAGCGAGTCAATCGCCGCCTCCACGATGAGGTTGGTGGTGCCACCGCCGACCTGCATGCCCACCAAGCCGCCGATGGTCTGGCTGAACCCTTGCAAATCCAACCGCACGTCACCCGCGTTGGTCGTCAACTGCTGCAAAGTGACAATGGATGTGCCGGGCAATTCGTTGACGCCACCCATCCAAACCTGCACTTGTTGACCGGTCGGCGAATTCGTGCGGAGGATGGACAGGTTGCCACCAATCGCGGTCTGGCCGGTGGTATTGGTCAGGATCAAGATGCCGTTGTTCAAGGTGGTGAGGCCGCTGAACGTGTTGGTGCCGCTCAGGGCGAGCGTGCCGTTACCCATCTTGGTCAGGTTGCCGACGCCGGAGAGGCTGTTGGTGAGATAAACCACGAATCCCGCGTTGCTGACATCGATGCCGCCGTTGAAACTGCTCCAGTTGCCCGCCCAGGCGCCCAGGTTGGTGATCGTATTACCCGTGATCTGCAACGCGCCGCCATTGAAGTTGATGGTGTTGTTGAGCAGGAGGTTCGTATAGCTGCCGATGGCAAGCTCGCCGGCGGTGAGCGTCGTTGCGCCAGTATAGAGATTCGTGCCGCTGAGCGTGAGCACCGCGCCGCTGCCGGCCATGGTAAGACCACCGGGACCGGTCAAGAAGCCGGAGAGCACGACGTTGTTCGTATTGACGAACGTGACATTGCCCGGCCCGGGGCTGTTGGTCAGGGTCATGCTCACGGAACTGTTCCACGCCGCCAGCGAACCGATGTTACCGCCCGAGAGCCAGATGTTGGACTTGGATGAGGTCGTACTGCCCGCGGTGATACCGCCACTGCCGATGTTCAGTGTACCACCGCTGACCTGCAAGGTGGCGAGGGCATTGGTGGTGGCGGAGCCCACCAAGGTAAGTTGCCTGGCATTGATCGTGCCGCCCGAAAGATTGACAAAGCCAACCGTGGTCGTAGCAGCACCGATGGTCAAGGTATATCCGCTGTTATCGAAGAGTCCGTTTGTCACCGTGAGTGTGCCTTGAGAATTGGTAACGCTGCCGACACTTACGCCACCGCCGCTATTCGAGAAGATACCGCCGTAGACATTCACAAAGCCAACACCACCACCAGGCGAGTTTCCACCGCCAATGCTAAGGCCGCCAACGCTTCGGTTCATGATCAGGCCGCTGATCAGGTTGACCGTACCGGTACCGCCCACGACCTCGCCCACACGCATCCCGGCCACGATCGAACCCGTATCGAAAACCGTCGTGGGATCGGAAACCGTCAGCGTACCGTTGGCTCCAAACGTTGCACCCAACTGCACGCGATCGCCACTCTGAAGCACATAGGCACCGTTGGAAATGACCAGGGCACCACTCGCGTTCGCACCTACACCTATCTTCACCAGGCCCACCATACCCGTCGTGGTGTTACCTGCGAAGACGACAAGGCCCGTGCTGTTGGCGGCGTTCGCTATTAACAACCCAATGGCGCCATTAGCTGTTCCATAATTCGTGAAATTTCCGCCGGTGACGAACAACGCACCCGTGGCATTGGCGGCATTGCCTACATACATGTTGTTCGTTGTATAAAAGGCGCCACCCGTCATATTGAAGGCAGCCGACCCCACCGTGCCGCCGATCGTGGTGACCTGATTGGCGCTTTTGTAGATGGTGTTGTAATTGAGGGTGCTGTTGCCGTTCAGCGTGATCGCGCCCGAGCCGAGGCCGGTGCCGGTGACGTTGTTGACCGTGACCGTGCCCGCGTTGATGATGGTGCCGCCGGAGTAGGTGTTGTTGCCGGTGAGCGTGAGCGTGTAGTTGGTGCCGTTGTTCGTCACACCTCCTGCACCCCAAATGCTGCCATTGACCGTGATGCCGCCCGAGCCCGCGCCGCCCCAGGTGAGGTTGTTGGAAAGCATCAGGCCGGTATTGATGGCAATGTTCGAGGCGCCATGCTGAAGCACTTGCGGCAGCAGCACGCCCCGGGAAAAGATCAGGTTGTCGCCCGCCAGCGTCACGGCGTCGTTGCTGAACACCATCTGGTTTAGGTAGAAGCCATAGCCGTTGGCGCCGAGATCGTTGGTGACGGTGTAGGTGCCGCCGCCGTTGGCGAAATTCACGATGTAGTTGGTGGCGCCGCCGAGCAGCGGCGCGTTGCCGTTGGCGCTGTCGTTGGTCCAGTTGACGTTGGTGCTCCAGTTGTAACCCTGGGCCGCGCCCTGCCAGTTGGTCCACCAGAAATTCGTCTGCGCCGACGCGGTCAGCGCACAAAGCGCCATTGCCGCAAAAAGACGGCAAAAAAGTGAAAACTTACTATTCTTCATTAACACACCCTTTTTATCCCGACACCTACCCACTCAAAAGTTGAGGAACTGATACTCCAAAACCTTGGCAGGGTCAACCCGATAAACGGGAAAGGCAGGGAGGTTCTAAAGCGGGACTGCAGCCGTCCCGCGTGGCTCCACACGGCCCTGTTCACGGGTCGAAAAAGCCAGGAAACATACCCCACCCACCCCGGCTTGGGAGGTTGCGCCGTTCCTGGTGCTGACCAGATGTGCTTTGTTCGTGGAGGGACGCTCGTCGTCGCGTCCGCTGCGACGCCGCGTAGCTGCGGCCTGCCCGTTTTGCCTTTGCACTTCACGGACAGACCCGCAGTTCGACAGGAGCTTTGGCCTACGCACCGTGGAGAGGGCCACTTCCCCCTGACAAGTGAGGAAGTCGGCCCCGGCCGCATTACCGCATGCCGTCGCTGCGGCGCCCGTTTACTTCCGATAGAGCGGCTTGGCCTGGTATTTGTTGTGCAGGTAGTGGTGCGCCTTGGCGCTCAAGGGCGAGCCCAGGAACTCGGTGTAGATCTCCTGCACTTCTTCGTTCTGGTGCGAGCAGCGATGGGCGCTTTCGCGATCATCCTTATAGAGACCGGCGGCGCGCTTGCGGCGGACCTCGTCATCGGCGCCGTAGGGCTGCCCGCCACCGCCGACGCAGCCGCCGCGGCACGCCATCACCTCGATGAAGTGATAGGCGGGCTCGCCGTTGGCGAGCTTGGCGGCGCGGACGCGGTCAAGCACGGTTTCGATGTTGCACATCCAGTGGGCGACGGCGATGCGGATGTCCTTGCCCGCAATGTTGAGCGTGGCTTCCTTCACGCCTTCGAGGCCGCGGACGGCAGTGAAGTTGACGTCTTCGAGCTCTTTGTGCGTGATCATGTGGTAGGCGGTGCGGAGCGCCGCTTCCATCACGCCACCGGTCGCGCCAAAGATCGTAGCCGCGCCGGTGTAGGAGCCCAGGATGGAATCGCAGGTCTCGTCGTCCGGGAGGTTGGCGAAATCAATGCCGGCGGCCTTGATCATCCGGGACAGTTCACGGGTGGTCAGGGAGATGTCCACGTCCTGCTGGCCGCTGGAGAACATGTCCTTGCTGCGGCTGACTTCATACTTCTTGGCGGTGCAGGGCATGACCGAGACCATGAAGACGTTCTTCGGGTCCAGGCCCAGCTTCTCCGCATAGTAGGTCTTGGCCATGACGCCGACCATCTCGTGCGGGCTCTTGGCCGTGGAGAAGTGCGGCACCATGTCGGGCGCAAACTTCTCCATGTAATCCACCCACGCCGGGCAGCAGCTGGTGATCAGCGGCAGGTCGCCCTTGCCGTGGGCAAAGCGCTCGATGAACTCGGACGCCTCCTCCATGATCGTCAGGTCCGCGCCGAAGTTCGTGTCGAAGATCGCCTTGAACCCCATCTGCCGCAGGGCGGCGTAGGTCTTGCCGGTGAGCAGCGCGCCGGGCTCGAAGCCGAAGGCCTCGCCGATGGCGACGCGGACGGCGGGCGCGATCTGCACGACGCAGTGCAGGTCGGGATTGATCAGCGCCTTGAGCACGTTGCGCGTCTCGTCCTTTTCATAGATGGCGCCGACGGGGCAATGCGCGCTGCACTGGCCGCACTTGATGCAGGGGCTCTCGGCCAGCGTGACGTCCGCGGCGGGCGCGATGCGGGTGTTCTCCCCGCGGCCCAGAAACTCCAGGGCCCAGACGTTCTGCATCTGCTGGCACACCTTCGCGCACCGGCCGCACAGGATGCATTTCTCGGGGTTGAGCACGATCGAGCCGGTCGTCGTATCCACGGGCAGGTCCCGCAGCCGGTGCTCGAACGGCAGCTCGCGGACGCCGAATTCCGCGGCCAGCCGCTGCAATTCGCAGTTCTGGTTGCGCGGGCACTGGAGGCAGTCGTTGGGGTGCGTGGAGAGGATCAGCTCGATCACCGTGCGGCGGACCTGGATGATTTCCGGGTCATGGGTGAGGATCTTCATGCCGTTTTCGGCGGGCGTCGAGCAGGCGCGCAGCATCTTGGCCGTGCCGGCGATCTTGACGACGCAGATGCCGCAGGCCGCCCAGGCCGGCAGGTCCGGGTGATAACAGAGCACCGGCACCTTCACATTGACCTTGCGGGCCGCCTTGAGGATCGTGGTGCCCTCGGGCACGCTGACGGGGATGCCGTTGATTTCGAGAGTAATTTTTTTCATGGCCTACCTCAGTTCCGTAAAACGGCCTCAAACTTGCAGGCTTTGAAGCACTCACCGCATTTGATGCAACGCGCCTCGTCCACGACATGCACCTGGCGCGGCGTGCCGCTGATGCACTTGACGGGACAGCGCCGGGCGCACAACGTGCAGCCGATGCACTTGTCCGGGAGAATAAAGTAGCGCAGCAGGTCGTGGCATTTACCCGCCGGACACTTGTGGTCGTTGATGTGGGCGAGATATTCCGCCTCGAAATATTTGATGGTCGAGACGGCCGGGTTCGGCGCCGTCTGGCCCAGCCCGCACAACGAAGCCTTCCGCATCGCCTGCCCGATTTCCTTGATCTGGTCCAGGTCCTGCATGCTCCCCTTGCCCTTGCTGATCTTGGTGAGCAGGTTGTACAGCGTGCGGCCGCCGATCCGGCAGGGGGCGCACTTGCCGCAGGATTCATCCACGGTGAATTCCAGATAGAACTTCGCCACGTCCACCATGCAATCGTCCTCATCCATGACGATCATGCCGCCGGAGCCCATGATGGACCCCAGCTTGCCGAGACTTTCGTAATCGATCGGCATATCGAGATAGTCCTGGGTGATGACGCCGCCCGAAGGACCGCCGGTCTGGACGGCCTTGAAGGCGCGCCCGTTCCGGATGCCGCCACCGATCTCGAAAATGATCTCGCGCAGGGTGATGCCCATGGGCACCTCGATCAGGCCGGAGTTGTTCACCTTGCCGGTCAACGCAAACACCTTCGTGCCCTTGGAGGTCTCCGTGCCGATGCTGGCAAACCAATCGCCGCCCTTGAGCAGGATGACCGGGATGTTGGCCAGCGTCTCGACGTTGTTGATCACCGTCGGGTGGCCCCACAAGCCCTTGACCGCGGGGTATGGAGGCCGCGGAATGGGCATGCCGCGGTTGCCCTCGATCGAGGTCAGCAGCGCGGTTTCCTCGCCGCAGACAAAGGCGCCGGCGCCGAGGCGCAGCTCAATATCAAATGAGAAACCGCTGCCAAGGATGTTCTGGCCCAGGAGGCCGAGGTCACGCGCCTGCGCGATCGCAATTTCCAGGCGTTGGATGGCCAGCGGATATTCGGCCCGGATATACACGTAGCCCTGCGAAGCGCCGACCGTGTAGCCGGCGATGGTCATCGCCTCCAGGATCGAGTGCGGATCGCCTTCCAGCGTGCTGCGGTCCATGTAGGCGCCCGGGTCGCCTTCGTCGGCATTGCAGATGATGTACTTCTGGGCATCCTGCACCTTTTGCGAAAAACCCCACTTCTGCCAGGTCGGGAAACCCGCGCCGCCGCGGCCGCGCAGGCCGGACTTCTTGAGCTCGGCCAGCACATCGTCGGGCTTCATCGAGAACAGCGCCTTTTCCAGCGCGACATAGCCGTCGCGGGCGATGTACTCGTCGATCTTCTCGGGATTGATCACGCCGCAGTTGCGCAGGACGATGCGCAGCTGCTTCTGGTAGAACTTGATGTCTTCCAGCTTGGTCAGCCGCTGGGTCTGCGCCTGGTCGTACAGCAGCCGCTTGACCGGCCGCCCCTTGATCACATGCTCCTCGATGATCTCGGCGGCGTCCGCCGGCTTGACCTCGACGTAGAAGGTCTCGTCCGGGAGCACCTTGATGATCGGGCCCTTCTCGCAAAAACCGAAACAGCCGGTCTTGACCACCTGCACGTCCTGCTCCAGGCCGTGCTCGCTGATCTTCTCGCCGAGGCTCTTGATGAGCTCGACCCCGTGGCTGGCTTCGCAGCCCGTGCCGCCGCAGACCAACAGATAACATTTAAATGCCATGATGATGCCTTACCCTTCGCGCATGATGTCTGCTGCCGGTTTGTCGAACACGTGTTCGTTCACCAGCGTTTGATGCAAGAGATGGTTGTCCACAATTTTGCGGGCCACGTCGGGCCCCACCAGGCCATAGATGACCGTGGGCATGCCCGGCATCTGCACTTCCACCGTGGGCTCCGAGTGGCACAAGCCCATGCAGCCGGTCTGCTGCACCCGCACGTTGTTGACCTTGTTCTTGGCCAACGCGTCCACAAAAGCGTCGAAGGTCTCCTTGGCGCCGGCGGCGATGCCGCACGTGCCCATGCCGACAATCACCAGCACCGGCTTGTCGCTGGTTTCACGCTGCCGGATCTCGGCGCGTTTCGCATCCCGCAGTTTCCGCAAATCATCTAAAGTCAACTTGGCCATGTTCTCTTCCTTCCTTCAATTCCAATTCCAGCCCGGCCACATAGGCCCGGGCAAGCTGTATCGCCAGCGGCTCATCCAGCGGCCCGGTGGCCGCGGTCAGCTCGGCGGACTCGACCCGATAAGCCGCGCCATCGCAGCGGCGCTCCCAGAGCAGCTGCACCGCGCCGGCCAGGTTCAGGGCCAGCAGGAGCGTCCCCGCCACATCCCCATCCGCCGGCCGGTCCGGATGCCGGCGCGCCACCCGGCAGCAGACGGTCGTGCCCCGGCCGCGCGCCGAGCGGATCCGCACCCGCCCGCCCGCCGCCTCCGCCGCCTGCAGCAGGAACGGGAGCCCCAGCCCCACGCGCCGGCCCGGATGCTTGCCGGCTTCGGTTACAAAAGGATCCAGGGCCTGGCGGAGCTGGGTCGCATCCATGCCGCGGCCGTCGTCGCTCACGCTCAGCCGCAGGGTATCGCCACGCTCGGTCCAGCGCACGCGCACCCGCCGCGCCCCCGCCTCGACGGCGTTCTGGACCAGATCCATCAGATGTCCACAGAGGCTGTCGTGCATGGCGCCGTCCGGAACTTGGCCAGGATCTCGACGAGCTGGCCCTTCTTCACGCGGCCAAACACCTCGCCGTCCACCGTCAGCACGGGGGCGAGGCCGCAGCAGCCGATGCACCGCACGACCTCCAGCGAAAACTCGCCGTCGGGGGAGATGCAGTTGACGCCCACGCCCACCAGGTCCTCGAACTCGCGGATGATGTCCTCGCCGCCCTTGAGGTAGCAGGCCGTGCCCATGCACACCGCCACGCGGTGCCGGCCGGGCGCCTTCAGGCGGAAGAGGTGGTAGAACGTGATGACGCCGTAGATCTTGGCCAGCGGCACGTCCAGCAGTTCGGCCACCTTGAACGCCACGGGGCGCGGAATGTAGCGGTACTCCTCCTGCACCCGGTGCAGCACCATGATCAGGTTGCCCGGCTTGTCCTTCCACTCCCGGATGAACGCCAGCAGCCCCGGCGAAAGTTCAGTTGTTGTTTCCACATGCATCGTCCGTTGTCCTCTGGCGCGCGCCGCGCCGGCTGACGGCACCCCCCGGCGGGCCGCGCGCACGGCGGGAGAATACGCCCCCTTTCCGGCGTGACAAGACATTTGGCGTAAAATATTTCACATAGCTTGCAATAGAAATGCCGGTTTGATACATAAAGCCCAGAAGATATGTGAATCATTTCACAACAACGAGGTCCAGCATGCCCATGAAGCTCGATATCGCCCAGCGTCTCTCCCAGTACCGCAGCGTGCTCTACAAGCTGAAGGCGCTCGGTTTCGTGCGCGTCTTCTCCGACAACCTCGGCGACGCGCTGGAGCTCTCCCCCGCCCTGGTGCGGAAGGACTTCTCGCTGTTCCACCTCACCGGCAACAAGCGGGTCGGCTACCAGATCGACGACCTGCTGGCCAAGCTGAACCGGCTGCTCGGCAAGGACAAGACCCAGAAGATCGTCATCGTCGGCTGCGGCAAGATCGGGCAGGCGCTGATGAGCTATTCCGGGTTCGCGCGCGAGGGCATCCAGGTGGTCGCGGGGTTCGACACGAACCCCGCCGTCATCAACCCCCACGCGCCGCTCCCCATCCTCGACCTCAAGGAGTTCGGCCCCTTCATCAAGCGCGAGGGCATCCGCATCGCCATCATGGCGGTGCCGGACAACGCCGCCGCCCAGGTGCTCGACGTGCTCCGCGGCAGCGAGATCAGGGGGGTGCTGAACTTCGCGCCCGTCCCCCTGCGGGGCGGCGACCACTGCATCATCCGCAACATCAACATCGGCCTCGAGATCGAAAACCTTTTCTATCACGTCAAGTTCTCGGGCAAGCTGGGCGGCCGGACGCCGTGAGCACGGCAGGAGGAACCATGCGCTGGACGGACATTGTTCGTGAGTTGGAAGGTGACGTGATTTATCGCGGCACGGATTTCGACCAGACCGAGGTGCGCAACATCATCGTGTCCGACCTGATGAGCGACGTGCTGACCACGGACGCCCTCGGGCCGCTGCTGGTCACCGCCCTGGCCTCGGAACAGACCCTGCGGACCGCGGACCTCGTGGACGCCGCGGGCGTGCTGGTGGTGCGCGGCAAGCACCTGCCGGACACCATGAAGCGCCTGGCCCAGGAACTCGACCTGACGCTGGTGCGCACCCGGTTCAGCCAATTCCACACCTGCCTGCGGCTGGGCCGCCTGCTGGAAGGCGGCGGGGCGCGCAACGCATGAAAATCCTGCCCCTCGATCCGGAGCAGTCCCCGCTCCTGATTTTCGACCTGCTCTTCAAGCTCAAGGTGCGCGACGTGATGAGCACCCAGCTCGTCACGATCACGCCGGAAGCGACCCTGCGCTCCGCCCAGCAGCGCATGAAGGAGCGCGGCATCACCGGCCTGCCGGTGGTGGAAAGCGACCGGCTGCTGGGCATCGTCAGCATGCACGACATCCTGACCGCGCTGGATCTGGGCTATATCAATGACCCCATCGACCGCCACATGCCGCGCAACATCGTGGTGCTGGACGAGGAGATGCCGCTGTCGCTCGGCATCACGTATTTCGACAAGTACCGCTTCGGCCGCTTTCCGGTGCTCAACCGCGAAAAACGGCTGGTCGGCATCCTGACGACGCGCGACATCAGCGCGGGGCTGCTGAAGGAGCTCTTCAAGGAAGTGGACCGGCTGCAAACCGGGCACGAGGACACGCAGGCGATCCTGCAGCGCCGCGTGCAACGCACCTCCACCACCCGCACCTATGACTTTGAGAACGCCGGGCGGGCGGCCCACGAAATCAAAAAGCTGCTGGTGGCGCGCGCGGTGGATCCCGCCGTGGTCCGCCGCGTGGCGGTGGCGGCCTACGAGCTGGAGATGAACCAGATCGTGCACTCCAACGGCGGCACGCTGCGCCTGACCCTGACGCCGCGCGTGGCCGAGCTGGTCGCCCACGACCAGGGCCCCGGCATCGCCGACGTGGCCCAGGCCATGCAGGAGGGGTTCACCACCGCCAACGACTGGATCAAATCCCTGGGCTTTGGCGCCGGCATGGGGCTGCCCAACGTGCAGCGCGTGTCCGACAAATTCGAGATCCACTCCGCGCTCCGGGTCGGGACCACCGTGCGCTCCATCATCTTTCTCAGCAATCCACCGAAGGTGAAAAAATGAAAGTTGCCGACCTGGCCACCCTCCCCGGCCTTGAACCCCTGCAGCCCGACGGCGAAGACGCCGAACTGACCGGCGCGTACACCTCGGACCTGCTCAGCGATGTCATGGCGCACGCCCCGGCCGGCGGGGTCCTGATCACCATCCAGGCGCACACCAACACCATCGCCGTCGCCTCGCTCGTCGGCCTGCGCGCGGTCATCCTGTGCAACAGGCGCCCGGTGCCCGACGACATGCTGGCGGCAGCCCGGCGCGAACACATCCGGATCTATCGCACGGCCGACCATCAGTTCCAAGCCTCCATCCTGGTGCATCACAGCCTCACCGCCTGAGCCGCCGCCGCCACCGCACCTCCGGCCAAGGCCGGGCACCCTCCGTCCATGAAAGCCGACCTGCACATCCATTCCTGTCTCTCGCCCTGCGGCGGGCTGGAGATGTCGCCGCGTGCCATCGCCCGTCGCGCCCGTGAACTGGGGCTGGGCCTGGTGGCGTTGACCGATCACAACAGCGCGGCCAACTGCGGCGCGTTCGTCGAGGCGTGCCGGCGCGAAGGGCTGGCGGCGCTCTGCGGCCTGGAAGTCTGCACCCGGGAGGAAGCCCACGTCCTCTGCCTGTTCGACCGGCTCGACCGCGCGGAGGAATTCGGCGCGGCCGTGCTGGCCAGCCTGCCCCCGGCGCCGGCGCCGGGCCCGGACGAGCCGGACCGCGCACAATGGCTGCTCAACGCCGATGACGAGATCGAGGGCCGGGTGGAACAATACCTGGGCTTGGCCTCGGCCTTCACCTTGTCGGACCTGCTGGCACGCGTGGCGCAACTGGACGGCCTGCTGATTCCGGCCCATGTGGACCGGCCGGCCTTCAGCGTGATTTCCCAATTGGGCTTCATCCCCCCCGGGATCGGTCCCGCCGTGGAAGTCTCGTTCCGTTACAACCTGCGCGCCGACCCGCTGAACCTGCAGGGCCGCTACACCTTGCTGACCCACTCCGACGCCCACGAGCCGGAGCACATGGGCCGGGCCTACCTGGAGTTTGCATCCGAGGTCACCACCCTCGCCGCCTTGCGCAAGGCTCTGGCCGACCGGGCCGTCCGGGCCATCCACCCGCCCTGACCTTGGCGCACGGCCAGGCGCGCGCCCGCGGGCCGCCGGGTCACCCGCTCACGAAAACTGCTCGCCGCGCACGCAACGGGCCATTACAATCCCGCGCCCTTGATGAAAACCCTTTCCTATATGCTGATGTTGGGCGCGCTCGCGCTGGCGGCCGGCTGCGTGCAGATCGAACAGGACCTGACGCTGAAGGCCGACGGCAGCGGCGTCGTGAACGTGGCCTATGCCGCGCCCGAGGCGGAGCAGACCATGCTACAGCAGGCGGCGCGCGAGATGCTGCGCCAGACGCTGGCCGTCTCCGGCGGCAACACCCGGCTGCCGCAGGACATGACGGATGCCGAGATCCGGAAACAATTCGCCGGCTATGCCCGGCTCGGCGTGAAGCTGGAGCAACTCACCACCGAGCGCAAGGCGGGCCGCGTGGTGCGGCGCGGCGTCATCAGCTTCAAAACGCTCGACGGCCTGGCGCGCGCGCTGCTGCCGGAGCGCACGGTGGCGTTGAGCCGCGACGCGCGCGGCGACTACCTGCTGGTGCAGCAGGCGGGCGGCGAAAAAACGCTCTCGAGCCGGCTGGCGGCCATCGCCGCGGACGATTCGAACCCCCTCGTCGCAGAACTGTTCAAAGGCTTCCGCGCCACGCTGCGCGTGACGGCGCCGGGCCGCATCCTCGACGGTAACGCGGCGCAGGCCGAGGGCGCGACGGCGACCTGGCGCTTCGATTATGACCGCGACGCGCAGGCGGTGGCGAAACTGCTGCAGCGGCCGATGCGGCTGACCTTCGCGGGGCGCGGCCTGACCCTGTCGCCGCTCCTGCACCGCGCCGGCGAACCGTGACACGCCGTTGCAATACAGGGTAATGATGCTAGAATGGGACACAATTTAGCCGCAAAAAAGCAAGGAACCTATGGAACCCGGAAAGCCTGTACGTAAAGAGCCGGGCGGCGAGCAGCCGCCCATGCGCTGGATGATCATCTGGCTGGTGATGATGGGCGTTTTTCTGGCGGTCTATCAATTGATGTCCACGGGCCAGGAGAAATATAAAACGGTCCCGTTCCGGCCCGACTTCATCTCGATGGTCAATAATAGCAATGTGATCAGCTGCGTCGTCATCATCGGCGCCGACGGCCGGCAGTTCATCCGCGGCGAGTCGCTGGACATCGACAAGCAGACGAAGAAGCCCGGGCGTTTCGAGGTCAACGTGCCGGTCACCGAGTACCTGCAAAAAATCCTCGACGACAAGAAGATCAACTACAAGTTCGACTACCCCAACAATCTGTTCCTGCAGATCCTGACGGGCCCGCTCTCCGTGCTGATCGTCATGATCGTGCTCTCGCTGCTGTTCTGGCGGCAGATCCGCATGGCGGGCCGGGGCGCGATGAGCTTCGGCAAGAGCCGCGCCCGGCTGATGACGCGCGAGAAAAACAAGACGACCTTCAAGGACGTCGCCGGCGTCGATGAGGCGCGCGAGGAAGTGCAGGAGATCATCGACTTCCTGCGCGATCCGAAGAAATTCCAGAAGCTCGGCGGCCGCATCCCCAAGGGCGTACTGCTGGTCGGCCCGCCGGGCACCGGCAAGACGCTGCTCGCCAAGGCCATCGCCGGCGAGGCCGAGGTGCCGTTCTTCTCGATCAGCGGCTCGGACTTCGTCGAGATGTTCGTCGGCGTCGGCGCCAGCCGCGTCCGCGACATGTTCGAACAGGGCAAGAAGAGCGCGCCGTGCATCATCTTCATCGACGAAATTGACGCCGTCGGGCGCAGCCGCTTCAGCGGCGTCGGCGGCGGGCACGACGAGCGCGAGCAGACCCTGAACGCGCTGCTGGTGGAGATGGACGGCTTCGACACTCAGGAAGGCGTCATCATCATCGCCGCGACCAACCGGCCCGACGTGCTCGACCAGGCGCTCCTGCGGCCGGGCCGCTTCGACCGGCAGATTGTCATCGACCTGCCCGCGCTCGACGGACGCGAGGCCATCCTCAAGATCCATGCCCAGCGCGTCAAGCTGGCCACCACGGTGGACCTGCGGCGCGTCGCGCGCGGCACGCCCGGCTTCTCCGGCGCGGACCTCGCGAACCTGATCAACGAGGCGGCCCTGCTCGCCGCCCGGCGCGGCATGGAGGCCATCCAGCAGGCCGACATGGAGGAGGCGCGCGACAAGGTGCGCTGGGGCCGCGAGCGCCGCAGCCGCGTGCTCGACGAAAAAGAGAAGAAGCTCACCGCCTACCACGAGGCCGGCCACGCGATCGTGCTCAACTGCGTCGAGGAAGCCGAGCCGCTGCACAAGGTCACGATCATCCCGCGCGGGCAGGCGCTCGGCGCGACGATGCAGCTCCCGGAGAAGGACCGCTACACCGAGGGCCGCAAGAAGCTCGAAGGCATGCTCAGCGGCCTGATGGGCGGCCGCGTGGCCGAGGAGATCGTGTTCGGCGACATCACCACCGGCGCGCAAAGCGACATCAAGCAGGCCACCCGCATCGCGCGCCTGATGGTCTGCGAATGGGGCATGAGCCAGACGATGGGCCCGCAAAACTTCTCCGAGCGCGAGGAGTCGATGTTCTCCGGCCTGATGGCCGGCCGCAGCCAGGAGATCAGCGAGGACACCGCGCGCCGGATCGACGAGGAAGTCAGCCGTCTGCTGCGCGAGGCGCACCAGCGCGCGACGGAGCTGCTGCAGAAGCATCGCGACAAGCTCGACCTGCTCACGCAACTGCTGATCGAGCGCGAAACCCTGGACGGTGTGGAGGTCGCCGCCATCGTCAAGCATGGCCGTATGCCGACGGTGGAGGAACTGGCCGCCATCGAGGCGGCACAGAAGGCACTGACGCCCCCCGCCCCGCCCGCCGCAGTGCCGCCGCCCATGCCGCCGACCGACGCGGCGCCGCAACCCATGCCGCCTACCGACGCGGCGCCGCAACCGCCGGAGGGGCCCACGCCCTAGCAGCCCACCATGGAACCGGCCCCCTCCACCCTCTGGCGCTGTCGCGAGCGGACGCTGCGCTGTGAACGGACGCTCATCATGGGCATCCTGAACAGCACGCCCGACTCGTTTTCCGACGGCGGCAACTACTTCGACCTCGCGCAGGCGGTCGTGCGGGGCCTGAAGATCGCCGACGAGGGCGCGGACATCATCGATATCGGCGGCGAGTCCACGCGCCCCGGCGCCGCCGCCGTGGACGAAACCGAGGAGCTGCGCCGGGTCGTGCCGATCGTCCGCACCCTGGCCGAGCGCACGAACTGCGCGATCTCGGTGGACACCACCAAGGCGTCGGTCGCGCGGGCGGCGCTCCAGGCCGGAGCGCATATCATCAACGACATCTCCGCCGCAACCCGGGACGAGGCGATGGCCGCCACGGTTGCCGAATTCCAGGCCGGCATCGTCTTGATGCACTGCCAGGGCACCCCGGAGACCATGCAGCAGGAACCGCAGTACACCGAGGTCGTCGCCGAGGTGCGCGATTATCTGGACGCGCGGATCGAGGCACTCATCGAGGCCGGCCTGCCGCGCGAAAACACCGTCGTGGATCCCGGCTTCGGCTTTGGCAAGACGCTGGAGCACAACCTGACGCTGCTGCGCCAGCTGGACCAGTTCACGCAGCTCGGCCGGCCGCTCCTCGTCGGCCTCTCGCGCAAGTCCATGCTCGGTACCCTGACCGGCCACAAGAAACCGGAACAACGGCTCCATGCCGGGCTGGCCGCGGTCACCGCCGCGATCCTGCGCGGCGCGCGCCTCATCCGGACCCATGACGTCGCGGCCACCCGCGACGCCGCCCGCGTCGCCGACGAACTGCGCGTCTATCAGTCCTGATCCCGCACGGCGGCGGCCCGCCGTCTCGTCCCCCCCCCACCCTGTGCCACGTCCCGTCGGCTCAGGCCGCAGGCGGTCTGCGCTAGCAATCGCGCGCTGCGTGGGTTATTTTGGGCGGCGTTCGGCGGGAGGATGCAGCAGGCATGCAGGACACTGAAAAATTACCCTTGGTTCCGGCGCAGCTGGCGGTGCTGCTGCGACCGGAGTTCATCCTCTTGGACCTGCAGGAGCGAAAAAAACTGCCCGCGCTGCGCGAACTGTTCACGACCCTGCAGCATCACCCGGCGCTCCCGCGCCCCGAGGCCTTCTTCCGCGAGTTGCTGGCGCGCGAACGCATCACCAACACCGCGCTGGGCAACGGCCTTGCCATGCCCCACGCGCGGACGGACCTGTGCGAGGACATCGTGATCGCCGTCGGCCGCAGCGCGGAGGGCATCGACTACGACGCACCCGACGGGCAGCCGGTGCGCCTGGTGTTCATGCTCGGCACGCCGCAGCGCGCGCTCACACGCTATCACCAGCTCGTCGTGGGCCTGGCCCGCATGCTCAACCGTTCCGCCAACCGCGAGCGACTGCTGGCCGCGACCGGTGACGCCGAGTTCATCCGCGTCCTGGGCACGCTGCGCTGCTGAACGCCTCCGCGCTTGACTCCGCCGCTCGTTACCCTAGGCTCACAACCAAACAGCGCAGGAGAACCAGCATGGCCAAAAATAATTCGCCGCTCAAAACCACCGTCGGCGTCGTGGACGCCGAAGTGCTCGCCTACACCGCGGGCCGCGACGTGGAACTTGACCGCCACCTGATCGCCGCCGACTGCCTCGGCACCGCGGCGCACGTCACCATGCTCGCACGCATGCCCAAGGAGTGCCGCGTGCTGTCGCAGGCCGATGCGAAGAAAGTCATCGCCGAACTCGGCGCCATCCTTCGCCGCGCGCAGGCCGGTCAATTCGAGATCACGCTGGAGGACCAGGACGTCCATCTCGCCGTGGAGCGCAACCTGACGGCCAAGCTCGGCGACCTCGGCAAGAAAGTGCACACCTGCCGCAGCCGCAACGACCAGGTCGCGGTGGATCTGCGGCTCTTCGCCAAGGAAGAGCTGCTCGCCGTGCTCGCGGAAATTGCCTCGCTCGCCGGCGCGCTGGCCGCCTTCGCGCGCAACCATGCCGAGGTGCCGATGGTCGGCCGCACGCACCTGCAGCCCGCGATGCCCAGCAGCGTCGGCCTCTGGGCCGACGCCCACGCCGCGGCCCTGCTCGATGACGCCGCGCTCGTGCTCGCCGCCTACCACCTCAACGACCAGTGCCCGCTCGGCGCCGCCGCCAGCTATGGCGTGCCGCTTCCGATCGACCGCCAGCTCGTCTCCGACCTGCTCGGCTTCAGCCGCCCGGTCGCCAACGTGCTGCAGGCGATCAACAGCCGCGGCAAGCTGGAGAGCGTCATCCTCGGCGCGCTGACGCAGGTGATGCTGACGCTCTCGCGGCTGGCGCAGGACCTGGTGCTCTTCACGATGCCGGAGTTCGGCTACTTCGCGCTGCCCGCCGCGTTCTGCACCGGCAGCAGCATCATGCCGCAGAAGAAGAACCCCGACGTGCTCGAGCTCGTCCGCTCGCGCGCCGCGCGGGTTACCGCCTGCCAGGTCGCCGTGCTCGACATCGTCCGCTCCTCGCCCTCCGGCTACAACCGGGACCTGCAGGACGCCAAGGAGCCGTTCATGGAGGGCCTGTCCATGACCCGCGCCACGCTGCGCATCCTCGCGCCGCTGATCGCCGGGCTGGAGGTCAACCGCGAGGCGCTGCTCAAGGGCTTCACGCCCGACGTGTTCGCCACCGACCGCGCGCTTGAACTCGTCGCCGGCGGCATGCCCTTCCGCGACGCCTACCACCACGTCAAGGCGCACCTCGACGAGCTCCAGAACGTCGACCCCGTCGCGGCCGTCGCCAAAAAGACGCACCTCGGTGCCCCCGCCGGCCTCAACTTCGACGGCACCACCGCCCGCATCGTCGCCATCGCCGAGCTCGTCAGCGACGAGCGCGCCGAATTCCACGCCGCCCTCTCCAAGCTGCTCGGCACCAAGTGGCCCATGACAAAATAGTCATTGCGCCCGTTTGGCGGGCACAGTGTTGCGATGTCGAAAAATCGGGGGGGGGTGAAACCCGGCGGCGTGACACGCCGCCCTCCGTGAGGAAAGATATGATGGGCAATGCATCGCTAGGTTAGAGTGAACAGTCGAAAAACCGATCAACCGTGGCGCATGGCTTTCACCTCTGATACGGATAACACTATGGAGGGCGCGGCGTTGCCGCGCCAAAATCAAGGCAGCATGGAACACGACCTGCCCCAACGAAAGCATCCGGCACATCAACCGCTGGTTACCAAGGTTAATCTTTCTCCGATCGTTTTTCTCACGGTCTGTACCAAGGATCGCAAACCGCTCCTGGCCCGTCCGGAGGTTCATCCACTTTTGATTTCCGCCTGGCAACAAGCCCATCAATGGCACGTTGGCCGTTATGTGGTAATGCCAGATCACCTGCACCTGTTTTGCAGGCCAGCCTGCCATGAGGCGGAGAATATCCGCTCGTGGATGCGCTACTGGAAATCCGTAGTGACACGTACTTGGCCGTGGCCCAAAGAGAAGCCGCTCTGGCAACAGGATGGCTGGGATACGCAGTTACGCGGTGGCGAAAGTTACTATGCAAAATGGGAGTATGTCCGGTTCAATCCTGTGCGCGTGGGACTGGTCGGCGCACCAGAGGCTTGGCCTTTTCAGGGCGAATTGAATATCTTGGAGTGGCATGAACCCTGAGGTAAAAGACAACGGCGGCGTGACACGCCGCCCTCCAGCCGTGGCTAAAACGGGAGCGATGCCTACAGGTCTATGGAGGGCGCGGCGTTGCCGCGCCGAAAGAACAGGGCTGTTAACTGGCGGCGTGACACGTCGTCCAACAAGAGAGGCATGACTATGAAACTACGCACCATGCAGCGGGCGGACTGGTCGGCGGTGGCGGCGCTGATCCATCTGTCCACGAACTACTGGTACGAGACGCACGGGCGGTCGAAGATCTTCACTGCCGGGCCGGACTCGGCACTGCTGTTCTGCCGGGTCTATGAGGAGCTCGATCCCGGCTGCTGCGTGCTGGCGGAGGCCGAGGCCAGCGGGCAGATCATCGGCTCGTGCTTCTTCCATCCCCGCGAGACGCACATCTCGCTGGGCATCATGAACGCGCACCCGAGCTGGGCCGGGCGCGGCGTCGCGGCGCAACTGCTGCGGCACATCATCAACGAGGCCGAGCACCGCCACCTGCCGCTGCGGCTGGTCTCCAGCGCGCTCAACCTCGACTCGTTCTCGCTCTACTCGCGCAACGGCTTCGTCCCGCGCGCGACCTACCAGGACATGATCCTTTCCGTGCCGGAGGAAGGCGTGCCGCTGCCCGTAGCCGACGCCACCCGCATGCGCGACGCGCAACCCGCCGACGTGCCCGCGCTCTGCGCGCTGGAACTGGAGATCAACCACATCAGCCGCGAAAAGGACTACCGCTACTTCATCGAGAACCGCGCCGGCATCTGGCACAGCTCCGTCTTCCTTGGTGCGGATGGCAAAGTCGAAGGTTTCCTGGCGTCGGTCTCGGACCCGGGCAGCATGATGATCGGGCCCGGCTTCGCCAGAACCGATGCACAGGCGTCGGCGCTGCTCAGGCGCGAGCTGAACGCGCGGCGCGGACAGACACTGGTCTGGCTGGTGCCGGTGGACCGCCCCGCGCTGGTGCACGCCTGCTACGAACTTGGCGCACGCAACTGCGAGCTCCACCTCGCCCAGGCGCGCGGCGCCTGGCAGTCGCCCGACGGCGTCAACCTGCCCACGTTCATGCCGGAGACGTGCTGAGTGGTGACGGGCTGCTGGCGAGGGAGCCGGCACGGCAGGTTTGCTAAAGGCTGTAACGTTCCGCGTCAGCCTTTTTTCCCGACGCCCGGATTCCTCGCCTGCGCGACCGACACCCAGCCGAGCGAGCCCCGCTTGCCCCTATCGCACACTTGTACAACTGTGCGATGAGCCCCCCTGTGTGGAGCCGCAAGGCCTGCACATCGGCACGTGTTTACCTCGGGGAACAGACCGCAACGCAGAGTTCCTGAGGGACCAGCAAGGGTCGAGATCAAGGACCTACACCAGCAATCTGACCGCACACGCATGGCCACACGCGGCGCTTTTCCTGCGGCGGCAGGAATGCCGCCGCTCCCAGCTAGCCAGACTCTGCTACAAGGCCGAAAGGATCCTCGCGAAATCCGGTGATGTAAATGGCCTCAGACGCCTTGTGAGTTCTCGCAGCCTGCAAAAAAGACTTGCCGCTGCAGGCCGGGTCTCCAACCCGGCGCAACCAGCCTTGCCAATAAATCCAAAGTCCGGAAAAAGACAACGCGGGCTTTCCAAGCCTTGGAAAACCCGCGTTGCTTGAACAGCTGAAAAGCTTACTTCAGCTCTTTGATCTTGATGTTCCGGTACCAGACGGGCGACCGCGCCTTGCCGTGGAGGCCCTGCAACCCGAGCGGACCCTTGCGCGCATAGTCCTTCAACGCCTTGGGAAACTTGTTCTGCGTGCCATCGGGATTCTTGTGCGCTTCTTTCCAGTCGTTCAGGTCCACGTTGAAGACTTCCTCGCCGTTGAAAACCAGCGCCACGTGGCTGTCCTGGCAGGTGATCGTGAAATGGTTCCACTCACCCACGGGCTTCTGCATCGGCTTGGCGGGCGGCTGCGCGTTGTAGATCGCGCCGACCATGCCGTAGAGCGCGCCGTCCTGCGACTCGTGCACCTGCACCTCGAGCGCCGAGAGCACGTCCTTGGTGTTGCCGGAGCGCAGAAAGACGCCGCTGTTGGATTCCTTGGCGACCTTGAATTCGAGGTCGAGGATGAAGTTGTCATAGGACTTTTTCGTCCAGACCGTGTCGTGCGTCCTGGCCACGAGCACGCCGTTTTCCACGACCCAGGAGCCCGGTTTCATCTCGACGTTGGAGAGATCGGCGGCAAGCAGATCCTCCCAGCCGGTGGTGTCGGGATGGCTCTTGGGGGCCGCCGGGCTCCACAGGGAACCGGCGAGCAACAGCGCGGCGACCGTGAAGGCCCGCCGGCGCGACAGTGCGGAACAGTTGATATTTTGCATGACCGCAGCTTGGCAAACTGCACTGGCCGAAGCAAGCGCGCTATCAACTCCAAAAAGCTGGCAGTGTGAAGTACGTACCCTTGGTATTGGACCTGAGCTTTGGGGTTTCGAGTGAATGAGTGGTTGGGGTTCGCGGGGCTGGAAAGCCCCGCCCACAAAAACAGCAGCGGGTTGGGGATGACGGGTGGACGCACCGTCGCGAACGGCGTCGCCACCTGTAGCCGCGTTCGTGAGAACGCGGCAGTTCGAGTCTCACGGCCATGTTGTGTGCCTGTTTTATGGGATGCGCGCGGATGGCTGGGCGGAGTTCGCGGGGCTGGAAAGCCCCGCCCACAAAACTGCAGCAGCGGGTTGGGTTTTGCTGGTGCGGACGGGCCGTCGCAAACGGCGTTGCCTTCTGTAGCCGCGTTCGTGAGAACGCGGCAGTTCGAGTCTCACGGCCATGTTGTGTGCCTGTTTTATGGGATTCGCGCGGTTGGCTGGGCGGGGTTCGCGGGGCTGGAAGCCCCGCCCACAACAGCAGCAGCGGGTTGGGTTTGCTGGGGCGGACGAGCCGTCGCGAACTGCGCCGCCACCTGTAGCCGCGTTCGTGAGAACGCGGCAGCCCGGCTCACAGCGTCACATTCAGCGCGACCGCCTTGCCCGTGGGCCAACCAACTTCGTGCGCGCCAAATTTCAGCGTGACGACCGCGCCGTCGGATGCGAGCACAAACGCGTCCTGCGGGTGGCGCGCCTTCCAGATGTTGGCGAGCAGCAGCGCGCGTTCGAGGCCGTCGCCGCGGCGGTAGTTCCAGACCTCGTCGGGCTGCGCGAGGCGCGCGCCGTCATAGATGGATGCGTTGGGCAGTTTTTCCAAGGTTGCGAGCAACTCGTCGTCGCCGAGCTGCTCCGCCCCCTTGAGCGAGACCGGGCTGCGCTCCAGCGCGGCCTTGAGGAACGGCACGGCGTCGCAGTGCGCAAGGTCGCGGTAGGCATAGAAGGCGAGATCGGCGACGGGCAGCTCCGCGCGGAGGCCGGCGAGGTGCGCCATGATCTCCTCGCGCGTCATCGTCGGCGCGAGCTGGATGTGGGCGAGGTGGGTCACGTGCTGCTTGCCGCCCAGGGCCGGCAGGTTCGGTTCGAGGCGGGCGAAGGAGAGCAGCTCCTGCACCGCCGAGCGGTTGCGCGTGCAGTTGCACTCCATCTCGGCCATCAGCCGCTCGACCTGCTCGGGTTTGTCGAGGTTGACGCGGTGCTGCTTGAAGAACTCGTCGAACTTGTTCAGGAGGATCCGGTTCTCCATCGGCGCCGGGAAGAACTCGTCCTCATCCAGCTCGTCGAGCAGCTTCGAGCGCGTGTCGTCGCTGATCTTGAACGTGCTGGCGTGCTCGTAGGCATAGACCTTCTCGACCGGGATGTAGTGGGCGTGGCCGTTGAGGTCGTGCCGCAGCTGGAAGCAGCTCTGCAGGCTGGAATACTGCCGCAGGAAGTTCAGCAGGATCTCCATCGTGATGTCGGTGGTCAGGAACTTCCGCAGGTGCTGCTCGAAGCGGTGGTAGGCCTTCGGGTCGATCGTCGTGTCGCGATAGAAGCAGTGGACGTGCCCGCTGATATGGCTGACCACGGTGACCTGTTCGTGGCGCAGCGCCCGCTGGGCCTTGTCGGTCAGCTCGGTGCCGTTGAACCACATGTTCTTGGTCACGAGCCGGCGGTTGTTGGTCAGCACGCCGTCGTTGACGAGGACGAAATTCTGCGAGTGCAGCGGCGTCGCCAGCAGGAAGATGTCCTCGAGCGGGATGCCGCAGACGACGAACATCGCCGCCGCGTAAAGCGTCGAGAGCGAGACGCATTCGCCCGCGCCGGTCGGATAGCCCTCCTTGAACCGGAACGCATCCATCGCCTCGAGGGTCTCCGTCTTCCAGTACGGGATGACGCTGCTGGTGTACTTGTCGAGGCCGAAGTGCTTGCGGATATCGAGGTCAAAGTAATACTTGTCGCCCTCGTAGCCGAAGAGCGCGTTGCTCTGCGCGAGCGCCGTCTCGTCGAGCAGGCCGCGGAAGCGCGCCAGTTCGCGCTCCTGGGTCGTCAGGCCCCATGTGTCGAGGTCGAGGTTGAACGTGTAGTGGTCGATGATGAACTGCTTGAGCCGCAGGATCCGGCGGTAGGGCGTCAGCTTGTGCAGCCCGGCGAACCACGGATCGTTGCGCCAGGCCCAGAGCTTCGGCGACATGATGTTGGCCAGCACCAGGCTGAACAGCAGCTCCGGATAGATGAAGATCTCCATGTCGGAGAGCGTCAGCGCCGAGGAGTATTTCTCCAGGTCCTGCGGCGGGATGGCGGGGTGGTTTGCATTCATTCTGGTGCCTCGTTCAGCGACTGCCGTATTTGGCCCGTGACTCCGCCACCATGGCGACTTTGGGGTGGATCGGCGCCAAGGTCACCTTGACATCGGCATGAAGCGCCTTGGCTACCCGCCGTAGCATGCTCAGCGAGTGCCCTTCGTAGGAGGGATTTTCAAGTCGGCTGATCTGCTGCTGCGATGTCTTCAGTTTGCGCGCCAGATCTTTTTGTGAGAGGCCTGCTTCCTTGCGGAGCGCGGCCACTTGCAGCGCCACATCCCAGGCGACACCGGCCTGTTCGAATCGCTCGGCGAACGCCGGATCCTGCAGTTGTTCCTCAAGATAGCTGTCGAAGTTAGTCTTCTTCATGTCACTACCCGCTTCAATTCATCAAGGAACTCGCGGACAGGGCAACGCCCCGCCGCCGACGTGAAGAACTCTATGCTGAACTCCATACTCCTTCAACATCATTTTTGATGTTGCCCGTCCGGGTTGTTATGACGTAGACGCCGGCTTCCCCGCGCGCCGGTCACGGACAACCTTGGCGGGCAGGCCGACGGCGATGCTGTATTCGGGGATGTCCTTGGTCACCACCGCGCCGGTGCCGATGATGCTGTGCGCGCCGATCTTGACGCCGTCGAGCACCTTGGCGCCCGCTCCGAACCAGGCGTCCTCGCCCACCGTTATGCCCTGTGAGGTGCTGCCGGAGTGCACGATATCCTCGTCCAGATCGGCCACGTGGTCGCCGCCGATGAGGTAGGTGTAGGCGGCCAGCAGCGTGCCCGCGCCGACCTCAACCCGGCTGCCGGAGAAGATCTCGCAGTTGAAGCCGATGTTGACGCGGTCGCCGAGGACGATGTCGCCGTTCTTGCAGCTCAGGATGGTGTTGCGGCCGATGAAGACGTTGTCGCCCAGCTTGATGCCGGCGTTATCGCTGCCTTTGGCGTCGAGCAGGCAGTTGTCGTCCACGACCACATTGTCGCCGAGCTCGATCTTGTTGGGATGGCGCAGGATCGTGTTCAGGCCGAAGACCACGCCGCGGCCGCAGCGCTTGAGCAGCTTCGGGTAGAGCCGCGAGCGCAGCCACAGGCCCAGTGCGCCGGTCACATTGGTGCACAGGAGCTGCACCAGCTCGTATTTGAGCAGCGCCCAGAACCCCGGCCGGCCTACCACCAGGTCCTGGTAGAGGCCAATCTTGGATTTGCGCGGCGCGCCCATTTTCCACTGGATCCGGACAGATTCTGTTTTCATAAGGCCTAAGACTGAAGGCTGAAGACCGAGGGCTTCAGCCGTTTATGTTCGTAACAAGCGAATCAAAGCATTCAGCACCTTGGTGGTCTGTTCGCAAAGATCCTGCACCGGCGCAGAAGCTGGCACATATCCCAAGCGACTGGCAAGCGAAAGCTGAGACTGCAATTCGCGCGCAGAACCATAGGCAATATCCAAGAAGTGCACATAATCAGCTTCTGTGTGACGCGCACAGCCTTCGACGATATTCGCAGCAACCGACACCGCCGCGCGCCGCATTTGCATAGTAAAGCAAAAGAGTTCCTCGCGCGGAAACGCCCGCGTCACCACGTAGATTTGCAGCGCCAGTTCGTCAGCTAACTGAAACGCTTTTAGCTTTGTATGATCGCGCATTTCTCTCCTCCTTCAGTCTTCGGTCTAGGGACGTAGGTCTTCAGCCTTCGGTCTTTGGTCTACAGCCTGCCCCTACAGCCACTTCTGCTCCCGATACCATCTGGCCGTCATGGCCAGCCCCTCGCTATCGGTGTAACGCGGCACGAAGCCGAGGCGCTCGCGGATCTTGCTGGTGTCGAAGGAGCGATCCTTGGTGAAGAACGCGACGCGCCGGCGGTAGAGCGGCGGCGCGATGTGCAGCGGCTTGCAGATCAACTCGCAAAGGTCGGCCGCCAGAAAGACCGGCCAGGCCGGCAGCCGCAGGATGCGGCACTTGTGGCCGAGCGCCGCGCAGACCGTGCGCCCCATGTCGGCTTGAGTCACCGCCGCCGGGTTGCCACAGATGAACGCCTCGCCCTGCGCCGCCGGATGCACCGCGGCCAACAGCAGCCCGCTGACCAGATCCTCGACGTGGATCAGGTGATAGAGCCCCGGCCCGTAGCCGAGCAGGATGAACACCGGCTTGATCGCCAGCTTGAAAAGCTTCAGCAGCCGCCGGTCGCCCGGTCCGTAGATCGCCGCCGGTCGGATCACGGTGTAGGGCAGCTGTTTTTCGCGGGCAAACGCGTGCAGCCAGAGTTCCGCCTCCGCCTTGGTCTTCTGATAATCGTCACCGGGGTTGAATTTCGTTTCCTCGGTCGCCGGCGGATGTTCCACATGCCCGTGCACGCCGACAGTCGAAACGTGGACGAAGCGCTGGAAGCCGGGTTGATTCAACGCGGCCTCGGCCAGCAGCTGGGTGCTCGTCTCGTGCACCCGACGGTGCTCGTCCTCCGGCAAACCCGAGACGCGGTAGGCCGTGGCGGCATGAAAGATAAATTGCACACCTGCGGTGGCGGCCTTGACGGTGGCCGCGTCATACACATTGCCACGGAACCATTCGATGCCCAGATCTTTCAGGGGACCGACATTGGCCGTGTGGCGTGCGATCGCACGGATGACGCAGCCCTGCTCCGCCAGCCGCCGCACCAGCACCGCGCCCGTGAAGCCCGTCGCGCCGGTCACCAGCACCTGCGCACCCGCCGGCATCTTGTATTCTGGTTCGCTCATGGTCTCATCCACCGTTTCGTTTCGCCGGGCCGGCTTGCCCGCCTCAGGCGGGTGACCCGGACTACAGCTTAGCTGCTCAAGCCCGGCTGGTTGCCCGCGCTGCGCTCGAACCGCGCCAGCACCGGCGAGCCGAGCAGTTTCTTCAAACCCAGCCAACCGCACAGGCCTTCCAGCGCCGCCGAGGCCGCCGGACATTTCAGCATCCGGTGCAGCACCATGGGCAGGAAGAACTCGCCCTGCCGCGCCGCCGCCCCGAAACCGTGCCGCGCAAACTCCGCCGCGACGGCGCGATGACGGAACAGGGTGAAGGGCCGCGTATTCTTCTCGATCTTTTTCTTCGCGCCGAACAGCGCCGAGGAAAAGAAGTTCACGCTCTGGTCCGTCGGGTAGTCCACGATCACCGCGTGCCGCGCCACGCGGCACAGTTCCGCGATCAACTGCGGCCACGCTTCGCAATGCGGCAGCAGCCGGATGGACACCACCACCTCGAAAGCGCGGTCGGGGAACGGCAAGGCGACCAGGTCGCCAACCGCAAACTTGATCCGGCCGGACTGGACCTCCGTCTCGATCCGCTTGACGCAGACGCTGTCGCTGCCCAGCACGGTGACGTCAAGCCCGGTGCGCGCGAGCGGCAGCGCCAGCTGGCCGTGGCCGCCGCCGACATCGAGGACCGTGGCCGCCGGCCAGCGTTGCAGCCAGGCCAGCACGATGCGCTCCTGCACGGAGAGCAGCCAGGCCCCCGCCGGGCCGGCGAAGCGCGATGCATAGCCCTCGGATGCGGTCTCGATGTCCGCATGCTCGCCAGCAGGAATGGACGGCCCCGTTTGCATGGCGCTACCCTACCCGCTGGACGCCTCCGCGGCAAGGCGCACCTCAAGGCCAGCCTGGCGAGTCAGTGAACGCTGCCGAGGCAGCGAACCTCCAGCTTTTCGTTGATGATCAGGACGGCGCGATACCCGCCCGAGGATTCGATATAGCCCAGATTCTCCACGAAAACCCGCCGCGCACGCGCCTGGCACTCCAGGGTGAGCCCCGATTCGCCGCGAACCTTGACCCGAAAGGATTGCTTCTCCCCCGGCTGCAACCGGGGAATGACATGCCGGAAACCGTTGCCGCTGATGGCGACCGCCTCGAGCAGTTGGCCTGACCGGTTCACGATGGTGATGCGCGGCACCATGCTGTGACGGAAGAACAGCACGGCGCCCAGCGCCAGGCACAGCAAAACGCCGAGCCATGCGCACCACTTCAACCACGGTGCGTTTTTATTGTTGCAGGCAGACTGTTTCATGTTGGAAGGCCCCGCAGCCAAGGTGCCGTTCGCCCGGCTTATTCCGCCCGCAAGCGCAGGAGGGCGGCCGCAGCCGCGGTGGATTCGGCGACGCGTTTATTGGGCCCCTGGCCGCTGCCGTAGACTTCGCCGCGGATGACGGCCTCGACGCAATAGCTGCGCGCATGGGCCGGGCCTTCGGCACTGACGACCCGATACTCGGGATTGATCTTCCAGAGCTTCTGGCAGAGTTCCTGCAGGGAGCCTTTCGGGTTCTCCCCGTCGCCGTCGGTGATCTTCTCCAGCGGCGGCACGAACAGTTTCTCGAAAATTTTCTGGGCGGCCTTCAGTCCACCGTCGAGATACGCGGCGCCGATGACCGCTTCCAGCGCGTCGGCGAGATTGCCCACGCGCTGCGCGCCGCCGTTCTGGCTCTCGCCGCGGCCGAGCCGCAGGGCCTCGCCCAGCCCGATGCCGCGCGCGATGACCGCGAGGGCCTGGGTGTTCGCGATCTGGCTGCGCAGCCGCGTCAACTCGCCCTCGGCGTGTTCCAGGTGCGTGGCCACGAGGTGATCGGCGACGACCATGCCGAGCACCGCATCACCGAGAAACTCGAGCCGCTGGTTGTCCTCGGAGACATCCGTCGCCTCGTGCCGGAACGAGGGATGCGTCAACGCCAATTCCAGCCGCGCGCGGCGGCGGAAGCGGTAACCAAGGGCTTTCTCCAGGTCCTTGAACGGACTTTGCAGGAGACTTCTAAGACTCATGGGACGCCGTCCTTGTGAATGGGGGTTGAAAGCGAAAACCTGAAACTTGAGACCTGAAACCTGAAAGCAGATGGCGACCAGAGAAACGCCACACGTTTATGAGCGGGACGTCCCGTCCCGCGAAACAAACCCAAACGGACAGGCACCGCGGGATCGGGAGGATCCGCCCACAAAGCAGGAGCCTGTCGTTTGCGATCTTTGTGGATGTTTTGATCATTCTTTTGGATTTCGGGTTTCGATTTTCCGCGTCACGCTCGCGGATGAAATTTTTCATGGATCGCCTTGAGACGCGCGGGGTCCACATGGGTATAGATCTGTGTCGTGGCAATGTCGGCGTGCCCCAGCATCTCCTGGATCACGCGCAGGGGCGCGCCGTTGGCGAGCAGATGGCTGGCGAAGCTGTGGCGCAGCGTATGCGGCGAGATGCGCTTGGTGATGCCGGCGACGTGGGCATAGCGCTTGATCATCTTCCACAGCGTCTTGCGGCTGAGGGCCGTGCTGGCGCGCGTCAGGAAGAGCGCCGTCACCTCCGGATGACGGTCGGCCAACTGCGGACGCAGCCCCTCCAGGTAGACCCGCAGCGCGCCCCGGGCGCTCTCACCGATCGGGACGACGCGCTCCTTGTTGCCCTTGCCGATGCAACGGACGTAACCCGCGTCGAAGTGCACGTCCTCGACGCGCAGGCCGGCGACCTCGGAGACGCGCAGGCCCGAGGCGTAAAAAGTCTCCAGCAGGGCGCGGTCCCGCAGGTAGAGCTTGCTCTTCGCCGCCGGCGACGCGAGCAGGCGTTCGACCTCCTTGTAGGTCAGGGTGTCGGGCAGGATTTTCCAGAGGCGCGGCGAGTCCATCACCTCGGCGACGTTCGCCGTCATCAGGTTTTCCTGCTGGAGGAACCGGAAGAACACCTTGATGGCGACGAGCCGGCGCGACAACGACGTGGTCTTGAGGCCGCTCTCCTTCTGGTCCATCAGGTAGTCGAGGATGTGCTCGCGTTTGACGGCGTTGAGGGTGCCGAGCTTGCGGCCCTGCAGCCAGCCGCTGAAGGAGCGCAGGTCGGACGCGTAGGCGGCGTGCGTGTTCGGGGAGAGGCCGCGTTCGACGGCGACGTAATCCAGAAATCTCTCGACGAGCGCCTGCATGGCCTCCGGTCAGGTTTCCAACTCGCGGCCGGTCAGCAGGCGGAACGCCTCGAGATATTTCTCGCGCGAGCGCTGGGCCACGTCGGGCGGCAGCGGCGGCGCGGGCGGCGTCTTGTCCCAGGCGAGCGTTTCGAGATAGTCGCGGACAAACTGCTTGTCGAACGACGCCGGGGAGGCGCCGGGTGCGTAGGTCGCGGCGGGCCAGAAGCGGGAGCTGTCCGGCGTCAGCGCCTCGTCGGCCAGCGTCAGCCGGTCGTTGATCAGGCCGAACTCGAACTTGGTATCGGCAATGATGATGCCGCGCTTGCGCGCGTAGTTGGCGGCGAAGTCATAGAGCGCGAGGCTCGCGTCGCGGACCTGGGCGGCGCGATCCTTGCCGATCAGCGCGGCGACCTCGGCGAAGGCGATGTTCTCGTCGTGGCCGGCCTCGGCCTTGGTCGAGGGGGTGAAGAGCGCGGTGTCCAGCCTGTCGGCCATGTGATAGCCGGCGCGCAGCGGAATGCCGCAGACCTGCCCGGACTTCTGATAATCCTTCCAGCCGGAACCGATCAGGTAACCGCGGACGATGCTTTCGACGGGGAGGATGTGCGCTTTTTTCACGATCATCGAGCGCCCGCGGAGCTGCCGCTCGAACGGCTTGAGCTCGGCGGGGAAATCCTTCCACGCCACCGCGAGGCAGTGGTTCGGCAGGATGTGCGCCGTCTGCTCGAACCAGAAGGCGGAGATCTGCGTGAGAACGCGCCCCTTGTCGGGGATGCCGGTCGGCAGGATGCAGTCGAAGGCGGAGATGCGATCGGTCGCCACCAGCAGGAGGGTGTCGCCGAGATCGAAAATTTCACGGACCTTGCCGACCTTGATCTTCTTGATGCCCGGCAGTTCGCATGTCAACAGCACGTCGTCGCTCATGGTTGCTCCTCTTTCAAAAAAAACGTGGCCGGAAGGTACACAAACCGCGCCGCCCCGTCAATTTCCCGCCGGATGACCGAGGAAAGTTCTCACGTCCTTTTACAGGAACAGCGCGGCTCGGAGGCGGACGAGGATGGCCGGGAAGGCGGCCTCGAGGTCGGGCGAGAGCTGCGTGCCCAAGGTGTGGGCGTCAGCGACCTCGACGGCGAAAATACGGACACGCGCCGGCATCGGCAACCCGAGTTGTTGGCCCAGGGCCAGGGTTTCGCCGACGCCCAGGAAGTGCGGGGTGCGCCCGGTGAGGCTTTTCAGACCGGCGGCGTCTAGTTCGTGGACCGTACCGGGCGGCACGCGGCCGGTCTGGATGGCATCCACAAGGACGACCTCGCGGTAGCCGGAGAGAAAGTCGAGCAACGCGAGGCCCATCTCCTGCGTCTCGCGCACGTCAAGGCGCGGGTCGGCGGCCAATTCGTCGCGCAGTTTGCGGACAAGGAGCAGGCCGATGGCGTCATCGGTGAGGATGTCGTTGCCGAGGCCAAGCAGCAATATTTTAGAGGCCGTGTCAGTTGGTTGCATGATGCGAGGGGCAACGTAGCAAGTTTGGACACCGGCCGGAAAGCAAAAGGTCAAAGGCGCGGAATTGCAATCCGGCTGCATAAGGGGTACACACGGGCCGGCTTCAAACACAGGAACAAAACATGGAAACACCGCCACCGCTCACCCCGGCATCGCTGCCGCGCACCGCGGGCCTCGCCATCGCCAGCCTCGTGCTGGGAATTCTGGCAGTCTCTTGCGGCTCGATCCTCGCCGGCATCCCGGCGTTGATTCTCGGCATCGTCGCCCTCAACAAGATCGGCCAATCTGCCGGCATGCTGACCGGCAAAGGGCTGGCGATCGCCGGTCTTGTCATGGGGGGCATCAGCATCCTCCTGCTGCCCATCGTAGCGGCGCTCATGCTGCCGGCCATGAGCAGCGCGCGCACCGCCGCACACCAGGCGGCCTGTCTGAATAATGTCCGGCAGTGCACCCTCGCCTGCCAGATGTACGCGCAAGACCACGACACGGCCTTGCCCAACTCGCTGGACGATGTGAAAAAATATCTGGGCAACGAAGCGATGGTAGAGCGGGTACTCCACTGCCCTTCGGAGAAAGGCGCCGCCAGCCGCTATGAACTGGTAAACCCCGGCAAACGGCTCGACGACCTCGGACAGCCCGAGAAGACGGTCATCATCCGCGAAATCAAAGACAATCATCGCGGCAAGCACTCCGTGGGCTATGCCGATGGCCATGTGGAGATGCGCGCCGACAAGTAGCGGGCTGTCGCCGTTTTCCAAGCCTGGGAAGACGGCGCACGGGAGTTTCCAAGGCTTGGACCGAGCGGCGGGCCACCCCTCGTCCGGCATCCGTTTGAGGCCGCGCCGCCACCCGGAGCAAGGATCGAAACATGGACACACCGCCACCGCTCACGCCAGCCGCGCGGCCGCGCACCGCGGGACTGGCCATCGCCTGCCTGGTGCTGGGCATCTGCTCCATCCTCTGCCTCTCGATTCTCGCCGGCATCCCCGCGCTGATCCTCGGCAGCCTCGCGCTCAAGCGGATCGGCGCCTCGGACGGCTCGCTCGGCGGCCGGACCCAGGCGCTGGCGGGCATCATTATGGGCGTGGTCAGCTTCGCCTTGCTGCCATTGGTGTGCATCGTGATCGCCATCGCTTTCGCGGTGGCCCGGCCTGCGGTCGCCGGCGGACACGCGAAGGCGCAAGAGGCGGCGTGCCTGCACAACGTCCAGCAATGCACCCTGGCCTGCGCGAAGTATGCCCTGGAGCATGATGCAACCTTGCCCAGAACGTGGGGCGACGTGGAAAAATACGCCGTCAAGGAAACGCCCGCGCAGTCACTCCTCCACTGCCCGCAGGCCCGGGACCGTGCCGTCAGTTATGAAATCGTGAATCCCGGCCGGCGGCTCGCCGAACTCGGACCTCCCGCGGAAGCCCTCATCGTCCGCGAAATCCAAGCCAACCACCACGGCCGGCGCGCCGTCGGCTTCGCCGATGGGCACGCGGATATGCACGCCGGTGCGCTCTAACCTCACACCGCGGGCACGGGTCGTTGAGCGCGGCGCGTTGCGAAGACGCTCACGCCTGGTTCAACCCAACGTATGCTGATCAACCGTGAGGGCGAGCGTACTCGCGAGCCGGGAGTTGTGAAACCGTTGGCTGTTCGAAACAGTCAGCATTCGAATGAACCCGGAGATCTGCCGCATTAGCAGCCGGAAGGGTTGCGGCACAAGTACGGCTCGCGAGTACGCTCGCCCTCCCCGATGGGACCCTGTGGCTGCGCGGTGCGGCTTCCTTTTCTGCGCTGGCTTTTGAGGAGATTCGGCCACGCAAGCAGAGCGAGAATGCACCTCGTTTCCGCGATTGTTCAGCGCGCGGCTCGCGGGGACGCTCGCCCTCCCGACGGGTCCTGTGGCTGAGCGGCGAGCGAGTACGCGGAACGGCGCGAAGCTTATTTCTTCGCCTTGGCTTCCGGCAGTTTCACCGGGCGCACCGCATGCGGCACGGGCCAGGAGGCGCGGCGCGGGTCCTGGTAGAGGCCCATTTTTTCCACCGGCACCGGCACGAAGCCGAGCGCCTGCACGGCGGCCGGATCCTTGAAGTCAAGCCGGACGGGCCGACCGTTGGCGTCCTTGACCAGTTGCACCCAACCGGGCTCGGCGTCAAACACCAGGTTGTTCGTCACCGTCTGATAGGCGCGGATGGTCTTGCTGATGTCTTCCCAGACGCCACCGGCGCTGAGGTTGCGGGCGAAAACATTGCGCTTCGGGATGCCGGGCTCGTCCTCCAGGATGCCCACCAGCGCGGGGTACCGCGCGCGCCAGAGCTCATTGGTGTACGGCATGGAGCGCAGATGGGACCGGAGCTCGCCCTTCAAGTCATCGGTGGCTTTCTTCTGCCAGCCCATGCCGCGGTTGTCGAGATGCGCGGCCTTCCAGCAACCGAGGAACACGTTGTTCGTCACGACGTTGTCGTCGCCGCCGCCGATGAAGACCGCCTGGGAGCAGCGCTCGAAAATATTGCCCTGGATCGTGTGCCCGCAGTGCTGGTCGTCGAGGTAGATGGTCATGCCGCCATAGCCGGTGCCGCCGACGATCTGGTGCCAGTAGTTATAGCGCAGCACATTGCCGCGCTGGGTCCAGTCGCGGCCGACGTAGTAGGCGCCGGCATCGCCGCTTTCCTCCACCACGTTGTGGATCTCGTTGTACTCCACCACGTGGTCGTTGCCGCCGGCGGCCAGCGCCATGTGCGGCCCGTCGTGGACCAGGTTGTGCGCGATGCGGTTGCCCACGCCGTCCACGCGGATGCCGGGCTGATAGGTGCGGGCGCGGCGGCCGAAATGATGCACATGGTTGTTCTCCACGTTGTGGCCCGCCGCCGTCAGCGTGCGCCGGTCGCCGCCGCTCATCGCGATGCCGCCGGTGCCGACCTGCGAGACATCGCAACCGTAGACCGTGTGCCCCACCCCGCCCGACACGACCACCCCGTTGTGACCCGTGTTGCGGATGGTGCAACCAACCACGGCGCAATTCGTGCCGCCCTTGAGGCTGAGGGCCGTGCCGCGGCAAGCTTCCAGGATGAAACCTTGGAAGGTCACATGGGCCAGTTTCTCGGCGCGGATGAGGGACTCCGCCAGGGAGAGCACCGCGCGTCCGCCTTGCTGCGGCGGAAGGAAGTAGAGCAGCCCGTTGGCCCGGTCGAGGTAATATTCGCCGGGGCGATCGATCTCGGACAGCAGATTGAGCCCGTACCAGCGCGCGACTTTGGCCGTGATCCCATAGACCGGCTTTATGGACTGGGTCCGCAGCAAGGCGTTGCTCGCAGGCTGCACGCCCTGCAACGGCTCATAGAGTTCGGCCCAGTCGTGGTGCCAGTAGGCGAACACCCAGGGCGCCGCTTCCTGCGCCCAACGCGCGACACGCTCGGCATCGGTCACGTTGACCCGGGGGTCGCGCGCCGACGTCACTTTGCGGAACCCTTCGTTAGGCCAACGCGCCAGCGTCATGGGCTCATCGTTCAGGAAGAGTTCGGCCTCGGCGGAGGGGTTGCCTGCGCCGAAACCGCGCACGCTGAGCTTGCCGAAGTCCGTGATGCCCTGGGCCCGCAGATCGGCCACCTGCACCTGCGCGCGGACTTCTTCCGGCAGGCGCGCGAGCACCGCCGCATCGGTCACCGTGCGCCAGTTCGTCACCTCGCGCCCGCCGGTCAGCCGCACGCTGGCGCCGGGCTCGGCCCGATACACCACGGGAGCGGCGGCCGTGCCGGAATCCGCGGCGGATAATTCAACGGCCTGCCGGAGGGCATAGGTGCCGCCCTGGAATTGCACCACGCAGGGCTGCGCCGGTCCACCCGTTTTGCGCAGCGCCCGCAACCTGTCGCGCGCACCTTGCAGGGTGGCCAGCGGGCCATCGGACCGGGCCGCGTTGGCCGCCGCCAGGCGGCCGCTCCACGCGTCATTGCCGTTGGTCGCAACATACATGTCCGGGCGCACGGCATCGGCCCGGCAGACGGTCACACAGCTCAGCCCGCCGGCGAGGCAGGCCGCCAAGGAAAGGATGCGGTAGTTCATGGGGCTGGAATGTTGGTTTTCGCCGTCCGCTTGTCGAGAAAAAACGCGGCTGTATTTTCCGGGGCCGGAGTGGTTAAATCGCCGCCCGCAAAGGAAACTTTATGAAACCAGAACTGATCGTAGCGTTGGATGTGCCGGATGGCGCCGCCGCGGTGGCCGCCGTGGAGAAGCTCCCGCCCGAAGTCTTGTTCGTCAAAGTCGGGCTGGAATTGTTCATCGCCGAGGGGCCGGACGTGCTCAAGCCGATCGCGGCGCTCGGCAAGAAAATCTTCCTCGACCTCAAGCTCCACGACATCCCGCGCACGGTCGAGCGCGCGGTGCAGGCGGCGGCCAAGTACAACGTCTTCATGCTCACCCTGCACGCCGCGGGCGGGCGGGCGATGCTGCGCGCCGCCGCCGAGGCCGCGCGCGCCTTCGGCCCGGCCGCGCCGAAACTGGTCGCCGTCACCGTTCTGACCAGCCTCGACCAGAGCGACCTGAACGACCTCGGCGTGCAGCGCACCCCGGCGCAACAGGTGCTGGCGCTCGGCGAACTGGCGGTCGGCAGCGGCATGGATGGACTTGTCTGCTCCGCGCAGGAAGTCGGCGCGATGCGCCAGAAACTCGGCCCGCTGCCGCTGCTCGTGACGCCGGGCATCCGGCTGCCCAGCGACGCCGTGGGCGATCAGAAGCGCGTGGCGACGCCCGCCTCCGCGGTCAGGGATGGCGCCAGTTTCCTGGTGGTCGGCCGCCCGATCCTGGAAGCCGCCGACCCGGTCGCCGCCGCCCGGGCCGTGCTGGCCGACATGCAGAAAGCCTGACACCCAAGCGCGTACTTTCAGCCCACCCAGCGGCCCGGCTTTTTCAGGCCGCGTTCGTCCAGCGGCCTGACGGGCCCGGGATAGCGGCCGCCGCGGACCGCGACCAGCCAGCGCACCGGCGGCTGGCGGCGCAGCCAGCTCCAGCCACCCGTGGCCGCCGCGAGCAGCGCGGCGCCGCTCACCGCGATGAAATTTCTGCGCTTCAGTTCCATACGCCGGGGATCTCCATGCCGCAGTCGGGACAATGGCCGGCGCGCAGCCGGTTTTCCAGCAGGCTGAAGCCGGTGCGGCCGATGAGCAGCTTGCTGCACTTCGGGCAATAGGTGTTGGCGGCATCGTGCTCGAGGATGTTGCCGAGATACACAAACTGCAGGCCGGCGGCGCGCGCGAGGTCGCGGGCGCGATGCAGGGTCGCGACCGGCGTCGGCGGCAGGTGCGCCAGCTTGTGTTGCGGATGGAACGCCGAGAAGTGCAGCGGCACGTCGCGGCCGGCATGCTGCACGACCCAGTCGCAGAGTTTCTTCAAGTCGTCATCCGCATCGTTGAGCGTCGGAATGATGAGGTGGACCAGCTCAACCGCCAGTTTCATCTCCCGGGCGAGCACGATCGTGTCGAGCACCGGCCGCAGGGTCGCGTCACAGACCTCGCGGTAAAACTTGTCGCTCAGGGCCTTCAAGTCGATGCGGACGGCATCCGCCACGCGGAACAGCTCGCGGGCCGGATCGGGATTGATGTAGCCGGCGGTGACGAGGATGTTTTTCAGCCCCGCCGCGCGCGCGGCCGTGCAGGTGTCCAGCGTGTACTCGTAGTAGATCACCGGGTCGGTATAGGTGTAGGAAAGCGAGGGACAGTGGTTTTGCCGGGCCAGTTCGACCAGGCGCGCCGGCGGCACCTCGGCGGCCTCGACGTCCTCGGGATTGCGCTGGGAGATCTCCCAGTTCTGGCAGTTCTTGCAATGCAGGTTGCAGCCGACCGTCGCCAGCGAGAGCGTCGGGGTGCCCGGCAGAAAGTGGAAGACCGGTTTTTTCTCAACCGGATCGATGTGCAGCGTGCAGGGATAGCCGTAGGTCACCGCGCGCAGGCGGCCGTCGAGGTTGACGCGCACGCGGCACTCGCCGCGCCCGCCCGGCGCGATCTCGCAGGCGCGGGGACAGAGTTCACATTGGATGATGGCGGGCATGGCTCACCGCCGCAGCATACCTTTATTTCGGCAGGGCGCCAGCCGCGGCAAGACCCGCCAGCCAGCCGCTGGCGAAGGCCCATTGCAGGTTGTAGCCGCCGCAGGGCCCATCGATGTCGAGCACCTCGCCGGCGAAATAGAGGCCCCAGAGCTTCTCGCTCTCGAGCGTTTCGGAAGTGATGTCGCGCAAGGCGATGCCGCCGCGCACGACCATCGCGCGCTTGAAGCCCTCGGTGTCGCGCGCCGTCAGCAGCAGGCCGTGCAACTGGGCCACGAGCTGGTCGCGGGCGATGGCCGGCAGCTCGGCCGCAATGACTTCCGGTTCCGCGCCCGAGAGCGCGAGCAGCTGCCGCGCGAAGGAGTGCGGCAGCCCGACTTCCGTCGCGAGCAGGTTGACCACCAGCTTCTTGCCGGAACGCGTCCGCCAGTCCGCGAAGCGCGCCAGCGTCTGCTCCGCTTTTTCCTTCGGCAGCAGATCAATCCGCATCGGCACGGCGAACTGCTTCGTCAGCAGCCGCGCAATCGCGCCGGACATATCGAGCACCGCCGGCCCGGAGATGCCGTTGTGCGTGAAGAGCAGGTCGCCGCGCAGGCCCTCCCTCGAATGGCCGGGCAGATCGAGCCACACCCGCACATCCGGCAACGAGACACCGGCCAGTTCGCCGGGCCAACGTTCGCGCGTGATGATCGGTACCAGGGCGGGCGCGAGCGGCGCCATCGTATGGCCCACCGACCGCGCCAGCGCATAGCCGGAATCGTTGCCGCCCAGCGCCGGATAGCCGCAGCTGCCCGTGGCGATGATCACCGCATCCGCCGTCATGCTGCCTTTGCTCAACTTGACGCCGCTGACGCGTTCGCCCGTGCGGACCAGCTCCACCACCTGCATGTTGGTCATCACCTTGACCTTGCAGCGCACGGCTTCGGCTTGCAGCGCATCGCGGACCTGCGTCGCATTCTCGCAGATCGGGTAGACATGAAAGCCGTTGGGCGTATGCGTCGGGATATTGATGGATGCGAGAAATTCGCGCAGCTGAATCGAGCCCATCAGGCTCAGCGCCGGCTCGGCAAAGCGCCCCTGCCGGCCCAGCTTGTCCATGAAGGGTTCGTTCGCCAAGGTGTTGGTAATATTGCTGCGCCCCCCGCCGCTCGCGCAGAGTTTGAGCCCCGGCTCCGGCATCCGTTCGAGGAGCGTCACCTTTGCGCCATGACGCGCGGCCGCGATCGCGGCCATCATCCCCGCCGGCCCGCCGCCGAGCACCAAGATTTCTTTCTTTTTTCTTTTTACAACCATAGCATCATCCCGCCAATCAAATGTCTGTGAAACTTACACCATTTATTAAAAAAAGCAGCATAAAAATGCGGCCCGCGGAAAGCCGGGGCGTATCCACCAGCGCGCTGCCCACAGCCAACAGCACGATGTATACCAGCGTCCGGCACGCGTCCTTCAGCATGACCCGTATCCGGAAACGAGCCCCTGAGGTTGATCAGAACCATGGACCCGGGCCCTAACGCGCGGGGAAACAGTGAAGCAGCGTATGGCGAACCGCCGGGCCCCGCCGCATTTGGGGGATGCCCGCCCCACCCTGGGACTCCGCGCCACCCCTCACTCGCGCAGACGCCATCAGCCGCCGGCGGAGTCTCCGCCATCGGACTCGCCGACAGACATGACCTCGGCGGCCTCTTCCATTTCCCGACGCTCGGCGCGCGTGGCCGGAGGAATGACAAGCACCAGTTCACCCTTGACGGTGCGACCGGAGAATTTGGCGATCAGTTCGGACGGCGTGCCGACCAGGTTCTCCTCGAACTGCTTGGTCAGTTCGCGGCCGACATAAATGGAACGGTCATGCAGGGCCGTGTCCATCTCGCCGAGCAGTTTGAGCAGGCGGTAGGGCGACTCGTAGATCACGACGGGACGGTCGTAGGCGGCGAGCTCGCTCAGCCGGCGTTTGCGCGCATTGCTCGCGCGCGTCAGGAAACCCTCGAACAAAAAGCCTACGCCGCCGAAACCGCAGAGCGACATGGCCATCGTCACCGCCGAGGGTCCGGGCAAGGCCGTCACATAGACGCCGGCGGCGCGCGCGGCGGCCACCAGCCGCGAACCGGGGTCGGAGATGGCCGGCGTGCCGGCATCGGTGATGAGGGCGACGGCCGACCCCTCATGGATCCTGCCAAGGATGAGGTCCACGCGGGCAGCCTCGTTAAATTTGTGGCAGCTGATCAGCGGGGCATGGATGCCATGATGGTCAAGCAGCTTGTGACTCCACCGCGTGTCCTCGGCCACAATGAGACCGGCGCCGCGGAGCGTTTCGAGCGCGCGCAGCGTAATATCGGCCAGGTTGCCGATGGGGGTGGCGACGACGTACAGACCGGCTTGCATGGTTCGGTTCCTCTCGTGATGCGTACTGCGGCGGCGAGTATGTCACAGCACCTGGGGCTTTGCAAACCCGCGGGCCTCGCGCCGCCGCTGGCCCTGAAATCCAGCCGGAAGAAGCGGCTTCATCCCGCCGGCCTCCGGGCACGCCGCGAGCGGCCAGACGGCGCTCCACCGGGCAGAAATATTTTGTTCTTTTTCCTTCCCACCGCAGGGAAGAGTGTGTTTATATTCCGCGCGAATTATAAGGAGCACCGAATGAAAGCATGGCAGTACTTAGTGACCGTGGTGTTGGGCGCAGCGTGCCTGATCTTGGCTATCGTTGTGATCAAGACCGGTAAGTCGAATCAAGGCCTGCAGGGCGAGTTGCAGCAGCAGCAAGCCGTTTTGCAGCAACTCCAGGCGGAGATCAATAACACGCAGCGCGTGATGCAGATGGGTAACAACATCCTGCAGGACATGGTCATCGTGGCCGCGCGCAGCGACAAGATGCACAAGCTGCTGGCCAACAACGGCTATAACATCCAGTTCCAAGCTGCGCCCCCGGCGGCAGCCAACGGAACCAGCACCTCCAAGAAAGGCGGGACGCCATGAGCGACCAGAACCAAACCGAAAAACAGGCCAATCCCTTCCTTCCGATCGCGCTCGTCGCGATCAGCATCATCGCCTTTCTGGGCCCGACGGCCTCGGATGCCAGCCGGATCAAAACCGACCTGACCACCTACAAGGCGAACCTGGCGACAGCCCAGGCCCAGGCCGCAGACGGCTTGATGAAATCGAAGCCGATCATGGATCGCTTCCAAAAGATGATGATGGAGTTGATCGAGTTGGCCAAGACCGACAAAGATGCCAAGCAGGTACAGGACAAGTACGGCATCGGACTGCAGCAGCAACAGCAGCAACAGCAGCCGCAGCGCTGACCGCGCCGGCGCTAACGCCGCCAGCCAACACGCCGCCCACCCGGGCGGCGTGTTTTTTTATGAACGTAGCAGAGGCCGCCCCATCCTGGCTTCCCTTGTTTATCGGGGGACCGTTGCCACGCCACGGCTACTTCAGGTGCCGAACCCGGAAGAAAAGTGCGCCCCCCATCGGCTATCAAGGTCGCCGAATAAGGACTGCGTGGAATTTAATGTTTGCCTGTGCGGGTCCCGCCCTGTAGAGTCCGCCCCCGCGCACTTTTAACAACGCGATTACAGGAGATAAATCATGGGCGACATGTTACGACGCAATAAGAATCTGCGCCGGCCTCGCAAGAGCGGCACGGAGCGCCGCCGCCGCGAAGCCACGCACCGCAAACGTCTGGCCGCGATGGGCGTGCCCGCGGAGCAACTGCGAACGATGGATGCCGTACAACTGCGCCTGCTGTTGAAGGCCAAGAACAAGGGACCCCGGGCCGCCGCCTGACCCGGCTGCGGGAGCACACTCCGCGCTTGCAAATAAATCTGCGTGCGCTAGAGTGCGCCCCGCTAACAATTTCTGTCCGCCAAGGTGACGGACAAAAAATGGAACACTGAGGACATCATGAAGACTACAATTCGTACTGCCTGTGCAGCGTTGGCTCTGGCCGCCCTGTGCGGTTGCGGCGTACCCAAAGAGGAACACCAGAAACTGCAGGATGAGTGCGCGGCCATCAAGTCGCAGCTCGCCCGCTCACAGCAGGACGTTCAGGCGCTCAAGGGTGCGCTGGACCAGAAGGATTCCGAAGCCGCCGGTTTGAGCCAGCAGTTCCAGGCGCAAAAGACGGCCTACGAAGCCCTGATCAAGCGTCAGGCGGGCATGATTGAAGCGGCGGCCAAGAGCAAGGCCCCGGCCCCGACCAAGAGCGCCACGCCGGCCGCCAAGGGCAAAGCCCCGGCCAAGGCAGCGAAAGCACCGGCCAAGAAAGCCGGCGCACACTAAGACGGTTCACACTGTCTGAGACAAGCCGCCCTCTTCATCGAGGGCGGCTTTTTTGTGTGCAGGGTGAGCACGCGGTGCCGGTGCATACGTCCACCGGGCTGGCAGGCCAGACACGCCGGTGGCCACGCAGCTACCTGCGCCAGCAACCACCGCGCCGGCTTCAGACCGGGCCCCAGCGACCGCGGGACGAAAACTTCGCCTCAGCTGTACAGCAGCCACACCAGGGCTGAACTGCAGCCCCGTCAGCCCTGCAATTGCCCGAGCATCTGCGTCAGCTTCGCGCGCTTCTCCACCAGCTCGGCCAGCAGCTTGCGCTGCGCCTCGACGACCGCCGCCGGGGCGCGACCGACAAAGTTCGCATTGCCGAGCTTGGCCTCGACACCGGCGCTGTTGCGCTCGACCTCGGCCAGCTGCTTGGCCAACTTCTCGCGCTCCGCGGCCACGTCCACCGCGCCGAGCGACATGAAGAGCGTGCCCAACGGTGTGAGGGCGCTGGGCATCGCCTGCGTCGGCGCAAAGGCGGGATCGATGACGAGGCTGCCCGCCTTGAGCAGGCTCATCAGGTTGACGCGGTCAGCTTCGAGCCGTGCCACGGCCTCCGCGGCGAGGGGTTTGATGATGAAGTCGACCTTCTGGCCCGGCGTCACGCCGTTGTCGGCGCGCAGCGTCCGGCCCAGGCCGATCAGTTCGTGCCGCGCCTCGACATGTGCGACGGTCGCCGCATCCCACGTCGCCGCCGCGGCCGCTTTCGGCCACGGCGCGGACAGAATGGTTTCGAGGGACGCGGGACGAGTGTCTCCCGTTCGATGTTCGGTGTTCGTCTGGTTGTAAGCCATCCCGCGCCAGAGTTCCTCGGTCAGGAACGGCATCAGCGGATGGAGCAGGCGCAGGGCGCTGGACAGGCAGTGGTGCATGACGCCGAGCACGATCGCCTTGCGCGCGGCATCGTCGCCGTAGAAAACCTGTTTCGAGTATTCCACGTACCAGTCGCAGAACTGGTGCCACATGAACTCGTAGATGCTCTTCGCGTAGTCGTTGAAGCGGAACTTGGCGAGGTTATCGTCGCAGGCGGCGATGCACTCGTTGAGCTTGGCGAGGATGTGCTGGTCGTCGGCGCTCAGCTGTAGCGGCGGTCTGTGACCGCCGTCCGGCGACCACAGGTCGCCGCTACAGGGCACGCCCTCCGCCTGCATCTGCATGAACCGCGCGGCGTTCCAGATCTTCGTGCCGAAGTTGCGGCCGATCTCGAACTTGTCCTCGCTGATGTACACGTCCTGCCCGGTGGCGGTCAGCATGATCAGGCTGAAGCGCAAGGCGTCGGCGCTGTACTTCTCGATGATCATCACCGGATCGATCGAGTTGCCCAGGCTCTTGGACATCTTGCGGCCGGAGTCGTCGCGGACCGTGCCGTGGATGTAGACCTCGCGGAACGGGATGTCGCCCATGAACTCGCAGCCGGCCATGATCATGCGGGCGACCCAGAAGAACAGGATCTCCGAGGCGGTGACGAGGGTCTGCGTCGGGTAGTAGAATTTCAGGTCGGCGTTCTGTTGCGGCCAGCCGAAGACGCTGAACGGCCAGAGCCACGAAGAGAACCAGGTGTCGAGCACGTCCTCGTCCTGCCGGATGTTCGCGGCGCCGCACTTGACGCAGGTCTGCGGCTGTCCCTTCGCCGCCCACTGGTGGCCGCAGGCGTCGCAATAGAAGACCGGGATGCGGTGGCCCCACCAGATCTGCCGCGAGATGCACCAGTCGCGGATGTTCTCCATCCACTCGGTATACACCTTGGTCCAGCGGTCGGGCGTGAACTTGATGCGCCCCTCCACGACCGCCGCCAGGGCGGGCTCGGCCAGCGGCTTCATCCGCACGAACCACTGCGGCGAGAGCCGCGGCTCGACGACCGTGTGGCAGCGGTAGCAGTGGCCGACCGCGTGCGCATGGTCTTCGATTTTTTCGAGCAGCCCGGCCGCTTCCAGGTCCGCAAGGATCTGCTTGCGGCAGGCGAAGCGGTCCAGCCCGGCATACGGCCCGGCCTCGGCGTTCATCAGGCCTTCGTCGGTCATCACATCAATCGAGGGCAGGCTGTGCCGCTGGCCCATCGCATAGTCGTTCGGGTCGTGCGCAGGCGTAACCTTGACGACGCCCGTGCCGAACTTCGGGTCCACGTAGTCATCGGCGATCACCTGCAAGGTGCGGTTCAACAGCGGCAGCGTCACCGTGCCGCCGGCGCGCAGGTCGCGGTAGCGCTCGTCGGCAGGATTCACGGCCACGGCGGTGTCGCCCAGCATCGTCTCCGGCCGCGTCGTCGCCACCACCACGAACTGCCGGCCCGGCACGCCGCTGACCGGATAGCGCAGGTGGTAGAGCTTGCCGGCGGTGTCCTGATGCTCGCTCTCCTCGTCGGAGAGCGCCGTCTGGCAGCGCGGGCACCAGTTGATGATGTACTTGCCGCGGTAGATCAAACCCTTGTCATAGAGCCGGACGAACACCTCGGCGACGGCATCGCTCAGGTCGGCGTCCATCGTGAAGTGCTCGCGCTGCCAGTCGCACGCCGAGCCGAGCTTCTTGAGCTGGCGGATGATGGTGCCGCCGTACTCCTCCCGCCACTGCCACACGCGCTCGACAAATTTTTCGCGGCCGAGGTCGCGCCGGCCCTTGCCTTCCTTCTTCAGCGCGCGCTCGACCACGTTCTGCGTCGCGATGCCCGCGTGGTCCGTGCCCGGCACCCAGATCGCGTTGCGCCCGCACATCCGCTGCCAGCGCGTCAGCACGTCCTGAATCGTGTTGTTGAGCGCGTGGCCCATGTGCAGGATGCCGGTGACGTTCGGGGGCGGGATGACGATGCAATAGGGCTCGCCGCCGCGGCTCGCGTCGCTGTGGAACGAGTTGTGTTCCAGCCACCAGCTGTACCACTTGTCCTCGATCGCCTTCGGGTCATAATGTTTGGGCAATTCAGCCATGGTTCACTCGCTTTCCAAAACGCGCGAAAGTGTAGGCATCAGCCGCGGAAATGCAAGGCCGGACAGCGGCGCTTACCGCCAGAATACCGACCCCACACAGCTCGCGGGTCAAACGGACAGGGCCTGCAAAGCTAGGGCTGCACGCGCAGGCCGGCGCGACGGGCCAAGTCGTGCTGTCGCTGATCGAAGGTATAAAACAGGTCGGCTCTCAGCGCCAGCGCGGCCGCCACATGCAGGATATCAAGCGAGCGGCATCCCGCCTCGGCGGTATGCCGGCGCGCCAATTCGACTGCCTTGCGCCACATCGTCAGGTCCAGCGGCGTACGCTGCAAGATGCCATTGGCGATGTCGGCCTCCACCAGCGCCAATACATGCTGCCCTGTGGCCGAAGTGATTTCGCGACGATGGCGACGCAACTCCACGGCATTGACCAGTTCCAATTCCAGCAACGGCGTCAGCGGCAACGCCTGCGTCAGCGTATTAGCCCAAGCCACCACCTGAGGAGAGCTGACTTCCGGCAGGTAGAGTTTGAGCAGGGCCGAGGTGTCGGCGTAAGCGCTCAAAAACGATCCTCCCTCATCTCCCGAAGCAAAGAGGTGGAATCGGACAATACTTGATCGCCGAAAATGGCCTTCGTCCGGGCCGTGAAATCGGGCATGGCGAATTTCTTGTTCGCGGGACGCCGTCGCGGTGGCATAAGTTCAGCAACCACCCGGTTGTGCCGAGTGATGCTGACCGTTTCTCCGGCACTCACCCATGCCAGCACGTCTTTCAACCCATGTTGCACTTCTCGAATAGAGGCCGTCTTCATGTGAAACATTCTAGTCTAACATTACTGAAGTGTCAACAGCAGCCATGGGCCTGATGGGCTTGCGCATAGCCGGCTGCCTTCAAGCGGATGGGTCTGTGCCCTTCACCTGTCCCAGCACATACAGGCTGACCAGGACGCAACCGACTCCGCTGATGATGGTGTCTATGATGAAGGCGATGCGATGCAGCACTGCGTAATACGAATTATTTCTTCGGCAGCCCGACGGTCTGGGCGAGGGTGATTTTCGAGGTCTCGGGCAGCTTCAGGGCGGCGGCCAGGGCGGGCTTGTCGTTCGGCATGCGCACGACCGTGGCGAGGCCTTCCGAGGCGCAGAAAAGATAGACGTTCTGTCCGACAAAGCCGGTGTCGGTCGCGGCATAGAACGTCTGCTCCTCCGGCGTGGCTTTCTTCATCTTCGTCGTGTCCGCCACATACACCAGGTCCAGCGGCACGAGAGCGACGAAATCCTGCTTGCCGGTCAGCTTGCGGAAATCGCCCTTGGCCACGGCCTTGAGGCAGTTCGCCTTGACATCGTGGAGCCAGGCGCCCTCGGGGGTGAGGACATAGATCTCGATCTCCTGCCAGTCCTTGGCCGATGGTGCGGTGCGTTTGCCGTCGGCGCGGTTGACGCCGTGCGCCGCCCACAGCAGATCGGAGAGCTGCTGCGGCGAGAGCGCCTGCGGCGCGAACTCGCGCGTGGATTTGCGCTCCTTCAACAGTTGCAGCAGCGGCTTGCCCCCCTCCATCTTCGGCGCCGGCAACGCCACATCGGCCAGGTCCTGAGCCATCGCCAAACCCGACGCCATCAGAAGCACACCCGCCAGCATTTTGATCGTCGTCTGCATGATCGAATCCTTTCTTCTGTTCTCCGCCGGATCGGCTTGCCCGCCTCAGGCGGGTGACCCGGCCTACATCATAAAGTGCGGTCTTCTATCGTTGCGTTGCAGTCTGCGTGCCCATAGGCGGCACTCAAAGTCATCAGCGCGTCTTCTTGAGCAGCCACGCCATGTTGGCGCCCAAGGTGGTCATGGTCCGCATGGCCTCCTCGTCCTGCTCGACTTCGCCCTTGTCCCGGCCATAGCCGATGTTCCAATAGCTGGAACCGGGCACCAGCATCTCGTTGATCAGGAAGAAGTGGTTGATGCTGTCGAAGACATGGATGCCGCCGGCGCGCCGGACGGCGACCACGGCGGCGCCGACCTTGCGGGCCAGGCGGTTCGTATCGCCGCGCAGCGTGAAACCGGCGCGGTCCATCAGCGCCTTCAACTCCGGCGTGACGTCGGCGAAATAGGTCGGCGAGGCCAGGATGAGGCCGTCGGCCGCCTGCATCTGCGCGATCCAGCCGTTGACCGGATCGTCGTCCTGCGAACATTTCCCGTTCTGCAGCTTGCGGCATTGATAGCACGCCTTGCAGCCGTGGAGCAGATGACCGCCGACCTGCACCAGTTCCGTCTCGATCCCCTCCTGCTCCAGCGCGCTGAAAACCTGCCGGATCAAACGGACGGTATTTCCATCCTTGCGTGGACTGCCGTTAAAAGCCAAAACTTTCATACTGATCACCTTTTCGTTGCGCCATCCAAGGCTTGCCCGCCTGGGCGGGATTGGAAAAGCAGCGCGGGCATTGTTCCAAGGCCCGGTAAGAATTGCACGCCGAATTTCAAAGGCCTGGAACCAGCACCGCACATCGCGGATGCTCGGCGAGGCGCTGCGGACGCGTTTCCGTAGCCGCATTCGTGAGCATGCGGAGCATCCGGACTCACACCGAACAAGACCCTGTTCAAGCCCACGAAGTTGCGCGACGTTCGCTTGAGGCTGTTGAGTTGGTTCGTGTCGTGGGGGCAAGGCGGCCGCGTTTTGACAAACGCGGCTACGTCCGGCACCTGCCCGCCTGGGCGGGATTGGAAAAGCAGCGCGGGCATTGTTCCAAGGCCCGGAAAGAATTGCACGCCGAATTTCGCCCCAAACAGCGCAGGCCGTCCCGGGTGGGACGGCCTGCGACACCACAACTCACCACCCGTCAGCTTGTCTTTTCAACAGCCGCCGCGGGCTTGGCCTGCGCGAGCTTGCCGCTGACGCCCGCGATGACCGCGGAGCCGAGCAGCAGCACGAGGCCCAGCGCGAGCAACCCGCGCGTGCGACCGCTGGTGCCCTTCCACTCGCCCAGCGCGATGCCAAGCAGCGAGCTGAAGAGGATCGCGGCGGCCATCAGCAGCGCCCAGCCGACGTAGGCGGTCGGGCCCATCGCCGGCTCGCCGGTCTTGAAGCAGATGAACTGCGAGCACCAGATGGCGCCCGCGAGACCGGCAAAGACGATGTTGCCCAGCAGCGGGGCGCTGCTCTTGGCATAGTCGCCCAAGGTCTTGTTCTTCACGTTCAGGAACAGGCACCAGAGCGCGTTGACCGTCAGGCCGCCGAGCAGCACGACGACGAGCACCGGCATCCCGCTCCAGGTGTGCGAGGTGACCGGCGCGGTGGTCTCCGCGAGCTTCTGGATGTTCGGTCCGCCCTGCAGGCCGAAGCTCATGCCGGCGCTCATGATGCCGGAGAACGAGGCCGCGAGAATGCCCTTCTTGAAGCTGTATTCCGCGACCGCCTTCTTCTTCACCTCTTCCGACATCTCCTTTTCCTTCGACATGCCCGCCATGCCGACCAGGACGATGCCCGCCAGCGAGACGAACACGCCGAGCAGCGAGGCGTTGGCCGCCGGGCTGCCGGTGAGCGAGGCGAGGTTCCCCGAGACGATCGGCGGGATCAGCGTGCCGGTGGCGGAGCAGAGCCCGCAGCCCAGCGCCAGCCCGAGGCCGACGCCGAGGAAGCGGATCATCAGGCCCCACGTCAGCCCGCCGACGCCCCACGCGGCGCCGCAGAGGTAGCACTTGAGCAGCTCGTTGCCGGGCGCCGCCTTGAGCACCGCGACCAGGTTGGGCGAGGTGGTGAACGCCAGCGCGAGCGGCACGATGAGCAGCCCGAAGAGGGCGTAGATCATCCAGTAGCTCTCCCACGCCCAGTCCTTCACCTTCTTGAAGGGCAGGTAGAACACCGCCCCCGCCAGTCCGCCGAGCGTGAAGATCACCACGCCCAACATCGGGTTGGTTGCTGTCGATGGATCCATGGGTCTCCCTTATTTCCGCGTGGCGAGCACGCCCTGCTCGTACTTCTTGACGGCGAGGAGCCATTCCGCGCCCACCGGCACGCCCTGCTGTTCGCAGTAGAAATCCCACAGCGCGCCCAGCGGCAGCGTGCGGCATTCCTCGAGCAGCGCGAGCCGCGTCGTGTAGTCGCCGCCGTTCTCCGCCGTGCGCAGCGTCTGCGTCGGCTCGACCAGCGCCTTGAGCAGCGACTTGAGCATGTTGCGCGTGCCGATGACCCAAGCGGCGACGCGGTTGATGCTGGCGTCGAAATAGTCCAGGCCGATGTGCGTGCGCTCGAGGAAGTCGCCGCGCACGAGCTCCTGCCCGATCTCTTCCAGCTCGTTGCTCAGCACGACTACGTGGTCGCTGTCCCAACGGACGCCGCGGCTGACGTGCAGGAGGATCTCCGGCATGAACTGGAACACGCTGCTGATTTTGTCGGTGATCGTCTCGGTCGGGTGATAGTGGCCGGTGTCGAGCGTGAAGAGCGTCTTCTTCGCCACCGCGTAGCCCAGGTAGTACTCGTGCGAGCCGACCGTGTAGCTTTCGCAGCCGATGCCGAAGAGCTTGCCTTCCACGGAGTCGAGGGTGTAGGGCTTCTTGCCCTTTGCCGGGTTCACCTTCACCTTGAACATCGCGTCCAGCGACTGGGTCAGGCGCTCGCGCGGGCCGACGCGGTCAATGGGCGTGTCCTTCATGCCGTCAGGGATCCAGACGTTCGTCACGCAGGTGTTGTCGAGCGCCTTGCCCATCGCCGCCGCGATCTTGCGGCAGGCGATGCCGTGCTCGACCCAGAACCCGCGGATGCCTTCGTCGGCGTTGGAGAGCGTGAAGTTGCTGGCGGCTTTCGGGTGCGAGAAGAAGGTCGGGTTGAAATCGAGGCCGATGCCGAGCTTCTTCGCCCAGTCGATCCAGCCCGCGAAATGCTCCGGACCGATTTCATTGCGGTCCACCGGCTTGCCGCCGAACTCGCCGTAGAAGGCGTGGAGATTGAAGCGGTGCTTGCCGGGGATCAGGGCGAACGCCTGCTCCGCGTCGGCGCGCAGCTCGGCCGGCGTGCGGGCCTTGCCGGGATAGTTGCCGGTCGCGGCCAGACCGCCGCCCAGTTCGGTGCCGAACTTTTCGAACCCGCCGACGTCATCGCCCTGCCAGCAGTGCAGCGAGATCGGCACGCCGCGCAATTTCGCCAGCGCCGCATCGGTGTCCACACCGATCGCGGCATATTGGGCACGCGCGAGTTTATAGGCTTGCTCCACGGTCTTGCTCTTGGCCATTGCGGTCTCCTTTTCGGGGTTGGTTATGTCTCGTCAAGATTGATGGGCTCGAAGCGCGGCGCCAGCAGGTGGTGGACGGCGAACGAGACCAGATAGGCGAACGCGCAGATCCCGAAGAGGACCGCGTAGCCCGCGGTCACGCTGCCGGCGGCCTTAAAGTGGTCCAGCAGCACACCGGTGAGGAGCGGGAAGATCATCCCGCCCATCGAGCCCGCCATGCCGCCGATGCCGATGACCGAGGCCACCGCCTTCTTCGGAAACATGTCGGACACCGTCGTATAGAGGTTCGCAGACCACGCCTGGTGCGCCGAACCGGCGAGGCTGATCAGCAGGATCGCAAACCAGAACAGGCCGTTGTCCCGCGCCGCGTCGGCCAGCGCCTGCTTCATCTGCGTGGCCTTTTCGACCGTGATGACCCCGCCCGCCGCCTTGATGAATTCCTCCGCCGTGCGGTAGCTCTGCCCCTGCAGGGCCGCCAGCGCCGTGCCGACCTCGGCCGGCACCGGCTGTGCCACCTTGGCCTTGACCGTCTTGCCGTCCACCACGCTCGTCTGCTCGACCAGGTAGGTGGCCGTCTTGAGCCGCTCGAAGAAGCCCGTGCTCACGTCGAACTTCCCGAACTTCGTCGCGAACATCACCGGCACCACGCAGAGGGCGAAGATGATCATGCCCGTCTTGCGCGCCCGCGTCACCGACCAGCCGATCTTGTTCAGGTGGCCGGTGATCCAGCCGCCGAAGATGCTCAGGACCGTGATGATCGTGTAAATGGTCACGAGGTGCACCCAGCTCTTCTTGATGTTGAGCAGCAGCGTCTCGTTAAAGAAGTCCGGCAGCCAGATAAGGAAGAACCACCACACCGGGTCGGTCAGGAACTTGGCGGAGATGAAGGACCAGGTCTGCGGATATTTGAGCAGGCTCAGCCAGCTCACCTTCTTGGCCGAGCCTTCATCGTTGTCGCTGAGGATGTGCGCGTACTCCGCCTTGTTGCAACCCGGATGCACGTCCGGCGACTTGTACATCGGCAGCCAGAAAAACAGCCAGATGAAGCCCGCGACGCCGGCGAGGAGGAAGGGCATCGGCCAGCCGTAGTGGAAGGCCAGGAAAGGCACCACCGCCGGCGCGATGATCGCGCCGACATTCGTGCCCGAGTTGAAGATGCTCGTGGCGAAGGCGCGTTCGCGCTTCGGGAACCACTGCGCCGTCCCCTTGATCGCCGCCGGGAAATTGCCCGCTTCCGCCAGTCCGAGCAGGATACGGCAGAAACCGAAGGCGCCGACGGCCATCGCCGTGTAGCTCACCGCCGTGCCGCACAACTGCATCCCCTGCCCCACGGGCATCCAGTTGACGAACGCGTGCGCCATCGCCGCCAGGCTCCAGCCGATCATCGAGAGCGTGTAGCCCGCGCGCACGCCCTTGCGGTCCACGTACCAGCCGAACCACAGCAGGCCGATACCGTAGGCGCCTTGGAACATCGAGTTCACCAGGCCGAACTGCGCCTTGCTCCAGCCGAACTGCACATCGAGGAATTCCTTGATGAGCGAGAGGATCTGCCGGTCGATGTAGTTGATGGTGGTCGCAAAGAACAGCAGTGCGCAGATGGTCCACCGGTAGCTGGTCATTACGCCGTCCGCCTTCGCCGTCGTATTTTCGTTCATATGTCCGCCCGTTTGATCGGTGGAAAATAGCGGCCCGCGCCGCGGTGCGCCAGCTTTATTTCCGCCGCGCGCGCAGAAGGCTGACGCCACGGCCCAGGCGATCGCAGGGAACGCCCGCTTGGGAGCGGGCCGACAACCTCGGGCCAGAGGGCTGGCGCACCGCGCGGGCGGCGCGGCGCAGGTGGCGCCCATGGAGAAGCCCCGCCCCGGCCGGCCCAAGAAAAAAGTGGGACGCTGCTCGACAAGGAGGTAGGGGTGAGGAACCCCATAGGAGTACAAGCAGCGTCCCGCGCGTTTTATACGAACAACCCCCACCCGGAGGCAAGCCTGCGCTGGACGGCCGACCCGTTTTTGGCTGCATGCCTGCCACGCAAGCAAAAAGGACGCGGCTTGTAAATGTGACCGAGGGGGGCGATCACACGGGGGACAAGCCGCGTCCTGCGAGACTATACGGGCAAAGCGACTAAATGCAACTCGGCCCCGGAAAATACCGGCAGACCGTTCACATGACGCGGCACGCGGCAGCCATACCGGAGGTAGCGTTCGACCAGCAGCGTCTTCCGGCCCGCGCGCGCCGCCCGCAGCGCCGCGGCGACGCCCGCCGGCCCCTTGAGCGCGTCTCTGCGGTTCAATCGATTCATACGCCATTCCTTTAACATCCGGGGACAGCATGGAACGACAGGACGGGGACTGCTGCTTCGGGTTCCTCACCGCTTCAGATCGGAGAGCGCGACGCGCAGGACTTCGACGGCTTCCTTCTGGCGGGAGACGATCACGTGGAGATAGCCGTCGTGCACAAGGCTATGGGGATAGCCGTATTCGCCACCCTTGTACTGACCGGCACTGCGGCGCTCATAATGGGTTTCACCCAAGATCAGATGTTGGTCGAACTTCACACCGTCGCGGGAGAGCGAGAGCACCAGCGGTGTGCGCCCACCGCCGATGGGCGTGCTGACGATGTAGAAGCGCCCGTCCGACAGGCGTCCGCAGTGAAACTTGGAGTTCGTGTCGCTGAAGTTGGTCTCGATGGGTTCCGACCAGCTCACGCCGTTGTCACGGCTCTCGGCCAGCCAGAGGCGGTGCGTGTTTTGCTTCGCGGCGTTACGGAGCAGCATGTGCAGGACGCCGTCATCGGTCTGATAGAAGGAGCCCTCGCAGAGGCCGGTCTTCCAGCCCTGCTGCTTCGCCACTTCCCAGAAGGAGGACGGATCGTCCTTGATCGTCGCGGCCATGCTCGCCGGATAAATGCCCGTCATATGCCAGCCGGCCAGTCCACTCGGATCATCGCTCCACGGAAACGAGATGTTGCCACTGATGATCAGCCGACCGCTCTGGGTCGCCTGGGGTCCGTGGTTGGGATTGATCGCTGCGCCCATCTCCCGCACGGCACTCCAATGCTCGCCGTCGGTCGTCGTGACCGCCTGCAAGTGCGCCGTCTCCTTGTTCGGACCATAATTGCCAAAGTAGGCGACCAAGGTGCCGTCGTGCTGATGGAAGCCCGCCGCGGTCAACACGCGCTCGACGCCCCGGTCATCCTTGACCGAATCCACGAGCGGGCGCGGCGTGGTCCACTGTTTGCCGTCGGCCGACGAAGCCATGAGCACGCGCTGGCCGGGCGCATCCTCGTCCTTGCGGCCGTTGGACCAGATCGCATAGAAGCGGCCCTTGAAAAAGGCCAGGCTCTGATGGTGTGAATAGGTCCATTCCGTTTCCGGCTGATAGATGAGCACGCTCTCGACCTTCGGCTTCAGCGCACCCGGCAGGGCGACCGGCCGGTCTTTCTTCCATTCGGCGCCGTTGGTGATCGGGCTGCGCGCGGGCGCGGGCCGGCCCAGTTGCGCAGGATCGATGACCACATGCTTGATGCGCTGGCGCTTCCAGGTGTAGACGAAGTGGACCAAGCCGTCGCCGGTCTGGATGCAGGCGGGATAGCTGAACTCCGCCTTCGGTTCGTTCTCCAACTCCAGCACATTCGCCCAGTTCTTCCCGTCGCTGGAGACGGCGACGTTCAGCGGCGAGCGGCCTTTCTGCGTGTGGTTATAGATCAGCAGCTGCCGGCCATCCCGGAGCGTGAGCGCATCGGTGCCGGAATTGGGGTTCGGCACATCCGGCAACAGCGTCATCGGGCCCCAGGTTTTGCCGTTGTCCTCCGACCAGCTTTGAAAGACGCGGCTTTGTTTGGTGCGGCCCACGGCCTCCAGTTTTGTGCCGCCATGGAAGAGGATGCTCGGCTGGATCGCGCCGATGGCTTTGCCGTCGTTGACCGGCTCCGTGGCCGACCAGGTCTGGCCACCGTCGCTGCTGCGTTCGAAGTGCACCCGCCAGCCATGCTCTTCCGTGCTCACGCCGCACAGGATGTCGCCGTTGGCGAGCTGTACCGGCTTGTTCTTGATCGGGCCGATGATGCCGTCCGGCAACCGGCGCGCGGCGCTCCACGTCCGGCCGCTGTCGTCGGACGAGCGCAACAGCCCCCACCACTGGCTCGGGCTCGGCCCCACCTTGTAGAAGAGCAGCAACGCGCCGGTCCTGGGTTGGAAGAGCACCGGGTTCCAGCAGGGATGGCGCGTGGTGCCATCGGCCTGGAGGCCGTTGGCCACCTCGACCGGCGTCGTCCATTTGTTGCCTTCGCGGCGCGCGAGCCAGATGCCCACATCGGGATGCCTTTCGCGCGTCCCGCCAAACCACGCCGCGACCAAGCCGCCGTCCTGTGCCTCCACAATCGTCGAGGCGTGGCAACTCGGAAACGGCGCCTGCTCGAAGATGAACTCGCTTGTGACCGCCGCGCGGGAAAGCGCGGGCGCGAGGGCCAGCAAGACCAGGTTGGTGATGATATTTTTCATGTCAGTTTTCCTCCACGTTCTTCAACCACTCGCCGGACATCCTGCGGATCAAGCAGGCGTGGATCCGTTTGTTTCTGCGCCGCCAGCGCCGCGGCGATCCCGGCGGCCTGCCCCATCATCGCACAGGTCGTGCTCACGCGCGCCGAGGAAAGCGCCAGCTGGTCGCCGGAGAAACAGCGGCCCGCCATCAGCAGATTGGCGCCATCCTTGGCGAGCAGGCTGCGCAACGGGAGCTGATAGGGCGGCACGTGCCTCTCGGACGGCTTGAGGATGTACGTGCGCTGATCGTCGTCAGGCTTGTGGCCATCCAGCGGGTAGACACCCCGGGCGATGGCGTCCTCGAATTTCCGCCCGGCGCGCAGGTCGGCCAGCGTGAGGAGGTAGTCGCCCACGATGCGCGCGCCTTCACGGATGCCGATCTGCGGCGAGCACCCATCGTAGCGCCACGGCTTGTGTTCCTGACGCTGGTAATAGTCGAGCACTTCCAGCGCCCGGCGGCGCGCGCGGATTTCGGCCAGCGTCAGGGACTCGGTGCTGGTCGCATCGAACAGCGGGATTTTGATCTTGAGCGCATTGCTGCGCGGGCCATTGGGCCAGATGCTTGTCATCGGCAGCTCGGCCTTGGAGCGGACCGGTGCGAACCAGCCTTCCGGCAACTGCGGCGCGGCCAGTTCCGGCTCGACGTGCCGGACGAACGCCATCATGGACATCGACAACTGCAACCCGTCTTCCGGCCGGCCCTTCATCACGGCGAAACCCGCCGTGCGAGCCACATCGGCATCACCGGTGCAGTCGATGAACTGCCTGGCTCGCAGGGCCTCCGGGCCCGACTTGCCACAGACAATGCATTCGCTGATGCGCCCGCCCGAACCCACGCGGACGTCCACGAAACGCGTATGCAGCAGCAGTTTCACCTGGCGCCGCAGCAGCAGTTCCTGGAGCACGATCGCCAAGAGGTGGTGATCGAAATTGCGATGATCGGCCTTGGGAAAGGGCTGGTAGATGGTCACCGCGTGGAACTTGTCCAGGTCGGCGAGGATTTCGTCGAACACCTCGCCCTGCCCGGCCGTCTCGCCGCAGAACGCCGCCACGCCGCCCGTGGTCAAATCGCCGCCGGTGATGGCGAAGCGCTCCACGAGCACCACTTTCGCGCCGGACTTCGCCGCCGCGCAGGCCGCCGCCACGCCCGCGATGCCGCCGCCGAGCACGGCGACATCCGCCGCGTAGCGCACCGGCACCTTACGCGACCACGCGATCTCGCCCGGCGGGTCCTGTTCCGCCCGGGCCGGCGGCGTCGCGAAAGCCCCGGCGGCGCCGGCGGCCATAATTTTCAAGGCATCTCTGCGTTGCATGTTTCGCTCACTTTGTCCGGGGATTCTTCAGATAATAAAAATGGCCATCCTCCGCGCCGCCGAGGAAGTCGGGGATGCCGTCGCCGTTGAAGTCCACCACCGTCGGGCTGACGTCGTGGCCCTCGATGTTCTGTTCCACCAGCAGGCCCATGTCCTTGAAGAACCACTTGCCTTCACGCGCTTCCTCCTGCCGGAGAAACTTCGCGTTCGCCGCGTTGAGCAGGATGTCGAGCTTGCCGTCGCCGTCCCAGTCGACGATGCATATTTTGCGCCGGCCGCTCTTGCCGGCGAGGCCGGCGTTGAGGCGCAGCGGCGCGCCCTTCTCGTCGCACAACACGCGCTGCGGCGGCAGCAGGACCAGCTTGCCGTCGCGCTTGGCGCGCTCGAAGAACGCGAGACAGCCCTCCTGGTCGAGCATCACGAGGTCCATGAGCCCGTCCTTGTTCCAGTCCACCGCGGCCGGCGTCGTGCGCCACTGCGTCAGCAGCTCTTTTCCCTGGGGACGCAGCCAGCCGTAGGCCAGTGCTGGCTGTGGGCCTTCCCACTCGACCTCGACCGGTTGCGCGGCGGCCAGTTTCGGCGCCTGGCGCGTGCCGATATTCTTGAACCAGACCACCTGGCCCCAGATCGAGTTGACGAGCAGGTCCGGCAAGCCGTCGCCGTCCCAGTCGGCCACGCTCAAGGTGGTATACCCCCACTTCGCCTCGGCGGGCCCCTGGATGCTGCCGTTCGGGCCGGCCATGAAGCGGATGACTTTCCCGTCGGCTGCGAGGTATTGCGGCGCGGCCCATTTCGGTTTCTCGACGCCGGCCCTGCTGAGGTTCTTGAAAAACATGAGGTAGCCGGCAGAGTTGCCGCTGATGAGGTCCATGGCGCTATCGCCGTCCCAGTCGCACCCGACCGGCGTCGCCAGCGCGCCGCACTTCACATCGTCGGCTTCCTGCTGGAAATAACGCGGCGACAGGAACAGCGGCGTGCCGTCGGCGGCTAGTTTGCCGGTATTCTCGATGAAGGCCACCCGGCCATCCTCGTCGCCGCAGATCAGATCCACGTGCCCGTCCTTGTTCCAGTCGAGCGCCACCGGCGTGATCATCTCCAGGTCCATCGTGAGCGGCTGGCCGTCGGGCGTTTTGAGCTGGCGGCCCGGTGCGTATTTCGGCGCCGTGCGCGTGCCGATGTTTTCGAAATACGTGAAGCTGTCGCGAAACTCGCCGCAGATCAGGTCGAGCTTGCCGGTGCCGCGGAAGTCCGCGAAGTTCGGCGAAGGCCAGCCGAACGTCTCGACCGGGTGGTCGCCCGCCAGCACCTTCACCGGCTGGTCATAAACCGGTTTTTCGTTGGAACCGGTATTGCGGACGAGATAGACAAAGCCCCGCAGCGGGCCGTTGGTCCAGGTGCCGTCCGCCGTGTAGGCGTTGTCCCAGCCGTAGTCGGTCCAATCGTCGGCGCCGACGACCACATCGAGTTTGCCGTCGCCATCGAAATCCACGTAGCGCCAGAAATTGCCACGCACCTTCTTGGCGTGGACATTGTTCGTTAGCGGCAGCTTGTCGCCTTTCTCCAGGCCGGTAATGCGGAACCCGGGATACTCGACCGCCGGCGTGGTTACACGCGGCTGACCATCAACGAAAGATACTTCCGCCATCTGCAGGCCCTTGCTGATGCGCCGCCCAGCTTTGAAGACCGGCAGCGAATTTTTCGCAGTATCAGTGCCGGGATTCTCGAAGACGTAGACGCCGTTATAGGGCTTGTCGGGACACGACACCGGCAGGTCCAGCAAACCATCGCCATTGAAATCCATCGGCAGCGGAAACGCCCAGAGCCCGACGCCCAGATCCACGGTCAAACCCGGATGATTATACTTGAGCCGCGCGAGCGGCTGTGCGGATGCCGCAAGTTCGGCAGTAGACACCCCATCGGGCGGCAGGAGCGCCATCATGCCGGCCCAGTTGCCTTGCGGCACGACCAGCTCCTCGCCGGCCTTCAGCGGCCGACAATAGACCGTGAGCTTGGTCTTGCTTTTGTCGGTATAGTGAAACGCGGCGGTCGCGACGGTGTTCCAGCCGGCCAAATCAACGCCGGCCGGGGCCGTAGCAGCGAACATCATCGTGGCACGCTTGGCCAGCACGCGGATTTCCGCCGGCACTCCGCCCGCCGTCTGCGTGATCTGCCAGTTGCGGAACTTTTCCGGCACCCCCTGCCAGACATACGGCCGGTTGGCGAACGCCCGCGCGCCATCGGCCAGCGGGGTCAGCGACCAACCACGGCCCGCGAGCACGAGGTCCGGCGTGTCAATGCGTTGCTCAGCCGGGAAAGCCGGTACTGACCAGCCCGCCCAAACCGCCCATGCCAAGGTCATCCATGCTCTGTTCATAAAGCCTTTCTTGCTGCGCTGCCAGCCTGAGGCCTGCCGGACGCTTGCTGCGGCGCAAACAAGCCCGACAGCATAGAACGCCAAAACCGGGCCGTCGAGGGCCACAGCAAACGGAACGGGCCGGGGAGCCGCGCTGGTGGGTGGAAGGTCGGTACACGCGCATGGGTTCACCGATGCAGGTCATGGGCTGTGTCAGCGCCCGAGGCGGGCTTGGCGCCGCCCGTCGCGGGCGGCGTCCAGAACGTGCCCTGGATGGTGCGGTCCTCGTCGCGCGGGCCGTTGAAATAATAAACCGTCAGCACTTTCCCATCGGGCCGGGCGAGGCTGCGCGGATAGCCGAGGTCGCCGGTGAGCCCGTCGTCGCGCAGAATGACCTCCGGCCCCCAGGTGCGGCCTTCGTCGCTGCTGATGCGGGCACGCATACCGGTGGGCTTGCGGCGGTAGCCATAGCTCAAACACAGCCGCCCGTCCTTCAGGATGACCAAGGCCGGCGGATTGCCACCGATGTTGCCGGTGGCGGGACCGAGCGGCGTCCAGTGCAGGCCGAGATCATCGCTGCGCCAAGCCCTGATGTTGTAGCCATCTTTGCCGTGGCGGATGGTGGTGATGAGCGCGCCGCCGGACAGGCGCACCGTGGAGGGCATGATCGCAAAGTCGCCCGGGATCGGCTCCGGGCCGATGAGCGAGACCAGTTTCCAGTGCAGGCCGCCATCGGTCGTGCGGGCGCAGAAGACACGGCCTTCCCTGTCGTCGTTCTTCGCGGCGCTGCCGAACATCAGGCAGTCGCGCGGGCCGAGCACGATCAGATCGGTGCGTGTGCAGATTTTCTCGATGCCCTCGACGGCGAAGGCGTACGGCCCGCCCCACGTGCGGCAGCGATCGTTCGAAACGTAGAACCACGACGGCCCGACGTGCAGCCCGCCGAACCGGAACATCAACGCGAAGTCCGGCGCGGTGAAATCGAGCGGCTCCGTCAGCGGCGCCGGTTTCTTTTCTGCTTTAGGGTCGGCGAAGGGCAGTTGGTCTTCGACCTTCCACGTCCGGCCGCCGTCGAGGCTTCGCGCCTGGCAAATCTCATGCGGCTTGGAGCGGTCTATCGCGTGATCGTTGGTGGCGAACTTGTACCAATTGCGCTGAAAGCCGACGACCAGCTCATCGCCCCACTGCCACAACCCGTGGTTCGCCGGCCAGCCGCCGTAACGACCCGGCGCCTTGAACACGGTGAGATGCTCTTTGGACGCCGGCAGCGCGGCAGCGATTTCGACCGCTTTCGTTTTCGCCGCCGCTTCGCCGGGAAGGCCCACGATCAAGTGCGCGTCGTCGGTCGCCTGCGCCGCCTTGGCCGGGGCCGGCGCGAACATTGCCGCGGCCGCTTTCTGGAACGTCGGGATGATCGTCTTGCCGTCCTTCATCCAGCCGGCGTGCTGGCCGAGAAAGACCGTGATGAGCTTGCGCTCGCGGTCGAAGGCCGACGCGGTGTTATAGGCGCCGCCGTGCGAGATCATCTTGCCGTTCGTGCCGATGCCGAAACCGTAATGGGAGTTGGCTTCGCCCGACTGATCGGAGGTCATCTGTTCAACGGCCTTCTCCGAAAGGATGCGCCGGCCTTCGAAGCAGCCGTTGTTCGCCAACATCCGGTAGAAGATGGAGACATCGTGCGCGGTCGAGAACAGCCCGCCCGCCGGCATCGGCTGTCGCTCGCGGTCATCGAGCGGGTACTTCAGTTGGGCGATCGGACATTCTTCCAGGTTATCCTTCTTCGCATCCGGCTTGTAGGCTTTCGCCAGGCGCTTGAGCTGGGCGGGGCTGGGCCAGAACGTCGTGTCCTTCATCCCGAGCGGCTTGAAGAGGCGTTCGTCGAGAAACTTTTCGAAGGGCATGCCGCTGACCACCTCGACGATGCGGCCGGCAGTGTTGATGCCGGCGTTGGAGTACTGCGACTTTGTGCCCGGCTCGAACAGCAGCGCCAGCTTCGCATAGCTCCGCACGCGCTCCGCGAGCGGCTTCAAATCGAGCGTCGGCTCCTCTATCTCCGACTTGAACGGCAGCCCGCTGGTGTGGCTGAGCACCTCGCGCACGCGGATCGGATGGCGCGGCGTCTGGAGTTCCGGCCGGGCCGCATTCGTGCTGAGATTCACCTGCTGGCCCTTGAACTCCGGCAGATACTTTTCCACCGGGTCGTCCACGTTCACCTTGCCCTCGTCCACGAGGATCATCAGCGCCGCGGCCGTGATCGGCTTCGATTGCGACGCAATCCAGAAAAGACCATCGGTGCGCATCGGCTGTTTCGCCGCGATATCCATCCAGCCGACGGCTTCCGTATCGAGGATCTTGTCGGGGTCTGCGACCAGGACCACCGCACCCGCGAGCGTGTGGCGGTCCACGAACGGCTGCAGCACCGGCGCCAGTTTCGGTGCGTCAGCCGCGCCTGCCGGCCAGGCCGTGGCGAGCAAGAGCAACGCAAGAGCGTGACGGATGCGGAGCATGTGCTTGTTCATTTTGGGTTCCTGTTATTTCCGCGGCGCAGCCGGCAGTGTCTTGAGCCAAGCGAGATTGAAGACGTAGTGGTTCTTGCTGCTGATGAGTTGGATCTGATCGTCGCGCGTCTGGCAGACGTAGAGATAGCCGGAGGGTTCCGCCAGCAAGTCGCCGAGGATAAATTCGTGCTTGTCCACGCCCGGCACGGCGCGCTCCGCTCCGCCGGGCGTGACGAGCCGGCGCACGGGCCAGGTCTGGCCCTCGTCGTAGGAGAGGGCTGCGAACAAGCCATAGCCGGTAAACCCGGAGCCGTCGGCCGCTTTGAAGGTCATGCCCTTGCGCTGTTTCCATTTGCTCTGCTCATCGGTGAAGGAGCAGAACAGCAACGGGCCTTCACGCAGTCGCAGCAACACCGCGCGCTGCACGGTGCTGATCGCAGGAAATTCGCTCGCCGAGTAGGTCCACGTCCTGCCGCCGTCACTGCTCATGCTGAGCGGCGTACGGTTGTTGAACAGTTCCTGCTGCGACGCCTGATCGAAGCGCCCCAGCGCCATGAGCCGGCCATCGGCGAGTTCCGCGAGCGCGTTGTGGATGCCCGCAAAACGGTTGCCGTGGCCGCCGACGCGGAAGTCGGGCTTGCCCGGTGCCGGCAGGTACTGCCACGTCTGCCCGCCGTCGCGGCTGAGGTTCAGGCTCGCCCCGGGTTTGTTGCCGTCGAGCGGCAGCAGGAGCAGACCGGCGCGCGTACGCAGCGGCATGTTACCGATCTCGGCCTCCGGCTGGAACAGTTTCGCCTTGGACCAGGTCGCGCCGCTGTCGGTCGAGGTCCGCACGATGTCGCCCGCAAGACTCTTTGCCAGGAAGAAGAGCGTGCGGTCGCCATCGAACCAGAGTTTCGGCGCATGGTCGTTGATGTCCGGCCCTTCCCAGAACGGCGAGGCCGGTTCCCACTCGCTGGCGCCGTGGCGCAGCCGGCTCGCGAGCACCGTGAGTTCAGGGCCGCCTTCATCGCCGCAGGAAAACCAGACGGCGAGCAGATCGCCGTTCGGGCACTCAGCGATGGCCGGACTGTGGTTGTGGTTCGAGAAGAGCGGACCGGCGAGATCCGGCGGAACTTTTACGAACTGGGCCGGCCCGCTGAAAAAGGGCGCCGCGATTACCTGGACCTTGTCCGGCGCACGCTGGCTGACGTTGCGCGCGTTGAGCGGCGGCGGGGGCAGCGGCAGCGGGGGCGTCTTCGGCAACGCGCCGAGCACGACGCGGAAGCCGATCTGGTCATTCACGCATTCCGGCAGGCGTCCGCTGCGGTTCGCCGACCGGAGCAGGCGGTTGAAGACGGAATGGCTGCCACCGCGCGTCACGCGGAAATCGCCATCCAAGCGCCCGACCGGGTCCGCCTGCTCGCCAGCTTCATAAGGACCGTACCAGTCGAGGCACCACTCCTCGACGTTGCCGTGCATGTCGAACAACCCCCACGCGTTCGCCGGCGTCTGCGCCACGCGCAGCGGCGCCTCGGCCGGCCAGTTGCGATAGTCGCCCGGAAACTTTCCGGCCTTGGTGAAAAAGCGCTTGATGAGCTTGTCGTTGATTTTCCATTTCTGAAAGCCATCCGGCAACCGGTCGCCGGTGTGGAAGCACGTGGTGGTGCCCGCGCGACAGGCGTATTCCCACTCCGCTTCCGTGGGGAGGCGATAGGGCTGGCCCTCTTTCGCTGAAAGCCATGCGCAGAACTGCACCGCGTCGTTCCAACTCACCTCGGTCACCGCTTCGTCGTCCGCGCCGCTGCTTTTCAGGCCGGGCTGGAACTGCCGATATTGCCCGATGGTGACCTCGGTGACGCCAACATATAGCGCGGTGGTGAGCCTGACGCGATGCGCCGGGCGCTCGTCCCAATCGGCGTCGTCGCATTTCTCCGCATGTTTCACGGTCTGGTAGTCCGCCGCCGGACCATCCTGGCCCATCAGGAAACTGCCCGGCTCGACGCGCACGAACCGCATGCCGATGGTATTGGTAACCGCAGCGGGGGTATCAGCGGCATGCAATGCGGCCAGCGGCGCCAGCAGCAAGGCGATGAGTGTCAGGCATTCAGATCGTTGCATTCAATAGCCCCGGTGTTTCCCATGAAGGGATATTGTGCCAAGCATGAGGAGTGGCTCAAACCGGAAGGAAGAGACACGCGAGCGCTCAAGCCACAAGGAGTAATGGAGTGGTGGAGTATGGGAGCGCTGGCTGCAGGGGGCGGCGCGCCCGAAGCTCCACAGCTTGCCGCGAGTGCAGAACACTTATGTTGCGTCCCGTGGGCGGGAGCTCCTGCTCCCGCGCAACCCTCAACAAGCCCGCCACACACAGACGCGGGAGCGAGAGCTCCCGCCCACCAGAACGCCAGCGGTTCGCTTCGGGGTTCCCATTTTCCAAGTATGGGAAACTTCCTGAACTCGATCTCTGGAGGAACACCGTTCATTTACTCTTCGCCACATCCGGCAATGCCTTGAGCCACGCCAGATTGAACACGTAGTGGTTCTTGCTGGAGATGAGCTGGATGTTGCCGTCGCGGGTTTGGGTCGCGGCCAGGTAGCCGACATGTTCGGCAAGCGTGTCGCTGAGCTCACCGATACCGCGGTCGATCGTCGGATACGGGCGCGCAGGCCCGCCCGGCGTGAGGAGACGCCGGACGGGCCAGGTCTTGCCTTCGTCAAACGACAGCGCCGCGAACAGTCCATAGCCGGTGAATTCGCTGCCATCCGCCGCCCTGAACGTCAGCCCTTTACGCTGCTTCCAGTCCCGCCCTTGATCGGTGAAGGAGCACAGCAGCAGAGGCCCATTCGACAGGCTCAGGGCAGGCCCATTCGATCCCTCGACAGGGCTCGGGACAGGCCCCTCGACCAAGCTCGGGGCAGGCCTCTCGACCAGGCTCGGGGCAGGCCGGCTCAGGGCAGGGCCTTCCTTCAAGCGCATCAGCACCTGGCGCTGCACGCTGCTGATCGCCGGAAATTCTGACGCCACATAAGTCCACGTCTTGCCGAAATCGCTGGTGAAACTGAAGGGCGACTTGCCGCCGAACTTCGCCTGGTCCTCCGGCTTGTCGTTCCGGCTGATCACCATGAGGCGGCCATCGGCCAACTGTACGATGGGCGCGTGAATGCCGGGATAACGGAAGCCCTGGCCTCCATCCCTGAAGTCGCTCTCGCGATGCCCGACATCGTTGAAGCTCCACGTCCGGCCACCGTCGCGGCTGATGACGAGACTGACCTGGCGGGAATCGTGCGTGATGACGAGGAACCCTTCGCGCGTGCGGATGAGCTGGTTGCCGAATTCGCCGCACGGCTGGATCACGCTCGCCTTTGACCACGTCGCGCCGTTGTCGGTCGAAGTGCGCAGGATGTTCTCCTGGCGGCCGCGCGCGAAATGCCACAGCGAGCGCGCGCCATCCCACCAGATTTTCGGCGCGTGATCGTTCACGTCGGCGCCGTCCCAGAATGGCGACGCCGGCTCCCACTCCGTCGCGCCGCGGCGCAGGCGGCTGGCGGCGTTGCACAGTTCGCTACCACCCTCGTCCGCGCACGAGTACCAGACTGTCAGCAGATCGCCGTTCGGACATTCGGTGATGGCGGGGCTGTGATTGTGCCACGAGAACAGCGGCCCGGCGGAGTTGGTCGGAATCTTTACGAAGGGTCTGGGTCCCGCAAAGAAAGGTTTGCCGGCCGACAGCACCTCGATCTTCGCCATGCTCTGCTCCACCTGCTGCGCGTTGAGCGGCGGCGCAGCGGGCGGCAGCAACTTGCCTTTCGGCAGTTCGCCAAGCACGACGCGGAAGCCGGTCTTCTCGTCGCTCGTCTGCGGCAACCACGCGCTGCGATTGGCCGAACGCAGGAGGCGCGTGAACGCCGAGTGACTGCCGCCGCGGATGACGCGGAAGTCGCCGTCGCTGCGACCCAGCGGATCGGTCTGCTCGCCCGCCTCATACGGGCCGTACCAGTCGGCGCACCACTCGTCGACGTTGCCATGCATATCGAACAGGCCCCACGCGTTCGCCGGCGTCTGTGCCACGCGCGGCACAAACTTGCCCGAACCCGCACGATACTCCGGCGGCAGTTTGCCGTCGGGGAAGTAGCGCTCGCGATAGCCGACATCGCTAAACCATTTCTGGAAACCCGCCGGCAGTGCATCGCCAAGGTTGAACAGCGTCGTCGTGCCCGCGCGGCAGGCATATTCCCATTCCGCTTCCGTCGGCAGGCGATAGGGCTTCCCCTCCTTCGCCGAAAGCCACGCGCAGAATTTCACGGCGTCATTCCAGCTCACGCCGGTCACGGCGTCGTCCGCCGCACCCGTGTCGCCGCGATAACCCGGCTTGAACTGCCGGTATTGCGCAAGCGTCACCTCGGTCGCGCCCATGAAAAAAGCCGTGCTGATGTTCACGCGATGCGCCGGCTTTTCATCCCAGTCCGCGTCGCTGAACTTCGCCGGATGCTTGTTCATCTGATAGTCCGCCGCCGGACCGTCCTGGCCCATCAGGAAGCTGCCCGGTTCGATCCGCATCAGGTGTATGCCGAGCGAATTTACCTGGTCCGCACCGTGGACACGGCCCGCACCTGCGAGGACGGCCACGGCCAGCAGGAGCGTTGCTTTCATCATAGGGTGCATCCTTCCTACCAGCTGCTCCCAGGGACGAGGTCGTCGAGTCAACGACCCGGCGTCTTTCGGCGGAAATATCAAGCCTGTCAAGGTGTCGTTCTTCATGTTGCTTTCATGTTGGCCGGGTTATTGGCTGTTTAAGAACGCAGGAGGCCGGCGTTATGGTGTTGGCCCGAAGTTCATTTCCTTGAGGAGCTGCTGGATCCGCGCCCGCTCCGGCTCGCGAAACCGCTGGAACGGCTCGGCCATGCAGTCGTCGCAGATGCCTTGCAACGACAGAGCGCACTTGAGGCCCTTGATGATCGCGGACGAATACCGGCCGATGCGATAGAGGTCGCCGACGCGCATGACCTGCGCGTGCAGGACGCGGGTGCGGGCGATGTCGCCCGCGCACGCCGCCTGGAACAGGTCCACGTAGAGCCGCGGGAACAGGTTCGCGCCGCCGCTTACGCCGCCGTGGCCGCCGGCAAAAACCGCGTCGGCCAGCATCTCCTCCGGTCCGATGAGCAGCGACCAGTCGGGGCGGTGCGGCAGCAGGCCGATGACGCGGTGGAAATAGGTCATGTTCCCCGAGCTGTCCTTGAGCCCGATGATGCGCGGGTTGTCCATCGCGCGGCGCAGCGTCTCCAGTTCGTACTGCACCTTGGTCAGCGACGGCATGTTGTAGAGGAACAGGGGCAGCGGCAGTTCCGGCACGAGGCACTCGAGGTACTCCTGCAACTCCGGCTGCGCCTCCGGCAGATAGTAGGGTGGCGCCAACACGACGGCATCGGCGCCGGCGTCGGCCGACCAGCGCGCGACCTGCACCGACTCGACGAAGGCCGTGTCCGTGATCCCCACCAGCACGCGCACCCGCCGCCGCACCAGCTGGCAGGTGCGCTCGATCAGCTCGCGCCGCAGCCGGTAGCCCAGGCTCGGCCCCTCGCCCGTCGTGCCAAGGATGAAGATCCCGCTGACGCCGCCGGCGATCACGTGTTCGACCAGCCGCTCGAGCCCGGCGACATCGAGCGCGTCGCGGCCCGTGAGCGGCGTCACCAGCGGCGGAATGATGCCCTGATAGTTGTTCGTCATGCGGCCATGGTGCCCGAAGCGTGCAATTCCGTCTTGCAAAATCGTCACGTGGACGATATTGCACATGCCCGATGAGGCACCTGATCCAGCCCCCCGGCCCCGGGGAACACCGGGTGCGCGGACGCGACTGCGCCCTGCCCTTGGTGGAGCATATCAGCGCCTACCACAGCCTGAATTCCGCGCGCATCACCTGGCACCGGCACCGCCGGTTCGAGCTGATCTTCGTGCTCGATGGCGCCACCTCCTACGAGTGCCGCGACGGCCGCACGGTCGAGGTCACGGGCGACCGGTTCGTGGCGATCCCGCCGCGCTGCCTGCATCGTGGCCTGCACGACGTGCGGACGCCCGCCAGCCTGTGCGGCGTGATCTTCGACCCGCGCACGGCCGCGGCCCGGCGCAACACGCCCTTCACCGCGCGCGACCTGGGCTGGCTGACCGCCCAGTTCGCGACCCACGCGCTCGAAGCGCACCCGATGAGCGCCGAACTGCACCGCCAGGTCGTGGCCATAAACCACCTGATCCGGGACTGGCAGGCGCACCACGAGGCGGCGGTGGCGACCGCCCTGCGCCTGCTCACCTGCAACATCATTTTCGAGGCCGCGCGGCAACTCACGGGCGCACACCCCGTGCACGGGAAGGTGGCCGTGGACGCCGCGCTGGCCCACCTGCAGGCACACTTCCACGAACCGCTGCCCATGACGGAGCTCGCCCGAGCCACCGGCTGCAGCCGCGCGCGGCTCTTCCAGCTCTTCAAGGAAAACACCGGCCTGACGCCCAACGATTACCTGCAGCGCCTGCGCGTGACCAAGGCCCGCGAGTTGCTGGCGGACCCGGCGCGCACCATCACGGATGTCGCCTTCGCCACCGGCTTCTCCTCCAGCCAGTATTTCAGTAACGTCTTCCGCAAGTACCTGGGCATGACCCCGACCCAGGCGTGCCGGCAGCGGTGAACACCGGCTCGTCAGGAGCCTCGCCCTCCCGCAGCAAGCCAGCCTGAGCGGGAGGGCGAGCGTCCCCGCGAGCCGTTTTCGGGATGCAAGGCGGGGAACCCCTGCATGGTGCAGCGAGAGATAAAATCGGAGGTGTCTGGCTAGCTGGGAGGGGCGATGGCCTCACCGCCCCGCATAGTGCAACCGCCGTGCCGTGGTCGCTTACCCGTATGCAGTACCCGCGCAGCTTTCTCGCAGACAAGATGCACCTCATTCTTTGCGCCATATCCAATGCTTGGCAAAGGTCCGCCGGGGTCGACGACCCCGGCTACAGCGGGCAGTTTGTTGTGGCCGGGATCGGCGATCCCGGCGGCAGCGTGTGGCTGGTTGTCGCCGGGTCGGTGACCCGGCCTACAACGAAAAGTGGTCTGTTTTGATGTGATTTTATCGACTGCGTGCCCTCACGCGGCGTCTGCTGAGGCTTTTGTCGGTATTCGCAAGCTTGGCAAGGGTCCGCCGGGGTCAACGACCCCGGCTACAGCGGGCAGTTTGTTGTGGCCGGGATCGGTGATCCCGGCAGCCGTGGGAGGCTTGCTGTAGCCGGCATCGGTGATGCCGGCAACTGCAGCCCCGCTACTTCTTCGCCGCGACAGCCTTCAACCCGTAGAAATTGCACATGGCCGGATCGGCCGGGAGCGCCTGCACGGTGGCGGCCGGCGGCTGGGCGCCGGTGTAGAGCAAGGCGGCTTCGCCCTTCTTGAGCGCCAGCTCATAGCTGCCGTCAGCGAGTTTTTTGAGCGGCATGGTGGCGCGCACTTCACCGGTGAGCGCAGGCTTGATACGGCACGGCTCGCCGGCCAGGCTCTGCACGCGCACCCATTGCGTCCGGCCGCCCTGGCGCACGGCGCTGACGAGGAACGCCCCCTCAGCACGCAGGTTGTGGAACGCCACATCCTTCCACGCATCGGGCACGCCGGGGAAAACGCGGATGTTCGCGCCCCAGCTGGTCAGCAGGATGTCGTGCAGCGACTGCGCGGCGGAGAGCGGCGTCTCGATCACGGGCCCCGCCTCCAAGTACATCGTATTCGCGGTGATCCGCTTGTCGAGCAGCCGGTTCAGATACATCACGGCGTCGTCGCGGCGGCCGACGGCGGCGCAGATCGAGGAGGCGCCGGTGTAGGAATAGCCCTGGAGCGCCTTGGGCATGCCCATCCAGTGGTCCACCGACTTGTTGATGAGCGCCTGGTTCTCCGGCTGCTCGGGGTTCATGATGTAGAGCGGGAAGATCATCAGCAGGTGCGAGTAGTGCCGGTGCGACTCCGCGAACGGCACTTTGGCGGCGATCATCAGGCCGTTCTGGTCCGTGGGATAGGGCGTCAGTTTTTCCAGCGTCTGCCGCCACTGCGGAACTTGCGGATCGGCGATATGCAGCCGGTCGCACACCTGCAGCAGCGTCTGGCAGCCCCAGCGCAGCAGCGCGAGGTCGATGTTGCAGTCGGGATTCGGATTGGGCTGCGAGGGATATTCCGGGCTGAGCCCGCGCGGGATGTGCAACTTGCCGTCCGGTCCCTCCTTCAGCAGATGCAGATAATAATTGATGCTGCGCTTGAGCAGCGGGAAGATCCGGTCGCGCAGCATCGTTTCGTCCATGCTGTAGCGATACTGGAGGTAATAGTTGTGCACCGTCCACGGCAGGTTGCACAGCTCGCCGCCGCCCGCGCCGGCGCAGTCGTAGCTGCTCGTGCGGCCAATGGTGGCGGAATCGGCGCTGAATTCCTTGGCGTTCTTGGCCAGGTTCGTCGCTCCGTTGTCCAGCATCCGGCAGAGCGACTCGCCCAACTCGAGCCGGTTGGCGCCGAGCACCGGCCAGTAGGTCAGCTGGATGTTGAGGTTCCACCAGATCTTCGGCCACGGCGTGCTGCGGAACCACGGCCCCATCAGGTCGATCGCCGGCCGGTCCGCGCGCGTCGCGCTGGCGAGCTTGTACATCTGCATCCAGTAGAACCCTTCCAGCCGCGTGTCCGGAATGGAGACGAAGCTCTCCGGCCAGTAGGCGTGCCACCAGGCGCGATGCGACGCACGCAGCTTGGCCGAGCCCTCCGCCAGCGCCGACCGGACCGCCGCGATCGCCTCCGCGCACGCCGCGCCTGCGGCCTTCGCGGAGCCGACACCCAGCACCAGCACGGACTGCCCTGCGCCGCCCGCCGCGCTGCCCCACACCACGGCGTGCTCGCCCTCGTCCTTCAGCGCCTGCACCGACACGTTGAGCGCACCGTCGCGGCTGGCCGCCGGCGGAGGGTTCATTTCGTTCGCGGGAATTTTTTCTTTCTTGTGCACCGAGCGCGGATTGGCCGCCAACCCGCCGTTCCAAACGAAGGCATAAGCCTGCTCGCCGCCCGTGGCCTGCACCTCGATGACCTGCACCAGTTTGTCCGCGTGCGTGAAACTCTTCCACACCAGCGTGCCGCGATCCGTCGTAAGGGTGCCGCTGGCCTCGGCGTTCCACAGATCCAGGCGCATGGTGGAGGCTTGGATTTTGCCGACCGGCTTGAGCACGAGGTCGCCGATGGGGATGCGGTTGCCGCGATAGGTCACATCGCTGCGCCCGATGTGCCAGCGCAGGCCCGGCCCCGACTCCGGCGCGTAGATCATCGCGCCCAACAGGCCATTGCCCAGAAAAGCGCCGGAATCCCATTTGGGCGGCAGGGCGCTCCAGGTCGGATCGTGCCGGCCGAGCGCCGCCGGCCAGTCAATCTTGTCTTGCACCACGTCCGCCTGCACCGCACTGGACAACGCACCGGCCAGTAATAGAACAGCGAGTAGTTTTTTCATGAGTTATTCCTTAAAACAGAAACGGAATGCTTGCGTACGGGAGGGCGAGCCTCCCGGCGAGCTGCAGCTGTAACGATGGTCTATAGCTGCCATCGGCGATCCCGCCACGGCGGGATCGCCGCTACAGAGGCCCAGCCGGGAGCAGCGGCCTTCCAGTCGCCGAAATTTACCGGACAAGAACGCGCATGTCCTGCGGCGGCAAGAATGCCGCCGCTCCCAGTTAGACAGAACACCAGGCAACGCCCAGACCGCCGCTATAGTTGCGGCTCGCGTGGACGCTCGCCCTCCCGACACCTTTATTTTGGAGGGCGGCGCGGCGCGCCGCCGCAATGGACGGCTCCGGGCGCAGCCAGCCTGCGCCCCTACCTGCTGCCTATCACTCCAGTTCTCCACCACTCCATCACTCCATTCTTCACTTCGGCAGCAGGCCGAATTCGGCGAGGCTGACGTGGTTGCCGTCGGCGCTGTGCAGGGCGACGAACTTGACGAAGCGGCCCTTGGCCGGCTGGGCGAAGGGCACCACCTGCTGGATCGGGTTGGACTTGATGTTGCCGAATTCACCCTTGGCCGCAGGCGCAGACCAGGTCTGGCCATCGGCGCTCACATAGACCTCGTACTGGTCCACGATGCCGCGCGTGCTGCCGTCGCTGCGCGGCAGGTAGGTGAAGCCGCCGAGTTCCAGTTCCTTGCCGAGATCGATCACGATGTTTTGCGGGGGCGCCAGTTCGCCCTTGGGACCGTGCGTGTGCCAGATGGTTTTCGCGTCGTCATCGATCGCGTTGCGCGCCGCCCCACCCTTCGCGACCTCGGCGCTGGCGGACACGAGCTTCCAGTTGCTCTTGGAGAGTCCGCGCACGAGCTGCTCGCCCGGCCCGCTCTTGCGCGCCCACTCGGGCTCCAGGTAGAGCGCGAACTCGGAGAGCGCCGGGCAGACCGGTGCCTTGACGATGCGCAGCCGCACCTTCTCCGTCGTGATGTTGTCGCCACGCCAGAGCCGCCGCGGGCCGATGGCCGTGCCGCCGGCGAACTCCGCCCACGCGCCGTTCGCCCAGCGGTCCAGCGCCCAGTCGTCCACGCGCTGGCCCAGCGGCAGGAACTCGCGCAGGCTGACGACGTTGAACGTCACCGGCTGGCCGAACTCGAGCACCAGCTCCGGCGTCGTCACGGCGTCATCGGTGCTCCAATAGGTGTCGCGCTGGCCGTCGAGCGCGCTCGCCGCGGCGAACCGTGCATCCCCGCCGCGCACGTTGCTCGCGGTCGCCTTGGCACCCTGGGCCAAATCCTTCGCGAAGGTCGCGTCGATGATCTTGCGGAACCCCTGCAGCGCCTTCACGTCGTTCTCGTGGATATGCCCGCGCCGGTCCGGCGGCAGGTTGAGCAGGAAGTTCGCGCCGCGCCCGATGGATTTGTAGTACAGCTCCACCAGGTTCTCCGGCGTGCGCACCCGGTCGTCCTCCTTCGCGTGATAGAACCAGCCGGGGCGGATGGAGACATCGCACTCCGCCGGCATCCAGTGCGTGCCCGGCCGCTCGCCGCGGTTCAGCAGCGCATTGACGCCCCCGATGCCGGGATAATAGTTGTCGCGGTTGATGGTGGCCCAGCAGGGGTCGCCGGCGATGCCGCGCTCGTTGCCGACCCACCGCACCTCCGGCCCGCCGTCGCTGAACATGCAGGCCAGCGGCTGCAACTCGTAGACGATTTTCCAGGTGTTCGGCCAGTCGTAGTAGGTCTTGTTGTCGATCTTCCGCCGCTCGCGCGCGCCGCCGTAATAGCCGTCGCCGCCGTTCGCGCCATCGAACCACATCTCGGTGACCGGCCCGTAGTTGGTCAGCAGCTCGCGGAGCTGCTTGCGGTAGTACTCGATGTAGGCGGGCGTGCCGTAGTCCTTGTGGTTGCGGTCCCACGGCGAGAGATAGGTGCCGAACTGCAGGCCCTGCTTTTTGCACGCGTCGGAGATTTCGCGGACGACATCGCCCTGGCCGTTCTTCCACGGCGAATTCTTCACGGAATGCTCGGTGTACTTCGAGGGCCAGAGGCAGAAGCCGTCGTGGTGCTTGCACGTCAGGATCAGCCGCTTCATCCCGGCCTCGGCCGCGATCTTGACGATTGCGTCGGCGTTGAAGTCCGTCGGGTTGAAGACGCTCTCGGGCTCGTCGCCGTAGCCCCACTCCTTGTCGGTGAAGGTATTCACCGTGAAGTGCAGGAAGCCGATGAACTCCCCGTTGTGCCAATTGAGCTGCGCCGCGTTCGGCACCGGCCCGAACGCCGCCGGGGGCTCCGCCGCCAGTGCCACCCCCGCCATCATCATCCCCGCCGCCAGCGTTTGCTTCCAGTTCATGTGTTTGCTCCCGGTTGAACGTGACGCCCAACCTAGCCGGACCGCCGGCAAAACGAAAGCGCCATTCTTGACCTCCTGCTATCAATCCTTGACTGCAGGCGCTTGAACTGCGAGCCGCTGAGGCAGGCAGAGCAGGGTGGATGAAGAAGCTTGCACCACCAAGGCCACCAAGCCGCAGCCAGCGGCCTCACGCACGCGTGCCGCTGACCGTCCAAGCCTGCGGCGTCCACGCCGCGGAGGCCCAGCGATCCTGCGTGACGAGTTCGCGCACGGTCAACCGTCCGGCCGCCAACTCGCAGTAATAGAGCGCCCCATGCTTGTCCAGGTAATGGCTGGCATGCTGGACGTTGAAGACCGGCACGCCCTCGCGGCCGGGACCGATCACATCGCGCTGCCAGCGACAGAAATAGCGGTTATGTGTGTGCCCGTGGAACAGGCCGAGCACGTTGTAGGGCGCCAGCACATCATAGAATTTGACGACCTCGTCCGGGTTCCACTCCGCGTGGAGCGGCGGATGTTGCCAGGCCGTTTGCGTCAGGTGGCGGGCGAGGTCTATATGCTGCGCAACGATCACCGGCGCGCCGCCGGCCCCCACCCTGTCGCGCAAGTATCCGGCCAGAAACTCAAGGCTGCCGAGCGGATGATAGCGCCGGCGGCCGGTCGCGCCGCTGCCGGGCGCGGTGACGAGGCCGAGGTTGAGGAAGTGGACGCCGCCCCACTGCCAGGCATAGTGCACACCACTCTCCGAAACCGCAGTCAGGCCGGGCCGGCGCTGGTTGCGCACGCGGAGGCCATCGATGACCAGACCCTGGCCGCCGGGCGCGTCGTGGTTCCCGGGCAGCTCATACACCGGAAACTTCAGTTCGCCCTCCGCGCCGGTCAGCCCCATCCGCTGCGTGAAGGCGGTCCATTCCGTCAGCTGGAGGCGTGGAAAATCCCCGCCGTTTTTATCGCCGTCGTTGATCAGGTCGCCCAGGATCAGCACGCCCTTGGGCGCGAGGACGGTGCCGCCGCCGGCCGCCGCCGGCAACGCCGTGCCCGGGAGGCGGTTGAGCGTCTCCACGAGCGCACGCGTGAGCGCCTCGGAGCGCGGTTCCATGCGCCCGGGCTGGTCCGGGTCGGCAAAAAAATGCGTGTCGGAGATGACCAGGAAGGAAAAGTCCGGACGGGACAGCGCCGGGGTTTCGGCTGCCGTCCGCGACGCGAGCCACAAGGGTGCGACGCCCAAGGCGCCCAGGAATTGCCGCCGCGACCACATCGGGGCCGTCAACAGCTCACGCCGGCGGTTCATTTGCCGGTCTTCTTATCCTTCTTGTCGGGCGGCAGTTCGATCTGGCGGTCCTTCGTGGTGGCGATGCCGACCGCGTCCGTCTTGAGCTTGCCCGCGAGGCCATCGGTGATCTGCTGCTTGGCTTCCTTGAGCATCTCCTCGCCCAGCGGGCCCGGCGGCGCGTAGGGGATCAGCGCGAAAAATTTCTGCCCGGCGGCATCCGTCGCCACGGCGCGCGGAATCGGGCTCTTCTTCAGGTCCTCCGAATCGAACGCCGCGTTGACCGCGGGGAGTTCCTTGCCGAGCTTCGCCCGCTCGCTGTTGAAGTCCACATAGACCAGGACGCACTGGCCGCGCAGCTTCTGGAAGAGCAGCTGCGTCGCTTCCAGCACGAGCTTGTTGCCCTTGCCGCCTTCCTTCTTGACCATTTCGCCGAGCACGAACAGCACGGCCTTCTTCTGCGCCTTCGCCTCGACCAGCGCCTCCTTGATGTGGTCCACCCTGCGCACGCCGGAGGGCAGCTTGTTCGGATCCCCCGCCCCCCACGCCACGCCGGCCAGCAGACTCAGCACCAACAGAATTTTTGTTTTCATTATTTCATCTCATTTCACAGCAGGGACCTCGTGTCGTGTGCCGCAAGGACAGCAAGGCCGCAAGCGACAAAAAAACCCATTCATCCCCACTCTTTTTCGGTCGTTTGACAATCATCCATCATAAATCGCAAATCATAAATCCCCGGCCCCTCGTCCCCCGACCCTCGCCACTCGTCACTTGTTCTTTTTCCCTTTGCCCTTCCGGGCCGCGTCGAAAGACACCCGCTTAGCCGGGTCCTTCAGGTAGTCCTGAATCTGTTGGCAGGCGTCCGCATAGACGCCATCGCCCATCACGCCCTCCGGCATGGTGGAGACGATCGCCACCACGCGCTTGAGTTCCGGGTCGGTGGCGACGACCCGCGGGATCGTCTTGCCCGCCTGGTCCGAGGTCAGCGCCTTGCCCAGCAGCGGCAGCTTCTCCCCCAGCGTCTTCAGGTCGTCCAGATAATCCACCGAGACCGGCACGCACACGCCCTTGAGCTTGTTGAAGGCGTACAGGGTGTTCGGTATGGCCGCCTTGGCGCCCTTGCCCTTGAGTTCGGAGAGGACGAACGCCACCGCCTTGCCGTTCTTCGCCGCCTCGTCCTTCGCGGCGTCGAGCTGGCTCAGGCGATAGACGCCCACGGGCAGCTTGAAACCCTCGGCCTGCACCAGCGGCACGAGCAGCAGCCCTGCCAGCAGCGCCCACCGCGCACGCGCCACGCCACCACCCAACAAGCCCGCTTTGTGCGCGGGGTTTCCAACCCCGCGCACCCGCCTCAGCCCGCACCCGGTTCCAAGGCTTGGACACCGGAACAGCTGTTTTATGCAAAGCATGGAAAAAGCCCTCATTCGTGGCCGGCGACCGCGTCCAGCAGTTCGGCCGGGTTGCAGGTGGCGGTGCCCAGTTTGCCCACGACAACGCCGGCGGCAAAGTTCGCGACCTCGGCGGCCTCGACCGGCGTCGCGCCGGCGGCGAGCGCGAGGACGCAGGTGGCAATGACGGTATCACCGGCACCGGACACGTCGAACACCTCGCGGGCGCGCGTCGGGACATGGTGCGGCGGGGCGTCGGCCGTGAACAGCAGCATGCCCTGCGCGCCCAGCGTGACGAGCAGCAGCCGGGGCTGCCATTGCTGCAGCAGCAACTGGCCGACCTCCAACAGGGCGCGGTCGCGCAGCGGCTCGGCGGCGGGCGTCGTCTCCGGCCGGCCGGCGGCGGCAAACGCCTCCTTGCGGTTCGGCGTCGCCAGCGTCAGCCCCGCCAGCTGCAGGGAAAAATTCTTCGGGTCCAACCCGACCGGAAAACCGCCGACTCGCGCCGACGCGAGCACGCCATCCACGACGCGCTGCTGCAAGACGCCCTTGCCGTAGTCGGCCAGGATCGCGCCGGTGGACTTTTTCAGTTCCACGGCGATGCGCTTGCAGAAACCGTCCAGCGTCGGCGGATCGAGGCGCAGCGGCTCCTCCCAGTCCACGCGGCAGACCTGCTGGCGCTCGGCGATGATGCGCGACTTGACGATGGTGCGGATCTCCGGCTGGTCGAGGATGGCCTCGGTGCTGATGCCGTTTTTGATCAGCACCTCGCGCAGTTCGCGGCCGGCGGCGTCGCGGCCGAGCAGCCCGCCGAGGGCCACCTGCCCGCCGAGCGCGCGCAGGTTGGTCGCGACGTTGCTGGCACCGCCGGGCATCGCCTTCTCGTGCTGGACATGGATCACCGGCACGGGCGCCTCCGGCGAAATGCGGCTGACCGCGCCATAGATATACCGGTCCAGCATCAGGTCGCCGACGACCAGGATGCGCTGCCGCTGGAAGTGTTGCAGCAGTTCTTTGACCCGCGCGGACGTGATGCTCATGAAGCGACCTTTACTTTTTTTCGTCCTCGGGCGGCTTGACCCAGAAGTCGGTGCCGGGCCCGCTGACCTTGTCGAGCACGACCCAGATCTTGGCGACGGGGACCTCGGCGACCATCTTGGTCATGAACTGGCGCTTGTCGCGCGAGATCCAGAACCAGACCCGGCCCTTGCGGACGAACAAACCGTTGAACGCGGCGACCGGCTCGACCTTGACGCACGGCGCCTTGCCGTAGTTTTCCAGGTCAACCCGCTCCTCCTTGAGGACGTCCACCCAGAAGTCATAGATTCGGTCGTCCGTCAGGCAGCGGTAATGGGGCTTCTGGCCGATCACGAAGGGCTGCGAGCGCATGACATACATCATTGAAAACAGGTCGTGCGTGTCCGCATCGAGAGGATAGTCCTGCTTCTCGCCGTTCTTCTTCGACTCGTAGTGCGCCACGCGGTTCGCGTGGTCATAGGTGGTGATCTCGTGCGTCCAGTAACGGCCTTCGTGGGAGATCTTGGTAAACCGCACCGGCAACATCGTCTCGGGGTCCACAATGCTTTCCATCAGGTCATCCACGCGGTAGATCTTGTCGGCGTACTTGTTGGTACGCGCTGTCGAACGGATCGACAGCAACTTGCGGCCGTCCAGTTCCACCCAGTCGAAGCGGGCGGTGGCCACCGCGACGGGGATGTAGCCCCAGTAGACGCGGTAGGTCAGCTCCTCGCCGATGGGAAACGGCAGGTCGACGGCGCGCATCAGCAGCGGCGCGTTCGTGCCGGCCGCCGGCGGCGCATTGGTCGCCACCGGCAGCGCGTCGGCGCGGCACGCCGCGGCGGCCAGCAGACCGAGCGCCAACGCCCCGCACACCACCTTGGAAAGGGACAACATGGCGGCAAGATAAGGACAGAACGGCGTTCGCGCAACCCCAAAGCGCCGCCTGTCAACGCTCGTTTAAAATGTCCCCTTTTTGCGCTCGATTAGAATGTCCCCTTTTTTTGTGAGTGATGATGTGTGTCGAGCCCTGTGGGAGCTCGGTTTTCCGCCCC